>NZ_JBFUDG010000003.1:0-605137 GCF_056404835.1 Allobosea sp. P2_B12 | reverse complement strand
GAATATGCCCTCATCACATGACAATCAGCGCGCGGCGTTGGAGCGAAAGCCCCAGCGCCGCGTTGCCGTTTAAGGACCAGTCCAACCAAAGGACTAAGTCCAGCAAGCCTTATCGCGGGGTGGAGCAGCCCGGTAGCTCGTCAGGCTCATAACCTGAAGGTCGTAGGTTCAAATCCTGCCCCCGCAACCAAAACACACCAAAACCCCGTCGCACCAGCGGCGGGGTTTTTGACGTTCCGCAGGGAAGAACGCCAGAATTCGCGCCAGGTCAGCCCGGCCTTCGTCGACCAGGTCGTGCAGATGAGCGCCTGTATCCCGGGCCTGTCCGGCGCCATGCGTCGCCTCGTTGCTGCCAGGGCAGCCGTGCTTGAAGCCGTCTCTGCGATCGATGCCGATGTGAAGCGTCTCGTGCGCGTATCCGACGCCTGCCAGCGGCTCATGACCATCCCCGGAGTGGGTCAGCTCACTGCGCTGGCCTTCGCCGCTGCGGTCGATGACCCTTCACGCTTCCGGCGCTCACGGGGATCTCGGAGCCTATCTCGGCCTCGTACCGCGGCCCTATCAATCCGGCGAGATCGACTATGTCGGCGGTATCTCCAAGGTCGGTGACAAGCGCGTGCGAACACTGCTCTACGAAGCTGCGAACGTCATGCTGACCCGTTGCAAGGGCGGGCTGAAACTGAAGGACTGGGCACTCGCCATCGCGAGGCGATCGACAATGCGCAAGGCGCGCATCGCACTCGCCCGCCGCCTCGCCATCATCATGCACGCCATGCTGCGCCACGGCACCGAGTTCCGGCCAGCCTGACATCCACGAGTAGTTACGCAAAGGCAAGACAGGAGGCCGCAATGAGATCCCGAGCGGGAGCGACGCCCGAGGGAGGGAGCAGATGATGGCGCCGATTCTGTAGCATGCCGCCGACCAGATCGGCCGACTGCGGTTTCAACCAAGCCACCCCGCACCCAGCCGACCCCATCAAGTGCCGATGAGCACGCGGAGAACGCAGGCTCCCAACGGCATTTTCCGCTCAGGACCATGCAGCCAGACCTTGACCCGTTAGAGAACACTATCGGCGCGTCCTTGTCTTTGAGCCGCACGGCGTAGAAATGCGGCAGAGATAAAGCGGTAACCGTATTCGTTTCGGCCTGCGGGTTGCCAACTCGGATGCTCATCGTCGCTGAAAGGTGCTTTTGCGACGGCGCCAAGTGGGCCAATCTCGGTGCCAACCTTCTTTGAAACAGGCATATAGCGCCCCATGGTCGACACAGCTGTCTCAGGTGACGCATTGCTCTGGCACTGGTCCGGGCGCTCAAATGAGATCACGTGGACTGTTCCGGCATCCCAAGAGCCCATCGCGGATACATCACAGCTCCGCAACGGCGATGCGCAGATCCGGCTCCATGATGGGACGATTGCGACGCTCAGCGAGCTTGCGCTGTCCGCGGCCCGGGATAGCTCGGCCTTTGTCGGCCATGTCGCCGCGAGCCCTCCCTTCCTCGCGATCGATGGTGCCGCAGTGTTTGGCCGGTGGATCAGCCCGCTCGATGTGGCGGGTACGGTATTTCCCGATGAGCTCGCATGCAAAGGCCAGCCCGATGCGTTGAGCCGCGCCTTGCTCGAGGGCATGGAAGCCCTCCCGGAAGCCTTCGTGCTCTATGACGCGGAAGACCGGATGCTGATCTGCAATGCTCAGTACAAGCGCCTCTACCCTGCAGTCGCCGACCTCATGAAACCGGGGCTCTACTTCCCCGATCTGGTGCGCGAAAGCGTGCGCCGGGGCGTCTTCAAGATCAGCGATGACGAGGACAATTGGGTCGAGCGGCGCATTTCCTTCCACAGGACCGGCATCGGCTTCTTCGAGCAGCAGCTCGCCGATGGACGCTGGATCCAGGTCAGCGAAAGGCGCACCCCCTCCGGCGGCACGACCAGCATCCGCGCCGACATCACGGTCCTCAAGGCGCGCGAGCGTGATCTCAGGGCGGCCCGCGCCAGGGCCGAGGCGGAGATCGCGATGCGCACCCAGTTCATCACCAAGGTCGGGCACGAATTGCGCAACCCGCTGAACGTGATCTACGGCATCGCGCAACTCCTTGCCGAGGAGGCGATGCCGAAGCGGCACCAGGCAATGATCCAGAACCTGGTCGGGGCGTCCCGTGCGATGCGCGATGTCCTGAACGACATCCTAGACATCGCGAGCATCACATCCGGCCGCGTCGCCATCCAATCCGAGATCGTCGAGAGCCAACCCCTGCTTCAGGAGATCGCGGGTCTTGCGCGGAGCATGGCGAAGCAGAAGGGCCTGACCTTCCATGCCCGCATCCGCCCCGACGAATTGATGCCGATCTGGTCGGATCCGCGACGCCTGAGGCAGATCTTCTTCAATCTACTGAGCAACGCGTTCAAATACACCGCTTCGGGGACCATTTCACTGCGGGCAGCCGTCCGCCGCAATGCCAGCGACAGCCCGGTGCTGCGCGTCACGATCACCGATTCCGGCTCCGGCATCGACAAGGACCGCTCGCGACGCCCCTTCGCGCCCTATGGCAGGCACAAGGACCACGTCGCCTCGGGAATCGAAGGCCTTGGACTGGGATTGGCGATCAGCGAGGAATTGGCGGAGGCCATCGGCGCGCGTCTGGGACTGGCCCCCGGCCGCCATCGCGGGACGCGGGCCTGGGTCGATATCCCCCTCGCCAGCCTGGGCGAGAGGCCCCAGCCGGAAGCTCCAGCCGGTTCGGACCGGATCATCGCCGCCGGCGGCCCGCCGCTTGATGTCCTGGTTGTGGATGACGAGCAGATCAATCTGATCGTCGCCGAGGCGCTTCTGAAAAGGCTCGGTCACAAGGTTACGACCGCGCTCGATGGGCGGGCGGGCATTGCCGCCTTGGAACAGCGTTCCTATGACGCTGTCCTTCTCGACATCTCGATGCAGGACATGTCCGGCATCGATGTGGCCGGGTGGATCGTCGATACGCGGCCGCGCGAGAGCTGGCCAGCCATCATCGCCATGACCGGGAACGTACTGCCCGCCGACATCGAGACCTATTTTGCCGCGGGGTTCACGGGCTTCGTCGAGAAGCCTGTCGCCCTGGAGCAATTGGCGGAGACGCTGACAGCGACACGCGATTTCGCGCGGGGCGTTAGCGTGCTGCAGCCCAAGGACCGCCTGCGCTTTTCCGAGCGAACGGACAGCCTCGGCGATTTCGACACCTCGCGCCTCGACCGCATGGTTGGAGATGTCGGGCCGGAGACTGTTCAGGCAATCGTCGTCGCGGGTACGGCGACCCTCCGGCAGGCAGCTGAAGCGCTGGCGTACCCCTCGGGCGATGAGGGCGATCTCGGAAAGCTGATGCACAAGGTGCATGCCGCCGCGGGCCTTTTCGGCTTTCACGAGCTGTCGGACAGAACTCTGCATCCGATCGCAGACGGGGACGGCGCCATATCGCAACGCCAGAACCGCCTTCTGGTCGACTGCCTCACCGACGCGATCGCGCAGATGGAGCACTATGCGTCCCGTCTCGATGAACGGCCGGCGCCTCTGACCTGAAACCGCGGCGTGGTTTCGAGCTTGTAGCCATAGCCCCGCACGGTTTTCAGCAAGGCGGAATCGAGCCCGGCTTCGGCAAGCTTTCTGCGCAGCCGCGAGATCCTGATGTCGATGGCGCGCTCGGATTCCGGCGCGTCGCCGCTCGTTACGGCATCGATCATCTGGGCGCGCGTCAGAACGCGATCCGGGCTTCGCGCCAGCGCGGTCAGCATCGAGAATTCGAGCGCACTCAGATCGACCCGGTCGCCGGCAGCGTTGAGAAGTGTGCGGCCCGCGAGATCGAGTTCACCGCCGGCGCACGCCAGGCGCATGGCGGGATTTTTGTCCTGCCGCTCGCCGCGGCGCAGGATGTTGTTGAGACGCAGCACGAGCTCGCGCGGTTCGAACGGCTTGGTGATGAAATCATCAGCGCCGATTTCCAGCGCCAGCAGCCTGTCTTCCGCGCCATGCCGCCCCGTGACCACGACGATCGGGATAGACGACCGCGCTCGCACCATACGCGTCAGCACGATGCCGTCCTCGTCGGGAAGATTGAGATCGATGATGACGGCGTCCCAGCTCTCGCGGTCCAGCCGCCTCAACCCGGCCTCCGCCGAGCCCACTCTTTCGGTGAGGTAGCTGGCGGTCCTGAAATAGGCGGCGAGAAGAATGCCGAAGGTGTCGTCATCCTCGATGAGCAGCAGTCTCTTGATCGAACGCCTCCCGTTTAGAGCCCTACCAAGCTGAAACAATCGTGAAGCAATGACAACACATTCGTGAAGCCCGCCGCGGTTAGCTTGAAGGTTCACACCCCAGTGGGTGAAGGAACGGCGGGCCGCCTGGCCACAGCCCAATCAAGGGGAATACCGTGTCGGATCATAATCTTGCGGTGGAGAGTCTCGATCGTCGGCGCCTTCTTGGGCTCGGGACGGCTGCCGCCCTGAGCACGATGCTGCCCACGCCCTCTCAGGCTCAGAGCGGGGATCTGGTCGTCTCGAACTGGGGCGGCGACTGGAACGAACGCATCGTGAAAGGGTTCGAAGCCCCAGCCTTCGGCTCCTCGCCGCTGCGCATCGTCCATGACCTCGCTCCGGTGCCTGAACGCAAGGCCAAACTTCTCGCCGAGCGCCGACTTCCGCGGGGCACTGTCGATGTGACCTGGCTCAGCGACGCCGATGCCTACGAAATGAACGCGCAGGGTGCGCTCGAGACGCTCGACGTCTCGCGCATCCCGAGCCATGGCAACATCAACGAGAAATTGCGACTGCCCTATCTCGTGCCCTGCATCTATGGCGGCGTGGTGATCCTCTACAATCCGGCCAAGATCCCTGAGCCTCCGACGAGCTTCGCCGATCTGTGGAACCCGAAATATGCCGGCCGTGTCGGGCTGATGGACCAGATCTACTTCAACTACATCTATGCCGCCTCGCTCTCCCATGGCGGCTCGATGGGCGATGTCAGCAAGGCTTTCCCGGCCCTGCTGGAGATGAAGAAGGCGGTCCAACCGCGGCTCTATCCCTCGCACCAGGCTCTCGCCGCCGCCTTCAAGGATGAGGAGATCTGGATCTCGGCCAACTACAGCGCCCGTGCTGTGCAATGGGGCGCCGAAGGCCTGCCGATCCGCTGGTCCTACCCCAAGGAAGGCGCGGTCTTCATCTCGTTCGGGGCAGGCATTCCCAAGCGCGCCCGCAATGTCGACGGCGCCTATAAATATCTCGACGCAATGCTGCAGCCCAAGCCCATGGGGGCGATCGCGGAGGCGACCTCCTATTCGGTGGTGACCGGCAATGCCGAGCTCGCCCCCGATGTGCGCAAGCGCCTCGAATTCACGCCCGACCAGATCGCCAAGCTGAACTTCGTCGACTACCCCTACGCGGCCAAGAGCGATCCGAAATGGGTCGAATGGTGGAACAAGGAATTCAAGGCTTGAGCCTGGCCTTGGACACCCCCGCACCGAGCCTCTCGCCTCGCCTGGCCCGCCGGTCCAGCGCCGGTTGGCTTCTCCTTCCCAGCCTGACGCTGGTTCTGGCCGGTCTCGTCCTGCCGCTCGTCCTGATGGGCCGGACGAGCCTGGCGGTGTTCGATCCGGGCCAGCTCGCCGCTGAAGGGCTGACGCTGGAGAACTACACGCGTTTCTTCGGCGATCCGTTCTATCTGTGGATTCTCGCACGCACCCTGACGGTCGCCGCCTCCTGCACATTGGTCTGCCTGCTGCTGGGCCTCCCTGCGGCCTACATCCTCACGCGCCTGACGAGTCCGGGCCTGAAGACGGCGCTGATCCTGGCGACGATCGTCCCACTGTTGATGGGCAATGCCGTGCGCGCCGCCGGCTGGATGGTGCTGCTCGCGGATCGCGGCCTCGTCAATTCGGCGCTGCTTTACACCGGCATCATCGTCGAGCCGGTCCGCATTCTCTATACGGGCACCGCGGTGGTGATCGGCCTCATCGCCGTGCTCCTGCCCTTCATGATCATCTCACTGCAGAGCGTCTTCGAGGGCATCGGCGAAATCTACGAGGAGGCGGCGCTCAGCCTCGGCGCCCGACCCTGGTCGATGTTCTTTCGTGTGCTGCTGCCGCTGGCGATGCCCGGCATCTTCTCCGGTTGCCTGCTCTGCTTCGTGCTGGCTGTGAACGCCTATGCAACGCCCGTCCTGATCGGAGGCCCGTCCTTCCAGATGATGGCGCCGAAGGTCTATGAGCAGGCGATCAAGGTTTACAACTGGCCTTTCGCCGCGAGCCTCGCCTTCATCCTGATGGGCGTCACCTTTGCGCTGACCGTGCTGTCGAGCGTGACGCTTCGCAAGCGCTACGGGATGGTGTGACGATGCTGCGCGCCACCTCGGCAAGATTTGACACGTTTCGTCCCGCCATGATCCTCGGCTCGGCCATCGCCTTCGTGACGGTTCTGGCGCCGCTCGGGGCGGTGATCTGGGTCAGCTTCTTCAAGAACAAGATCATCGGCTTTCCGCCGAGTGGCTACACGCTCGATTGGTATCTGGCCGCCTGGGAGATGAACCGGTTTCGCGACGGCTTCATCACCAGCTTGCAACTCGGCATCGTGGCGACGCTGGTCAGCCTGTTGGTCGGCGTTCCAGCCTCCGTCGTACTGGCGCGGGGCGACTTCCCCGGGCGGGAGGCGATCCAGGCCTTGCTGCTCGCGCCGTTGATCGTGCCGGGCATCGTCGCGGGCGCGGCCTTCTACATGTTCCTGATCGAGATCGAGGTCGTGACCGGCATCCAGATCGCGATGACTTTTTCCGGCCTGGCGATCGCCCACAGCCTCATCGCTTTGCCCTGGACGGTCAGGCTCGTCACGGCCTCGCTGCTGGGAGCCGACCGCCAGCTCGAAGAGGCGGCGCTCACCATGGGAGCTCGCCCGCTAAAGGCCTTCTGGCGTGTGACCTGGCCGGTCATCCGGCCAGGCGTCGTGGCGGGTGGGCTGTTCTCCTTCGTGGTCTCGTTCGTCGATCTGGAGAAGTCATTGTTCCTGGTCGGGCCGGGCACCACCACGCTGCCCATAGCCATCGTGAACTACCTGGAATGGAGCATCGATCCCACGATCGCGGCCGTCGCCACTGTTCAGATCGTACTCATCGCGGCCGGGCTCGTCGTCACGGACCGCTATTTCAAGCTCACGCGCGCATTCTGAGAAGACGTCGATGTCAAAGATCACACTTCGCGACGTAACCAAGCGATATGGCAGCCTGACCACGGTAGACAAGGTCTCGCTCGAGATCGCGCAGGGCGAGTTCGTCGCTTTCCTCGGCCCCTCCGGCTGTGGCAAGACGACGACGCTGCGCATGATCGCGGGGCTCGCCTTCGCCAGCGAAGGCAGCATCTATTTCGGTGACCGCGATGTGACGGTCCTGCCGCCCTATCTGCGCGACGCCGGCCTCGTCTTCCAAGGCTACGCGCTCTTCCCGCATATGACCGTCGCCCAGAACGTCGCCTTCGGACTGGAGATGCGCAAGGTCGGCCGTGAGGAGAAAGAGCGGCGCGTCATCGAAGCCTTGTCCCTCGTCAAGCTCGATCATCTGGCGGGCAGGCTTCCCAAGCAGCTCTCCGGCGGCCAGCAGCAGCGCGTCGCCCTGGCGCGCGCCATCGTCTATCAGCCCGAAGTCCTGCTCCTCGACGAGCCGCTTTCCGCGCTGGATGCCAGGCTGAGACACGAGGTCAGGACCGATCTGCGGCGTCTCCAGTCGAAGCTCGGGCTCACCACCATCTTCGTCACGCATGACCAGGACGAGGCGATGAGCGTGGCCGATAGGATCGTGGTGATGTCGGCAGGCAAGGTCGAGCAGATCGGCACGCCTCACGACATCTATGAGCGGCCGGCGAGCCGCTTCGTCGCCGAGTTCATCGGCCTGGCGAATTTCATGGAGGGCGATCTGGCCGCGCCGGATCGCTTCCGCGCCAGCAACGGCGAAACACTGGCAATCACGGCTGATGCGCGTCGCGCCAGCGCCTCGACCATCGCGATCCGCCCCGAACGGATCAGCCTGCACCGGCCCGCAAGTGAGATCCTCGCGGACAACCAGATGGCCGCGACTGTCGAGGAGGTCTCCTATCGCGGGGCGCTGACTGAATTCATCGTCCGCAGCGATGTCGGCCAGCGGTTGATCGCCCACAAGCAGAACCAGGACATCGCACAGGTCGACCTCCCCCGACCCGGGGATCGTGTGGTCGCAGCGTGGTCGGCCGCGGCAACACGCGCCTTCTGAGGCTTTGAGAGACCGGCATTTCGGATAACGGGCGCGCGGCGAGCGCAGCGCCTGAACGAGGACGCGCACGCAAGACGCGCACTGGGACGAAACCGCTTCGAGGCGCGTGATGACCGAGCGACATGAAGGATACTGCACGCTTTGCCGCTCGCGCTGCGGCTCAGTGACTCTCGTCGAGAACGACAGGATGATCGGAGTCGAGCCTCGCCCTGGCCATCCGACGGGCGGCGCCCTGTGCGCCAAGGGGCGCGCAGCCCCCGAAATGGTCCACAGCCCGCTGCGCCTGACCACGCCACTGCGCCGCATCGGCAAGAAGGGCGAAGGCGCGCCACAATGGGCCCTGATCAGCTGGGACGAAGCGCTCGACGAAATCGCAGCGCGCTTGCTGTCGATCCGCGCGGAATCGGGCGCGGAGGCCGTCGCCTTCGCCATGACGACCTTTAGCGGCACCCCGATAGTCGACAGCTATGATTGGGTCGAGCACTTCATCCGCTGTTTCGGCAGCCCCAACCTGATCTATGCGGTCGAGGTCTGCGGCTGGCACAAGGACTACGCCCATGCGCTGACATTCGGACGCGGCCTCGGCATTCCGCAATATGAGCGCGCCGATGTGATTGTCCTTTGGGGCCATAACCCGGCTCGCACCTGGCTGGCGCAGGCGAGCCGGGTCGCCGAGGCACGAAGCCGAGGCGCGAAGGTCGTCGTCATCGATCCCAAGCCGGACGGTTCCGGCCAGCAGGCTGACCTTTGGCTGCGGATGCGGCCCGGCGCCGATGCCGCGCTTGCCATGGGTGCCATCCGCCATCTGATCGAGACCGGCACCTATGACGCCGATTTCGTGCGGGACTGGACGAATGCGCCGCTTCTGGTCGATCGCGCCACGGGCCGCTTCATCCGTGCAGCCGAGGTCATCGTGGACGCGCCGGAGGGCTTCGCCGTTCTCGACAGTGCTGGCAGGCCAGCCTGCTACGATACGAAACAGACGTTTCCCGAGGAAGCGGGCGTCCAGCTCGACGCGGCAGTGACATTGCAGGCGCTCGACGGCCGCGTGATCGACGCCATGACCGTCTTCCATCTGCTCGCGGAACGGGCGCACGGCTACACGTCCTCCCGCGTGGCGGAGCTGACCTGGATCGCCGAGGCCGAGATCGCCACCTTCTATGCCTTGCTCGAAGGCGCGCCTCGCCTCGCTTATTATAGCTGGACCGGCGTCGGCCAGCATACCAATGCCACCATGACCGAGCGGGCGATCGCCACGCTGTTCGCGCTGACCGGCTCCTGCGACCGCGAAGGCGGCAACATCTGGCCGGTGCCGCCGCCGGCCAATACGATCAACGATCTGTCGCTGCTGCCGCCAGGGCAGAAGGAGAAGGCGCTCGGCCTCGCCGAACTCCCGCTCGGCCCACCGTCTCGCGGCTGGATCACCGCGCGCGACTTCAGCCGAGCCGTGCTTCAGGGTGAGCCTTATCGTGTGCGTGCCTTGATGAGCTTCGGCACGAATTTCGCCGTCTCGCAGGCCGACACGGCCCGCAACCTCGCGGCATTGCAGGCGCTGGAGTTCCATGTCCATGCCGACATGTTCATGAACCCAACGGCGGAATGCGCCGACATCGTCTTGCCGGTGAGCATGCCGTGGGAGCGCGAGGCGCTGCGCATCGGCTTCGAGATCACGCAGGAAGCCGTCGAGACGGTGCAGTTCCGGCGCCAGATGTTGCCGCGCTTCGCACAGTCCCGCGCCGATTACGAGATCGTCATGGCCCTGGCGACCCGCATGGGGATGGCCGACAGCGTCTTCGAGGGAGATATCGTCGCCGGTTGGAACCACCAGCTCGCGCCGCTTGGCGTCACGGTCGATGAATTGCGCGCCTTGCCCGATGGCAAGCGCTTCCCCCAATCTTTCCACTACCGCAAATTCGCCGATCTGCGCGATGGCGAGGTGCAGGGTTTCGCGACACCGACCCGCCGCGTCGAGCTCTATTCCGAGCTGATGCGCGAGCATGGCTACGACCCATTGCCCGATTTCGTCGCGCCTGATGACGGGCCTGCCGAAACCGGCCGGCTGCCGCTGGTGCTGACCACGGCGAAGAGCGGCTGGTTCGTGCATAGCTCGCATCGCCATGTCGCCTCGCTGCGTCGCAAGGCGCCCGATCCGTCGGTCGAGATCGGCCCCGGCCTCGCGCAGGCCCGCGGACTGTCCCAGGGAGACTGGGCCGTGATCGAGACACGTATCGGCCGCGCGACCTTGCGCGTTCGCATCAACAAATCGCTCGACGACCGGACGGTCGTGGCGGAATTTGGCTGGTGGGAAGCCTGCGTGCCGCTGGGGCTCGGCGGCGGTGCGATCACCGGCTCTGACACGGCGAATATCAACGCTGCCCTGGGAGACGCGCAGCGCGATCCCGTCAGCGGATCAGTGCCGTTGCGCGCCGTCAGATGCGACATCCGGCGTCATGCCTCCGCGAACCGGGGACACTGGACCGGCCAGCGTCATTTCACGGTTACCTCAGCCCGGCAGGAAGGAACCGACGCCATCGCGCTGTCGCTCGCGCCATGCGACGATGGCGCCCTGCCCGATTTCTTGCCCGGCCAGCATGTCCTCGTCCGCCTGCCGGACAACCCGCTGGCGCGAGCCTATTCCCTGACCGGCCCGGCGAGCCATCCGGGCAAACTCTCGATTGCCGTGCGCCACGATCGGTCTGGCGGCGATAGCGCATCGCTCTCACAGGCTCTCCAGCGTGTGCGCGTTGGCGACGAGGTGCTGATCGAGGCGCCCTCCGGGGTCTTCACGCTACCCGTCACCAGCACCCGGCCCGTTATTCTGATCGCGGGCGGAATCGGCATCACGCCTTTCGCGGGCTATCTTGAGGCGGTGGCAGCAGCAAAGCCTGGGCCGTCTCACGAGATCCACCTCCTGCACGGTTGCCGCAACGGCGCCGAACATCACCTCGCCGGGCGCCTCGACGAACTCGCGCGCGAGTTGGAGGCGCTTCATCGCGTGACGGCCTATTCGCAGCCAAGTCACGAGGACCGGCTCGCGAGGCGCTTCGACCAGGAAGGGCGGCTTGATCTGAAGGTCGTTGCAGACATCGTCTCGCAACGTCCGCTCGCCTATCTGTGCGGTTCGCCGGGCTTCAACAAGGCGATGACGGCTGCGCTGGTGCATATGGGCCTACCGCGGTTCGACATCTTCGCCGAGGCCTTTTCTTCGCCGGGGGAGATGCCCGCCCGGCTGGAGCCGCAGACCGTGACGATCGCAGGAACGGGGGAATCCTTCCTCTGGACGCCCACCGCCGGCCCTATCCTCGATGCCGCGCTGGCCGCCGGTCTGGCACTGCCGAGCGGGTGCCGGGTCGGCCAATGCGAAAGCTGCTCGGTGCGCGTCGTCGAGGGGCGCTTCGCCCATATGGTCGATTTCGACGGCGAACCCGGTCAATGCCTGACCTGTCAAGCCGTTCCGCTCTCCGCTCTCACGATAGCGTTCTGAGCTTGGCTCGCTTCTACGGACGGACGCCCCTGTGACGACAGCACTCGACCTGTCTCAGTTCAGCGACGATCTCTTCAGGTTTGTGCTTCGTCTGCAGCATCACGGGCATCCTCCAAGGCTCAAAAGCCTGCTTCAGCGGCACTTTAAAGGGGGTAGACCAGACAGCGCCAAACGTCCGCTTGTGGGCAACCATCCAATGTCTGGAGTTGGTGCGCTTCAGTCCTGCCACTCGGAGGCTTTCAAGACTCCTCCGGACCGGGGATGCATCTCACGCCGTTGCCGCTGACGATGCAGCGGCCCCGTTCGATCACGCTTGCCGCAGCGCGTTCGATGCGCGTCCGACGTTCCGTGCCAGGACGGGATGAATCTGTGCGATGACGGCGGCACCTTCGCCGACCGCGGCGGCGACCCGCTTGGTCGAGCCGGCGCGCACGTCTCCGACGGCAAAGATGCCTGGGCAACTGGTTTCGAGCGGCAGCCGCTCGCCGTCACCGGCGCGCTCCCCCGTGAGGACGAAACCGGGTCCGTCGAGCGCCACGCAGCCATCGAGCCATCGCGTATTGGGATCGGCACCGATGAACAGGAAGAGGTGGCGCGACGTGCATTCCCGGATCGCACCAGTCCGGCTGTCCCGCAACGTCGCCCCGGTCAGGCCCGTCGCCCGGTCGCCGTGCAAATCGACGATCTCGCTGCCCATATGCAATTCGACATTGGGCAATGCCGCGATCCGATCGATCAGGTACCGGGACATGGTCTGCTCGAGGGGGCGGCGCACCACCAGGTGCAGATGCCTGACCTGCGGTGCGAGATAGGCAACGGCCTGGCCCGCCGAGTTTCCTCCGCCGACCAGGACGACGTCCTCGCCGGCACAAAGTCGCGCCTCGATGGGCGATGCCCAGTAGGAAACGCCGGCCCCTTCCAGCTCTTCGATATTGGGAATGTTGGGCTGCCGGTAGCGCGCTCCAGACGCGATCACGATGGTGCGCGACCGCGCAGTGCCGCCGTTGCTGAGCTCGAGGGTAAACGGGACTTCCGCATCCGCTCCGTGACAGCGGAGCAATCCGACGGTCAGTGGGATGGCGAGTTCGGCGCCGAATTTCGCCGCCTGATTGAAGGCCCGGCCCGCTAGGGCTTGTCCGGAGATGCCGGTGGGAAAGCCGAGATAGTTTTCGATCCGGGCGGATGCGCCCGCCTGGCCGCCGAACGCGCGGCTGTCCAGGACCAGGACCGACAGGCCTTCGGATGCGCCATAGACGGCCGTGGCAAGTCCGGCCGGCCCGGCCCCGATGACCGCCACGTCATAGACAGTTTTCGGATCGAGATCCGGTGTGATGCCGAGACAGGACGCGGCATCCGCATTACTGGGGCTTCTGAGCAACGTGCCGTTCGGGCAGATCATCAGCGGCAGATCCTCGGGAGCGACGCCAAGCCGTTCGACCACTTCGCGGCCCTCTGCCTCGCACGCGGCAATGACGGTATGGGGGTAGCCGTTGCGGGTGAGAAATCCAGACAATCCGACGATGCTCGGATCATCCCGGCGTCCGACCAGGACCGAGCCTGCGCCGCCGGTCTGCCCCTCCTCGATCAGCATGACGCGCCGGAGGATGAAGGCGCGCATGATCGTTTCACCGATATCCGCCGATCCGATGACGAGCGCACGCAGATGCGGCGCATCAAAGGGGATCGCAACCGCGCCAGCGTCACCCGCCACGACCGACATGAGGGACGGACGGCCCGAGAGCTGATTGGTCTCGCCGGTGAACTGGCCGGGACCGTAGGTGGTGACCACGGACGACTGGCCGGCTGCGCTGCGTTGGATCGCGTCAGCCGAGCCATCGAGGATCAGCCAGGAGGGGGCGTTGCGGATGCCGATCTCGTAGACGACCTCCCGAGGGCCGAAGCGGTGCGGTGCGCCGCTCGCGAAGCGATGCGCCATGGCAATCTGAAGGGCGGACAGCGTCGGAAACATCTGCTCTCGCCGAGCATCGCCGATTGCCATGGGGTGACCTCCATATCGCGCCTATGCCACGTCTCGTGCGACACCATCCGACCAGATGAAGAGCCTCACTGCAATCAGGCGGGCGCGAGCTGGCGCGCCTTCGGCAAGGCGAGCGCGAAGACGAGAAGGCCCAGGAGCGTCAGCCCGAAGCCCGCCCATACGGCAGACAGCAGGCCGTAGCCGGCCGCAATCGTCGCGCTGCCTGCCCAGGCGCCGATGGCGTTGGCGACGTTGAGCGCCGCGAGGTTCATGGCACCCATCAGCGTGGGCGCCTCCGGCGCGAAGCCCGTCAGGCGCACCTGAATGGTGGGGATGGCGACCATCATCGTCGTGCCCACGCCGAACAGCGCCGGCATCAGGATCCAGACATGGCGGCCGCCGGCGGCCAGCACCGCAAGCACGATCAGGGCACCGCCGAAGCCCACGACCAATCCGCGTGCGGGATAGACATCCGCCAGCCTCCCGCCGATCACGTTGCCGGCGGCCATGCCAAGCCCAAACAGCGCGAGCGCAATCGGGATCCAGGCTTGATCGAGCGCCGCTATATCGGTGACGAAGGGGCCGATGAAGGTGTACACGGCGAAGATGCTGGCAACGCCGAGCGCCGCGACGACCATCATGGCCCAGACGGCCGGATTGCGCAGCGAGGCAAGCTCCTGGACGACGGGCCCGCCGTGAAGCGCCTCGGTCCGAGGCACCCAGGTCCACAAGGCAAGGAAGGCCAGAACGGCGATCCCGGCGACGGTGAAATAGGTATTTCGCCACCCCATGGTCTGGCCGAGGAGGGTCGCCAGCGGTGAGCCGATGATCGTCGCGACGGTCAGTCCGGTCATGACCAGCGCGAACGCCTTTCCGGCATGACCGGGGCCGACGATGTAGGACGCCACCACGGCGCCGGCGCCGAAATACGCCCCCTGCGGCAGGCCGCTGACGAAGCGCGCTATGGCGAACATGCCGAGATCCGTGGCGACTGCCGACAGGACGTTGCCGAGGACGAACAGGCCCATCAGGCATAGGAGAAGCGTTCGCCGGTTCAGCCTGGCCGCCACCAGCGTCACCAGAGGAGCACCGATCACCACGCCGAAGGCATAGGCCGCAATCGCGTTGGTCGCCGTGGGGATATCGATGCCGAGGCTGGCCGAGAACAGCTGAAGGATCCCCATGCTCGCAAACTCGGACGTCCCGATGCAGAAGCTGCCGAGGGCCAGGGCGAACAGGGTGAGGCCGCTGTTGCGTTGCTCCGCTTCGTTCGCGCAATGCACCTTCACGGCGGCACATTGACCGCGATAGGCCTTGTCCAGCATCGCTCCCTCCATTCGTTGGGTCTAGGGATTGCGCCGATCCGCGTGCAGCGATCAGCCAAAACGTCTCGCCATCCGACCGCGCTCTGAAGGATCGGCGATTGGGGAGTGCCGCATCGCCAGCACCGCGGTCCTGGCCTCCTAGCCAGGACAGGGCTGCCCGGCAGCCCCCCAACGAGCCATGTCCTTGACATGCTCTTCGAAGGTTCCGGGCGGAATCGCACGGCCGGCGCCGGGCTCCCACGCTCTGGGGATAAATCCGCTGAGCGATGCATCGTGCCTCAAATGCTCGAGCAGGCCGACCGCGTCGCGACCGCCATTCCGCTTGGGATCCTTAAGTTGGGCGCAGATCTCGGCTCCACTCTTGCCAAACCAGATGAATTCCACCGGCGCCAACTGCCAGCCGATGCCCGCATGCATGGGCGCGGGCGCGGGTGGATTCGGCAGCGTCGACGTGACATGGCAGGTCGAACACGGAACCGTCTCTGCTCCAATGCGGCTTTGCCCGCCATGGATGTTCATGCCGTGTACTCTTGGCTTGCTTTCGCCGGCCGGGGTCCAGATGGGAACAGCCTTCGCATCGACATGGCAATTGGCGCAGCGAGGATGCGTCACCACCGCCTCGATCTTTGTCCATGCCTGCAGCCCCTCGGCCCGGCTGATGCTGCCTGATGGCAACGCATCTTTTGATACGTCCTTGGCAAGGACAAGCCCCGCCAGGGCGACCATCGACGAACCGGCACATGTGAGCGCGATCAGGGTTATTTTTCGCATGGCCCGCCCTCACACGAAATCGATGAACTTGTTGAAGGGCATCTCCCGTATGCGCTTGCCCGTCGCCGCGAAGATCGCGTTGGCCAGCGCCGGCGCCGCAGGCGGTACGGGCGGCTCGCCGATACCCCTGACGGTGTAGTCATTCTCCAGGCCGCGCACCTCGATCGCCGGGCATTGATACATGCGCATGGCTTCGTGGTGATTGTAGTTGGTCTGTTGGACGGCGCCCTTGGAATAGGTGAGTTCGCAGTTCATGGCATGGCCAAGGCCCCAGACGACGCCGCCCTGGACGAGATTCTCGAAGTTGACGGGATCGACGATCTTGCCCACATCGGCCGCCACCCAGACCTTGTCGATCCTGATGCCCGCGTCGGTCATGGTCACGTCCACGATCTCGGCGACAGCCGTTCCAAACGACTCGACGAACGCGACGCCACGGCCCTTCCCGCCTCCCAGAGGCCCCTTCCAATCCGCCATCTCGCCGACGGTTTCCAGGACCTTGCGGTAGATCGGGATCTTGCACATCTCGATGCGCGCCTTGAGCGGGTCGAGCCCCGCGGCGTGAATCAATTCGTCGATGAAGCTCTCGGTAAAGAAGCCGTTGGCCGAGGCTCCAACCGACCGCCAGGTTGTGCACGGCGACAATCCCTGCACTTCGAAGCTTGTCGCCCGGTAGTTCGGAATATCGTAATAGACGTTCCAGATGCCGACCGCGAGCTGGCCGTCAGGGTCGTTCGAGGGCGACCCCATCCTGGCCAGGAGTTCCTTGAAAGGCGCCGTCGCCGCCACCTGCGCATCGGCCGCGATGATCTTCCCGTCCTTGACGCTTCCCCGATATCTGCCCATCGCGATCTGCCGCGGAATATCCTGCAGGAAGTCCTCTTCCCGCGAGAGGACGAGCTTGACCGGTGTCCCGCGCATCTGGTTCGCGATCTCGGCGAGCACCCTGATATTATCGAATTCGAGGCGGAGCCCGAAGCTCCCACCCATCCACTCGTTATGGAAGGTCACCTGCTCTGGCTTCATGCCGATCGCCGTGGCCGCGATGGACTGCACCGATTGCGGCGTCTGATGCCCGACCCAGATTTCCATTCCCTTGTCGGTCACGATGCCGATGCCGTTGAGCGGCTCCAGCGGCTGATGACCGACGTAGGGTGCGCGATATTCCGCTTCGATCAGCGTTCCGTCTTTCAGTCCGGCTTCGATATTACCGTCGTTGCGCCACTCCTTGCCGAGGAACTGCGGAACGAAGGACGAGGATACGGTTTTCCAGTGGTCGGCCTGTTCGGCCGGATATGTGCTCGGCTCCCAGACGCAGTCGACACGCTCGGCCGCCTGCATCGCGTACCAGCTGTTCGTGGCGATGACCGCGATGCCATTCGATATCTTGAGGATCTTCTGGACCCCCGGCATCGTCTGAGCCTTGCTCGCATCGTAGGATCGGATCGGCTGGCCCTTGTTGGGGTTCAGCTTGACGGCCGCGTACACCATGCCGTCCATCCTCCGGTCGATACCGAACTTCATTTCGCCGGTGACTTTCGAACGGATGTCGAGCCGCTCCATCGGCTTGCCGAGAATTCGCCATTGCGACGGGTCGCGGAGCTTGGTGACCGCGACCGGCGTGATCTTCGCCGCATCGGCCGAAAGCGCGACATAGGGAATCTTCGTCCCGTTCGGCAGGATGACGTTTCCGGCCTCGGTACGCAGGTCGGCGGCCGCGACCCCGCTGCGTTTGGCTGCGGCCGCTTTCAGCGTTTCCCGCGCGACCGCGCCGGCCATACGCAGCTTTTCATAGGTATCTGGAATGGCGCTGGAGCCGCCGGTCATCTGCAGCCCGGCTTTCCTCAGCCATTCCAGCGCGGAGGCGCGAGCCTTCTCGGCTCCTGGGCTTTGGTCCGGTGCCATGAAGGGTGCAAGTTCGTGGGCGAAGCCCGTGTTGAAATAGGCGGGACTAGGTCCGGCGAAGCGGATCTCGAATTGACCCGGCTCGAGATCCAGTTCCTCGGCGATCATGAGGGGCTGGATGGAACCGACGCCTTGGCCTTTGTCGGCATGCTGGGCAATCAGTGTGATCTTGTCCGGACTGATCTCGACCCACGGATTGAATGTGACCGAATGCGGACCAAGGTTCGCCGCGAGCGGATTCGTCGCGGCAGCGGAAGACGGTGCCTGTTGCGCTTGACCATACTGACCGAAGGCCACACCGCCAGCGACCGCAGCCGAGCCGAACACGAAGGTGCGTCGCGAAAGATCCGGCATCTCGCGCATGTCATTTCCCTCCCATCTTTTCGGCAGCGGCATGGATCGCAACGCGAATGCGCTCATAAGTGCCGCATCGGCAGAGATTTCCCGACATGACCTGGTTGATGTCTTCATCCGTCGGCTTGGGAACCGCTTTGAGCAGCGAAATCGCCTGGATCATTTGGCCGGTCTGGCAGTAGCCGCATTGCGGTACTTGGTGCTCGATCCAGGCTTCCTGCACGGGGTGTAGCTTTCCGTTGCCGACCGCTTCGATGGTGGTGACCGCCTTGCCGGCGACGTCAGCCATACGCGCCTGGCACGAGCGAACGGCGGCTCCGTCGATCTGCACCGTACAGGCGCCGCATTGAGCGATTCCGCAGCCATATTTGGGGCTTGTAATGCCAAGCTCATCGCGCAAAACCCAGAGCAAAGGCATCTCCGGGACGACGTCTACCTGATGTTTGGTCCCATTGACGGTGAGTTCAAGCATGCCAACACCTTCCCTCTGTAGCGTTACGGGGCGTTGCTGCGAACAGGATCTTCCGCAGGTCCGCTGATGACCGCGGCCGCCGCCTCGGCGACCGCAATGTCTTGCTCGATCGAACCCGCACTCGTGCCGACCGCGCCGATGATCTGGTCATCGACTTTCACCGGCAGGCCACCTCCGAAAATCACGACATGGCCGCCATTGGTCTGCTCGATCCCAAACAGTGGCGCCCCCGGCTGAGCCAATCCGGCGAGATAATCCGTCGTCTTGTCGAACATGCGCGCCGTCTTCGCCTTGCTGATCGCGAGATCGATGCTTCCCACGAGAGCGCCGTCCTGGCGGGTGAAGGCGATGAGGGCGCCACCGGCATCGACCACCGCGATATTGTAGGGAACGCCGAGATTCGCTGCCTTGGCCTCGCCGGCCTCGAGCATCCGCTTTGCATCCGCTAGCGTCAGTGTATCGAGCGTGCGAGGCATGCATCCCCTTTCTCTCGACCCGGCGTCCAGTTGGCCGATCGACCCGAACGCAACGAGAGGCGGCGCCAATAGCGATCGATAGGCGAGTATCAACTGAACGATTACTGTCTTTGCGGCCGGACGATCGTTTCCGCCTTCCGTATTGCCTGGGACAAAAGTTAGCACCGAGGCGCCGCGAGCGGCGGTTAAAAGATGTAAAAATGAAAAACTGCAGGATTGATTGCACCGGCCATCCCCCGCCATAGGCAGGAAAACGACCGAGGTTGCTGAAACCGCCATGGGGCCCAATCAGATGGTGCAGGGATCGCGCACCAATCGTTTCCGGTCCGGCTTCAAGCGTGCATGGCGAAGCGTTGCCCGTGATGCGATCGGGCATTCGAACTGGGAATGACGGCCGCGTGGACGGCCGCGGCACCCGAGGGCTAGGATCGTGGGGCGCGCGGGCGCCGGTCAGACGCGGTGGGCCTTGTGATGAACAGCAGTTCAAGCGGCGATCGGACGAGCAGATTTCTTGCCGGAGCTTGGCGGCCGGTCAGCGGCGTGCAGCAAGCCCCGTCCAAGCGCCTGACGCCATGACAGGAATCGACAGATCAGACGAGGTTCTGTCGTTCGGCTCTTTCGAGCTCATGCCGACGCGCCGGATCCTGCTCGAGAACGACAAGCCGGTCGGCATCCGCAGTCGCGCCCTGGACCTCCTCTGCCTGCTCGTGGAAGCGTCGGGGCAGATCCTGAGCAAGGATGAGCTTCTCGCGCGCGCCTGGCCGAGTACGTTCGTGGCCGAAGCGAATGTTCGCGTCCAGATCAACGAACTGCGTCGCGTCCTCGGCGACGGGCGCCATGGCCGGCGATACATCGTGACCGTGCCCAATCGTGGATACAGCTTCGTCGAGACGGTGCACCGCAGGCTGGTGCTTCCGCCCGGCGACCGGGCTCCCGCCGCGGATCGGCAAGGCTTCGGTTCGCCCCCCGTATGGCCGGGCAGAATCATCGGAAGGGATCGGTCGATCCAGACGCTCGCGAAGCAAATCCAGCAGCAGCGAGTGGTCACTGTCGTCGGCACGGGTGGCGTCGGCAAGACGACACTGGTTCTTTCCGTGATCGCAAAGATGCGCGAGGGGGAGGAAAGGCCTCCCTGGCAGAAGATCGTCTTTGTCGATCTCGCTTCGCTATCCGATGGTCACGCTGTTCCGAGCGCATTCGCGTCGGCGCTCGGTGCGGTCCTGGCTGGCGACGATGCGGTGTCGAGCATCGTGCACTATTTGCGCGAGGAGGCATGCCTCCTCGTCATCGACAATTGCGAGCATGTGATCGACCCCGTGGTCGAGATCGTCGATGCGATTCTGCGGCATGCGCCCGATGTTTTCTTCCTGGCGACGAGCCGGGAGCCGCTGCGGATCGCCGAGGAGTGGGTCTACCGACTGCAGCCGCTCGCCGTGCCGCCCGCCTCGGAGATACTCAGCCTGGATGAAGCGTTGGCTTTTCCCGCTGCGGCTCTGTTCGTCGAACGCGTGTCCGCCCGTCGCGGCAGCATGGCGCTTCGCGATGACGATGGCCGCTTCGTGGCCGACATCTGCAGGCGCCTGGACGGCATACCGTTGGCGCTGGAACTCGCCGCGGGACGGTTCGAGGCGTTCGGCGTCCGGGGGCTGGCCGCCGTGCTGGACAATCTCTTCGCGGTGCTCACCCACGGCGAGCGCAGGGCCCTGCCACGGCAACGGACGCTCCATGCTACGCTGGACTGGAGCTTCAACCTGCTTACGGCACGCGATCAAGCGCTCATGCGGCGGCTGGCCGCATTTTCGAACAGATTCACCCTGGACTTCGCCGCGGCAGTCGCTGCGTGGGGTGAACTGAGCGCCGCGGACGTGATCGAGGGCGTCGCCGATCTCGTCTCGCAGTCGATCGTAAGCACGGCTCCGGGTGCGGAAGAACCCGGTTTCATCCTGCTGGAGACCACCCGCGCCTATGCCAGGGAGAAGCTCGCAGCCGCGCCCTGCGCGGCCGAAGTCGCCAGGCGGCATGCAAAATTGTGCCTCGATCTTCTGGCCGAGGCCGAGCGGCCAGGCTCCGGGCGGACCACCGATGAGCAAGGCCTGCTCCCAGATCTGCGAGCGGCCTTGAATTGGGCCTTCTCCCAGGATGGGGATCTGACATGCGGCGTCGCGCTGACGGTTGCAGCGATTCCGCTCTGGCTGCGGCTTTCGCTGGTCAGCGAATGTCGCGAGCGCGTCGAGGAAGCGCTCGCGCGATACGGCAAGGAAGACGATACCGGCGACCCAATCGTGCTCAAACTGCAGACCGCGCGGGGCTGGTCCCTGATGTACAATGCCGGCACGGCGCGGGAAACGAGCGACGTGTGGAAGGCCGCCCACAGCCTCGCGGAACGGCTGGACGACAACGACTATCGATTGCGCTCGCTATGGGGGCTCTGGGCAGGCCATATGAAGAACGCCGCATTCGAGACGGCGCTCGACAGCGCGTTCCAGTTCAAGAACGCCGCAGAGCAATCCACGGATGCGGACGATCTCGCAATCGGTGACAGGCTGATCGGAACCTCGCTGCATTTTCTCGGCGCCCAGTCAGCTGCGCGCCATCACCTCGAGCGGATGCTGGATCGCTACCCGCCGCCAGGCCATCGTTCTCACATCGCCCGCTATCAGGTCGCTCCACGCATCGCAGCGCTGATGACACTGTCGCGCGTGCTGTGGCTGCAGGGCCATGCGGCAGCGGCCGCAGACATGGCCGAAGCCAGCCTCGCCGAGGCCCGTTCTCTCGATCACCGGCTCTCACTCTGCTACACGCTGGCCCAGTCGGCCTGCCCGCTAGCCCTTCTGAATGGCGAGTTCGAGCGGGCGGGATGCCTGATCGACGAGCTGTTCGAGGAGACGGCGCGGCACCGTCTCGAAATCTGGCATATCTACGCGCAGGGCTACCGAGGTCATCTGCAGGTCCTGCGGGGCGAGCCCGAGCGCGGTTTGCCACTCATGCAGCACGCGGTGAACGAGCTCCGAAGCGCACGTTTCATGCAGCACCACTCGGCATTCGTGCTCGCCCTCGTCGAGTCGCTGATCTCGGCGGGCCAATTTGATGCCGCAAATGCCCTGCTCGATGAGCAACTTGCGCATCTCGCGCGCGGCAGCCGCCTATGGGTGGCGCCAGAAATCCTGCGCCTCAAGGGCGAGCTGACATTGCGCCTTGGCGACCAGATTTCGGGCGAGGCGCTTCTGGAGGAATCGCTGTCACTGGCCAAGAAAAGCGGCGCGCTAGGGTGGCACATTCGTTCTTACTTGAATTCATCTGCAGCGCGGGACGATGGATTGCTGCCGATCCAGGAGATCGTCCCGAGATCGCTGATCGGCCATTTCGATAGTGGGCGAGCCGATGCTCAACGCCGCCCGTGACCTCATGCTTCTGAGCACCCCACCTGCCGCGTGAAAGCGACGAGGTACCCGCCGGCATCCACGACGGCGATATTATTTCGAATTCAAATCAACAGGCTCGACGACAAACGCCAGGCACGTGGCATTGGATCCGACGACAAGGACTTTTCCTTTGGCCATCGCTCTGTCCCCCCTGCCGTTATGCTAGGGCGAACCTGGCGCAGTGCGGAATGGATGACGGCAAAATCCATATCCGACGCCTCGTCTCACATGCGGTAAAACGATGTAAAATCGCGAGCCAGCTGCATCTGAAGGCTGGTTTCGACAATCGATCTGACGTTTTTGTTCTCTTCGGAGCCGTCGCGGACGCGATCGTTTTGTACGATTTCGTGGGTTTTCGCCGGGGGAGATCGTTCGATGGTCCTGTTCGAGGCGATCTTGCTGATCCTCTTGGGAGCGGTCCTGCTGGCCGCCTTCGCGCGGAAGGCTGGCATTGCCTATCCGGTGATTCTCGCGATTGCCGGAGCCGCTCTCGCGTTCATCCCGAACACGCCCCAGATCCCTCTCGACCCAGAACTCGTCCTGGTCCTGTTCGTCGCGCCCATCCTTCTCGATGCGGGCTTCGACACCTCGGTTCGCGATCTTCGCAGGAACTGGCGTTGCATCGCTGGGCTGGTCGTCATCGCCGTCGGATTGACGACGGTCGCAGTCGCGTTCGTCGCCCGCTGGCTGGTGCCCGACATTCCCTGGGGAGCCGCGATCGCGCTGGGAGCCATCGTCGCGCCGCCCGACGCGGTCGCGGCCACAGCCATATTGCGTCGGGTTCGGCCGCCGCATCGGTTGATCGTGATCCTGGAAGGCGAAAGCCTGCTGAATGACGCGACCGCTCTGCTGATCTATCGGCTTGCAGTCGTCGCCGTGGTCACGGGCGGCTTCTCACCTGTCGCAGCTCTGCCGACATTCGGCCTCGTCGTGCTCGGCAGCATCGCGCTCGGTGTCGCCATGGGATGGCTTGTCGTGCGCTTCCTGGCGCGGTTTGAGGATGCTCCAAGCCTGATCATTCTCCAGTTCATCACCACGTTCGGTGCCTGGATTCTGGCCGAGCGGCTTCACCTGTCGGGGATCATCACGATCGTCGTCTATGCGATGGCGCTCGCTTGGTCGACGCCTGCACGCACCAGTGCGCGGCTTCGCGTGCCGACATATGCGGTCTGGGAAACGGTGATCTTCGTTCTGCAGATCTTCGCGTTCATGCTGGTCGGGCTGCAGCTTCGGCCGGTTTTCGGCAATCTCAACCATGCTACGATCGTCGAATACGGGATCGTAGCAGCCGCCATACTCGTGACCGTGATCGTGGTCCGCTTGGTCTGGGTGATTTTCGAGCACCGGATCGCCGATTATTCGCAAGGGGAGGGCGGGCGCCACAGCGCTCTGCAACCCGATGTATCTTCGCGCGGCGACGGGCTTGTCATCGCCTGGTGTGGGATGCGCGGCATCGTCACCCTGGCGGCGGCCTACGCGCTGCCACCCCAATTCCCCTATCGCGACCTCATATTGATCTCGGCCTTTGGGGTGGTTGTTGGAACCTTGGTCATCCAGGGCCTGACCCTGCCTATGCTATTGCGGTATCTCGCCATCGAGGATGACCATCCAATCGAGCGAGAGCTCCGGCAGGCGCGCAAAGAGGCGCTTGAAGCGGGTATCGAGGCGATTGCCGACGTCCATTCGAACGCTGCCAGCATGGTGAGGGTGGAGTACGCCGACATGTTGCAGCAGTCCCTGGATCAAACAAATTTCGATACGGAGCAAAACCAGCTCAGGCGGGTCGCTCTGGCGATGGCTCGAAGCCGCGCCCTCGACATGCGGCGATCGGGGCAGATCGGCGACGATGCATTCCACCGGCTCGAGGAGGAACTCGACTGGCTTGAATTGGGTGCGGCCGCCCGGATATCGGCATGAGTGATGAATACGACGTCGTCATCATCGGTGCCGGCGCGGCTGGCATCGCAGCAGCGCGAACGTTGCGCGCGGCAGGACTATCTCTCCTGATCCTGGAGGCCAACCATCGCATTGGTGGACGCGCGCATACCGTAACCTGCGAGGGATGGCCGATCGACCTTGGCTGCGGATGGCTACACTCCGCCGATCGCAATCCCTGGACCGTCCTTGCCGGAACGCTCGGCTTTGACGTCGATCGCTCGCCGCCACCTTGGGGGCATCGATTCCTCGAGCTCGGTTTTCCCACCAGCGAACAACACGCCGCGCGAGCGGCGCTGGAAGCGTTCGATGGCCAGGTGCGGAGCAGCCAGCCCGCCACCGATCGAGCGGCTGATCTGCTCCATGGCGCGCAAACCTGGCTGCCCTTCCTTGAGGCCTACAGCTCGTATGTGAACGGAGCCCAGCTCAGCGAGGTGTCAATCGCGGACTATCGCGCCTACATCACAGCGGATACCCGAACGAACTGGCGGTTGCCGCAGGGCTATGGGGCCCTCATTGAAGCGGCGGGGCGGGCGCTGCCCGTTCGACTGGGCATCGCCGCGACGGCCATCGAAGCGCATGAGCGCCGGCTTTCCGTCCTGACCACGGCGGGCCGGATCGAAACGCCCCGCGTCATCATTACGATCTCGACCGGCCTGCTGGCGTCGGGCGCGCTGAGGCTGCCATACGCAGTCGATAACAGGATCGACGCGGCGGGGCGCCTGCCGTTGGGTCTGGCAGACAAGGTCTGGTTTCATCTCGACGCGCCGGACGGTTTTGAACCCGACACACAGGCAATCGGCAACCCGCATCGAACGAGGACCGGAAGCTATCAGATCCGCCCGTTTGGCCGCCCTCTGATCGAAGGTTTCGTGGGAGGTGCTGCTGCTCGCGACCTGGAGGACGGTGACGATCTGGCGGATTTCGCAATCCTGGAACTCGTCGGACTGTTCGGCGCCGATATCAAACGGCGCCTTCGGCTGGCGACCTGCTCGCGCTGGGGCCGCGATCCGTTCGCGCGGGGCGCCTATAGTCACGCTTTGCCTGGCTGTTCCGACTACCGAGCCGTGCTGGCCGCGCCCTGGGAGGATCGGATCTATTTTGCCGGAGAGGCCTGCGCACCGAGTGACTATTCGACCGCGCACGGCGCTTACGACTCCGGGGTGACTGCGGCCCGGCTGATCCTCGATCGACAATCCTGGCGACCTTGAAGCCGACATCGTGCCTTAAACGACGTCGCTGCGCCCCATTTTACACCATTTTACGGAGGAGATCGCCGATCACATGCTAATTTCAAACCGAAGCTTGGCGTAACGACAGGCTGCCATCGCCAATTGGCTAAGTCGCCTGGTCAATACGCTGTGCGAGAGGCCTTGCCGGAGTGGCCCCATCATCAACTGAGGCCCAATCGACAAAAACCTGGAAGGGACATTGAAATGAGCAATTATCGGCGGTTCTTGTATCTCCTGGCGTACATGGTCACGCTCGTGGGGGGCTCTGCTGTGGCTGTCGCGCCGGCGGCCGCGAATACGGTGGTTCTTGTGCATGGGGCGTTTGCTGACGGATCATCTTGGCACAAGGTCATTCCTCAGCTGGAAAAAGCCGGCCTGAAGGTCATCGCTGTTCAGAACGCCCTGCAGTCGCTCGAAAACGATGTGGCGACGACACGACGCGCGATCCGGGATGCTGAAGGGCCGGTCGTGCTGGTCGGACACTCTTATGGTGGCATCGTCATCACCGAAGCTGGCAACGATCCGAAGGTCAAATCGCTCGTCTATGTCGCAGCCTATGCTCCAGACAGCGGCGAAACTCAGAGCGATATCACGTCTCGCTATCCTCAGCTGGAGAGCCGGGCCGAGTATATCCGCGACGCGGACGGTTTTCTCAGGATTAGCGATGCCGGTATCGCCAAATACTTCGCGGCGGATCTGGCCGCTGCCGAGCAGAGATTGGTGGCGACCGTGCAAGGCAGGCTTCATGCGGGCACGCTCGCCACGCGGGTCGGTCGCGCGGCCTGGCGCGACAAGCCCACCTTCATGGCTGTCGCGACGAACGACGCGATCATCCCGCCGCAGCTTCAGAAGGATCAGGTCGAGCGCGCGCGAGCGGTGGCAGTGGAACTCCCGTCCAGCCATGTTGCCATGCTGTCTTTCCCCGAGAAGATATCTGATCTGATCATCAGGGCAGCCAAGTAAAGGACATCACTCGCTGAACGCCGTCGTTGACCGGTGGTCTGTCCGAGAAAATCCGAAGGGCGACGGGCTTACCCGCGCGTGCATTTGGTCCTATTTCATCGATGGAAGTTGGCCGGAGAAAGCTTTCCAGATGAAACTTCGAGACATCCTCCCAAGCAAGATCGGCTTCGGCGCTGCGCCGCTGGGCAATATGTTCCGAGACATTCCCGAGCCGGAGGCGCTCGCGACGGTGGAAGCCGCCTGGAGCGATGGAATCCGCTATTTCGACAATGCGCCCTTCTACGGCGCAGGGCTTGCGGAAATCCGGATGGGCGACGCGCTCGTCGCGCGACCGCGCGACGAGTATGTGATCAGCACCAAGGTCGGCCGCGTTATTCTGGACGAGGTCGAGGATGTCAGCGCCCGCGACCTTGGCGAGAAGGGCGAGGTCTTCAAATACGGCCTGCCGAACAAGATCGTGAACGACTATTCGGCGGATGCCACGTTGCGTTCGATCGAGGATAGTCTCAAGCGCCTCAAGACCGACCGCATCGAGATTGCCTGGGTTCACGATATCGCGCAGGACTTCTATGGCGACGAGTGGCTCGGGGTGTTCGAGACCGCGCGCAAGGGCGCCTTCAGGGCGCTCGACCGGCTCCGCGACGAGGGCGTGATCAAGGCCTGGGGTTTGGGCGTCAACCGTGTCGAGCCGATCGAACTGCTGCTCGCACTCGATGGCCCGCGCCCCGACGGTTTCCTGTTGGCCGGGCGGTATACGCTGCTCGACCATGAGCGCGCCCTCCAGCGCGTGATGCCGATGGTCGCCGAGCGCGGGCTCGGAATCGTCGTCGGCGGTCCCTACAGCTCGGGCGCGCTCGTCGGCGGGCCGAACTTCGAATATGCGCCGATGACACCGCAAATCAGGGAGAAGGTCGCGCAGATCAAGGCCATCGCCGACCGCCACGGCATCAGCATGAAGGCCGCGGGGCTGCAATTCTCGCTCGCTCATCCGGCGGTTGCGGCCGTGATCCCCGGCGCCAGCCAGCCGAGCCGGATCGCCGAGGACCGCGCCGCACTCCGGGAGAAAGTTCCCGCTGACTTCTGGAGCGAGTTGAAGGATGCCGGGCTGGTGAATTCTGGCGCGCCGCTGCCCATCGGCCGCTAGCGCTAGCCCGCTTGGATGTCGGATCCAGCGGTCGCGGGACTGCGTTGGTCGCCGGATTTTCCCAGACCTGATGTCGGATCGAAAATTGGCGAGCGAAGCTGGCGAGATGTGTCCGCTTTCGGACTGCAACCCAATGTCAGCTTTTGGCGCAATCCTGAAGCTGGTGAATTGATCTCGGTGGTTTCAGGCCCCCGCAACCAAATACCCGAAAACCCCGTCGCACCAGCGGCGGGGTTTTTGCGTTTGGGGGCGGAATACAGATTTGCGTGCGCCATGCCGCCCAGGAAGAGTCGTGGCACCAGGACGGCTCCGGCGAAACCGTCGTCCACGCGGGGGGACGCTTCTCGCCGCGTGCTATGTCAGCGGTTATCGCCACGAGCACGCTGTCGGCCTCGCGCCAAAATCTGAGGCTAGTCACCCCGGAGCCAGACCTTCCACAAACCCGCGCTTCGCCCATCGATGTGTGACATGGGTTTGATGACAATGGCCTGTCTGCGCCGGCCCTGTCATGGAAATTCGGTCGACCTATATTGCATTTATTGTCGCCATTATGCATATATCGTGCATGAGCCCGTCGTTTTCATCGTTCACTCGAACCGCGCACCTCGCTGGCGGCGGCTACGTTGTCGCTGATCTCCAGGCAGCGTTCGGCGACGACTACCGTCAGCTGCCCCATGTTCTACGCATCATCGCCGAGAACGTCCTTCGCGAGCCCAAGGCACACGAGGAACGCAGCCAGGCTCTCCGTGGCCTGCGCGATTGGCTCGCGCACGGAAGCTCGGACGTCGAGGTCGCCTTCCAGCCTGGCCGCGTGCTGATGCATGACACCACCTGCACGCCGGCCCTGGTCGATGTCGCCGCCATGCGCGACGCCATCGCCGCGGGAGGGGGAGACCCCGACCACCTGAGCCCGGTCCTGCCGGTGGACGTGTCGGTCGATCACTCGCTGGGGGTCGACCTTTCGGCGTCGCCCGAGGCGATGCGGCTCAATCTGGAGCGCGAATATCAGCGCAATGGCGAACGCTACCGCTTCCTGAAATGGGCGACGCAGGCGCTTCGTGGCGTCCGGGTCCATCCGCCGGGCACCGGCATCATGCACACGATCAATCTGGAGCAATTGGCGACCGTCGTGACGACGCGGATCGTCGAGGGGCGGCTCTGGGCGATGCCCGACACGCTGATCGGCACCGACAGCCACACCCCGATGATCAACGGCATCGGCGTTCTGGGATGGGGCGTCGGCGGCCTCGAAGCCGAGAGCGTGATGTTCGGCGTGCCGGTGATGATGCGCATCCCGGATGTCGTCGGCGTGCGCCTGACCAACCGGCTGCGCGAGGGCGTGAGTGCGACGGATTTTGCGCTGACGGTGACGCAGCGCCTGCGCGCCCGTAACGTGACCGGCGCCTTCGTCGAGTTCTTCGGGCCCGGCGTGTCCAGCCTCTCGGGCGGCGAGCGCGCCGTCGTCGCGAACATGACGCCGGAATTCGGCGCCTCCACCGGCTATTTCCCGATCGACGAAACGACGTTGCGATATCTGGCGCAGACGGGCCGGGCGCCGGAACAGATCGCGCTGGTCGAAGCCTACGCGAAGGAGCAGCGGCTCTGGTTCGATCCGCAGGCGCAGCCGCGCTACACTGACATCGTCGAGATCGATCTCGCCGCGATCGCCATCAGCCTTGCCGGCCCAAGCCGCCCACAGGATTTGCTTGCTCCCGAAGCGGTGGCTCCTGCGCTTGATGCGATGGCGCAGCCGACATCGCCGTCTGCTTCCCTGCCGCGCTATCCCGTTGCTATCGCCGCGATTACGAGCTGCACCAACACCTCCGATCCTCGGCTGGTCGTGGCCGCTGGCCTGGTGGCACGCAAGGCACGCAGGCTCGGCCTTAGGCCACCGGCCTGGGTCAAGACCTCGCTCGCGCCGGGATCGCCGGCGGCCGAGCGCTATCTCGAGCGCGCCGGACTGCTCGAGGATCTCGAGGCCCTCGGCTTCGGCATCGTTGGCTATGGCTGCACCACCTGCATCGGCAATTCCGGGCCGCTCCTGCCGATGATGGATGCCGCCATCCATGCCGATGAGATTTTGCCGGTCGCCGTCCTGTCCGGCAACCGCAACTTTCCCGGCCGCGTCCACGGCCAGGTCGAGGCCGGGCTTCTGGCTTCGCCCGCGCTCGTCGTCGCCTACGCACTGGCCGGCGACGCCGATCGCGACATCCTGACGGCTCCGCTGGCATCGACCGCTGCCGGCGAACCCGTACTGCTCGCCGACCTGTGGCCGACGGGAGCCGAGATCGACGCGGCGCTGGCGCTCGCCCTCGATCCGGCGGACTTCAGCCGCGCCTTTGCCGAGGCGACCACGAGCCGCCACTGGGCAGACCTCGACGCTCCCTGTGTGCCGCTCTTTCCATGGGACCCGGCCTCGACCGCGCTTCGGCCGCCGCCCTTCGCGCAGGCGGTTCAGCCCCACCGGCTCGGCCATTACAGGGCTCAGCCACTGCTGATCCTTGGCGATGACATCACCACGGATCACATCTCGCCGGCCGGACAGACCCCCGCCGCCAGCGAAGCCGGGCGATGGCTGGTCGAGCGCCGCGAGGACCCGAAGGACCTCAACGTCTACGCCTCGCGCCGGGGCAACTGGGAGGTCATGCTGCGCGGTCTCTTCACCAACCGCACGGTGGTGAACGCGCTTGCACCGGACCTGCCGCCGGGATCGACGCTCCATGTTCCGACCGGAGAGATTCTGCCGCTCTGGCGCGCCGCCGAACGCTACCGCGCATCGGGCGATGCGATGGTGGTCGTGGCCGGGGAGCGCTACGGCACGGGTTCTTCGCGCGACTGGGCGGCCAAGGGCCTCGGCCTCCTTGGGGTCAAGGCCGTCCTCGCCAGCAGCTTCGAGCGCATCCACCGCTCAAACCTGATCGGCATGGGCATCCTGCCGCTTCAGCTCCCACCCGGCACCGGCCCCGGCTCGCTAGGACTTGCGCCAGGCGACACGATCGAGATCGAGGCCGCGCCCGGCGCGCTCGCACCGCGCTGCGCCGTCGCAGCGCGCATCCACCGGGCCGGCGGTCCGGGCGAGCCCCTGGCACTGAAGGCTGCCATCGAGACCGCGCTCGAATGCGAGACGCTGCGTGCCGGCGGCATCATCTCCCTGATCCTCGGACGCCTGCTGGGCGCGTCCGCTACGCCTTTCACCGCAGCAGGTGAAACACGACCCGCAGCATCGCGGGAAGCCTGAAACAGCGCACAAGCGCGAACACCGCTATCCCTGGGAGGATCATCATGACGACCCGCAGAGTTTTCCTGGCCGCCGGCATCGCGGCTCTGTCCATCACATCCGGCGCCCCGCTGGCACAGTCGCCGATCCAGGAACTGAAGATCATGGCTCCGGCTGGTCCCGGCGGCGGCTGGGATGGCGCGGCGCGCTCGATCCAGCAGGTGCTGACCGAGACCAAGGCCGTCCGCAGCGTCCAGGTCAACAACGTCACCGGCGCCGGCGGCACGATCGGGCTGGCGCAGTTCATCACCAACGCCAAGGGCGACCCGAGCCAGCTGATGGTCAACGGCATCACCATGGTAGGCGCGATCCTGACCAACAAGTCGCCCGTCAGCCTCGACCAGGTGACGCCGCTGGTGCGGCTGACGGGCGATCCGCTGGTCATCGTGGTGCCCGAGACCTCGCCGCACAAGACCGTCAAGGACTTCCTGGCGGCGATCAAGGCGGATGTCGCCCGCGTCACCTGGGCAGGCGGATCGGCCGGCGGGGCGGATCACATTCTCGCGGCGCTGGCGACCAAGGCCGCCGGCGCCGATGCCGGCAAGGTCAACTACGTCGCCTTTTCCGGCGGCGGCGAGGCGCTGGCGGCCATGCTCGGCGGTCGCGTGACCGCCGGCGTATCCGGCTATGGCGAGTTCGAGGGCCAGATCAAGGCTGGCAAGCTGCGCGCGCTGGCGATCTCCTCGGGCAAGCGGCTCGAAGGGGTCGACGTGCCCACGCTCAAGGAACTTGGCTACGATGTCGAAGTGGTCAACTGGCGCGCCGTGATGGCCGGCCCCGGCGTCACGGCGGACCAGAAGGCGCAGCTGACCAAGCTCTTCGACGGCCTGGTCGCCAGCAGCGAATGGAAGGCCCTGCTCAAGGCACGCGGCTGGGACGACTACTATCTCGCCGGCGAACCCTTCGCCAAATTCCTGAAGGAAGAGCAGGTCCGGGTCGGGGATATCCTCAAGACGATCGGGCTGGTGAAATAGCGCGCTTGCTCCCAGGCCGTGCCGTCCCTAGACGAACGGCAGCATCGGCGTGGGGGCATGGCACATGGCGGGCAGCGGAAGACGGGACCTGGCGACGCCACTTGCGGCCCGGATCCTTGACGAGATCCGCGATGGCGGCCTGCCGCCGGGCTCTCATCTTCGATCACAGGACATTGCGACGCGCCTGGGCGTGTCGCGCTTTCCAATCGGACAGGCCCTGCAGCTTCTCGCCGACAAGGGCGTGCTGCGGCATGAGCGCAATAGGGGCTTTTTCGTTGGGCAGGACGCGCCGCCCTCCAGCGAGGCACTGGGCTTGTCGGAACCGGACGCCGTCACGCAGGCCTATTTCCGCATCGCCGATGACCATCTCCGTGGCCGGCTGCCCGAACAGATCAGCGAATCCGATCTCAGACAAGGCTATGGGCTGACGCGCGCGGAGCTCGCCGCGGTGCTGAACCGGATCAATCAGGAAGGATGGGCGGAACGACGTGCAGGCTATGGCTGGACTTTCGCGCCAGTGTTGAACACGCCGGAGAGCCTGGAGCAGACCTACCGGCTGCGCCTCGCGCTCGAACCCGCAGCCTTGCTCGAGCCGGGATATCACCTCACGCCGGAGGCCATCGCCGCATGCCGCGCTGCCGAGGAGCGTCTCCTGGCGGGCGCGATCGAGACCGACAGCGCCGACGCGCTCCACGAACGCGGCGTCCGTTTCCACGAGACCATCGTGGCGGGGGCGGGAAACCCGTTTTTCCTGGACACGATCCGGCGGATCAACCGAGTCCGGCGCCTGCTGTCCTATCGCTCCATGCTCGATCGCAAGCGCTACCGGCTGCAGTGCGAGGATCACCTCGCCATTCTCGATTGTCTGGCCGAGGGGCGGCAGGCGGACGCTGCCGAGCGCCTGCGGGTGCATCTGTCCCATACCATCGAAAACCTCAACGTTATCCGGCCCCTGCTCAATCCTTGACGAGAGGGGAATGAAGTCTACCGCCCCTTGCGGTCTGCTCGGAGAGGATCGAGGCGTCGTCGATCTCTGATGCCAGGATATCGCACTGTGCTTTCAAGCTTCGAATGGGGCGAAAGGCCGTTCCGTTAAGCTTTGTTAACGCGCCGGTGCGAGCTTCCGGTCTGAAGGGAGCCGGCCATGACCATGGTTCGCCTCAATGATGACGCCAATGGCCTGCCGCGCCTTCCGTTCTGGGCCGCAGCTTTCGTGACCTTGGCCTGCGTCGCGCTCCTTGCCCTCAGTGGGTGGCGGGAATGGCAGGCGAGGAGCGCCGACCTGAAGAGCGCCGAGGTCGACATGACCAATCTCGCGCGCTCGCTCACGCAACATGCGGAAGACACCGTCGAGGTTGCCGATGCGACACTGCTGGGCTTGGCCGGCAGGCTCGAAGCAAACGGGACGGACTCAGCAGCGATCGCGAAAATTCAGGCTTTTCTGGAGCTTCGCAAGCCGACTTTGGGACGTATCCGGGGCCTTTTCATCTACGACGCGACAGGCCGTTGGCTGGCAACCACGGAGAGGGTGAACCTGGCCGGCCTCAACAACAGTGACCGCGCCTATTTCAAGCATCATCGCGAGTCTGACGACGCCGGCGTCTATCTGGGGCAACCCGTCAAGAGTCGATCGGGCGGCCAATGGATCATCACGGTGTCCCGGCGCTTCAACCACCCCGACGGCAGTTTCGCCGGCGTTGTTCTCGCGACGGTCGACGCTGCGTACTTCTCTCAGTTCTATCGGCAGTTCGACCTTGGACCGAATGGCGCCATCACGATGCTGAGCGCCGGCGGCATTCTGCTCGCGCGCAGTTCCGATGACGGCACCTATGTCGGACGGGACATGTCGGCGACGCCTCTCCTGAAGGGGCGGGCGTCGCGCCCCTCCGCCAGCGCCTATTATTTCAAATCCCCGCTGGACGGCCTGCAGCGCTTGAGCGCCTACCGCTTCAGCGAGCGCTATCCTCTGCTGTTGCTGGCGACCCAGGCCCAGGAGGATGTTCTGGCGCCCTGGCGGCAGGCTGCCGTCATACGCACGGCCGTCGTCGTCGTGCTGACGGTGGTGATCGGTATCATCGGCTTTTATCTCGTGCGCCAACTCGTCGGGCGCCAACGCATGGCGATCGCGCTCGCCGCCAAGGAGGCGGACTTTCGGTTGCTTGCGGAAGAATCGAGCGACATGGTCATGCGGATCGGCTTCGATGAGCGCGTTCTCTACGCGTCGCCATCCTCCACGCGTGTCGTGGGCTGGGACCCTTTGCAACTCGTCGGGACGCCAGCCCTGGCGGGCGTCAACCCGGAGGATTTGCCCCGCGTCGAACAGGCGGTCGCATCACTGAAGCGCGGCGACGTCGAAGAGGCCAGGATCATCTATCGCACGCGGCACCGGGAGAAGACTGAGATCTGGGTCGAGACCGCCTTGCGCGTGACGAGAACGCCTGCCACCGGCATGGTAGACGGCGTCGTGGCGATCTCGCGCGACATGACGGAACACAAGGACCTCGAAGACAAGCTCGCGGCGCTCGCGGCCTCCGACGGGCTGACCGGGCTTTCCAATCGCCGCTGCTTCGACGAGCGGCTGCAGCAGGAATGGGCGCGAGCGGCGCGAGACGGCACGTCTCTTGGCCTGCTGATGATCGATATCGACCATTTCAAGAAATTCAACGATCACTACGGACATCAGGCCGGAGACAACTGCCTGCGGACCGTCGCAGGTGTTCTGGCGGACCATGCGCGGCGGCCGGCCGATCTGGCAGCGAGATACGGTGGAGAAGAGTTCGCGCTGCTGTTGCCGAACACGGATGCCGAAGGCTGCGAGCGGGTCGGCACCCGGCTTCGCGAGGCCCTTCGCGAAGCGGGGATTCCGCACGCCTTGAACCCTCCCTCCGAGCTTGTCACTGCCAGCCTCGGCGGCGCGATCGCTTGGCCCAGCATCGCGACGGAGACGAACTGCGCCTCGCTGGTCGCGACGGCCGATCGCGCGCTTTATGCAGCCAAGGCCAACGGGCGTGACTGCCTGGTGATGTCGGGACAGGTTATGGCCTGGCCTCACGCGAGGAGCGCGTAGGTAACGCTGTCTTCGCCGATGCTTTTGGTTCGCGGAGCAACAGCGTGGAGCTAGGAGGCAATTTCGGCGAGGCGCCTCGCGCCGAAGTCGAGGCTGCTCTCGTGATGGTGGAGCGCGGAGCTCTCCCGTGATCGTCTGCCGGTCCGACTGGACGGATCTAGCTGAAGGATCAGGCAGCACGGCTCCAGCGGCCGCGCCCGCTCTTCTTGACCTTGTAAAGCGCGTTATCCGCCCTGCGCATCAGTATGGCTGCGGAATCCGCGTCGTCCGGGTAGACTGCCAGGCCGATCGACAAGCTGACCTCGAGCCTGTGGGCCTCGACCAAAACCGGCTCGGCCAGAGCGGCCAGCAAGCGCAGGGCGACGGCGGCCGGATCGCCACATCTCTGTCCCGACCTGCACAGGACCGTGAATTCATCGCCGCCGACGCGGGCCAGCAGATGCGGCTCGTCCAGGGCGGATCGGAAACGCTCGGCGACGGAGCAGAGCAGTGCGTCGCCTGCGGCGTGGCCGTAGGTGTCGTTGACCTCCTTGAAGTGATCGAGATCGAGCCAAAGCAGGCCCACCTCGCCACGACACGCAGCGGCCTCCTCGATGGCCTGATGCAGTTCGTTCCGAAACAGGCGAAGATTCGGCAGGCCCGTGAGGGCATCATGGTTCGCGAGATAGGCCATGCGCTCCCGCGCCGACTTTTCCGCACGGATGTCGCGTACCTCGATCAGGTGTAGCGGGGGTCCGGAGGACGGGATCGGCGTCGCGCTGAATGCGACATCGATCCGGGCACCGCCTGCCGTGATCAGTCGCTTTTCGACCTCGCCGATATCGCCGTTGCGACGCTGTCCGATCGAGGGCGGCCCGGCGACGAAATCTGCAAGAGGGCGTCCTTCGATCTCCTCCTGCCTCAAATCCACTAAGGTGCCAAAGGTGCGGTTCGCCGCGATCACCGTCTGGTTCTGGCAAACGACGATGCCGGTCTGAGCGGCTTCGATGATGCTTCGCATTCGTGTGGCCTCGGCAGAAGCCCGATGGACGCGCTTGTCGAGGAATACGGTGACCAGGCTGAGGATCACGATCAAGGACGTCACCAATGCGACCGAGAGCCCGAGCAGAAACTCCGACAAGTCGCCATCCGAAACCTCAAGGCCTGGATCGGCTTTGAGGATCGCAGCCGCCATCGCCGTGAAATGGAGGCAACAGACTGCCGCACCGAACAGCGCGGTCGCCGCAAGTCGATGCCGCAACGCGCCGGAACGACGTTCGATGACAATTGCAGCGCCTGCCAGCAGCGCGCCGGAGCCGAGGGAAAGCGCAACCAGAGCCGGCTCCCATTCGAGCGTGCCGGCGAAGACGAGCGCCTTCATTCCGGTAAAGTGCATGCTGGCAATCGCTGCACTGAGGACGATGGCCCCTCCCAACGCGTGGAGAGAGACTGCCGACAACAGAAGCGGCATGGCCATGCCGGCGATCAGGATGCTAAGCAGCGCCGAGGCGAAGGTCAACGTGATGTCGTAGCTGACGGCGGTAGTAGGAGAGAAGCCGAGCATCGCAACGAAATGCGTGGACCATATGCCCCCGCCCGCAACGCAGGCCGCCATGAGGGCCCAGCCATGCCGCGCCTTGCCATGTTGCGCGCGGGCATGGCTGATGATGGCAAAGACGGTAAATCCGGAAATCAGCGAGATGAGAATTGCCAGGATAACGAGCCGCGCGTCATGATCAGTCCGTATGCAGTCCAGAACGCGGATGAACATGGGCAACCTCGCCGTCTCAAGTACTTGCTACGGAATCGCCGCGCGACTCGTTCGATTCAGTATTGAAGCATAACGGCAAAATACTTTCTGCGTGGTCAAGAACCTCATGGTTAAGTTAAGTTTAAGAATTAAATTACAAAGCTGTCGATAGGCTCGACAAGAGGATGTTTAGTATGAGCTTGTCGCGCTTGGGGCATTTTTATTTTGCTGTGGACATCGCGGGCGTCCTGCCTCCTAGGCGGATGGCCGCTTGGCCAAAGCCAGGCCGACACCCAATGCGATCATTGCGCCGCCCGAAGCCTCGCGGAGGCGCTTGACCAGCCCGGGGCGGGCAACCGCACCTTCACGGATACCGCTGGCCGCAAAGGCGACCACGACGTCGGCCAGGGTGTTGAGGACGACGGAGATGAAGCCCAGAATCAGGAATTGCAGCGCCACGCTTCCCGTCGTGTCGACGAACTGGGGGATGAAGGCGAGGAAGAAAGCCGCGGTTTTAGGGTTGAGCGCCTCGACGACGACGCCCTCACGGAACGCCTTCCGAGGTCCGATGGGCGGCTCGGCCGCGCCACCGCTGAGGACGTTCGCCGCGTCCCGGCGTGCAGCCTGGAAGGTGCGGAAGCCGAGCCAGACGAGATAGGCTGCCCCGACAAATTTGAGCGCGGTGAACAACTCCGCGCTCGCGAGCACGATCGCAGACACGCCGACGCTGCCGGCAAGGACATGGACCATGCCGCCCAGTCCGGTGCCGAAGCTGGACGCGATGCCTTCAGCGCGGCCGCCGGCGAGCGTTCGGGCTGCTACGTAGAAAATGCCGGGACCGGGCGTGATCGCGAGCAGGAAAGCTGCGCCGACATAGAGAGCGAATTGCGCGAGATCGGGCATGGGATTTTACCAGTGAATGGGATGGTTGCTGGAGCGTGGCGTCAGGCGACCGGGACCAGTGCAGCTGCCTCGCGTTCCGATGGCCGGGCGCTTTCGGCCAGGCCGGCGGCAACCTGGGTCCGATCGGCCAGGCTGCGATTCTGGCTCATCTTGCGCTTGCCCTCCAGCCGCGTGATCGGCATGCGGATGCCGATGATCCCGCGCAGCTGCGCCTGGATGAAATCGGGAGGGGCGTCGGATACGCCCCAGGGCACCGCGCGCTCGCCCTCATGGATGTTGGTCAGCCGCGTCACGGCCTCCAGCAACCTGGCCGGATCATCAAAGAATTCGACCGGGCCATAAGCGTGGACCCCGATATAGTTCCACGTCGGAACGACCTTCCCGGTCTCCTGCTTAGTCGCGTACCATGACGGCGTGATGTAGGCGTCCGGCCCCATGAAGATCGCCAACCCGTCGCCGATCGCCGCTGTCCTGCCTTGAGGGTTGGCCCTGGCGAGATGGCCGTACAGGACGCCATGCTCACCCTCGGTCTCGTCGAGGTAGAGCGGCAGCGGCGTCGCCAATATGCCGTCCGCCGTGGCGGTGATGAAGGTGGCGAGACGGGCTGCACGGATGGTTGCCCGGATGCTGTCCCTGTCGTCGTCACGGAAGGCTGGAGGCGTGTACATCTTGGAACTCCCTTGCGTTGTCTGGACAGATGCAGCCATTCTGGCCTGCCGGGAATAGCCAGTTGTGAGGGATTGAAGTGGTCCAGTTGGAAGGCGTCGGACGCAGGATCATCGCGGCGATCAAGAACCAGATCCACAGCGGCGCCTATCAACCGGGCGATCGGCTGCCCTCGTCGCGGACCTTCGCGGCCGAGTGGGGAGCGTCCCGCACCACCGTGACGGCGGCCTATGGTCAGCTGATCGCCGAGGGATATCTGGTCACGCGGGCCGGAGCCCGTCCGGTCGTGGCCCAGGGCCTCGTGACCGAGCCGAAACTGACGCTCGCCCCAAAGGCGGCGGCACGACATCTCTCGGGCTTCGCCCAACGCCTGCTCAGCTTGCCGCCGGCGACACCGCCTCAAGCGGTCAAGGTCGCGGACTTCCGCTACGGAGACCTGGCCGGTGATGATTTTCCAGTGCTGGCTTGGCGGCGAGCGCTGAACGCGGTCAGCCTTCGACGAAGCGCGCGGCTGCGCTATGGCGATCCCCAGGGCGCTTCCGATCTGCGCTCGGCACTGCAAGGCTATCTCTGGCGGGCTCGTGGCATCGGCTGCTCGCCGGACGACATCGTCGTCGTCAATGGCTCGCAGCAGGGGCTCGACCTGTGCGCCCGGCTGCTGCTCGATCCCGGCGATGCTTTCTTGATCGAGAACCCGGGATACGTGCTAGCACGTCATGCCTTCGCCGCCGCCGGCGGCGTTGCGGTTCCTGTTCCCGTCGATGCCGAGGGCATATGCACCGACGAACTGCCATCGGGGCGTCTCGTCTATGTCACGCCCTCGCACCAGTTTCCGCTCGGCGGGGTTCTCTCCGCCTCGCGCCGACGTGCGCTCCTCGCCTGGGCTACCGCTTCAGGCGCCTGCATCGTCGAGGACGACTACGACGGCGAATATCGGCACGACATTTCGCCGATCCCGCCGCTACAAACGCTCGATCCGCAGGCGGTGATCTATGTCGGCACCTTCTCAAAGACGCTCTCGCCCACCCTGCGACTGGGCTATCTCGTTCTTCCCGCCGGATTGGTTGGGGTGTTCAACGAGGCCAAGCGGCTGACGGACCGGCACACCCCGCTGCTGGAGCAGGAAGCGCTGGCCGCTCTGCTCCTCAGCGGCGCCTACGAACGCCATGTTCGCAGCATTCGCCGGAAGAACGCCGAGCGGCGCGCCGTGTTGCTCCAGGCCCTGTCGGCGGAATGCGGACCGGCGGTGTCGATCGAGGGCGCTGAAACGGGGCTCCATATCGTTATCTGGATCAACGGCGTCGATGCGTCTCGCGAGGGCGAGATCGTCGAAGCGGCACGCTCGGTCGGGCTTGGCCTCTATCCGGTGTCGTCGCTGTATGATCCGAAGATATCCAAGCCTGGCACGGCAGGATTTGTTATCGGCTACGCTGCGCTCGACACCGACATGATACGTCGTGGCGTTTCGATGCTGGCGACCGTCCTGAACCCGGCTTGAGCCAACTGTAAACCGGCATCCCCGACGGTGGCGGAACCTGCGCAAAGCTCCAGCCTCACGGGAACAAAAGGCCGATTGCTGGGTTCGCTTGAGTTGCTCCCTGGTTGCGGGGCATGGGGGTATCCGGGGATATGACGTCTGAGAACAATTTGGCCGACGACAGGTATCGGCTGCTGGTCGAATCGGTCACCGACTACGCCATCTACATGCTCGACCCCTCGGGATTTGTTTCAAGCTGGAACCCTGGCGCGCGACGCTTCAAGGGTTATCAGGACCACGAAATCATCGGGCGGCACTTTTCGCGTTTTTACACCGCAGAAGATCAAGCTGCGGGGCTGCCGGCACGGGCGCTGGAGATCGCCAGCCGCGAGGGGCGCTTCGAGAATGAAGGCTGGCGCGTCCGCAAGGACGGAACGCGGTTCTGGGCTCACGTCATCATCGATCCGATCATTCACCCCACAAGCGGCAAGGCTTTGGGCTACGCGAAAATCACCCGCGACCTGACCGAGCGCAAACGGCAGGAGGAGGCGTTGCGGCGAAGCGAGCAGTCGTTTCGACTGCTGGTGCAGGGTGTCACCGATTACGCCATCTACATGCTCGATCAGAACGGCATCGTCACCAATTGGAATGCGGGTGCGCAGCGGATCAAAGGATATCGGCCAGAGGAGATCATCGGCCGTCATTTTTCGATCTTCTACACCGAAGAAGACCGGGCACGGGGCGACTGCGAGCGGGCTTTGGCCAGCGCCCGCGCCGGCGGGTTCCAGATCGAAGGCTGGCGGCTTCGCAAGAGCGGTGAGAAGTTCTGGGCCAGCGTTGTCATCGACCCCATCCATGATGATCAGGGGCACGTGATCGGTTTCGCCAAGATTACCCGCGACATGACCGAGCGCCGGCGCTCGGACGAGGCACTCCAGGCGGCTCGCGAGGCGCTTTACCAGTCGCAGAAGATGGAATCCCTGGGCCAGCTCACGGGCGGCATCGCTCATGATTTCAACAATCTGCTCAACACCGTGATCGGCAGCCTGGAGCTTCTGCGCAAACAGGTGACGGACGAACGCCTGCTCGGATTGATCGGCAACGCGCTGAAAGGAGCGACACGCGGGGTTTCGCTGACCCAGCGCATGCTCGCATTCGCCAGAAAACAGGAACTGCAACCGAGCCCGGTGAACGTATGCGAGTTGGTCGGCGGCATGGCCGACCTTCTGAGCCGTTCGCTCGGGCCCACGATTGCACTCGAGACGCTGTTCCCGAAGGGGCTCCAGCCGGCATTCGCCGATCCAAATCAGCTTGAGCTGGCCATCCTGAATCTCGCGGTCAATGCACGCGACGCCATGCCCGACGGGGGTAAGATCACGATCACGGCCAAGAACACGCTGGTGACCGAAGAAAGTCGCTCCGCGCTCGCTCCCGGCAGCTATGTCCGGATTATCGTGACCGACACCGGAACCGGAATGGATGCTGAAACGCTGGCCAAAGCCTCCGAGCCCTTTTTCACCACGAAGGGAGTGGGCAAGGGTACGGGGCTCGGCCTGCCCATGGTCCTGGGTACGGCCGAGCAGCTTGGCGGGAGCCTGACGCTGCAAAGCGAGGTCGGCCACGGCACGACCGCTACGCTGTGGCTGCGCACGAGCGAGCCGGGGGCCAGCGTCGTCAGCACTGAGGGTCAGCCTTCGCCTGTCGCGGCGTCCGCCTCGTCGCTGGCCATACTGGCAGTTGACGACGACGCGCTCATCCTGATGAACACGGTCGCCCTTCTGGAGGATCTGGGCCACACCGTCGTCGAAGCCAATTCGGGCCGCGAGGCTCTCAGGAAGCTTGAGGACGGTCAGCCATTCGACCTGATCATTACCGATCACGCCATGCCTCACATGACCGGCGGTCAACTGATCGCCGAGGTGAGCACGCGCTGGCCCAATATCCCGATCATTCTTGCGACGGGCTATGCCGACACGCCAAACGGCCTTCCGCCCGGTGTTCGGCGTCTCGGAAAGCCCTTTTGGCAAGCCGATCTTCAAAAGGCGATTTCCGAGGCGACCACCGGGGCAAACGTTCCCATGGGTACCTGAGAAGATACCGATCAAGGTCGAGCAGGACATAACGCTCCGGCTTATCGCCGACGCAACCATTGCCATACCAACGAGTTCATTGCTCGCGCCCGCTCGGCGGTGTGCGATGTCATAGGTTTTGAACGGGAAGGAGGCGGGGGATGGCTGAACTCAGCGTTGAAGAGGCCGGTGTCGTCGATCGCCTTCTTCAGATTATCGCTGATGAAGGCTTGGTCGATCGCAGCAAGTTGGCACCGCACGCCCAGCTCGACGAGATCGGGGTGTCTGCCGATGACCTCGTCTTGATCGGGAATGCCATCGAACGTGAGTTCGACAGGGACATTCTCGGCGATGGCGAACTGGAGAAATGCGTGACCGTCCGGCAATTGCTCGAACTCTTCGCCAGCCGGATTTCACAACGGAGTGGCGGCTGACGTCGATCGCGTTCCACAAGCTGTCGGTTGCGGCATGCCCTCCACGACAACTCTGTGGCGGGCGACCAGAATATGGAGTACGTCAGCAAGGTCGCTTGCGACCGACCTTCCGGGTCGGACCTGCGGCACCTCAGGTTGAGCTGACCAGCTCCCGACGGAAGGCGGCTCCGCAGTGATGCGGAGCCGCTTTCGTTCGTCGGTCGGTGTCTTAGACGGGCAGCGGTCCGTCGCGCGCCGATGCTTTCGGCAGCCCGTCGAAGCCAACCGCCGGAGAGGGCGATTGGCACGCTGACGGCGTTGGGCCGGACCGTAGCTACTCGGCCGCCGTACTCAGCGACTCCTCCACCGGCCGCGCCCTGACGGCGCAGAACTTGAACTCCGGAATCTTGCCCATCGGATCGAGCGCCGGGTTTGTCAGCAGATTGGCGGCGGCCTCGGCGTAGCAGAACGGCATGAAGATCATGTTCTGGGGAACGTCGCGGTCCGAGCGAACCTTGACGGCGATTGCGCCACGGCGTGTCTCGAGCTGGACAAAGCCGCCCGGCACGAGGCCGAGCCGCCCGAGATCACGCGGCGACATCAGCGCGACGGCTTCCGGCTCCAGATCGTCGAGCACGCCGGCGCGGCGGGTCATCGAGCCGGTATGCCAATGCTCCAGCACGCGCCCCGTGGAGAGCACCATCGGGTACTCGTCATCGGGCACCTCGTCCGGCGCCACGATATTGGCCGGCACGATCTTCGCCCGGCCGCTTTCGGTCGGATAACCCTGCGAAAAGATAATCTCGTTGCCGGGGACGTCGAGCGCATCGACCGGATAGGTCACCGCGCCCTCGCGTTCCAACCGCTCCCAAGTGATATTGTTGAAGGACGGCATCACCAGGGCCATTTCGGCAAAGACCTCGGCTGGCCCGGCATAGGTCCAGTCGCAACCCATGCGCCGCGCGACCTCCTGAATGATCCACCAATCCTGCTTCGCCTCACCAGGCGGCCGCACGACCTGGCGCGCCATCTGTACGCGCCGATCGGTGTTGGTGAAAGTGCCGACCTTCTCGGCGAAGGCCGAAGCCGGCAGCACGACATCGGCATGGAAGGCCGTCTCGGTCAGGAACAGGTCCTGGACGACGAGATGGTCGAGCTTGGCCAGCGCGCCGCGAGCGTGGTTGAGGTCCGGATCCGACATCGCCGGATTCTCGCCCTCGATATACATGCCGGTGATCTCGCCGGCATGGATCGCGTTCATGATCTCGACGACGGTCAGGCCCTTCTGCGGGTCGAGCGACTGGCCCCAGAGCGTCTCGAAGATGGTGCGGACCTCGGCTTTCTCGACCGACTGGTAGTCCGGATAGACCATCGGGATCAGGCCGGCATCGGAGGCGCCCTGGACGTTGTTCTGGCCGCGCAGCGGATGCAGCCCGGTGCCGGGCCGGCCGATCTGACCGGTGACCATGGCGAGCGCGATCAGGCAGCGGGCATTGTCGGTGCCGTGGATGTGCTGGCTGATGCCCATGCCCCAGAAGATGATCGAGGCGCGCGAGCGGGCATAGGCGCGGGCAACCTCCTTCAGCGTCTCGGCGGGGATGCCGCAGACCGCTTCCATCTTCTCCGGAGGGAAGGCCTGGATGCTCTCCTTCAGCCGCTCAAAGCCCTCGGTGTAGCCGGCGATATACTGCTCGTCGGTCAGCCCCTCGGTGATGATGGTGTGCAGCATCGCATTGAGCATGGCGACGTCGCTGCCGGGCTTGAAGGCGAGATGCTGCCAGGCATGGCGTGACAGCGCCTGCCGGCGCGGGTCCATGATGACGAGTTTGGTACCCTTCTTGGTGGCATTCTTGATGAAGGTCGCGGCGACCGGATGGTTCACCGTCGGGTTGGCGCCGATGACGATGACGAGCTCGGCATCGAGGGCTGCCGCGAACGGCGCCGTAACAGCACCGGAATTGACGCCCTCCATCAGCGCCGCGACGGAGGAGGCGTGGCAGAGCCTGGTGCAATGGTCGACATTGTTCGAGCCGAAGCCGGTGCGCACCAGCTTCTGGAACAGATAGGCCTCCTCGTTCGAGCCCTTGGCCGAGCCGAAGCCGGCGAGCGCCTTGCGGCCCTTCTCGTCGCGGATCCGGGTCAGGCCCTTCGCTGCGACGTCGAGCGCCTCTTCCCACGAAGCCTCGCGGAAATGCGTCCAGGGGTTGGCGGGATCGACTTGGTCGCGAGCGTCCTTCGGCATGTTCGGCAGACGCACCAGCGGCTTGGTCAGCCGGTGTGGATGGTGGATGTAGTCGAAGCCGAAGCGGCCCTTGACGCAGAGCCGGTTGTGGTTGGCCGGCCCGTCGCGGCCCTCGGCATAGATGATCGCCTCGTCCTTGACGTTGTAGGTGACCTGGCAGCCGACCCCGCAATAGGGGCAGAGCGAATCAACCTTCTTGTCGGCCCAGACCGTGCGGGTCTGGTCGGCATCGAGGAAGGCGGATGGCATCAGGGCTCCGGTCGGGCAGGCCTGGACGCATTCGCCGCAGGCCACGCAACTCGAATTGCCCATCGGATCGTCAAAATCGAACACGACTTTGGAGCCGGCGCTGCGATACGCCATGCCGATGACGTCGTTGACCTGGACCTCGCGGCAGGCGCGAACGCACAGGCCGCACTGGATGCAGGCGTCGAGATTGACGCTCATCGCGGTGTGGCTGACATCGGAATGCCAGCGCTGGGCCGCCGGGAAGCGGCTCTCGCTGATCCCGGATTTTTCGGCCCAACCCCAGAACTTCGATGTCGGATCATGCGATGTCGCGCGCGCCGGCTGGTCGGCGACGAGCAGTTCCATCACCATCTTGCGGGCCTTGTCGGCCCGTTCGGTCTCGGTATGTACCTTCATGCCGACCGTCGGCTTGCGCATGCAGGAGGCGGCGAGAACGCGCTCGCCTTCGATCTCGACCATGCAGGCACGGCAATTGCCGTCGGCGCGATAATCGGGCTCGGGCGAGTAGCACAAATGCGGAATGGTCGTTCCCATCCGCTGCGCCACCTGCCAGATCGTCTCGCCATGGCTGGCTTCAACGCGCTCGCCATTCAGTTCGAAGCTGATGCCCAGGGTCATTCCGCGGCTTCCTTCGTCATGAATTCCTCGGGGAAGTAACGCATCACGCAGGTCAGCGGGTTGGCTGCAGCCTGGCCGAGGCCACAGATGGAGGCATCGCGCATCGCCTGCGACAGCTCGCCGAGCAGCTCCTGGTTCCAGATCGGGCGCTGCATCAGCATCACCGCCTTCTGCGTGCCGACACGGCAGGGCGTGCATTGCCCGCAGCTCTCGTCCTCGAAGAAGCGCATCAGGTTCAGTGCCGCGCCGCGCATGTCGTCATGATCGGAGAGGACGACGACCGCAGCCGAGCCGATGAAGCAGCCATGCTTTTCGAGCGTGCCGAAATCGAGCGGAATGTCGTCCATCGACGCAGGCAGAATGCCGCCCGAAGCGCCGCCCGGCAGATAGGCGTGGAAGCGGTGGCCGTCCTGCATGCCGCCGCAGAATTCTTCGATCAGCTCGCGAATGGTGACGCCGGCCGGCGCCAGCTTCACGCCGGGATTCTTGACGCGGCCGGAAACCGAATAGCTGCGCAGGCCGATACGGCCGTTGCGGCCATGCGAATTCCACCAGCCATTGCCCTTCTCGACGATGTCGCGGATCCAGTAGACCGTCTCGACATTGTTGATCAGCGTGGGCAGGCCGAACAGGCCGACCTGGAACGGATAGGGCGGCTTGTGGCGCGGCAGCCCGCGCTTGCCTTCGAGGCTTTCCAGCAGTGAGGATTCCTCGCCGCAGATATAGGCGCCGGCGCCGCGGCGCATATGGATCGTCGGGCCGCCCGGCGGCAGCTTGGCGATCTCGCGCGTCAGGATTTCGCGCGCCAGCGGATATTCGTCGCGCAGATAAATATAGACGTCGCTGGCCTCGACGACATGGGCGCCGATCAGCGTACCCTCGAGGAAGCGGTGCGGATCGGTATTGAGGTAATGCCGGTCCTTGAAGGTGCCGGGCTCGCCTTCGTCACCGTTGATCGCCATCATGCGCGGCCCGGGCTCGCCACGTACCGCGCGCCATTTGCGACCCGTGGGGAAGCCGGCGCCGCCCAGTCCGCGAAGGCCGGAATCGTCGAGCACGGCCAGGATCGATTCGACGCTGCGCTCTCCGGAACGCAGGCTCTCCAGCAGCGCATAGCCGCCACCGGCGCGGTAGGCGTCGTAATCGACATAGTCGGTCATGTGGACATGGGTGTCGTCGGCCGTGATCGCAGCCAGAACCTTGTCCGGCGTCGCCTCATGCAAGAAATGATGGCCGACTTCCGCGACGGGGGCGCGGTCGCAGAGGCCGACGCACGGCGCCCTGACCACGCGTACGCCGGGCCCGACCTTCGACACCAGGCTGTCATGCAGTTCCTGCGAACGGTGCATCGCGCAGGTCAGGCTGTCGCAGACGCGCACGGTCAGAGGCGGAATCGACGGCTCGCCCTCCTTCACGATGTCGAAATGGGCGTAGAAGGTCGCGGTCTCGAAGACTTCGGCGAAGGACAGCTTCATCACATCGGCCAGCGCCGCCAGATGCGCGGCCGAGATCTGGTGATAGCGATCCTGGATCAAGTGAAGATGCTCGATCAGGAGGTCGCGCTGGCGCGAGCGTTCGCCCAGCAGGGCCTCGATCTCGAACAGGGCGTGAGGATCGACCTGCCGGCCCTTCGGCGTGGATTTGGCGCGCTTGCGGCCCAGTCCCGGATGCTCGAAGGCCTGGACATTATGGTTGTGATGCTCGTGCGCACTCATAGGCCGGCCAATCCCTCCGCTGTCGAAGCCATGCGGCTCCTTCGCCCGCGCCGTTGATCCGGTCGCTTGTGGAAGCAGACGTTATCGAAAAGATTCTAAGCTGCCAACCTCTGGTATGCATAATACCAGTATAGAGACGGAGGGCCGGCGGAGCAGCTCGATCAACTCCGGGCAGAGGTGCGACACCGGTTCGCCAGCACGTCGCCCGTCCCCCGCACGCTTTCCATCCAAGCCGCCACCTCCACATCAAATGACATTGAAGCCAGCCTCTCCTGAATCGATCGTATCTGTTCATCGTCGTCGGTGGACGAGCGGCAGGGGTTCGATACGAGGAAGGAGCGCTGGTGATGCGCGTGATGATGAATCCCTTGAATGCCCAAAAGACCGCGCTGGAACGTGCCTTCGAGATTGCCCGGGAAGGCCGCTGCGCCGGCATCGAAGACATCCGGCGTCAGCTCGGACGCGAAGGCTACAATCAAAGACAGCTGATCGGGCGGGCGCTGGCCCGGCAGCTCTGTGCTATCGCGCGGGAGGCCCGGGCCGTGTCGCGCGAAGACGCATGAATTCTCCAGCCGCAACATGCACGGGCCGTTCGGAACCAACCGGCGGCGGCGGTCGTTCCGATTGTGACTGCGATCGCATCCAAGGGAGGGCAACATGATGTTCGTCGAGCAGATCCGCGAGGGCATGACGGTGGTCGGCTCGGATGGGGAACATGTCGGGACGGTCGATGCGCTGGCAGGCCAGTTGCTCAAGCTGAAGAAGGATGATCCCGCCTCCGGCGGTGAGCATCACTTCCTGGACATCGCCCTCGTGGTGGGAATCGAAGGCGAGACGATCAAGCTTCTGGTTCCGGCAGCTGAAGCGCGGGAACGCTGGTCCGACGAGAGCGACTAAGCCCCTCATGCCAGGCCGAAACGATGCGCAGGAGCAGGCTGGAGCGTCGCAGATGATTGGCGCAGACCCATTCGACCTGAACCGGTTCGTGCAGGCCCAGGCCGGGGTCTACGACATCGCCATGGCGGAGCTTCGGGCCGGCAGGAAACAGACCCACTGGATGTGGTTCATCTTTCCGCAATTGCGGGGTCTCGGGCACTCGCCGACGGCACACCATTTCGGCATCGCCTCGATCGGGGAAGCGCAAGCCTATCTCGCCCATCCCTTGCTCGGCACTCGCCTCGAAAGCGCGACGCAGGCGGTTCTGGACATACCGGGGCGTTCGCTCGCGGCCATCTTCGGCTCGCCCGACGACCTGAAATTCCGCTCGTCCATGACGCTTTTCGCAACGGCTTCGCCCGATGCCGCAGCATTTTGCGCGAATGCGTTGGAGCGGTTCTGTGGAGGCGAGCGCGACGGCGCCACGCTGGCACTGCTGCGCGAGAACGATGCAGGCGTCACCGGATGACCGGGGCGCTCGGTTGGCGCTCTCAATCAGCGCGGACATCGGTCGGATCGGATACGCGCCTGGCCGCGTTTGCAGCCGCGTCGCGCCGCCCGGCCCACCGCTCGAAGGAATGATCGATCGCGAGCAGCACGACCACAAGCGCCGTCGCCGTCAGCACGATCGGCCAGTCGCCGCGCCCGGCGGCGCAGCCCAGGGCGGCCGTGACCCAGATGGCCGTAGCCGTGGTCAGGCCGCGCGGCGTGTGCCCCGACTGGGTCCGCTCCGACTTGGAAAGCGTGATGACGCCAGCGCCTAAAAAACCGATGCCGGTGAGAACGCCCTGTACGACACGGCTGGCCGCATCGGTCTCGCCTTCGCCGGTGAAGATGGCCGTGGCCGTCGCCGTGCCCAATCCGACGAGCCCGAAGGTGCGGATGCCGGCGGTCTGTTGCTTGAGGGTTCGTTCCCATCCCACGGCGACGCCCGCAGCCATGCCGGCGAACAGGCGCAGGATCAGGTCGAGTTCGTCCCAGACGGATATGTCCACGGCTTTGCGCCTCTCGCGCCCCTCGGTCTCGGTGCTTCAACGAGCGGGAGACCCGTTGGTTGCGTGCGCCCGCCAAGGCGAAACCGGCGCTCGAGGACCGCCTCGGCCGCCGCAAGCCCGGTGGTATAGGCGCCATGCGCGGTCGAGAAATCCTGCGGCGAGCAGGCTTCGCCCCCAAAGAACAGGCGATCGTCGAAGGGCGCGGCAAGGACGATCCGGGCCGCCGCATGGCCGGGCAGGGCGTGGCTGTATGAGCCCCGCACGAAGGGTTGGCGGCCCCAACGCGACTGCGCGATCGGCTTCAGCCGTCGTCTGATCCCGGCGCCGAACAATCCGGCAAGCTCATCGAGCGCGAGCGTGGCCATGGCCTGTTCGCCGCCCTGTTCCAGTTCGCGCGCCGTGGCACCGCCGAAAAAGCCCTCGATCAGCGGGCGGCCGAAGGGCCGCAGATGGTAACTGCCCGTCCGCGCCTGTCCGGGGCATCCAAGCACCTGCGTGTCCGGTTCGAAGCCGTCGATGCGGTCGAGCGCGAAGACGATCTTGTCGGCCAGCCCGAGCGGCAGCGTTCCGGCAGCATCGATCCGGTCATGGGCAGGCGCCGGCAGGCGAAGCGCGCCCGACGCCAGGACATCCGTCGGCAGCGTGACGATCGCGGTATGCGCCTCGATCGTGCCGGACGCTGCGAGGATCTTCAGATGGCGAGCATCGGCATCGATCGCCGTGACCGGCGTGTCGAGCCTGATCGGCAAGCCCTCCGCGGCCGCCGCGACCAGCGCGCCATAGCCTTGCACGATCCGCCAGTTCACCCCGGTGTCGGCGTCGGCATAGGCCAGGTAATCGCGCACCGAGAGCTGCTCGAGCTCGGCTCCGTTGATGTATCCGCTCATCGCCTCGAGATAGCCGTTCCAGAGATTGCCGCTCTCGAGCAGGTCGGCAGCGCGATCGGTTTCCGGCGCTATGGAGCGAAGGCGCGCCTCGAACGCCGCATAGGCCGCCTGGGCCTCACGCTGCTCCTGTTGCGGAAAGCGCAGCCCCCGGAACTGATGCCCCCACGGCGGCGGCGTGCGATCGACGGTGAACCCCAGCGATGGTGCGAGCTCGGACCATGGGTTGCGATCGCCCGAATGCAGCCAGCCGCAGCCGAGATCGAGCGGCATTCCGTCATGGTTGAGCGTCCAGGCCCGTCCGCCGATCCGTTCGCTCGCCTCGATCAGCAAGATTGAAAGGCCTGCCGCCATGAGCCGGCGTCCGGCGGCGATGCCGGCCGCGCCGGCCCCGATGATGGCGACATCGATCGGCTCGGTCATCCGAGCTCCCGCGGTGCCGCGCTCAGTTCCAGCCAGTCGAGCTCTTCTTCGAGCCGATGAAAGGCGTCGTCACCGATGATGCCGCGTCTGCGCAGATCGAGCGCCACGGTCCGCGCCGCAGCGACGGCACCGCGCCTGAGTTCGTTGTGCGCGGTATCAAGCCTCGCGTCGCCATCGGCCTGATCGAGCATGTCGTGATATTCCCGCCGGATGGCGTCGGCGACGCTCGACGGCTCGCCATCGATCGAGGCCAATGCCGCTTCGAGGGCGGCCTTGCGCGCGATGGCGAGTTCGCGCTCGACAGGCCGGTCATCCTGCAGGGCGAGGTATTTCAGGAGCGCCGGCAGCGTCAGGCCCTGCACCAGCAGCGTACCCACGACGACGGTGAAGGCGCAGACGAGGATAAGGTCGCGATACGGGAAGTCGGCCGGGAGCGCATAGCCTGCCGCCAGCGTGACGATGCCGCGCATGCCGCACCACGAGATGATCAGGCCGCCCTTGATCGTCGGTGCCAGCCCTTGCTTGCCTGTTTCGGCCTCTCCTCGCGTCCGGTGGTAGCTGCGTGCAACGGCGTTGTAGCCCATGACCCAGACCAGGCGGACGAGGATCACCGTCGCGAGAACGGCGAGCGCGATCCAACCATAGTCGACGCGCTGCGCATTGCTGAGGCCAGCCAGAATCGGTCGAAGCTGAAGGCCGACCAGCACGAAGGCCAGCACCTGGAGGACGAAGACGGTGGTTTCCCAGACGGCATAGGATGGGATGCGCAGCCGCGCGCTTGTCCGTGCAGGTGCCCAACGCGCAATCACGATGCCATAGACCACGATCGTGATGATGCCCGACAGATGCAGTGCTTCGGCCAGGATCCAGACGCCGAATGTCGTGATGAACTGGAGGATGATGGCGCTCGACTGGTCACGGAACAGGCCGAGCAGCCGGACGCCCAGCCAGGCCAGGGTGCCGCCAAGGACGACGCTTCCGACGACCACCAGTGCAAAGACCGGCAGCACATCGGCGGCGCTGAAGGTTCCGGCCGCCACAGCCCCGACCGCGAGCCGGTAGATCAGCAGTGCGGTTGCGTCGTTGAGCAGGCTCTCGCCTTCGAGGATGACCAGCAGGCGGTGCGGTGGGCGCAGGCGCCGCAGGATCGCGGTCGCGGCCACGGCGTCAGGCGGCGCCACGATCGCTCCCAGCGCGATCGCTGCCGCCCAGGGCAGGTCCGGCACGAACCAGCGTGTGACGACCGCGACGCTTACCGTCGTCGCGACGACGGCGACGAAGACCAGCCCGCCGACGGGCAGCCAGTTCTTCCGCAGATCCCGCGGCGAGGTGTCGAAGGCCGCGTCGAGCAGGATCGGCGCCACGAACAACGCCAGAACGAGTTCGGGGTCGAGCGAGAGCTGCGGCGCGTCGGGAACAAAGGCCAGGGCGGTCCCGCCGACGGCGAGCACCACGGGGTAGGGAATGCCCGCGCGCCGCGACGCCGCGGCGAGCATGACGGCTCCCAGCATGATGACGAGGATGGACTCGAAGAAAATCATCGAGCCGAATTTTGCGCCACGAAACAAGACATGTCGACCGCCCTGCCAGCAGCGCCCGTCATCGTCCGGCGGTGTCAGCCACCCTGGGTTCGCTTCCACGCCGCCGGCGGAAAACTCGGATCGCCGTAGGGGTAGTAGTCTGTCAGCGTCAGGTTCTCGTAGGGCAGCGCTTCGAGATGGACCGTGCCCATGAAGGGCTGCGGCGGCTCGACCAGCAGGATCGTCGGCGCAAAGCCGCTGTCGTCGAAGCCGCGGCGGAAATGGGCGCGCGACTTGATGGCGATCACATCGAACTCGTCGGGCTTGAGGCCGACCTGCCAGAGTTCCGAGGGCTCGATGATCTGGACGAGATTGGGACTGAGCACCAGCACATTACCCTGGCCGAAGCTCACGCAGATCCATTCGCTGCTCGTGCCATGGGTCGTCCTGGCGCCGCTGACCGAGCGGATCGTGCCGGAGATGCGGACGGCGTCGCCGGCGGATTCATCGAACAGGCCGCCGATCGCGGCATCGAAGCCATCGCCCGCTTTGGCGCCGGCCGCCAGAAGCGAGCGAATGATATCGGGCGAGGCGATGGTGGCGATCAGGGTGCGTTCGAGCTTCTGCGCGATGATCTCCTGCAGCAGCCAGGTCGCGTAGCCCGAGCGGTCGCTGTAGTCGGCGAGCAGCACCGGCGCCTTGCCGGCGCTCACGGCCTCGCGCGCCAGCGCGACGCCATCTTTCATCGGATGGATCTTGACGGTGTTGAGCAGCGCTTCGCGCCGCCGCCAGACCCATTCCGCCATGTCGCGCATCACCCGGTCGGCAAGATCCGGATCGTTGTTGGTGATCACCTGGAGGCCCATGCCGGCATCCGGCACGTCCGACCAGGGAAAGCCGAAGAAGACATTGACGAAGACGTCGGGCTCGCGGGCCTCCCAGACCAGCGCCCGCTGGATCAGGTCGGACCAGGGCGAGGCGCCTGTCCACATCACCACCGTCGGCGCGATAATCGGAATGCGCAGCGTCCGGTGCACCGGCTTGAAGCTGCCGCGGATCGCCCGGACCAGCATGCGCGCCGCGCGTTCGCCCTGCAGATGCATGTCGTAATGCGGGAAATACTTCACGCAGAACGCCATCTCGGCCTGGCCAAGGAAGGCTTCGTCCTCGTTGCCATGCGGATCGAAAGTTGCCGAGAGGACGACATCCTTGCCGACGACCTCGCGGACGCGCCGCGCGATATCGGCCTCGGGGCGCGCCACGCCGCGCACCGCCAGTGCCCCATGAAGCGCGAGATAGACGCCGTCGAGCTTCGGTTGTGCCTTCAGCTCCGCAATAATGATCCCGAGGAAATGCTCATAGGCATCCTCGGTGATCCAGCCCGATCCCGTGCCGGTCTTGGGCCAGAGCGGCGAGGTGATGCCAATCAGCTCGACATCGTCATATTCGCGCGCAACCTGCACGAAGCCGCCCATATAGCCCTTCGGGTCGGTCGCCAGCAGCGCCTCGCCGCTGGCCGGCGAGCCCGGATAGATGAAGTCCTCCCGCGTGGTGTCGTTGGGCAGGAAGGTGACGGTCTCGTGAGCGAATTGAAGAACAGCGATACGCATGGTCTGGCGCATCATGCGGGCTTGACGTCGTAGAACTGCGCGAAGCCGTTGCGCAGGCCGGTGAGCCCGCGATAGGCCGTCTTCTCGTAATAGGCGCCAAGCGGAATATAGGGCACCTCGACGAAGAACTGCTTCTGGACCTCGGCGCAGATCGCCTTCTGTGCGGCGACATCCTTGGCGGCGAACCAGTCGAGCCGCAGCTCTTCCAGGCGCGGCGATGTCGGCCAGCCGAACCAGGCCTGGTCGCCATTGCCGCGGATGCCGAGCTGGCTGGCCGGATCGAAATTGTTGGTGCCGTTCAGATAGGTGAAGAAGATGTTCCAGCCGCCCTTGTCGTTGGGCTGCCGGCTGGCGCGGCGCTGAACCACGGTGCCCCAGTCGGTCGAGACCAGGTCGACATTCATGCCGCATTTCTTGAGCGCATCCGCCGCCACCATCGCCAGCGCATGAGTCGAGGGGTAGTCGGTCGGGTCGAGCATCACCACGCGCTCGCCCTTGTAGCCGGCCGCCGCGAGCTCGCGCTTGACCTTCTCGAAATCCCGCTTGCCGACCAGGACATCGGTCCCGACTGTGGTTGCCAGCGGCGTGTCGGGGCTGAACACGCCGACATGGTCCTTCCACATCGAGCGCTCGTCGCCGGCCACCGCGGTCATGTATTCGGTCTGGTCGATGGCGCCGAGCAGGGCCCGGCGGATGGCCGCATTGTCGAAAGGCGGATGCAGGCAGTTGAAGCGCAGGCAGCCGATGCCGCCGGCCGGGTCGAGGCCCTCGATCTTAAGTCCGGCCTTGGTCTTCAGGACACCCAGCAGGTCCGGCGTCGGATTTTGCCACCAGTCCACTTCGCCGTTGCTGAGCGCGTTCGCTGCCGTCGACGGGTCGGGCATGATGCGCCATTCGACGCGGTCGAAATGAACGTGTTTGGGGCCGGCCGTGAAGGTGGCGGAGCCATTGGGACGCGGAACGTAGCCGGCGAATTTCTCATAGACCGTCAGCGCGCCGGGAATGCGCTCGGCAGCCTTGAAGCGGAACGGCCCGCTTCCGACCATCTCCGTCACCTGCTTGTTGGCGTCGGTCACCGCGAAGCGTTCCGGCATGATGCAGGGCATCGAGGTTCCGGTCTTGCCGAGCGCCGCCGGCAGCAGCGAGAACGGTCGTTTCAGGCGGAATTTCACGACGCGGTCGGATTCCGCCGAGAGCTCGTCGGTTGCATCCATCAGCGCGCGGCCGAAGGCATCGCGGGCGGCGAAGCGCTTGACGCTCGGCACGACGTCCTGCGCCCGCACCGGCTCGCCGTCATGGAAGCGCAAGCCCTCGCGCAGCGTCAGCCGCCAGAGCTTGCCGTCATCCTCGACGGTGTGGCCGGCCACCATCTGCGGTTCGAAATGATAGTCGCTGGTCTGGCCGTAAAGCGTATCGAAGACGAGATAGCCGTGGTTGCGCGTCACAGTCGCCGTTGTCCAGACCGGATCGACGATCGCGACATCCGCCTCGGGCACGAATTTCAGCACCTTCGCCGGCTGCGCGACGCTGGGCTTTGCGAGGGTGGAGACGGCGGCACCCGCCGCGACGCCAAGAAATGTTCGACGCTTCATGCCCTGGAACCTTCCGTTCGAACCGATGGAATGGTCGCGGATGGAGCGTCGCCGCGATGTCTATCGGCTGATCCTAGAGCGGCGGAATTGACGGGCGCAAGCCATGGGGCAGCCGACAAGGACGCCTCGTCGAACGGCACGGCATCCAGCGGTTGCAGATGTCGGCACACCCCCCGCAACAGGACATGCCCGTCGGCGTCGCTGGCCTGTCAGGTCGCGCCTTGCGCTGGACGTCGTCCAGAGATCAGGCCGCTTTCGCCATGGCGTCATTCAGCCGCGAATGCGTCTGCTGGAGGATGTCGTGGAGGTTCCTGAAGGCATCTTCGCCGACCGGCGCGACACCGTCGCGGGCGGCGCGCTCCATCTCGGCTGCGGCAGAGGCGACGCGGGTTGCGCCGAGATTGGCGCTCATCGATTTCAGCGCATGGGCGCATTTCGCGATCAGGTCGCTGTCGCCCGATTGCGTCGCCGATCCCAGGCGTTCGACCTCCTTGAGCGATGTCACCTTGTAGAGGTCGGTGATCCGGCGGACCGTCTCCAGCGATCCGTTGGTCATCTCGATCAGGTCGCGCAGCACTGCTTCGTCGAGATAGCTCTCCTCCGTCGGCGAGTCCGGTACCGCTGGCGCAACCGTCCGCGCCGTCGAATCCGGTGCGAAGCTCGCGATCGTGCTGCCGAGCTGGGCCAGCGTGAAGGGCTTGTAGACCACACCGTCCATACCCGCCTCGCGCCAGGCATTGGCGGCCGAACCAACGACATGGGCGGTCAGGGCGACGATCGGGACGCGCGGCCGGCCGGTTTCGGCCTCGCGCGCCCTGATGGCGCGCGCAGCGTCGAAGCCATCAAGCACGGGCATGCTGCCATCCATCAGGATGAGATCGAAGGGCTCGCGCTCCGCCGCCGCGACGGCCTGGACGCCGTCATTGACGAAGCGCGCGACGATGCCGAACCGGCGCAGCGCGGCATCGGCGACCTCGCGGTTGACCTCGCTGTCATCGGCGACGAGGACACGCATCTGCGGGAACTGCGCAGTCGGGGCGATCTCGGCCTGGCCGGCATCGGCGCGGCGCAACGATTGTCCCGAAGGTCGATCCGTCTGCAGCGACTGGATAAGCGTGGCGACGTCGCGACGCTGCACGGGCCAAGGCAGGACATCGTCCGCGCCGGCCTCGATCAACCCATCGACATCCTCGCCGGCGCCGGCCAGCACGATGACGGCGTGACCGTATTCCCTGAAGGCAGCCAGGCGATCGGGCGAGGCGATGACGAGATCGGCCTTGGCTGCGCCCATTGGCGGGGAAGCGTCGAGCACCTCGACCGTGAAGCCGGTGGCGGTCAGTTCATGCTTGAGCATTGCCGCGGTCTGGCGCTGGGGCAGGGCGATGACAGCGGTCTTGCCGGAGTTGGCGACAGCGGGCTCAGCCACCATCGCCGGGGACGAGACCGCAAGCGGAAGGGCAAAGAAGAAGCTGCTGCCGCGGCCGATCTCGCTTTCGACGCTCAGCGTCCCGCCCATCGCGGCGACCAGTTGCCGCGCGATCGAGAGGCCCAGACCGGTGCCGCCATGGGTGCGTGTCGTCGACTGGTCAGCCTGCGAAAAGGACTCGAAAATCGTGTCGACCTTGTCGGCTGCGATGCCGATCCCGGTGTCGGAGACCGAAAAGCGCAGGTGGTCCTGTCCTTCCCGCGCGACACGAACAGTGACACCTCCGGCCTCGGTGAACTTCAGCGCATTGTTGACGAGGTTGCCCAGCACCTGTCCGAGGCGGACCGGATCGGCCCGGACGTTCAGGCCCGGCGGGGTTTCGATCGCGCCGCAGAGATCCAGCGCCTTGGAGCGAGCCCGGTCGCTGAACAATTGCAGGACGGCCTCGACCGAATCCTCCGGGTCTATATCGAGGGCTTCGACCTCGAGCTTGCCCGCCTCGATCTTCGAGATGTCCAAGATGTCGTTGATGATGGCGAGCAGGCTGGTGCCGGAACGCGCGATGACCTCGGCCTGCCGGCGCGCGCGCTTCGGCAGTTCGGCGGCGGCCAGAAGCTCCGCCATGACCAGGATGCCGTTCATCGGCGTCCTGATCTCATGGCTCATCGTGGCCAGGAAATCCGACTTCGCCTGGTTTGCCTTGTCGGCCGAAAGCGCGGCGCGCTGATAGTCGGCCGTTCGGTCCGAGACCTCGCGCTCCAGCCGGTCACGATGGTCGGCGAGCCTGCGGTCGCGCTCGCGGATGTCGCCGATCATCCCGTTGAAGCTGTTGACCAGCACGCCGATCTCGTCGCGGGACTCGGCCTTGAGCGTGATGGCGTAGTCGTGCTCTCGGCGCACGCGCGACATGGTCTGCGTCAGCGCGCCCAGCGGCCCGGTGATCCGTCGCTGCAGGCGAAGCGCCAGTGCCACCGCGAAGAGGGTCGCGATGGCGCCGGTCAGCAAAGTACTTTCCACCGCGCTCCTGATCAGCGCCGGCAGGTCCTGCGTGTCGGCGATGACGCGGAGGCTGCCGACCTGCACGCCGCCATGGATAATGGGTACGATCGCCTCCATCGATCGGCTTCGCAGGATCGCCGGCAGGGACCAGCGCGTATCCGGCCCCAGGACGACAAGATCGCCGGCGAGTTGTTCGGTCGCGCCGATGTCGGCCAACGACTTTCCGTCGCTCGTTTCGATGCCGGCGAAGGTGATGCCCTTCATCCGGCCGATCGCAGTGATCGCCTCATAGGCGGCGATGGAGTCGGTGTCGGCGACAGGGCGGGACGCGGCCGCCGAGATCGCTTGCGCCGTACTGAGCAGGGCGTCGCGCCGTGACTGGCCGTAGCGTTCCGTCTCGCGCCAGACGGACACGCCGACCAGGATTCCGCTTGCCAGCAAAGTCGATGCGACGACGAGCAGGATCAACCGGACGCGAATCGAGAGGTGAGGACGCAACGACATGACGCCACGATAGGCGGTCTATGCTTTCTCAAACGCAAACAACCTCGCCATTTTTTTGAAGGATGCGGAACCGTTTATTTGCATCTTTGGTGAAAGGTCATCCGACTGGGCACCAGAACAGTGCCTTGGGAGTGATGCGATGACGATGACGGGCGAGAACTGCATCCCATTCAGTTACGTGCTCTGCGATCAACTGGCGATCCTGGCCGTCGATGACGATCCCATCCAGCGGGAATTCTGCGCCGTTTATCTGGCGACGCCCCAGGCTGAGATCACAACGGCCGGCTCGGCAGAGGAAGGTCTTGCCCTTCTAGACCAAGCCAGCTTCGACGTTGCGCTGATCGATGTCGACATGCCCGGCATGAATGGCATCGAGATGGTGCGCCGGATTCGTGCCGACCGCCGCTTCGACGACTTGCCCCTGATGGTCATCACCGGGCGCGAGGATATCGTCTCGATCGACCAGGCCTATGCGGCCGGTGCCACATCGTTCATGTGCAAGCCCGTCAACTGGCGGCTCCTGGGCCATCAGATCCGTTTCCTCATCCGGGCGCACCGCGCCCTCGCGGCAGCCTGATATGGTCGCGGCGTTCATCCAGCGAGCACTGATGCGTCTTCGCGGCGATGAACGCGGCGGCGTGCTGATCATGGCCGGGGTCGCGTTGCCGGCTCTGCTGGTGGGCGCAGGCGTGGTCATCGACTTCGGCATCCTCTCCGAACAGCGGACCGCCTTCCAGGCGGCTGCCGATGCCTCCGCGCTGGCCGCTGCGCGGGAGTTCCGGCTGGCCAATGCCAACCCGACGACGGTGCAGTCGGTTGCGGAGAAGTTCGCCGCGACGTCGCTGAAGGCGGTCAACCATTCCGGCACGATCGCAGCCTCGGTCGACCTCAAGAAGATGACCGTCACGGTCGAGATCAACACGATCGCGAAGACGAACATCATGCACATGTTCGGAACGGAGATGGTGCATGTGGGGGCCAGGGCCACGGCGCGCGTTCTCGGCAGTGCATCGATCTGCGTCATCGGGCTCGAGAAGAACAAGAACGAGACCATCTACCTGGAAAAGGACGCGAAGCTCGAGGCGCCGGAATGCGCCGTGTACTCGAATTCGAGCAAGTCCCAGGGCCTGAAGGCGATGCAGAACTCGTCGATCAAGGCGCGCTTCATCTGCTCGGCCGGCGGCAGCTACAAGGACAAGTACGACAGCTACAGCCCCAGCCCGACGCTCGACTGTCCGGTTCTGGCCGATCCGCTGGCGTCGCGCCCGCCGCCGCCGACCGGAGGCTGCAGCGCCACCGACCTGAAGGTCACCACCAGCATGACGCTGAGCCCCGGCACCTATTGCGGCGGCATCCGGATCAGCAAGATGGCCGTGGTCAGCATGAATCCGGGCATCTACGTTTTCAAGGATGGCCCCCTCGACGTGTCGGGAGGCGCTTCGCTGAAGGGCGCGAATGTCGGGATCTACCTGAACGGCAAGGGCGCGGTGATCCGCTTCGACGCCGACACGAAGATCGACCTGACCGCGCCCAGGGACGGCGTGCTGGCGGGCATCCTGTTCTATGAGGACCGGAACTCGCCGATCAACCAGAAGCACGAAATCCTGAGCAACGACGCGAAGGTGCTGCTGGGCACGCTCTATCTACCGCAGGGCGAACTCAACATCGCCGCCAACAAGCCGGTGGCGGCTGAATCCGCCTATACGATCGTGGTGGCGCGGCGCTTCACGCTCTCGGCCGGGCCGACCATGGTCCTCAACGCGAAATACGGGTCGACGAACATTCCTGTTCCCGATGGTGTCGGCCCGGGCTCGACGGCCGCCCATCTCGCTCGCTGACCATCAGAAGGCGCGCCGCGCTCACCGATTGGCGGGCCAGCCATCGCGGAGGAAAGCGTCGATCTCGTCTGCGGTCACCGCAGGCGAGAACAGGTAGCCCTGCAGAAGATGGCAGCCGGCCACGCGCAGGAACTGCTGCTGGGCCTGCGTTTCCACGCCTTCCGCCACGACCTTCATTCCCAGCGCCCGCGACAGGGCAGTGACGGCCTGGACGATCGCGGCCGCCTTGAGTTCGCCAGTCCCGTCGATCAGTGATTTGTCGAGCTTCAGCTTGTCGATCGGAAGCTTCTGCAGATAGGCGAGGCTGGAATAGCCCGTGCCGAAATCATCCAGAGCGATCCCGATCCCGCTCTGTCGCAGGACATTCATCGTCTCGATCGCGCGCTCGAAATTCTCGATGATGCCGCCTTCGAGCAATTCCAGCTCGATCTGGGCCGGCGTGTTGCCGATCTCGCTCACCAGCGAGAGCAGCTGCCGGGCGAAATCCGGCGATTGAAACTGCCTTGCGCTGATATTGATGGATATCGTCAGTTTCGGCCAGCGCAGCCCGTCCGTGCAGGCCTGGCGGATGACCCACCAATCGACCGCATCGGCCTGCTCGTCGTCGTCGACGCTGTCCAGAATGGCTTGCGGGCCCGATACCCGGCCATCCCTATCGACGGAGCGCAGCAGGCATTCCACGCCGACGAAGGTTTTACCGTCGGAGCTGACCTGGGGTTGGTAATAAAGGTGCGCGCCCGTGAGAATGGCGTGATCCAGACTTTGTGTCATCGGCGAGCTGTTCAATCACAACGCTGATGCGGGCTCGACACTCACAGCCATAACCGCTTCCTTGGGCGGGAACAACGTCGCATAGGCAAGGGCTTCGGCAACAGCGCTGGAAGGCGTCGGCCCAGATGACCAAGGCCGGATATGCATTTTATCCGTCAAAAGACAACATCTTGCGAAGGCTTAGCCTGCCTCATCGACGCGCCGCAACTGGCTCGCGCGCTGCAGGTGACTGCGCATCAGGGCGCTCGCGAGCTCGCGGTCCCCGGCCTCGATGGCATCGAGGATCTGCAGATGCTCCCGGCAATTCACGACGACGCGCTCGAAGCCGAAGATCCAGTCGTAATTGGAGAGCCGCCGCAGCTCGTTCTGGCGTTTCACGGCGGAGTGGATGAAGCGGTTGCCCGATGCCGCCGCCAGGCCCTCGTGATAGGCCGCGTTCATCTCATAGAAGCCGATGCTGGAGGATTCCTGCCAGGGTCGTTCGAGGGTCTCGCGGTGGCGTGCTCGCATCTCGGCGATCCAGCCTGCCTCGAGCGCAAAGCCGGGCTCCAGCAGCGCCATCGGCTCGATCAGCAGGCGGAAGCGATAGCGCTCGTCATGGGCCTGAGGATCGCGCGGCTTTTGCAGGAAGCGCCAGCCATAGCCCGGCTTGCGCTCGATCATGTCGAGATCGGCCAGCCGTGCCAGCAATCGCTGGACCTCAGGCCGGGTCAGTCCATAGCGTCGCATCACATCGACCTCGGAAATCCCATCGCCAAGCTGGCCGCTTTCGCGGTCATGGGCGAGGCGGGCCAAAGCGAGTTCCGTGCTGTCGCTTCCGGTCGCCATCGTCGCGGCCGGGGCGCCGAGGAATTCCACGCCCTTGTTGGGGTGGCGCCGGACGACGCCCTGCTGCGCCAGATGGTCGAGGGCGGCCCGCACCGGGGTCCGCGACACGTTCAGGCGACGGGCAGCGTTGTTCTCGTTGACGAAGCTGCCTGCGACGAGGCCGTCCTCGCGAACCATCTGCAGGATGGCCTCGGCGATATCCTGCTGCAGCTTGGTCGGGGCGGCCATGGCATAACTCTTGATTGTCTTAGTTCACGATGAAATACATGTGACGTGAGGCGAATGCCAGCGTGCCCTGCGGAGCTTGAAGATGGTTCAACCCTGTCCTTTCGTCGATGTCTCGGGCAGCGCTTACGAGCGCGGCCGCCAGCATGGCTCCAGCGTGCCTCAGCGCGTCAAGCGCTCGATTGAGCTCTATGGCGGGCAGCTCGGCGATCTCGGCTACGACGCTGCGGCGAAATCCGCGCTGATCGCAGAGTTCGCCGGCGAGATCGAAGCCTTCGGCAGCCACTACATCGAGGAGATGCGCGGCATTGCCGACGGCGCCGGCGTGCCGCTCGAAGACATCGTCATGATCAATGCCCGCACCGAGGTCATCGCCAAGGCGCGGCTGGTCAGGAACAAGCCGGTCGAGGCGACCGAGGAACTCGACGACGGTTGTACCGGCGCGATCATCCTGCCCGAGCGCAGTGCCGGTGGTGCGCTGATCCACGGCCAGAACTGGGACTGGAAAGCCGAATGCGCCGAGACCGCGATCGTCCTGCGCGTCCGCCGCGACGACGGCCCCGATTTTCTCACCTTCGTGGAGGCCGGCGGCCTCGCCCGCTGCGGCATGAACGAAGCCGGCATCTGCATCACCGCCAACTACCTCGAATCCGAGCGCGACTTCACGCAACCCGGCGTGCCGCTCGCGCTGATCCGCCGCAAGGTCCTGGAGCAGGAGCATTTCGCCTTCGCCATCAAGGCGGTCGCGACGACGCCGAAGGCCTGCTCCAACAACATGATGCTCTCGACCGTCGCGGGCTTCGGCATCGATTTCGAATGCGCGCCGGACGAGGCCTTCCCGCTCTATCCGAGCAACGGGCTGATCGTTCATGCCAATCACTGGGTTGGACAGGTCGCGCTGACCAAGCTGCGCGACACCGGCACGCCGCGCGTGCCCGAGAGCTTCTACCGCGACTGGCGCGTGAAGAAGCTGCTCGACGAGGCCGGCGATAAGCTCACCATCGACGATCTGAAACACGCCCTGTTCGACGATTTCCTCACCCCGCATTCGGTCTGCCGTCCGCCGCGCCCCAACGACACCGGCAATCTTTCGGCGACGGTCGCCATGGTGGTGATGCAGCCGGCGCAGGGAATCATGGAGGTCTGCCCGCTGCCCGCGCTGAACCGGACCTTCACGCGCTACAGCCTGACGGAAGAGCCGCGGACCCTGGCCCAGGCCGCCGAGTAAGCCAGCCTCGACGCAGCATGCCGACAGAAAACAAGGGGACCATGCCGATGCTTCGACAGATCACGAAAAAAATGGCCATGGCCGCAGGGCTGGCGCTCGCCGTCTCTGGCGCAGGCGCTCAAGCTGCCACGGTGCTGCGCGTCCAGATTCCAGCCGACATCCGCTCGATCGATCCCGGCGTCAACCGGGACCATCCGACGGACGGCGTGGTTCTTCACATGGTCGAGGGGCTTGTCGCCTATGGCGAGGACGGGACGCCAAAACCGCTGCTCGCCGAGACCGTCGGCATCTCGCCCGACGGCAAGACCTACAGCTTCCGCCTGCGCGGCGGCGTCAAATTCCACAATGGCGTCGAGATGACGTCGGCCGACGTGCTGTGGAGCTGGAACCGCTACATGAACCCGAAGACGGACTGGCGCTGCCTGTCGGAATTCGACGGACGCGGGACCGTCAAGGTCGAGAGCGTGACCGCGCCCGATGCGCGCACCGTCGTCTTCACCCTCGACAAGCCGAGCGCGCTGTTCCTGACCTCGCTCGCCCGCACCGACTGCGCCATGACGGCGATCCTGCACAAGGACTCCGTCAGGGCGGACGGCTCATTCGACAAGCCGATCGGTACTGGCCCGTTCAAATTCGCCGAGTGGAAGCGCGGTGAGTTCGTGCGGGTCGAGCGCTTTGCCGATTATGCCGCGCTTCCGGGCAAGATCGACGGGCTGGGCGGTGCCAAGCGCCCGCTCGTGGACGAGGTCCGCTTCGTCGTCATCCCCGATAGCGCCACCGCCAAGGCGGCTCTGGTCAGCGGCGATATAGACGTCGTGCCCGATGTCGCCAATGCCGACGTCGGCGAACTCAAATCGGTCGACAAGGTCAAGCTCTCGGTCGTCTCGCATATGGGGCTGGTCGGGCTGATCATCCAGACACGCGATCCGGTCATGGCCAATGCAAAGCTGCGGCGTGCCATGGCGGCTGCGATCGACAAGCCGGAACTGGTCGCCGCGGTGACCGACGGACTGGGCAAGCCCAACGGCTCGATCGTGCCGACGCTGTCGGCCTATCACGGCAAGGTCCAGGACGAAGACATCGCCTACGATCCCGCCGCCGCCAAAAAGCTCATCGTCGAATCCGGCTACAAGGGCGAGAAGATCGTGATGATGGCCAATAAGCGCTATCCGCAGAGCTTCAACGCTGCGGTCATCGCCCAGCAGATGCTCAAGGCCGTCGGCCTCAATGTCGAGATCGAGGTGCTGGAATGGGCGACGCAGCTCGACCGCTACAACAAGGGCAACTACCAGATCCAGGCCTTCCCCTATTCCGGCCGGATGGACCCCGCGCTGTCCTTTGAGTCGATGACGGGTCCGAAGGACAAGCAGCCGCGCAAGCTCTGGGACAATCCCGATGTTCAGGCCTTGCTCGAGAAGTCGATGATCGTCGCCGATCCAGCGCAGCGTCAGGCGATCTTCGACGATCTGCACCGGCGCTTCCTCGCCGATATGCCCATGGTGATGCTCTACAACGGTATCGCCGGCGGCGCGGTCGGCAAGCGGGTCAATGGCTACGTCTCGTCGCTGACCTCGCTGCCGCGGCTCTGGGAAGTGTCGCTGGCGCCGTGAGCCGGTCCCTGCGGCCTTCGTGTCAGCCCATGTCCTTCTGGATATGGCGGGTGATCAGGGCCGCAAGCTCCGCCGCATCACGCCGCTTCAGCGCCTCGACCATGGCGTGATGGTCACGTGCGCTGGCCAGCAGCGCTTCATGCGAGGCCCAGACCGTGACGGTCGAACCGCGCGAGCGGTCGCGCAGGGCCCAGATCGTCTCTTCCAGCACGGGGTTGCCGCAGGAGGCATAGATCAGATGGTGGAAGGCGCTGTTGATCTCGCTCTGCTCGATGCGCGTGCCGGTCGTGGCGGCGGCGCTGAAGGCGGTCGCGAGATCGTCGAGACGGGCGATGGCGGCCGCGTCGATATGCGCCACGACGCCGGCCATCGCGCCTGTCTCAAGCAGGATGCGTGTCTCGCGGATGGCGCGATAGGTCGCCAGGTCGATCTCCATGACCCGGTAGCCGCGATTGGGCACATGCTCGATCGTCTTGCGGATGGCGAGCTCTTCCAGGGCACTGCGCACGTCGAACCGCGTCGCCTGGAATTTCTCCTCGAGATCGATCTGCCGCAGCCATTCGCCGGGGCGATACATCCGCAGCCGGATCGCCTGGGCGATCTCGCTGGCGAGCGCGCGCTTGGCGACACGATTCGGTTTGCGTTGCGGTTGCATGGCGGCGTTCTAGCCCATTGGACGAGGCGGTGCACAAGCCTATTGCGGGACGCAGATCGTTATGCAACTAAATTGGCGCCAATTATATCGCCAGATCAAGAGGTGCCGGCATGACCACTCCCGACGCACAAACGGCGCCAGCCGAGGACGCCGCCGCCATCGCCCGCGCGCTCTACGACATGGGCCCGACGCCGGTGATCGCCTGCAAGGCCGATCCGCGCTTCAGCTATTGCCTCTATGTCCCCAAGACGCTCGGCAAGACGGCACAGCCGCCCGAGCTGATCGTCGCGATGCACGGCACGGGCAGAGGCTTCACCGGCTATCGCGACGCCTTCCAGGAATTCGGCCGCTGGAACAATTGCGTCATCCTGGCGCCGCTCTTCCCGATCGGCGTGCTCGGCGACGACAACCGCGACGGCTTCAAATACATGCGCGAGGGCATGATCCGCTACGATCAGGTGCTGCTCGCCATGGTCGCCGAGGTCGAGGCGCGCTACGGCGTCAGCTTCCCGCGCTTCGGCCTGTTCGGCTATTCCGGCGGTGGCCATTTCGCCCACCGCTTCCTGATGCTGCAGCCGCGGCGGCTGTTTGCCTGCTCGATCGGCGCGCCGGGCTCGGTGACGCTGCTTGATCCGACGCGCGACTGGTGGGTCGGCACCCGCAACATGGCCGAGCTCTTCGGCACGACCCCCGACATCCCTGCGATGAAGCAGGTCGCCGTGCAGATGATCGTCGGCGCGGCCGATCTGGAGACCTGGGAAATCACCCACAAGCCGGGCGGCCGCAACTTCATGCCTGACGCCAACCATGCCGGCGCGACGCGGCCTGAAAGGCTCGCCCGCCTGAAGGCCTCCTTCGAACAGGCCGGCATTGGCGTGCGCTTCGATCTCGTGCCGAACATGGCTCATGACGGCCTTCGGGCGGTGCCGACGGTCGAGGATTTCTTTGCCGAGGCACTGATCAGGCATCGCGCTGCGAGCGCCAAGGCGGCCTGAGACCGCCGGCGCCGCACGTTAACGAGACAACGACAACAGGGGATACACCATGAACCGGCTTCTCGCCTCTGCCTGCCTCCTGCCGCTGCTGGCCGGCCCGGTGCTGGCCCAGTCGCTCACCGTTGCGGTCCAGGCCGACGTCCGCAGCATCAATCCGGGCGTCAACCGCGACGACGGCACAGACGATTTCGCCCTGCAGATGGTCGAGGGTCTCGTCGGCTATGACGAGGGTGGCACGCCGCAGCCCCTGCTCGCGGAAAAGGTCGCACTTTCCGCCGACGGCAAGACCTACACCTTCACCTTGCGCAAGGGCGTCAAGTTTCACAACGGCGCCGAGCTAAGCTCGGCCGACGTGTTGTGGAGCTGGAACCGCTACATGGACGCGAAGACCGAGTGGCGCTGCACCTCGGATTTCGACGGCCGCTCCGGCCTTAAGGTCGAATCGGTCGAGGCGCCCGACGCGCAGACCATCGTCATGAAGCTCGACAAGCCGAACGCGCTCTTTCTCGACAGCCTGGCGCGCACCGACTGTGCGATGACCGCGATCCTGCACAAGGATTCCGTCAAGCCGGATGGCACTTTCGACAAGCCGATCGGCACAGGCCCCTACAAGTTCGGTGAGTGGAAGCGCAGCGAGTACTTCACCATGACCGCCTTCGAGGGCTATGCCTCGCCGAAGACCGACGGCAAGGCCGACGGCTATGTCGGCTCCAAGCGCCCGCTGCTCAAGGAGGTGAAGTTCCTCGTCGTCAAGGACCCCGCGACGGTGAAGGCTGGGCTGACCTCGGGCGCGCTCGATCTGAGCGAGATCCTGCCGAGCGACGTCGCCGAGATCCGCAAGCTGCCCACGCTCGAGGTCGTTACCGCCGCCACCGCCGTGCGCCAGGTCCTGCTGATCCAGACCCGCGACGCCGTGATGGGCAACCAGAAGCTGCGCCAGGCGATCGCCGCCGCGCTCGACATGGACGAGGTTGTCGCTGCTGCCTCCGACAATCTCGGCCAGACCAACACCTCTCCGATCTATCCCGGCTCGTCCTATTTCGGCGCGGTCGAAAAGCAGGGCCACAAATACGACCCGGCCCGGGCCAAGAAGCTGCTCGTGGAGGCCGGCTACAAGGGCGAGAAGATCGTCATCCTCGCGAACAAACGCCCGCGCGTGCCGAGTTTCCCGGCCGCGGTCGTCGTGCAGTCCATGCTGCAGGCGGCTGGAATCAACGCAGACATCGAAGTGCTGGACTGGGCGACCCAGCTCGACCGCTACAACAAGGGCAACTACCAGATGCAGTCCTTCTCGTTCTCGGCGCGCTTCGACCCTGCGCTGGCCTTCGAGCAGTTCGCCGGCCCGAAGGACAAGCAGCCGCGCAAGGTCTGGGACAATCCGCAGGCACAGGAGAAGATCGAGCGGCTGATGTCGCTTTCCGACCGTGCCGAGCGTAAGAAGCTCGTCGACGAGCTGCACAAGGCCGTCATCGACGAGGTGCCGCTGATCTTCATGTTCAACGGCGTCGACGCCATCGCCCACAGCAAGCGCATCACCGGCTTCAAGCCCTGGCAGTCGAAGCTTCGGATGTGGGAAGTCACCGCCGCGAAGTGACGCAGAACCCGCTCCGCTAACGCACGAGCCCGAAAGCCGCCAATGCTGCGCTTCGCCCTGACCCGGGTCGCCATGGCCCTGCCGACGCTGCTGATCGTGGCGGTCTCGGTCTTCGTTCTGATCCGGCTGATCCCGGGAGACCCGGCCTCGCTGATGCTGGGCGATCTCGCGACGCCGGCCTCGATCGCCGATCTGCGGGCGCGGCTCGGCCTCGACCAGAGCCTGTTCGTCCAGTTCGGCATCTGGTTCGGCAACCTGCTCAAGGGCGATCTCGGCATCTCCATCAACACGCAGGAGCCGATCCTGCCGCTGATCCTCTCGCGTTTCTGGATCAGCGCCCAGATCGTGCTGATCGCGGTCTTCTGCGCCAGCCTGGTCGCGGTGCCGGCCGGCGTCATCGCGGCCTGGAAGCAGGATTCGGGGCTCGATCTCGGGCTCGTCACGGTGGCGACGCTGCTGCTCTCGATCCCAACCTTCTGGCTTGGCCTGCTGCTATTGCTGTTCTTCGGCCTCAAGCTCGGCTGGCTGCCCGTCGTGGGCTACGTCTCGATCGGCGACGATCCCTGGCGCGGCGTGCTTTATCTGGTCATGCCGATCCTGACGCTGTTCTTGCACGAGATTGGCGTGCTGCTGCGCATGGCGCGGGCCTCGACGCTGGAGGTGTTGCGACTCGACTACGTCACCCACGCCCGCGCCAAGGGCCTGTCGGAGATGGCCGTGCTCTGGCGCCACGCCTTCAAGAACGCCTTCGGGCCGACCTGGACGCTGATCGGCCTCGTGCTCGGCAACCTGCTCGGCGGCATCGCGGTGGTCGAGACGGTCTTCACCATCCCCGGTCTCGGCCGGCTGCTCGTCGATGCGATCTTCGCGCGCGACTACCCGGTCATCCAGGGCTGCATGCTCTTCGTCGCCTTCACCTATGTGCTGGTCAACGTCGTGATCGACCTTTGCTATCCGATCTTCGATCCAAGGGTGACGGCAGAATGAGTGGCCGCGCAATGAAGCTCCCTCCGCTCAATGCCCTGATCGGCGGCGGCCTGATCGGTACGCTCGTTATCGTCGCCAGCATCGGTGCGCTCTGGACGCCCTATGACCCCTTGCGCCTCTCCTTCCGCTACAAGCTCGCGCCGCCATCGCCGATGTACTGGCTCGGCACCGACGAGTTCGGCCGCGATGTGCTCTCGCGATTGATGGCAGGCGCCGCGACCTCGGTCTGGATCAGCATCCTGACGGTGACGCTGGCGGTGGTGCTTGGCACGCTGATCGGCGTGTTCTCGGGCTATGTCCGGGGCTGGGTCGATCGCGTCATCATGGCGTTCAACGACGCGCTGCTGGCCTTCCCCGGCATCCTGCTGGCGCTCGGCCTGCTCGCCGTGGTCGGCGCCAACAAATACGGCATCATCCTGGCACTTGGCATCGCCTATACGCCCTCGGTCGCGCGCGTCGTGCGCGGCACGGTCTTGTCGCTGCGCGAGAAGGAGTTCATCTCGGCCTCGCGCGTCATGGGCAATTCCGAGGCCTTCACCATGGCGCGCCACATCCTGCCCAACTGCATCGCGCCGCTGACGGTGCTGGCGACCTCGATGTTCGGCTATGTGCTGCTGGCGGAGAGCGCGCTCTCCTTCCTCGGGCTGGGCGTGCCGCCGCCGGCTCCGACCTGGGGCAACATGCTGGCGGGGTCCAGGCCCTATATCGGCCAGGCGGTCTGGCTCGGCATCTTTCCCGGCCTGTGCATCTCGCTGACCCTGCTCGGCATCAATCTCCTGGGTGACGCGGTTCGCGACAAGCTCGATCCGCGCATGCGAGGCACGCGATGACCGAATCCTCGCTGCTGCAAGTCGAGGCCCTCACCCTCGCGATCAAGTCGTCGGGGCGGGCGGTCGTGGATCAGGTCGGCTTCTCCGTTGCACGGGGCGAGATCGTCGGCATCGTCGGCGAATCCGGCTCGGGCAAGACGCTCGCTGCCCGCGCCATCATGGGCTTCGTCCCGCCGGCCGTGAAGCTTGTGTCGGGTTCGATCCGCTTCGACGGAGAAGAGATCACCACCATGGCGCCAAAGCGCCTGCGGGCGGTGCGCGGCTCCAAGGTCGGCATGGTCTTCCAGGAGCCGATGACCTCGCTCAACCCGTCGATGATGATCGGCCGGCAGCTCGAGGAAGGGCTCGCGCTCCATCGCAAGCTCGACGCTGAAGGCCGCCGCGCGCTGATCCTCGACATGCTCCGGCGCGTCGGCCTGTCCGATCCGCAGGGCGCGCTCGAGGCCTTCCCGCACCAGTTCTCCGGCGGCATGCGCCAGCGCATCATGCTGGCCTCCGTCATGCTGCTCAAACCCGCGCTGCTGCTCGCCGACGAGCCGACGACGGCGCTCGACGCAGTCGTGCAGCGCGACGTCATGGAGCTGATGGTTGGGCTGACCCAGGAGAACGGCACTGCCGTGCTGCTGATCTCGCATGATCTCGGCATGGTCGCGCGCTATTGCAGCCGCATCGTCGTGATGTCCCAGGGCCAGGTCGTCGAACAGGGTCCGAGCGCCGACATCCTGGCGCGCCCGCAGCATCCCTATACCCGCAAGCTGCTCGCTGCGATGCCGCAGCGCGGCGAGCCGCGCGACCTGCCCCAAGTGAAGACGCCGATCGTTGCGGTGCGCGACCTCGTCGTCGACTATCCCGGCCGCCAGCGCTTCTTCCGCAAGAGCGCGCCCAAGCGCGCCTTGCACGGCATCTCGCTCGATGTGCAGCCGGGCGAGGTCGTCGCTGTCGTCGGCGGCTCGGGCTCGGGCAAGACCACGCTCGGCCAGGCGATCGCGGGCCTCGTCAAGGCGAGCGGCGGCGACATCCTGTTCGACGGCAAGCCGATCTTCAAAAGCGAGGCGGCCTATTGGGACTACCGTCTGAACTGCCAGATGGTCTTCCAGGACCCTTACTCGTCGCTTGATCCGCGCATGACGATCGGCAGGCTGGTGGCCGAGCCGCTGCGCCTCGTGCCGGGCATGGCGGCGCAGGACAAGACCGCGCGCGTCGCCGAAGTGCTGACTGAGGTCGGCTTGGCCAACGGTTTCGCTGACCGCTATCCGCACGAGCTCTCCGGCGGCCAGCGCCAGCGCGTCGCGATCGCGCGTGCCGTGGTGCGCCGGCCGAGCTTCGTCATTGCCGACGAGCCGGTCTCGGCGCTCGACGTCACGGTGCGGGCGCAGGTGCTGGAACTCTTCGCCGAGCTGCAGCGCAAGCACGGCTTCTCCTGTCTGTTCATCAGCCATGATCTCGGCGTGGTCGAGCAGGTCGCAGACCGCGTCATCGTCATGAACGAGGGCCGCATTGTCGAGCAGGGCTTGCGCGACCAGATCTTCGACGACCCGCAACACGCTTATACCCGCAAGCTGCTCTCCGCCGTCCCGGGCCTGGAAAGTACGGATGATGGTGGCGTGCGGCTGTTCTGGCGGCTGGGCGATGCCCGGCAAGACGCGCCGACGCCCCGTGCCTGACCCACGATGACGCACACGCTCTGCCTGCTCGGCGACATCAATCTGAAGGGAGCCGACGATCCCGACAAGGTGTTCGATCTCGTCCGGCCGCTTCTGGCCGAGGCCGACATGGTCTTTGCCAATCTCGAATGCTGCCTGTTCGACGATGCCGCGACCGCCGGGGAGAAACGCGGCTTCTACGTGCCGGTCCGCTTCGCTTCCGCGCTCAAGGCAGCAGGCCTGCACGCGGTCGGCCAGGCCAACAACGTCAATATCGGCAAGGACGCGGTTGCCTCCTCGCTGGCGGCGCTGGGCCGGGCCGGCATCGCGGCGGTCGGTGCCGGGCTCGACGCAACCACCGCCTACGCGACGCGCGTCATCGAGCGCGGCGGGCTTCGTTACGGCATCCTGCAACGCACCGCGGTCTACTGGCCCGATGGACACGAAGCCGGGCCCGGCCAGCCCGGCGTCGCGATCATCAAGGCGCACACCGCCTATCGACCGTTGCTCGAATTGCAGGCGGCGCGGACCCGCCCCGGCGTGCCGCCGGAGGTCGTGACCTGGGCAGACGCGGCCTCGCTGGGGGAATGCTCGGCCGCTATCACAGCGCTGCGTCAGCAAGCCGACATCGTCATCGCCTCCTTCCATTGGGGCTACCGCGCCGAGGTTCTGAGCTACCAGCGCGAGTATGCGCATGCGGCGATCACGGCGGGTGCCGATCTCGTCTTCGGCCACGGCCCGCACATGATCCTGCCGATCGAGCTCCATGCCGGGCGTCCGATCATCTACGGAAGCGGCAACTTCTCGTTCCAGTTCGCGCATGACAGCGTGCTGCACGACGATTGGACCGGCCTGCTTCTGCGCGCTCCGATCAGCGACGGCGCGCTGGACGCGATCGAGATCGCCTTCGTCACGCGCAATGCCGAAAACCAGACCGTTCCGCGCTCCGTCAATGACCTGCCGCAGGAGCGCGACCGGCTGATCGCCGCTTCGGCGAAGCTCGGCGCCCATCTTCAGGTGGATGGCGAAATCCTGCGCCTGCCGCTGAAGACTTGCCGCTGAAGACCTGACCGCAACGAACGAGATGCTGCCATGAAAAACGGAATGGTCGTCTGCCCGCAGCCGGAAGCCGCGGAAGCCGGTGCTGCGGTGCTGGAGCGCGGCGGCAATGCCGTCGATGCCGCGATTGCCTGCGCCTTCATGCAGGGCGTGGTCGATCCGCTGATGTCGGGCATCGGCGGCTTCGGCTCGATGCAGCTCTACATGCCCAGACGCGGCGTCCATGAGATCGTCGAGTTCTATGCCAAGGCCGCTTTGGCCGCGACGCCGGACATGTGGGTGGACAAGCTTCTCGGCCAATCGCGCGACGGCTTCGCCTTCCTGCTCGAAGGCGGCATCAGCGAATTTGGCCATCTCGCCGTCTGCACGCCCGGCAGCGTCAAGGGCTACGACCATGCCCTGTCGCGCTACGGCACGATGGACTGGGCCGACATCATCGCACCCGCCATCAAACAGGCGCGCGAGGGCGTGCTGGTGCGCCCGCACATGCACTGGTTCTGGTCGCAGGATCAGAAGGGCACAGGCCAGGTCAACACCGGCGACAAGCTGCGCTACAGCGAGACCGGACAGAAGCTCTATTTCCGGGAAGACGGCAGCGTGAAGCGGCCGGGCGATCTCGTCGTCAACCGCGATATGGCCAACACGCTGGAGCGTCTGGCGAAGGGGGGCGCCGACCTGTTCTACACGGGCGAGCTGGCGCAGGAGATCGCGGCCGATTTCGCCGCCCATGGCGGCCTGATCTCGCAAGCCGATCTCGCCGCCTACGAGCTCTCGGTCTCGCAGCCGATCTGGGGCTCCTATCGCGGCAAGCGCATCTCTACGAGCCCGCCGCCGGCCAGCGGCATGCTGATGCTGCAGATCCTCAATATGCTCGAGAATTTCGACATCGGTGCGCTGGCGCATGGCAGCGCCGAGCATGTCCGGCTGCTAGCCGAGGCGATGAAGCGCATGACGATCGACAAGGACGCCCATATGGGCGACCCGGCTTATGTCGATGTCCCGGTCGAGCGCCTGATCTCGAAGGAGCACGCAGCCGAGCAGGCGGACGGCATCCGCCGTGGCGAGCGCGCCGACGTGAAGCGGCTGGAGCGCTCCTCCTCGCGCGAGACCACCCATGTCTCGGTCGTCGACCGCCATGGCAACGCGGTCGCCCTGACGCATACGCTGGGCTCACCTTCAGGCGCCATCACCGAAGGCCTCGGTTTCATCTATAACGGCACGATGAGCCGCTTCGACCCGCGTCCCGGCCGGGCCGGCTCGATCGCGCCGGGCAAGCGCCGCTCGTCCTCGGCCGCGCCGACCATCGTCTTCGAGGAGGACAAGCCCTTCATCGTCATGGGCGCGCCGGGCGGCAGCTACATCGCGCCGGCGATGGCACAGGGCATCAGCAACGTCGTCGATTTCGGCATGGGCATGTTGGAGGCGGTCGCGGCTCCCCGCATCGTGGCGGTCTCCAACAGCATCGACATCTCCAATCGCATCCGCCGCAGCGTCAGCGAGGAACTCGTCGCGATGGGCTACGACGTGAAGCGCTCGCCGCAGAGCTATCCCTTCGCGGCTCTGCACGGCATCCGCATCGAGGATGGGCTGTGCACCGGCGGCGCCGATCCGCAGCGCGACGGCATGGCGATCTCGGTTCCGGCATAGCAGGGCAGGGCGCGGGCGGGACTATCCCCTGAACGCCCCGCCGCCATCGACGTCGAGCACCGTGCCGCTGACATAGCCGCAGGCCGGCGAGGCCAGGAAGGCCGCGGCATTGGCGATCTCCTCGGGCTCGATCAGCCGGTTCAGCGGCAGGCCGGTCAGCATCTCCTCCCAGCGCGTCTCGTCGCCGAACTTCAGTTTCGCCCGCGTCTTGCTCAACGAGATGATGCGGTCGGTGCGGGTCTGCGCCGGGTTGATCCCGAAGACGCGCACACCCCATTCGACCGACCGTCCGCCGACCGCGCCGGTGAAGGCCATCAGCGCAGCATTGCCGGTTCCGCCACAGACATAGTCGTAGCGCGGGCTGCGCCCGGCACCGCCGATGACGTTGACGATGGCGCCGGTGCCGCGCTCCTTCATGGCCGCCAGATAGAGCTTGGTCAGGTGGATATAGCCCATCACCTTGAGCGCCCAGGCCTGCTCCCAGGTTTCCATCGAAAGGTCGAGCAGCCCGCCGGCCGGAATGGCGCCGGCATTGTTGATGAGGATGTCGATATCGGGGAAGGCGGCGGCGAGCGCCCCCCGCTCGCCCGCGACCGACAGATCGGCGGCATGGGTCGCGACGCGATTGGCTTCGCCCAACGTCGCGGCCGTCGCGGCAAGGCGCGAGGCGTCCCGGGCGACGAGCACGACCGAGCAGCCTTCCGCGAGAAAGACGCGGGCGCAGGCCGCGCCGATGCCCTTCGAGCCGCCTGTGATCAGGACGCGGCATCCACTGAGTTTCAGATCCATCACGGTCTCCCTGGGGGTCGGTCTTGCGCTGACTCAGTGCAGGCTAGCCGATTTGCCGGGGTCCGAGGTCGCGGCGGACGCGCAGGCCGCCGCCGCGGCACGCATGGGCACGGCTCCCTCGGGGCTCTCCGTCATTTGGATGACGATGGGCGCAGGGCAGCGGCGCTAGCATCGCCTCGATCGGCTTGGGGGAGAAGATCGGTGGTTGGATGCGCAGGGGGCGCCATGGTTGCGGCTGGATCTACCCGCTCAGCCGCGCGGATTGGCCCCTGTGCGGCCGCGGCGCCGGCTCGTGTCGAGAACATCAAGCGGGGCTGGATGCCGCCGCGGCAGAACGCTTCGGTCGGATCGGCGCGCGCTTCAGGCGCGTGCGCGCAGTGGCAGCACGGCGCCGCGCAGCAGCGAAACCAGCTGACTCTGCTGGCGCGTATCGGTCTTCTGGAAGATGCGGGCGAGATGGGTCCGCGCGGTCGAGATGCGCACGCCCTGCGCCTCAGCGGCCTGCGTCAGCGAGAGGCCGCTAGCCAGTGCCGAGGCGAAGCGGGCTTCGCTTTCGGTCAGGTTGAAGAGCTGCCGGCTGCTGACCACGAGATCGGTCGCCATGCCCAGCGGCCGCAGCGCCATCATCACCTTGGCGGGGGGCGTCGTGCCGGGGCGGGTGGGAGCGGCCGGCATGACGCAGGCCGAGAGTGCCTGAGCGCCGTCGCCGCCCTGGACGATCATGCTGCTGCGGTGCTCCTCCAGCGGATCGGTGGCACTACGCAGCGCGGCGTCGACCAGCCGCTTGAGCTGGCGCTGATCGTTGGGCTGGCGGGCGAACAGGCGGCCCTGGCGCAGGCCGACGGCCCCTTCGGGATCGGCCAGGATCTCATCGGCGCCTTCATTCGCGTAGGAGACCTGCAGATCGCGATCGACGATGACGATTGCCATGGCGAGCGCGTCGAGGGCGCCGCGCGCCTCGTCGCGCTGCAGCTTCAGATGCCCGACCTGCCGGCTCAGTTCCGTGACCTTGCGCAGCAGCGGCGACAATCGCCCGAGCAGAGCGGCTTCGGCTTCGTCGAAGGCCTCCTGGTTCTTGCCGCGCTGCACGTCGAAGAACCAGTAGGAGGAATTGGTCTCCGCGAGGCGGCAGGCGATGCCGCCATACATGTCCTGCGGCGCCATCCATTCGCGCCAGGGCCGGCTGGCCCGAAGGGTCTCCTCACCGAACAGCTCGCTGTCGCGGTAGATCGAGCCGATCGGGACGCTGCGCAATGTCTCGCCCATCCGGATGAAATCCTCGGCGAGGTCCTCGTAACAGCGGCGCTGCATGGCTGCGTCGCTGTTCGTGCTGACAGAATCGGCCGCCGTCATGTCGGGACCGATTCGCGAGAGGCAGGCCTTCGAGCCGTTGAAGAGCTGGCGCAACTGCTCGACTGCCGACGGCATTCGGTCGGCGTCGAGCGCGCCTGCAAGCAGATTGTCGACGGCAGAAATTACGGCATCGACGCTGGGACCCGACATGACCGCTCCTCGCCCTCATGGTGCCTGCCACAGCACACTCGCGAGGGAGAGGTTAGCAATATGGACTGCTTACGGAAAGTCCAAAAACGATCCATAAAACGAAACGCCGATTACGGCTGCGTGCCGAGCAATTGGTCGATATCCGCCTGCGTGCCCAGAGCATCGAAAACTCCGGTTTTCCGCGTTGCGATTGCGCCGGCTGCGGCAGCCTGCCGCAGCGCCTCGACCGTGGCGGAACCGCGCGACAGCGCGACGCCGAGCGTCGCGGCGAAGGCATCGCCGGCCCCCAGCGCATCGATCGCCTCAACGGGAAACGCCACCTGTCCGATCGCGCCCTCGGCGGTAACTGCGACCGCACCAGCCGCGCCCAGCGTCAGCACGACGAGACTCGGCCCCCGCGCCAGCAGGGCGGGACCCAGCTCTGCGACGAAGCGGCTGGGTTCGGCCGGCTCGCTGGCGTCGGGCATGATCTCGGCCGCCAGCGCCTGCGCCTCGGTCTGGTTGATGACGAGGATCTGCGCATTCGCCAGAATATCCGGCGGGATCGGGCGGAACGGCGAGGGGTTGAGCAGCGTCGGTACGCGGGCCCGCCGTGCCAGCGCGAAGGCTTCGCGAATCGGTTCGTCGCCGATCTCGAACTGCGCCATCACCATCGCGCAGGCGGCGATCGCCTCCGTGCGAGCGCGCACATGCGTTGCCGAGAGCGCGCGATTGACGCCGGCATCGACGGCAAGGCAGGTCTCGCCGTGCGCATCGGTGAAGCCGACGCCACTGCCGGTCTTGCCGGGCAAATGGACCAGCATCGTCGCGGGCAGGCGGGCCTTCGCCAGCGCCGGTGCCGCGAAGGCGGCGGCGATGTCGTCTCCGACCGCCAGCAACCCATCGACCTCGGCGCCAAGGCGTCTCGATGCCATAGCGAGGTTCAGTCCCTTGCCTCCGGGCTCGATTGTCACAATATCGGCGGCAAGCGATTCTCCGGGGCGCGGGAAACGCGAGACCTTTGCCGAGCACGACACGACGAAGCTACCCAGCACGAAAATCGATCCCTCGGCCATTGCGTTCGATCCCTCAGATGTTTCCGGCAGGTGGACAGCCGCTGCGCACCCTCATGTACCCAACCACGCCAGTATCGAACGTTCCGTCGAAGCCGCCGTTCCAGGACCTGCTGGAACTGCGCGACGACACCGCCAAGCCGCTATACCAGCAGCTTGAAGATCAGTTGACGCGGCTGATCGGCGACGGAACCCTGCCTCCGGGTACCACACTGCCGGCCGAGCGCCAGCTCGCCGAACGGCTGAAGATCAGCCGCGCGACGGTGCAGCGTTCCTACAACGCGCTACGCGAGCGCAAATTGCTCAGCGCACAGGGGCGTCTGGGTTCGATCGTGCAGGGGCCGGGCTCGCGCCTGCATTCGGGCATGGACCGGCTCAAGGGCTTCACGGAGGAGATGCGGGAGCTCGGCCGCGTGCCGTCCTCGCGAATCCTGGAGCAGACCGTCGTCACCGACCGCTCGATCGCCTCGATCTTCGGCCGCTCTTCCAATGCCCGCTTCCTCAAACTGGTTCGTGTGCGCAGTGGCGACGGCATGCCGCTGTCGCGCGAGGTCGCCTGGTACAATCTCGAACGCGTCCCGGAGCTCGAGCACGCCGACCTGACCCGGTCCGTCTATGCCGAGCTGGCGCGGCTCGGCACCCCGCTGGAGCGCTGCGAGCAGACCATCGAGGCGGCCGCCCCGACCCCTGAGGAATGCGCCATCTTCGGCTTCGCGATGCCGTTGCCCTGCTTGCTGATCAAGCGCCGCAGCTACGGCCGCGACGGCGACATGCTCGAATATGTCGAGGGCCTGTTTCGCGGCGACGCCTACACCTACAAGCTGTCACTGCGCATCTGACGGCAGCACCCTGACACGTGGTCACGGCTATCGGCTTCGGCGGCCCGCGCCGGGGCTCGTAGCCAACCTGTCTGCTCGCCAGCGGCGAGCGCTCCACAATTACATGAACCGACGATGAACCATTCGCGGGCGCAGCGCGACGAAAGGGGGACAGGACATCTCAGTCTGTCACGGCCGGTTCCGGCAGACTGTTACATAGGGGACAGCGAAGATGCTCGAGCTTGTTGACACTTCTCGCATGACAATGTTCTCGCTCCCACCCGCCTCCGGCTATGCCGCCCCGCTGCCGCCCCGCACTTCCGATGCGGAGGACGCGGGCCGCGGCGCCAAGCCCCTCTTCATCATCGACGCCGATCTGCGCGTCCATTTCAGCAACCAGGGCGCCGCCGCCCTGTCGCACGAAGGGATCGGCGCGGCAGGCCGCCTCGTCTGCGCCGACAAGCTCTTTGCGGCAAAGCTCCAGACCTGGCTCAAGCGCCGCTGCGCCGGCTCGGCGCCGGAAGAGATCCGCCTGTCGCTCGCGATGCGCTGCGGCCGCCAGATCGTGGTCGATGCGGTTCATCTCGGCGGGGCCGGCATGGACCTGTTCGTCCTGACGGTCGATGATCCGCAGCGCGCGATCGACCGCAATGTCGACGAGGTCGCCGAGGCCTGCGGGCTGACGCCGACGGAAGCGCGCATGCTCGGCCTGATCGTCAAGGGGCTCGACACCGTCGTCGCGGCCAAGAAGCTCGGCATCGCCCGCACCACGGCGCGCACCCATCTGCAGCGCCTCTTCGCCAAGACCGGCACGGCCCGCCAGAGCGAACTCGTCCGCTTCGTCGCGACCTTCATCGAGGAGGCGGCCTGACTCAGATTCTCTGCGGCGATCAGGCTGGCGCTCGCGCATCGACCCAGCCATCGACCAGGTTGAGGCCGAGCAGGAATTCCGGGCTGAACAGGCTGCGAACCAGGGGCTCGATGGGAATCGCGCCGGAGAGGAAGGATTGCTCCTCTGCCCGGGCCAGCACGGCCTCGGCATGCGACACGGCGCGAAAGGCAATCGGCGTTCCCGGCCTCGCCTGGGCGAGGCGGCCGAGATCGGCGCCGATCACGGTCGCGATCTTGGGATAGCCGCCGGTCGACTGACGGTCGGCCATCAGCACGATGGGCAGGCCTTCGCCCGGGACCTGGATCGCACCCATCGCGACGCCGTCGGAGGGGATGTTGAAGCCGAGATTGTGGCTGAGCTTCGGGCCTTCGAGGAAGCAGGCCATCCGGTCGCCCCGCGCCGCGATCGTCCAGGGACCGGCCAGGAAGGCCGCGATCTGGTCCGGCGCGAAATAGTCGTCCTGCGGCCCGAGCAGCACGCGGATGCTCTCAGCCGGCCGTTCGAGCAGGGGCGCGACGATGCGCCCGGTCGCGATCTCGCTTGTCGCCATGCCGACCGGCAGGATGTCGCCGACCTGCAGCATGCGCCCTTTGAGCCCGCCCATGCCGGTGCGCGTATGGGTTGCGCGCGAGCCGAGCACGTAAGGCAAATCGAGCCCGCCCGCGACAGCGAGATAGCTCCAGACGCCGGCGAGACCTGCCCGCACCTTCAGGCTCGCGCCGGGCTCCAGCCGCGCGACGACCGCCGGGGGCAGCGCCTGGCCGTCCAGCATCACCTGGAAGTCGCCGCCGGCGAGCGCGATGGTGACGGGCGCGCCCTCGCTCGTCAGTTCGAGGCCGCCGAGCGAGATTTCGATCGCCGCCGCTTCCGCGGGATTGCCGAGCGCCCGGTTCGCGAGCGCATGCGCGAACGGGTCCATTGGCCCGGCGCCGGTGACGCCATAACGCAGGAAACCGTGCCGGCCGCGATCCTGGACGGTGATGCCGGGGCCGGCCGAAAGCAGGCGCAGCACCGCGCTCATGCCGCTTGCCGCCGTGCCACGATTTCGCCGGCCTCAGCGCGTGCATCGAGCGCCGCAAAGGTCGCGGGGTCGATCGGCTCGAAGCGCAGGCTGTCGCCGGGCTCGAACAGGAAGGCATTGGGCCGGTCCGGCGCGTAGAGCCGTTCAGGCGTGCGGCCGACGACATACCAGCCGGTCGGCATCGAAAAGCTGGCGATGGCACTCAAGCCCCCGCCGACCAGGACCGCCTTGCTCTCATGCGGCGGGCGTGGCTTGGTTCGGCGTGAGATCGCGATCTGTTCGGGCAGGCCGCCGAGATAGGTGAAGCCCGGCGAGAACCCGTACATATAGACCCGGTAAAGCGCCGCAGCGTGGATGGCCGCTGCTTCGACAGCAGTAAGCCCCAACAGTGCGGCCATCTCGGCCAGATCCTCGCCATGCGGCGGCTCATAGCAGCACGGCAGCGTCCAGAGGGTTGCCGCCCGGTTGCGCGTCGCCGGCACCGCCAGCCGCTCCTCGACCAGCGCGACCAGCGTAGCCCGGTCGAGCTGCAGCGGATCGTAATGGATCATCAGCGAGCGATAGGTCGGCACGAGTTCGCGCAGTCCCTCGGGCGGGGCTGCGGCCAGGGCCGCGTCGAGCGCCAGCACCCGGTCGCTGATCGCGGGATCGACGATGCGGCCGAACTCGACCACCAGTGCGGTCTCTCCGGCGTCCAGGAAGAGCGGGCGCGCGCCTTGGTCGAGGCTCATGCGAAGGCTGCGAGCCTGACGCCGGCCTCTTCCAGAGCCGCACGCACCTGTCGCGCGGTGGCAACCGCATGGCTCGAATCGCCATGCACGCAGACCGAATGGATCGCGGTCGGCAGGCGCGCGCCCGACAGGGTGATGATGGCGCCCTCACGGACCATGGCGACGACGCGGTCCGCTGCCTCCTGCGCGTCGGTGATCATCGCGCCGGGCAGGCTGCGCGACACCAGCAGGCCCTGCTCGGTATAGCCGCGATCGGCGAAGATCTCCTGATGCACCTTGAGGCCGGCCGCCTCGCCCGCCGCGACCTGGGCGGTCAGCGCCGTCGCCAGGAAGGAGAGACCGGGATCGACCGCCTTGATCGCGCGCGCGATCGCATCCGCGACGGGGCGCTCCTCGCAGGAGATGTTGCCGAGTGCGCCATGGGGTTTGACATAAGTGATGCGGTGGCCGGCATAGGCGGCAAGCGCTGCCGCCGCGCCGATCTGATAGGCGACGAGACGCTCGATCTCGCCGGTCGAGAACGGAATCCGCCGCCGGCCGAAGCCCCAGAGATCAGGGAAGCCCGGATGCGCGCCGACCGCGACGCCGCGCTCGCGCGCCACGGCGAAGGCATTCGCCATGATCTCGGGGTCGCCGGCATGCAGGCCGCAGGCGACATTCGCCGAGGTGACGATGGCGAGCATTGCCTCGTCGTCGCCGCAGCGATAGGCGCCGAAGCCCTCGGCCAAGTCCGAGTTCAGATCGATCGTCGTCATGCAGCGTTCCCCTGAAGCCCCGCGTCGGCGCGGCCTCGCAATCCGCAGACCATAGGACGATCAGTGGAGGCCGAGGAAGACTCTTCGCTGGCGGAGGCAGCGCCGTCAGTCGCCGATCTGCCGGATCGCGATCCGGCCAAAGGGTAGGGGAGCGCTGCCCTCCTGCACCATGTCGATCTCGCCGTCGCGGACCTGGAAGCGGATCACGGACGCCCCCGCGCCGCGCCAGTCGGCGGTGTCGCCGTCATCCTCGTAAAGCTCGCCACTGGCGCCCTCGACCAGCCCACAGACCAGGACCTCGCGCAATTCGCTGATGCCGGCCGGATCGCCGAGCGGGATCAGTGCGCCCGCCCTGACGAAGAGCGGCAGGCGCCCGAGCGGGGCCGCGACGGTCGCGACCGCGCCGCCGGGATGATGCTTCTTTTCGTGCCAGTCGTACCAGCCGCCGGGATGGACCGGCAGGTAGACGCTGCGCTCGGTCGCGCCCTCTTCCAGCACCGGCGCGACCAGCACGTCGGGGCCGAGCATGAAGGCGTCATCGACGGTCACCGCGATGGCGTCCTGCGGGAAATCGTAGAGGAGCGGCCGCACGGCCGGGGTGCCGTCGCGGCTGGCGCGCCACATCAGAGTGTAGAGATAAGGCATCAGCCGATAGCGCAGCGAAATCGCCTCGCGCACCTGCGGCACCATCTCCGGATACATCCAGGGCAGGTTGACGACGCCGTCATCGTTCCACGAGTTCATCACCATGCGCGGCCAGAGCGCGCAGAACTCGTTGAAGCGGACGAAGAGTTCCGGTCCGGGCGTCGGCCCATGGAAGCCGCCGACATCGTGGCCGATGCTGAACATTCCCGAGAGGCTCATGTTGAGGCCTTGCGTCAGGTTGTAGCGGAGCGTCTTCCAGGCGGTCTCGTTGTCGCCCGACCAGGTCTGGGCATAGCGCGAAATGCCGCCGCCGCCGCCGCGGGTGACGGAATATTGCCGCTTGCCGGGCTGACGCGCCGCCTGCGCTTCATAGGACAGTTTGGTCATCAGGAGCGGCTGCGCCGGCCGCCCCAGCGCCTGCCGGAAGGGACGGCCGTCGCCGTCGCAGATCGCGTCCTCGTCCCAGATCTCGTATTCGTTGTTGTCGTTCCACACGGTCGTGAAACCGTAATCGAGCAGCGCTGTCTCGATGCCGTCGCGCCACCAGGCCCGGCCCTTTGGGTTCGTATAGTCGAGATGGAAGCCGAGCCCGTCCCAGAACTGCGCGACGGCGGGTTCGCCGGTCTGTCCGTCCTTCACCAGGAAGCCCCCATCCAGCGTCTCCTGCAGGCGGGGGTGGTCGTCGAGCAGGCAGGGCTTGAGGTTGGCGACCGTCTGGATGCCGGCCTCGTTCAGCCGCTTCATCGTTGCCTTGGGGTCCGGGAACTTGTCGCGATTCCAGTTGAAGGCGTAGCGGCGGTGGCCGATCTGCGTGTAGCCCGAGCCGAAATGGAATGAGTCGCAGGGGATGCGATGCGTCGCGAGCTTGCCGATGAAGTCGCTGATGCGCGCATCCGCATCGGGCGCATCGGCGATCGCCATCGAGGTGACGCCGAAGCCGAAGGACCAGAGCGGCGCGAAGGCCTGCCCGCCGGTCAGCCAGGAGAAGCGCTTGACCACGTCCGGCACGCTCGGGCCGGCCATGATGTAATAATCGAGGTCACCATCGTCGCCTTTCCAGGAACGGAACAGGCCGTGATAATTGTCGAGCGTGCAGCCGAAATCGACGCTGCCGGTCGAAAGATTGTCGTAGAACACGCCATGCGCGCCGGCCGGCCCGTCGACGATGAAGAAGGGCAGCATCTTGTAGAGCGGATCGGACAGCTCCGCATCGAAGCCGCAGGGGTCGACGGCGTCGATGGCGAAACGCCGTCCGGTGCGGTCGAGCGGGCCGGCCTTGTCGCCGAGGCCGTAATGCCGCTCGGCATAGTCGCGCGCCATGAAATGCGCGACCGCGCCGGTGCGCGGCGACATCAGATAGGCCTGGGTCGTGCGGTCCTGCAGGAAGGGCTTGTCCTCGCCGGCGCGCCGCCAGGCGATGCCGAAGGGTGACAGCGTGATCTCGGCGGTGAGACCGCCGGCCGAGAGCGCGACCTTGCCGTCCGTCTCCGTCACGGCCGCTTTCGGAACGGCGAAGCCGGAGAGGTCGTCGCGCGGGCGCCCCTCATAGGCCGGCTCCAGCCCGCCGGGTGCGATCGCCCAGCCGCGGTCGAGCCGGTAGCCGTCGCGCGGCTTCAACGTCACCCGGCCGATATCGCCTTCGAGGATGCGGACGGTGATCGTCGTGCCGCCGCCGAGATCGAACAGGGCGGCTTCGCCGTCGCGGCCGAGATAGCGGCCTTGCGTGAGGGCTTTCATAGGATCTCTCTTGGGGGTGTCAGGACCGGATCGCCCGGCCGGTTTCGTCGAACAGGTGAAGCTGCGCCGAGGGCAGCGCGAGGAAGACGGTATCGCCGCGCTGATGTCCGCTCTGGCCGTCGAGCTTGAGCGTGATCTGCGGCAGGCCGGGCGACGAGCCGTAGAGATAGCTTTCGCCGCCGAGCCGCTCGACCAGCTCGACCGCCAGCGGCAGGCCGGTGGTTTCGGACAGCGCGAGATGCTCCGGCCGGACGCCAAGGGTCACAGTCGCGCCGGCGGTCAAAGCGCCGGTTTCGCAGGCGATCTCATGGCCGCCTTCGCCGAGCCTCACGATGCCTGGCCGCGCGACCGTGCCGGGCAGCAGGTTCATCCGCGGCGAGCCGATGAAGCCTGCGACGAAGAGGTTGTCCGGGCGGTTGTAGAGGTCGAGCGGCGTGCCGATCTGCTCGATCCTGCCCGCCTGCAGCACGACGATGCGGTCGGCCAGCGTCATCGCCTCGACCTGGTCGTGGGTGACGTAGATCATCGTGCCGCCGAGTTCGGCATGCAGGCCGGCAAGCTCCTTGCGGGTCGCGACGCGCAGCTCCGCGTCGAGATTGGAGAGCGGCTCGTCGAACAGGAAGATCTTCGGGTCGCGCACGATGGCGCGGCCGATCGCGACGCGCTGGCGCTGGCCGCCGGAGAGCGCCTTGGGCTTGCGCTCGAGATAGTCGGTCAGGCGCAGCATCCCGGCTGCGCGCCGCACGCGCTGGTCGATGTCGTCGCGCTTGAAGCCCATGTTCTCCAGCGCGAAGGCCATGTTCTTGTAGACGCTCATATGCGGGTAGAGCGCATAGGACTGGAACACCATGGCGAGCCCGCGCTCGGAGGCCGGCAGGCCGGTGACGTCGCTGCCATCGATCGCGATCGACCCGCCCGTCACCTCTTCCAGCCCGGCGATGACGCGCAGCAGGGTGGACTTGCCGCAGCCCGACGGGCCGACGAAGACGATGAATTCGCCATCCGCGACGGCAAGGTCGATGCCATGAAGGACATGCGTCGCGCCGAAGGATTTGCGGACGCCGGAAAGTTCTAGCTGAGCCATAGGGCACCTGTTCGACGCATGCGGTCTCTCATTTCATGCCCGTATTGGCGATGCCTGTGGTGATGAAGCGCTGCAGGAAGACGAAGACCAGCGCGACCGGCAACAGCGTCACCACCGTCATGGCGAGCAGATAGTGCCACTGTGTCTGGAGCTCGCCCTGGAAGGCGTTGAGGCCGATCTGCAGCGTGTAGGATTCGGTCTTGGTCAGCACCGCGAGCGGCCAGAGGAACTCGTTCCAGCGCCACATCACCGAGAAGATCGCCAGCACGGCCAGCGCCGGCATCGCCAGCGGCATGACGATGCGCCAGTAGATCTGCCACTCCGAGGCCTTGTCCATGCGCGCCGCCTCGATCAGGTCGCGGGGAAGCGTCAGCATGTATTGCCTGAGCAGGAAGACGCCTGTCGGCGTCGCCGCACCCGGCAGGATAACCGCCCAGAGCGAGTTCACCAGCCCGAGTTCCGTGACGACCAGATAGACCGGCACCAGGATGATGGTGATCGGGATCATCAGCGTGCCGATCACCATCAGCATCACCGTATTCTTCCCGCGGAACTCGTAGATCGACAGCGCATAGGCGGCCATCGAGTTGATGATCAGCGTGATGATCGTTGCCACCACCGTGACGAAGACCGAGTTCCACAGGAAACGCGTGAAGGCGAAGCGCTCCAGCGGCTCGGTGTAGTTCTCGGTGGCGAGCTTGAATTCGCGAACCGGCACGCGCTTGTCGATCGCCACGCGGAAAGTCTCGGCCGGATTGGCCGGATCGACCATCTGCGCCTGGATGCCGATGCGACGGACCTGCGCCAGCACGCGCGTCGATCCGTCCGGCATCGTCACCGTAAACAGCGGCAGCGGTTGCGGATGGCCCGTTACCACGACCTCCTTCTGCGACATCGGCAGCAGCGAGGGCGGGAATTCGAGCAGCCCGGCCTGCGTCTTGAAGGACGACATCGCCAGCCAGAGCACCGGCCCGAACATCAGGACGACCCCGAGCGCGAGATAGGCATAGGCCGCGATATCGGTCCAATGCCAGCGGCCGGGGGTGCGGCGGGCGGTGGCGAGCTTGGTCACGAGGCTCATGCCGAACCCTTCCGGCTGCTGGCCGCCAGCTGCGCCAGCGTCAGCGCGAAGAGCACGACGCCGAGCACCACGGAGGCCGCCGCCGCCAGCCCAAAATTCTGAACCTGGTTCGAGAACGCGGTCTCGTAGATGTAATGGACGACCATCAGCGTCGCGGTGCCGGGCCCGCCGCCGGTCAGCACGAAGACCTCGTCGAAGGTCTGTACGCCCTTGATCAGCGCCAGCACGATCACGACGATCATGTTGGGCCAGAGCAGCGGCAGCGTGATGCGCCAGAAGGTGCGCCAGCGCGGCGTCGCATCCATCTCGGCCGCCTCGTAGAGGTCGGCGGGGATAGCCTGCAGGCCGGCCAGCAGGATCAGCGTGTAGAAGCCCATATGGGCCCAGATCGAAACGAAGACGATCCAGAACATCGCCCAGCTCGGATCGACCAGGAACAGGATGCGTTCGCCGCCGAGCGAGGTGATCCCGGCATTGAGCAGGCCGTCGCGCTGCAGGATCCATTTCCAGGTCAGCGCCACCACGACGGGAGAGAGCAGCACCGGGAAGAAATAGACCGCGCGGAAGAAGCCACGCGCACGGATCCGCATGTTCAGCACCACCGCCGTCACCAGCGAGAACAGCACCATCGCCGTCACCTGGAAGAGCGTGAAGCGGGCGGTGTTGGAGACGCCGCGCCAGAAATGGTCCTCGCGGCAGGAGTTCGGATCGAGGAAGGAGCCGCAATCGAACAGATAGGCATACTGACCGGCCCCGACATAGGGCCGCTGCGACGGAAACAGCGCCGCCCCGCCCGTCACCGAGAACACCACGTTAATGATCAGCGGCACGAAGACGAACAGGCCGAAGAAGGCGAGGTTCGGCAGCAGGAAGACATAGGCCATCCGCCGCTCGCCGATCACACGCTGGATCGCACGCATCGGCCAGTCGATCAGCCGCGACAGCAAGGCGAGCGGCGCGGCGATGAGGTCGCTGGCGCCCGCGCCATCGCGGCGCGGGGCTGTTGGCGTGGGACCGGTCACGGCGCTACTTCTTGTTGCGCTCGGCGATCTGCTGCTCGACGTCCGAGGCGATCCGCTTATAAGCCTCGTCCAGTGTGGTCTCGCCCGAGATCGCCTGGCCGACCCGGCTGATCACCGCATTGAAAATGATGCGGTTGCTGACAAAGCCCTGCAGCTTGTAGGCGACGGGCGAGAGGCTCGCGACCTGGTCCGAGAAGACCTTGAGGGCGGCCTTGGCCTGGGGGCTGGCATCCTTGTAGTCGAGCCCCTTGGCGGCGATGCCGAGATGGCCCGGCACGAACAGCGAGCGCGCATAGAACTCGCTCAGCACCGGCTCGCTCGCCAGATACTCCATCACCTTGGCGACGGCCTCGGGGTTCTTCGTCGCCTTGATCGCGATGAGGCCGGCGCCGCCCGGCATGCCGGTGCAGGAGGCCGCGCCGCAGGGCGAGGGCACCGCGACCCAGTCGAACGCGTTGCCGACGGTCTTGTCGAACTGCGCGATCTGCCAGGAGCCGGAAACGTACATCACGACCTGGGCGTTCTTGAACTCGTCATTGGCGCCGCGATAGGCCGCGCCCGAGACCGAGCCCCAGAGCTCCTTGGCCATCACGCCTGATTTGTGCCAGTCGAAGACGAGCTGCGCCCCGCGCTTGAAGCCGTCATCGATCACCGCGGGCTCGCCCTTGGCATCGAAGACCTTGGCGCCTTCCGAGATGGCGAGGCCAAAGAACCGGTGGCCGGAGCGGTCCATCGCCAGCGGGAAGGGGGCCTGCACCTTGGTGGCGACCGCCTTCACGGCCTTGGCCCAATCGTCCCAGGTTGCCTTTGCGCCCGGCAGCGCGATGCCGGCCTGCTCGAACAGCGTCTTGTTGACCAGCGGGCCGGTGACGGTGAGCTGCGTCATGAAGCCGGGGATCGAGTTGGTGTCGCCCTGCGGCCGCATCCATTCGAGGAAGGGGCCGAAATTCTTGTCCCAGTAGCCGGCGTCCTTGAGATAGGGTCGCAGGTCGAGCGCATAACGCGCGACGCCACCGATATCGACGACCCGGGCGATGTCGGGGCCCTGGCCGGAGGCGAGTTGCACCGGCAGGGCCTCATTGATCGCCTTGTAGGGCACCTGGTCGAGCACGACCTTGATGTCCTTGTTCTGCGCCTCGAAGCGCTTCAGCAGGTCGGAGACGACCTCGCCCTCGTTTCCGTCGGAATACCAGGCGATGCGGACCGTCGTCTGTGCCTGGGCGATACCCCCGGCGACAAGGCCGGCCGATAGCGCGAGCGCGGAAATCCAGTGTTTCCTCTGCATCTGCGTTCATCCCTGAATTGTTGCCCGGCGTTCATGGACGCCTTGACGGACACTAAGGCAAACGTTTGCCTTGCTTGTCAACGGGGGAATTGGGTTACATTGCTGCGGTATCCGGCTTCGCGCCGGCGGGCCGCATAGCGGCCGTGGGGAATCGAAGAGGCGATGACGGGCAAGCCGGCAAAACCGCTACAGGCAAGACCGCTGCAGGCAAGACCGCCACAGAACGGAGCGCGCAAGCACGCCGCGTCGCTGGCGACCGTTGCCCGCGATGCCGGCGTCTCGGTCGCGACCGTCTCGCGCATCGTCAACGGCAAGACCGGGCGCGCCTCGGCCGAAACGATCGCGCGCGTCGAGGAGGCGATCGCCCGGCTGAGCTACCGGCCCAACTCCGTCGGCCGGGCCTTGCGCCATCGCGCCAGCCGCGTCGTGGCGATGCTGGCGCCCAATCTCGACAACCCCGCCATGGCGGCGATTGCGGTCTCCGTCGAATCGGCGCTGCGCGACGCCGGCTTCGTCATGATCCTCTGCGACACCCATGACCGCGCCGAACTCCAGGACGATTATCTGCGGGCGATGCGCGACCAGCTCGTAGCCGGCTATGTCATGGTCAGCGCGGTCGGCAGCAAGGGGTTGGAGGAGACGCTCAAGCGTGGCGATCCGACCGTCTTCGTCGCCAGGCGCAATCCGCTCGGCGGCGGCGCCTATGTCGGCATCGACAATCGCAGGGCCGGTGCCGATGTCGCCGATTTCCTGCTCGGCTGCGGCATCGATCGGCCCGCCGTGCTGATGGCCCAGCAGAACGCATCCAGCACCTCGGAGCGCGCGGCCGGCTTCATCGAACGGCTGGTGGCGCGCGGCGTACCGGAGGACGCGATCCGGCGGGCGATCGGCCCCGGCCTGTCGCATATCGAGATCGGCTATGCCGCCGCCGGCATGCTGGTGCGTGACGGCGGCTGGCCGCGCGGCGCGCTCTGCGTCAGCGACATGATCGCCTATGGCGCCTATCGCCTGGCCGTCGAGCATGGCGTGCCGATCCCGCAGCGCTGCCGGCTCGTCGGCGTCGACGGCAACGCGATCAACGCCTGGATCGCGCCTTGGCTGACCTCGATCCGCATCCCCTATGAGAGCTTCGGCCGGCATGTCGTCGCGCAGTTGCAATCGCTCTGGAGCGGCGTCGCGACGAGCGAGGTCCATGTTCCCCACGAAGCGCCATCGGCCTGGAGCAAGCCTGGCGCTCCGGTCGGAGCCGCCGCCGGCGCGGCCCAGATCGTCAAGCGCTAGCGGTCATCAACCTGTCATGAATCCGTCCGCAAAAGCGGGCCTCTCACGGCAGCGGGTTCCACCGGTCGATGTTCCAGTTCCTGGCATTACGCTTCGCGCGCGCCCTCGTGACCGTGCTGATCTGCGTCTCGGCCGTCTTCATCGCACTGCGCATGGCGGGTGACCCGGCCGACATCATGCTCCCGATCGACACGCCGCCGGATGTGCGCGCCTATTACCGCGAGCTCTGGGGGCTCGGCCGGCCCCTCATCGAGCAATATTGGCGCTATCTCGCCAGCGTGGCGCGCGGCGATTTCGGGCTGTCCTTCGGCGATGACCGGCCGGCCTTCGAGGCGGTCCGCGAGGCGCTGCCCAAGACCTTCCTGCTTGGCGGATCGGCGCTGATGCTGGCGCTGCTGATCGGCATGCCGCTCGGCGTGCTGGCGGCCTTGCGCCACAACAGCGCGATCGACCGGCTCGCCATGGCCTCGGCGGTCTTCGGCTACGCGATCCCGATCTTCTTCCTCGGCATCCTGCTGATCCTGCTCTTCGCGCTGCAGCTGCGCGTGCTGCCCTCGGCCGGCTCCGAGACACCGTGGCACCTCATCCTACCGACGGTGACGCTCGGCCTGCCTCTCGCGGGGCGGCTGGCGCGCTTTGCACGCACCTCGACGCTGGAGGTGCTGGGCAAGCCCTTCATCCGCGCCGCGCGCGGCCGGGGCGTGCTGCCCCTCGGCATCATCCTGCGCCATGCTTTGCCCAATGCCTCGGTGCCGCTGCTGATGTTCCTCGGCATCGAGATCGGCGGCATCCTCGCCGGCAGCGCTGTGGTCGAGACGATCTTCGCTTGGCCGGGCGTCGGGCGGCTGTTGGTCGATTCGGTCTCGACGCGCGATCTCGCCGTCGTCCAGGCGGTGATCCTGACGATCACCGTCATCATGGTCTGCGCCAACCTCTTGGTCGACATGCTGCACATCCTGATCGACCCCCGCCTGGGCGGTTTCGCGCGCGCCTCGGGAAAGCCGGCGTGATGGCGAGCCTCGACGCGCTCACCGTGCCGGCTCCCCAAGCCCGCAGCCGTGGCCGGGCGATGTCGCCCGTGGTCAAGCTCTCGGCCGGCTTCCTCATCTTCGTCGTGCTCGTCGCGCTGCTCGCCGACTGGCTCGCCCCGATCCACTACACCACGCAGAACCTCGCAGCCCGGCTGAAGCCGCCGCTGTTCGAGAGCCGCGGCACGACCTATTGGCTCGGCACCGACCAGTTCGGCCGTGACATCCTCAGCCGGCTGATTTTCGCGATCCGGACCTCGATCCTGATCGCGGTGATGGGCACGCTGATCGGCGCCGTCTTCGGCACGCTGCTCGGCTTCATCGCGGCGCGCTGCCGCGGCATGGTCGATCAGGCCATTATGATGACGGTCGATGCGCAGGCGGCGATTCCCGCCCTGTTCCTGGCGCTGACCATGCTGGCCTTCTTCGGCAACAACATCGTGCTCTTCATCATTCTCGTCAGCATCGACGGCTGGGACCGCTATACAAGGCTGGCGCGCGGGCTCGTCGTCTCCGAGCAGGAAAGCGACTACATCAACGCGGTCGAGGCCCTTGGCGCGCCGGCATCGCGCGTCATCTTCCGCCATCTCCTGCCCAATATCGTGGCCGCGCTGGTGGTGCAGGCGACGCTGAACTTTCCCGGCACCATCCTGCTGGAAACCTCGCTCTCCTTCCTCGGCCTCGGCGTGCAGCCGCCCGGCACCTCACTCGGCCTGATGCTCGGCGAGGGGCGGCGCTACCTGCTCAACGCCTGGTGGATCGCCGTCTTTCCCGGCCTGGCGATCTTCCTGACGACGCTGTCGATGAGCCTGTTCGGTGACTGGCTGCGCGACCGCTTCGACCCGACCAGCGAGCGGAGCTGACGCCATGGCATTCGATCCGCTGAGCCCGACCGGCGCCAGGCCGTTCGCCATCGCCCATCGCGGCGGCGCGCTGCTGGCACCCGAGAACACGGCGGAAGCCTTCCGTGCGGCGGCTGCCATCGGGGCGGACATCGTCGAGACCGATCTGCGCCTGAGCGCGGACGGCGCGCTGGTCTGCCTGCATGATGCCGATCTCGCCCGCATCGCCGGTGACCCGCGCCTCGTTGCCGATACCGACCTTGTCACCCTGCGAAGCCTCCTGCCGGCGATGATGACGCTCGACGAGGCGATCGCCGCCTCGGCGCCGCTCGGTCTGCTGCTCGACGTCAAGTTGACCGACCCGGCCATCCTGCCGCGTCTGCTTGCCGCCTTCGAGGCCGGCGGCGCGATGCGGCGCAGCCTGCTCGGCCTGCGCGAGATAGGGCTGATCGCGGTCGCGCGCGCCCTGAATGCGGACATCGCCATTCTCGCTCTCGTGCCCGACCCCGATTCCGCCGAGGCAGCGCGCGCCGCCGGTGCCGACTGGTTCCGGCTCTGGCAGGGCGCGGCGACGCCCGACCGGATCGCCGCCACACGCGCAACCGGCCTGCAGGTTGCGATCATGGTCGGCCAGCCGCGCTCGGTGGCAGAGCCGGGCTACCCGCCCTTTCCAGTCGGGCGGATCGACGTGGAGGGCGTCGCGCAGGTTCTGGCGCTGCAGCCCGATGCGGTGATGCTCGACGATCCCAGCCTGCTCCTGGCGGCGCGATCTGTCACGGCGCTGTCGTCAAGCTGAGGCAATCCAGCGGGAATTGCGGTTTCGGCCACAGGCCGGCGCCGCTCGACGCCGTTTTCGAGGATCGCTATGCTCACCATTTCCCGCCGCCGCTTCCTGGAGAGCGCCGCCGTCGCCCCGGTCCTGCTGAGCGCTCCGCTGGCCCTTGCCGCCGAGAACCGCCCCAACTTCACCGTCGCGGTCGCCGATCTGCCGGCCACGCTGGAGCCGGCCCGCGAGCTCTCCAATGTCGGCACCCGCGTCACCTATTCGATCTTCGACACGCTGATCCGGCGCGATTTTCTCGGCAGCGCCGATGGCGGCGGCTCGGAGCTGAAACCCCATCTGGCGACGAAATGGGAGCGCGTCTCGCCGCAGGAACTCGTCGTTACGCTGCGCCAGGGCGTCAAGTTCCACAATGGCGACGAGCTGACCTCCGAGGACGTCGCCTACACCTTCCGCGACGGCCGCCTCTGGGGCGACAAGGCGCAGATCCCCGGCGGCAAGCCCTATTTCGGCATCCTCGCCTCAGTCGAGCCGATCGACCGCTACAGCGTCCGCTTCCGGACCAAGGTCGCCGACGTTCTGCTTGAGCAGCGCCTGGCTTCCTGGTGCGCCTGGATCGTCAACAAGCGCGCCTATGAGGCGATGGGCTTCGAGGCCTATTCGCGCAAGCCCGTCGCGACCGGTCCCTACCGCGTCGTCTCCCATTCCGCCGCCGAGGCGACCATGCTGGAGGCCTTCGACGACTACTTCATGGGCAAGCCCACCGCCAGGCGCGTCACCTTCAAGCGTGTGCCGGAACTCGCGGCGCGCGTCGCGGGGCTGGTCGCCGGCGATTACGACCTGATCACCAACATCCCGCCCGACCAGATGAGCGTCGTCGGCGCCTACAAGGACATCGACGTGCGCTCGGTGGTGCTGGCGAACGTCCATGTGCTGGCCTTCAACGAGCAGGACAAGGTGCTGGCCGACAAGCGCGTGCGCCAGGCGCTCGCCTGCTCGATCAACCGCCAGCAACTCGTCGACGCGCTCTGGCAGGGCACCGCGCAGGTGCCGCCAAGCCATAATTTCCCCGAATATGGCCAGATGTTCGTGGAGGGTCGCAAGCTGCCCTTCGACCAGGCCCGCGCGAAGGCGCTGCTCAAGGAAGCCGGCTACAAGGGCGAGCCGATCGTCTACCGCACCATGGCCAACTACTACACCAATGCGCTCGAGGCGGCGCAGGTCCTGGTCGAGCAGTGGAAGGCCGTCGGCATCAACGCCTCGCTGCAGGTGGTCGAGAACTCCGCCCAGATGCGCGGGCCCGGCGTGCAGATCTTCAACTGGTCGAACTCGACGCGCCTGCCCGATCCGCTAGGCGCGATGTGGGTTGCATGGGGCCCGGCCGGCGAGGCGCAGGTCTCGAAGTTCTGGACCTCGACCTCTGCCTTCAACGCGGCGGGCACCGCGCTGGAAGCCGAGACCGACCCTGTGAAGCGCAAGGCGCTGTTCACCCAGATGCTCGACATCATCGAGGACGAGGTGCCGACCACGATCCTCTACCAGCCGAGCGAGGCCTATGCGATCCGCAAGGCGATCGGCTGGCGCCCGACGACCTTCTATTTCATGGATTTGCGCCCGGATAATCTGAGCTTCGCGAAGAGCTGAGACGCCAAGAGTTGAGGCGGCGCAAAACCCGCCCCGTCATGCTCGCCCTCGTGGCGAGCATCCACGTCTTGGTCACAGCGCTCGACGGCGGAAGACGTGGATGGTCGGGACAAGCCCGACCATGACGGATGGGTCGCTCCCGTAAATCCGCACCGAAACCCCCGGCCGGCTGAGCGCCGCGGGGTTTCGGGTTCTGCGAATGCGTATCCAAGGGGATGCGCGGGACGAGGCGGCGCCGCAGTCGACGGCTGCGTGCCGATGTCGAATGTCGTGTCGAAGCAGCGCCAAAAGCCGCCGCCTCGTCCCGCACGCGGTTGTCTGGGGGTCCCTCGTCGTCCCTACGTCCCGGCACGGGCTCGAGCCTGCCCAGTTTCGGCCCTGACGATCGACGGCACCTCCATGGTCGAAAGCGCGCGACAGCTCCCTTCCATGAACACCGCACTCCACCCGGCCGCACGACGCCTCGCGACAGCCCCCTTGGTCGGGCGGAGCGGGGGCAGGATAGGGTTGGGTTGAGCGGGCGGGGATAAGATTCACGGGACGCGCCGACGCCCTCTTCCCTTCTCCCCTTGCGGGAGAAGGTGGCGCGAAGCGCCGGATGAGGGGTCGGGCCGACCTTTATCGGTTTTACAGTGGGCAAAAAGCGGCGAGCGCAGCGCGACCCCTCATCCGTCTCGGCTTCGCCGAGCCACCTTCTCCCCTCGCGGAGGAGGAAAATCCCTCACTGCCCGCCACCCAGGATGAACCGGCGCCCGTCCTGCTCGACCATGTCGACGTGCTGGGTGAAGTTGCCGGCCCCGGCCGAGTGCCGGCTGATGCGTGGCTCCTCGCGGGCCGGGCGGCCGAGATCGCGGCCGACCATGCTCGCAGCCGGCGCCAGCCCGAGAAGCCCGAGCACCGTCGGCGTGATGTCGATGATCCCGGCCGGCTCCTGCGAGACGCTTGCCCCGGCGCTGCCCGCGCCATCGGCGACGATCAGCACGGTGTTGAGCTCGTGGCGGTTGATGCCGCCATGCATGCCGCCGCCAAGCGGCACGTCGCCCGGCGTCATCGCGCCCAGCCCCGGCAGGCCGTAGGGGTCGGCGGCGAGCGAGGATTTGAGGATGAACATCAAATCGGGCTGGCGCTCGGCATGGCCGTTGCCCATCAGGCCAAGCGACAAGGTGCCGGCGACCCCGCCCTCGACGCCGTTGCCGCCGCGCGAGAAGACATGGCCGATCGAAGGCTGCTCCATCAGCCAGGTCGCGATGCGCGCGATATCCGCCTCATCGCCTCGATGCAGGCGGATTTCGCCGCTGATGCCGCCGGTCGCGACGAAAGCCGTGTCGCCGATCGCCTTGCTGGTCCCGACATCGAATCCGCCTTGCCGCGCCGCCTCGAACAGGGGCTCGATTGAGCCCGTCGAGATCTGGCCATGGTCGGAGGCCGCGATCACCGCGATGCGGTCGGCATCGGGCTGGACTTCCACCCAGTCGAGGATCGCTCCGAAGGCGCGGTCCGCCGCCTGCAGCCCGGCCGTCGCCTCGGGGGAGCCGAGCCCCTTGTAGTGGAAGGTCGTGTCGGGCTCGTTGAACCAGATCAGCGCCACGTCCGGAGCGAGCACCGGCAGCACGTGCTCGGTCATCAGCCGGCCGCCATAGGCCACCTCGGCGACGCGCGGCAGTTCGCGCCCCGGCAGCGGGCCGATCAGGGCCAGCGCCGTCTCCACAGCCTCCGGCGTCTGCGTTGCCCCGGCGCCGTGCATCGAGAAGGTCCAGTGGCCATTGGCGCGGGCGCGCGGGCTGATGAAATGCGCCGAGCCGGCGGAACCGGTATGCACGACGGCGAGCCGCTTGCCCGCCTTGGCAAGCACGTCGCCCAGCGTCTCGACCGCGACGAGCCGCCCGTCGTGATGGGTTTCCGCCTGGCGGATGTGGCCGGGGTCGCTGGTGTCGAAGAAGCGGTCGGCCATGGCGGCACGGTGGTAGAAGGCGTTGCCGACGATGCCATGCACGCTGGGCGGCGCCCCGGTCGCGATCGAGGTCGTCGCGACGCGCGTCACGGACGGGAAGACGCTGCGCGCTTCCCGGAACCAAGTGCCGCGCGCAGCCAGCCGCAGGATGTTGGGCGTCAGCTCGGGCGTCACCAGATCGGGCCGCAGCCCGTCGAATACCGCGACGATGACGCGGTCGGCTGAAGTCTGGTCGTCGCGGCTCATGGCAGGCTCTTCCGATAGCGAAGGATTGAATCAGGCCGCGACCGGGACGGAAGCGGCGACGGAGGGCACGAGATGGCAGGCGGCGAGCCGGCCATCGGCCACGCGCCGCAGGGCCGGCGTCTCCTCCCGGCAGTGTGCGATGGCGCGCGGGCAGCGCGGATGGAAAGCGCAGCCGCCGGGTCGCTCTACGGGGTTGGGCGGATCGCCCTGCAGGATGATGCGCTCGCGCGTGCCGCGCAACGGCGTTGGCACGGCCGAGACCAACGCCTCCGTGTAGGGATGGGCCGGGGCATGGAACAGCGCCTCGGGCGGGCCCTGCTCGACGATGCGGCCGAGATACATCACCGCGACCTCGTCGGCGATCTGCCGTACCACCTTGAGATCGTGGCTGATGAAGAGATAGGCCATGCCGAAGCGCGCCTGCAGATCCTGCAGCAGATTGATCACTTGCGCCGCGACCGAGACGTCGAGCGCCGAGATCGGCTCGTCGCAGACGAGCAGGCTTGGCCCGAGCACCAGCGCGCGCGCCAGCACGACGCGCTGGCGCTGGCCGCCCGAGAGCTCATGCGGATAGCGCTGGAACAGGTCGGGCCGCAGGCCTACGGCCTCGAACAAGGCGAGCGCCTTCTGCTGGCGGGCGTCCTGGCCGGCCTCCAGCCCATGGATCGTCAGCGGCTCGACCACCTGCTCGCCGACGGGAAGCCGCCGGTCGAGCGCCGCCAGCGGGTCCTGATGCACCATCTGCATGCGGCGCCGCATGGCCCGCCAGGCCCGGTCGCGCGTCGCGGTCACAGGCTTGCCCTCGAAGGCGATCTGTCCGCGCGTCGCCGGCAGCAGGCCGAGCACGAGCTTGGCGGCGGTCGACTTGCCGCAGCCGGATTCGCCGACGATGCCGAGCGTGCGGCCGGCCGCGAGCGTGAAGCTGACCCCGTCCACCGCATGCAGCAGCCGGCGCTGGCCGCCCGACATCGCGACCGGATATTGCCGTGCGAGATCATCGACGCTGAGCAGGGGGTTCATGCGCTGGCCTCCGCGAGCGCGTTCGCGGCAAGGGCGGCCAATGGCAGATCGGGCGGCGTGACCGTCTCGCCGAGCCGCAGGCAGGCGGCCCGCTGGTCCTGCGCCGCGAGTACGAGCGCCGGAATCTTGGCGCTGCAGGTCTCGATCGCGATTGGGCAGCGCGGCGCGAAGGCGCAGCCGGGCGGCATCGCATCGGGGGAAGGCACGGTGCCGGGGATCGGCGTCAGTCTAACGCGGGGACCGTCGAGCGTGGGCAGGGCCGCGAGCAGGCCGCGCGTATAGGGATGGCGCGGCCGCGTCAGCAGATCCTGCGTCGCGGCGGTCTCGACGATGCGGCCGGCATACATCACCGCGACGCGGTCGCAGAGATCGGCGACGACGCCGATGTCGTGCGAGATCAGCACCAGCCCCATGCCGGTCTCGCGGCGGATGTCGCGGATCAGGTCGAGGATCTGCGCCTGGATCGTCGCGTCGAGTGCCGTGGTCGGCTCGTCGGCGACGAGCACATCGGGTTCGCCGGCGAGCGCCAGCGCGATCATGACGCGTTGGTTCATGCCGCCGGAGAATTCATGCGGATATTGTCCCAGCCGGCGGGCGGCATCGGCGATACCGACGCGGTCGAGCAGGCGCAGTGCTTCAGTGCGCGCAGCCTTGCCCCGCAAGCCACGATGCAGGCGCAGCACCTCGCCGAGCTGCGTCCCGATCCGCTGCACCGGATTGAGCGACGAGGTCGGATCCTGGAAGATCAGGCCGATGCGGCCGCCGCGGATGCCGGCAAGCTCGCGCTCGGATAGCCGGGTGATGTCCTGCCCCGACAGAAGCACTTCCCCGGAGGTCACGGCGCCCCGGCCGAGCAGGCGCAGCGCCGCGAGCCAGGTCACGCTCTTGCCGCAGCCGGATTCGCCGACAATGCCGAGGGCCTCGCCGCGAGCGAGCGTCAAATCGACGCCGCGCACGACCGGCACGGGGCCGCTCTCGCCCCGGAAGGCGACGGTGAAATCCCGCAAGGCAAGCAGCGGCGCGGCGCTCGCGTGAGCCTCGGGCGCGAGCATGCGCGGCAGGAGGCCGCCCTGATGGTGAGCCGGAGAGGATGCCATGAGCAATGCCATACAAGCCGCTCCATGACCGTCTTGTGACGTGCCGTTTGGGCGCGCCGGGACGACGAGGAAAGCGGACGCCGCCGCCGTTGGTGCACCACCCATCACGTTGCTGTGAGTCCGCCCTGCGTCGTGGGTGTTCCCATCCGGAGCGATCGGAATGCGAATGGGTTGATCAACCAGCCAAAATGGCTGCTGCGGGCCGTTCCAGCGGGGAAAATGATCGGTCTCGCGGCCAATCACGCAGCGTGATCGGCTCCTGATGCCCGTTGGCTCCTCGGCGCATCTGAGTTTCAATTGCTTCCAATGAAATTCCACCGGCACGCTGCGCAAGCGGGCCGGGGTTCCGGCGAGGCGCGTTGGCTTTCTCGCTGTCCTTCTTGATCGAAACCGGGAGGTTTACGGTGGCGAAGCTCAATGTGAACGGCAAGATGCTCGATGTCGAAGCGGCCGGCGATACGCCGCTGCTTTGGGTCATCCGGGAACAGATCGGCCTGACCGGCACGAAATATGGCTGTGGCGTCGCGCAATGCGGCGCCTGTACCGTCCATATCGACGGCGTCGCAACGCGCTCCTGCTCGCTGCCGCTCGATGCGGTGACGGCGGAGCAGAAGATCGTCACCATCGAGGGGCTTTCCCCTGACGGCAAGCATCCGGTCCAGCAGGCCTGGATCAAGCACGACGTGCCGCAATGCGGCTTCTGCCAGAGCGGCATGATCATGGCCACGGCCGCGCTGCTGCAGGCCAACCCCAAGGCGACCGAAGCCGACATCGCCGCCGAGATCACCAATATCTGCCGTTGCGGCACCTATGCGCGGGTCAAGACCGCGATCCTCGACGTCGTCGCCGGCGGCACCCTTGGTCGCGGTTGAAGGGAGAACGATCATGACCGTCTCGACCGAAAAGACCTCCGTCCGCCTCTCCCGTCGCGGCCTGCTCGCAGGCTCGGCCGCCGCGGCCGGCGCCTTCAGCTTCGGCTTCACGATCCCCTTCGGCAGCGAAGCCCAGGCCCAGGCGCAAGGCGCCGTCCCCGAGATCAACGCCTGGGTCGTGGTCCATCCCGACGACAAGGTGGTGATCCGCATCGCCCGCTCCGAGATGGGGCAGGGCACGCTGACCGGCCTCGCCCAGCTCGTCGCCGAGGAGTTGAACTGCGACTGGACCAAGGTCACGACCGAATATCCGACGCCGGGCCAGAGCGTCGCGCGCAACCGCGTCTGGGGCAATTTCTCGACCGGCGGCAGCCGCGGCATCCGCGAGTCGCATGAGTATGTCCGCAAGGGCGGCGCGGCGGCGCGGATGATGCTGATTCAGGCGGCTGCGAATGAATGGAAGGTGCCTGCCGCCGAATGCGCGGCCGACAAGAGCGTGATCACGCACAAGGCCTCGGGCCGCTCGCTGCGCTACGGCCAGGTCGCGGCCGCCGCCGCCAAGATCGAGGCGCCCAAGGATGTCCCGCTCAAGGATCCGAAGGACTGGATCATTGCCGGCAAGCCGCTGCCGCGCCTGGACACGGCCGACAAGACCAACGGCAGCAAGATTTACGGCATGGACCTGAAGATGCCGGGCATGCTCAACGCCGCGATCAAGGACTGTCCGGTCTTCGGTGGCAAGGTGAAGAGCTTCGACGCCGCCGCGATCAAGGCCATGCCGGGCGTCAAGCATGTGCTGCCGGTCGGTGACAGCGCCGTCACCGTCGTCGCCGACACCTGGTGGCAGGCCAAGACGGCGCTCGATGCGCTGCCGATCGTCTGGGACGAGGGCGAGCATGCCAAGGTGTCCAGCGAAAGCCTGGCAGCCTGGCTTAAGGAAGGGCTCGACGCCCCGAACGCCGTCGTCGGCAACCAGAATGGCGACGTCAAGGCGGCGATCGCCGGTGCTGCCCGCACCATCGAGGCCGTCTACTCCTATCCGTTCCAGAACCATGCCTGCATGGAGACGATGAACGCGACGGCGCTCTACACGCCGGAGAAATGCGAGGTCTGGACGCCGACGCAGAACGGCGAGGCGGCGCTTGCCGCCGCAGCCGAGGCGTCGGGCCTGCCGATCGCCAAATGCGAGGCTTACAAGATCGACCTCGGCGGCGGCTTCGGCCGGCGCGGCGCGGTGCACGACTGGGTCCGCCAGGTCGTCGTTATCGCCAAGCAGATCCCCGGCACACCGGTCAAGCTGATCTGGTCGCGCGAGGAGGACATGCTGCATGGCCGCTTCCACCCGCTGACGCAGTGCAAGCTGACCGGCGCCCTCGACAAGGATGGCAACCTGACCGGGCTGCACATGCGCATCTCCGGCCAGTCGATCGTCGCGGGCATCTTCCCGCAGAACATCCAGAACGGGCGCGATCCGGTGGTCTTCCAGGGCCTCAACCCGCCGGGACCGGAAGCCTCGATCGGCTATTCGGTGCCCAACCTGCTGATCGACCACGCCATGCGCAATCCGCATGTGCCGCCCGGCTTCTGGCGCGGGGTCAACCTGAACCAGAACGCGATCTATCTCGAATCCTTCATGGACGAACTGGCGCATGCCGCGGGCAAGGACCCGCTGGAGTTCCGCCGTGCCCTGATGAAGAACCATCCCAAGCATCTCGCCGTGCTCAATGCCGCGGCCGAGAAGGCGGAATGGGGCAAGCCGCTGCCGGCCGGCGTCTTCCGCGGCATCTGCCAGACCATGGGGTTCGGCTCCTATGTCGCGGCCGTCGCCGAGGTCTCGGTCAGCGCTGACGGCAAGCTCAAGATTCACCGTATCGTTGCCGCGACCGACCCCGGCCATGCGGTCAACCCGGCGCAGATCGCGCGCCAGGTCGAGGGCTCCTTCGTCTACGGCCTGTCGGCTTCGCTTTATGGCGAGATCACCATCAAGGACGGCCGTGTCGAGCAGGAGAATTTCGACACCTATGAGGTGATGCGGCTGGAGGCGATGCCGGCGGTCGAGACGGTCCTGGTGCCGTCGGGCGGCTTCTGGGGCGGTGTCGGCGAGCCGACGATCGCGGTCGCGGCGCCGGCCGTGCTGAACGCGATCTTCGCCGCGACCGGCAAGCGCATCCGCAACCTGCCGATCAAGAACGCCGATCTCAAGAAGGCGTGAGAGCGACGGCCGGAGTGATGTTGCGTCTGGCGCTCGCCGGGGCCGTGCTGGCATCCGGCGGCGCCTCGGCGCTCGAATCCTACACGGTCGTTGGCGACGCCATTCCGCGTACCCTCGGCGGGCTTGCCGGCAACTCGGCGCGGGGCGCGGCGCTGGTGCGCGATCGCGAGCGCGGCAACTGCCTGATCTGCCATCAGGGCACGGACGCCTCCGAGCCCTTCCAGGGCACGATCGGGCCGCCGCTCGCTGGCGTCGGGGCTCGTCTCGATGCGGGCCAGATCCGCTTACGGCTGGTCGATGCCTCCGTGCTCAACCCGCAAACGGTGATGCCGCCCTATTTCCGGACGGAAAACCTGCATGATGTCGCCCCAACCTATCGGGGCAAGCCGGCCCTCTCGGCCCAGGAGATCGAGGATGTCGTCAGTTATCTCGCCTCGCTCAAGACGTTCTGAAGCCGGCCCTGACCGCCGCAGCGTCCTCGCCGGCGCAGCGGCAGGCCTGCTGGTCGCGACCTTGCCTGCGCGCGCGGCCACCGACATCTCGCCCGAGCGCGCGCAGCTGATCGCGCGCATCACCGAGGGCGCACTGCCGGAGCGCGGCCGCATCACGCTCGACATCCCCGCTTTGGTCGAGAACGGCAATTCGGTCGACACCCGCATTCTCGTCGAGAGCGCGATGACCGAGGCCGATCATGTCCGCTGGATCCATCTGATCGCCGAGAAGAACCCGTTTCCGGACATGGCGCGGTTCCATCTCGGCCCCCGCGCTGGCCGCGCCGAAGTCGCGACCACCTTGCGGCTGTCGCAGTCGCAGACGGTGACAGCGGTCGCGGCGCTGAGCGGCGGCGGCTTCGTCATGGCCGATGCCGACATCGTCGTGACGCTGAGCGCCTGCATCGACGGCGGCTGAGGAGAGCCCGATGAGCTTCAACGCCCGCATCACCCTGCCGGCCCAGGCCCGCGCCGGCGAGATCGTCGAGATCAAGGTGTTGACCCGCCACCCGATGGATCGCGGCGGCCAGTCCGACGGCAAGGGCGGCACCGTGCCGCGCATGATCCTCAACCGTCTGACCGCGACCTATGCCGGCGAGCCGATATTTCGTCTCGACATGCACACCGGGGTCTCCGCCAACCCCTTCGTCTCCTTCACGACGCGGGCGGTTGCGACCGGCGACATCGTCTTCGAATGGCGCGAGGACGGCGGCGCGACCTACACTCGGACTGCAAGGCTGACCGTGACGTGAGGCCGATGGAGCTTCCGGTTCTAATCGTGCGCGAGTCATCCCGGGCGACCAATGGGAGACCCGGAATCTATGCCGGAACGCCTACCCGGAAAGGTCCCGGAATGGATCCCGGATTTCCGCTTCGCTACGTCCGGGATGACTCGCGTGTTTGTGGAGCAATCGGGTTTGCCCTTGCGCTGGCATGCTTCGTCCTCCAGCCCAGCCCCGCCTTCGCCGACATCAAGTCCGGTACCGAATTCCTCTCCCCCGAGATGCGTCGCCAGCAGGCCGACGAGACCCGCAATCCCGCCTTCTTCTGGGTCGAGCAAGGTCGCGAGTTGTTCAGCCGCAAGCCGTCGCCGGAGGGGCAGGCCTGCGCCTCCTGCCATGCCGAGCCGCAGCAGAGTCTGCGCGGCGCCGCGACGCATTATCCGCAGGTCGATGCAGCCAGCGGCAAGCTGCTCAACCTCGAAGGCCGGATCGAGCAATGCCGCGTCGAGCGGCAGGGACAGCCGGCCTTCGGCTATGAAAGTCCCGAGCTTCTGGCGATGACGGCCTATCTCGGCTCGCTTTCACGCGGGCTGCCGATGGATGTGAAGACCGATGGCGCGGCAAAACCCTATTACGAGGCGGGCAGGGCCTTCTTCGAGCGCAGGCAGGGCCAGCTCAACCTGTCCTGCCAGCAATGCCATGACGGCCTCGTCGGCCAGAAGCTGCGCGGCGACACGATCAGCCATAGCGCCGGCACCGGCTACCCCGCCTATCGGCTCGAATGGAACGATGTCGGCTCGCTGCACCGACGCTTGCGCGCCTGCTCGCTCGGCGTCCGCGCGACGCAGTTCGACTACGGCTCGCCGGAATATCTCGCGCTCGAGCTTTTTCTCGCCGGGCGGGCGAGAGGGCTGCCGGTGGAGACGCCGGGAATCCGGCGTTAACTCAAGCCCGTCTTGGTTCGGAAACACCGCGTCATCCTGGACAAGCGGCGCAGCCGTGCAGCTCCGGGATCCATCGGAGGGCTCAACGCTCTACGATGGATCCCGGGACGACCTTCGGTCGCCCAGGATGACGGTGCGTATCCTGCTGTCCTCAGAGCTTCTTGCCGTCCTTGTCGAACTGCTTGAGATAGGCGGTGAGGTCCTTGACCTCCTGCTCGTTCTTGATGCCGGCGAAGATCATCTTGGTGCCGGGCATCTTGGCCTTCGGGTCCTTGATGTAGTCGGCGAAGACCGCGTCGTCCCAGGTCAGGCCGGCCGCCTTGTTGGCGGGCGAGTAGCTGTAACCCTCGATCGAGCCGGACTGGCGGCCGAACAATCCGTTCAGCATCGGGCCGATCGTGTTCTTCGCGGTTTCGCCGAGCTGATGGCAGGCGCGGCACTTGTTGAAGGACCGCTCGCCGGCGGCAACGTCCTGAGCATGGGCGGAGGTTCCAAGCAGCAGGGCTGCGGCAAGGATCGAGGCGCTGGCAAGTATTGCTTTCATGGTCTTTCCTTCGTCGGTCAGGAGGTTTTGCGCCCGTCAGGTGAACATGTCGGCGCAGATGGCGTCGTACCAGGCGATGTTCTCGGCCTGGATCTGCCTGCGAATCTCGGCGCTTTCGCCCGGCTGCGAGATGAAGGTCTCGACCGCGGCAATGCGGCCGTCCTTCGGCTCGTAGCGGCCGCCGACCTTGATCGCGTCGTCGGTGTCGACCAGGCTCCAGCAGGTGTTGAGATAGCGCGCCGGGAAGGTCTGGGCGCCGACGAGCTCCCCGCGCAGGATCATCGCCGCGACCTTGGCCTGGTTGTTGGCGGAGAAGGCCGATTTCGGCATGTCGCCGGCATTGCAGGCATCGCCGAGCACGACGATGTTGGAATCCACCACCGACTTCATCGTCGCCGGGTCGATGGCGCAGTATCCCCCGGCCGGGGCGAGGCCCGCATCGCGCGCGATCGCACCGGCCATCTGCGCCGGGATCACGTTGACGAAGGCGCAGTTTTCATAGGTCTCGAAGCCGGTGACGACGGTGCCTGTCTTCGGATCGACTGATGTGATGCCGTCATGCACCTTGGGGCCGAGCCATTCGATCATGGCGCTATAGCGCTTCTCCCAGTCGGGCATGAACACGCCTTGCTTGGAGAAGCTTTCCTTGGGATCGAGGATGACGATGCGGGCCTTGTTGCGGCCGCTCTGCTGCAGCACATGCGCGAACATCGAGGCACGCTCATAGGGGCCGGGCGGGCAGCGATAGGGATTGGGCGGGGCGATCATCACGATCGTGCCGCCATCGGGCACCGCGTCGAGCTTCTCGCGGATCAGTTGCGTCTGCCGTCCGGGTTTCCAGCCATGCGGCATGGCCTCCTCGGCCTCTTTCGACCAGCCCGGCACGGAATCATAGTTCAGGTCGATGCCGGGCGAGAGCACGAGCCGGTCGTAGGGCAGGCGCCGGCCATCGCTCAGCACGACCTCCTTGCGGTCGCGGTCGATCTGCGTGGCGCGGCTGCGGACGAGCGCGATGCCATGGGTCGAGGCGAGAGCGTCGTAGCGATGGACGATCTCCTCATAGCGCTTGAAGCCGCCGATGAAGAGATTGGAGTGGAAGCAGGTCTGGTAGGTCTCGTTCTCCTCGACCAGCGTCACCGCAATCGCGCCGGCACTGTCCTTCGCGAGATACTTGGCCGCCGTCGCACCCCCCGGCCCGCCGCCGACGACCACGACGCGCGGTTTCGCCTGTCCGAGGACGGCGGGCGCAGCCAGCGTTCCCGCCGCGAGCACGGCACTGGTGCCTGCCATCCAATCGCGTCGCGTCGGTTTCATCGGCCTGTCCTCCACGCGTTCACGGCTTCGCCACCAGAGCGCCGAAATAGGCGGCGAGCGCAGTCATCTCGTCGCGGCTCAGCCTTGCGGCGATGGTCTGCATCGTTGGGTTGTCGCGCTGCTTGCGGCCATAGGCGTCGAGCGCGGCAACGAACTGCTCCTCCGGCCAGCCGATGATCGGCGGGATGCCGCCGCTGCCGCGGCCGGAGAGCTGGTGGCAGCCGGTGCATTCGGCGGCGAGATATTCGCCCAGCGCCCGGTCCCCGGCGGCCTCGCCAGGCGCGGCGGCAAGCAGAAAAGCCGCGACGCCCGTCAGGGCAAACCCTGCGGGACGTCGCGCATGCCGCCATCTCGTCCTGTGCCTGCCCAAACCGGGCTCTCCCATCGTCATCGTCCACCGGTCGCCCGGCCTCCGCTGCGCAAAGCAGCAGAGTGGCAAGGCGGGATGATGGAGCCGGACTCCTTTTTGGAAGAGTTCTCAGGTTCCGTCTTTCACGATCCTGTCAGAGGTTCGCGAGCAAGGGCGGCCGCCGCAGATCCAGTCAGCCCTGCGCTGGTCGGGAGGCACGCGGGAATGTTTGAGAGTGGCTACGGAGCATCAAGCTGAGCGGTTTGGTCAGGCTTGGCCCGATACGCCTCCGGGATGACGAAAACCCGATCGGCACGAGCATAGCCGCCATCGGCGACCTCCTCGATCAGCACCATGGTGTGTGGCCTCGCGGCTTCCGAGAAATACTCGACCAGCAAGTCCGTCACCCGATGGGCGATCTGCTCCTTCTGAGCCCGGCTCAGCGCGGCTTCGGGCGTCTTGATGTTGACGAATGGCATGCGGCTGTCCTTTCGGGACGAGGTTTTTGAGAGTGCGAGCCTGGCTCGCTGCGGCTGTCGAGGTGGCTAGGCGTCAGCGCCTCGCCGGCAGTGGCGGGACCGTCAGAAACGCCAATTGGCGGGCACCCAAGCATAGCCGTTGTCGATCTTCAGCATGCGGCCGAGGCCCGGAAACGGGTAGTGGAAGCCCAGGACCAGCATCTGCTCGGCTGCTGCCCGGTCGAAGATGCGCCGACGGATCTGCCGCGCGGCCTCCTGATCGCGGTCCGGGCCGGGTCGCCATGGCCGATCAATGTTGACGACCGGATGGTAGGCGAGGTCGGTTGTCAGCAGCAGCTGCTCGTCGCCCGAATGGACCAGGAAAGCGACCATGCCGGGGGTATGGCCCGCAGCCGCGATGGCTGTCAGGCCGGGCAGGATCTCCCCGCCGGGCTCGTAGAGCTCGATCTCCCTGGCGACCGGCTCGACACTGCGCTTGATGGCCGCGCCGAAACGGCGCCGAAAATCCTCCGGCACGGGCATGTAGGACAGGTCGGGGTCGCCGCTCACGAAGAAATCCCAGTCCGCCTTCGGAGCGAACACCTGCGCACGCGGAAACGCCTTGCCACCATCGGCCGTTCGCAGGTTGCCGACATGGTCCGGGTGGGTGTGAGAGATGACGATGGCGTCGATATCGTTGGCGCTCAGGCCGATCGTCGCGAGATTGGCGAAGACCCTGCCGGCATTCGGTCCCATCGTGTCGCCGGCGCCTGCTTCCAGCAGAACCCGCCTGCCGCCTGCTTCAAGCAGGAGCGTGTTGAGGTTCAGGGTCAGATGATCGGTTGGCAGGAAGGCGCGTCGCAGCGCCGTCTGGAGTTCGACCTCAGGGGCATCGCCTGCATAAATCCGGGGCGGCCCTCCGATGACCCCGTCGCTGAGTACTGTCGCGTGAATGTCGCCGATGCGGAACTGATAGACGCCGGCATTGCCTGGGGGACGCACGACCGGCTGGTCAACGGCTCTGCCTGTGCCGAAGGCTGGCGCGAGGCCGGCTCCCGCCGTTGCAGCAGACAGCATGATCGTACGGCGGTTGATGGTCAGGCGGCTCATGTCGTGCGTTCCCGTCAGCTGGTCCGGTTTCGTCCAGCCAAGATGACAGCGGCTCAGCGCGCAGATAAGACTTGCAGATCCGATCAGCTTGATAAGGCATGCTTTGCAATGAGCGCTGTTCGCCTCGACAGCCTGGAGGCCTTTGCTGCGATCGTCCGCTGCGGCGGCTTCCGTGCTGCAGCCAGGGAGAGGCAGGTTTCGTCATCCGCGTTGAGCCAGACGGTGGCCTCCCTGGAAGAGGCGTTGGGAATCCGGCTTCTGAACCGAACGACGCGAAGCGTGGCGCCGACCGAGGCGGGCGCACGCCTTCTCCAGCGACTTGGACCGGCCCTTCGGGACATTCACGACGCGCTCGGCGATCTCGATCTGCTCCGGGACACACCTTCGGGCCTGATCCGGATCAACGCCCCGGCCCCGGCGGTGGATCATGTCCTATGTCCCCTCGTGTTCGATTTCATGCGTCTCTATCCCGACGTGAAGGTCGAACTCGTCAGTGACGGCGCGCTGGTCGATATCGTCGAGCAGGGCTTCGATGCCGGCGTCCGCTTCGGGCGGCAATTGGCGCAGGACATGATCGCCACAGCGCTCGGGCCGGCATTGCGATATGTGATCGTGTGCTCGCCGGCCTATCTCAAGACGCGGGAAAGACCCTCCTGTCCGCAGGAGCTGATCGCGCATGACTGTATAGGCCGCCGTTTTCCCGGCGGAACGATCGCCTCCTGGGAGTTCGAGAAGGAGGGGGAGGCGTTGGAGATCGTGCCCCAGGCGCGGCTCACGCTGGGCTCGGCGCATCAGGAGCTTCAGGCTGCGCTGGCGGGGCAGGGGATCGCCCACGTCTTCGATGACTATGCCAGGCCGTTTTTGAAGGATGGCCGATTAATCGAGCTGATGCCCGACTGGAGCCGCAAGCTGCCGAGCTGGTACCTCTACTATCCCAACCGCCGGCACCCGAGCGCTGCCATGCGTGCGTTTCTTGATCATGTCAGGTCCCATTCCGTGGCATAGCCATGGCGCATGGCGCTCCAGATCGGTGCCTGATCCGTCAATCGAACTCCTTGCGGAATTTCTCGCTGACGGTGGCCGACTGACGGAAGCGGCCGATGGAAAATGGGTCCAGCGGCGTCGGCGTCGCGCCGTCGATGATCATCTCGCTGAGGCACAGGCCCACGCCGGGGCCGATCTGGAAGCCGTGGCCGCAGAAGCCGAAGGCGTGGAACAGGCCGGGCGTCGTCTCGCTCGGCCCGATCACCGGAATCATGTCGGGCAGATAGGCCTCGATGCCGGACCAGACGCGGATGACGTGGCAATGCGCGAGCATCGGCGCGACCCGTGCCAGCGCCCTCATCGCCGCGAGCGTCTTGGCCGGAGGCACCGGCGCCCGGTTCGCGACGGGATCGGCCGCCGTACGCGGATAGCCGGCCAGGATGATGTTCCCGCGCGGGATCTGCCGGAAGATCACCGAGCCGTCGATGGCCTGCACCGAGGGTGCGATCATATAGGGAAACGGCTCGGTCACGAACTGGGGCGGGCCGGCGGGGAAGACCGGCGCCGTCTCGCCGAAACGCTCGGCGATCTCCAACGCCCAGGCTCCGGCGCTGTTGACGAGGGCGCCGCAACTCAGTGTCGCGCCGTCCGCCAGAGAAAGGACGAAGCCATCGCCGCGGCGCTCTGCGCCCGTGACGCATGTGTTTTCGCGGATGATGGCGCCATTCCTTGCCGCTGCGCGCATGATGGCAGGCGTGGCGAGGCGCGGATTGGCCGTGGCGTCGCGGGCGGAGAAGGTGGCGGCGACAGCGCGTTCGCCGAGCCAGAGCCAGCGCCGCCTGAGATCGGCCGGGCCGAGGCGCTCGATCCTGAGCCCATAAGACTCGGAAACCTCGGCATAGCCCTCAAGCTTGGCGTGCTCCTCTGCATCATAGGCGAGATAGAGATGGCCGGACTGCTCGAACTCGCAATCCTCGCCGATCAGCGCGTCGAAATCCTCCCACAGCGCCTGGGATCGCAAAGACAACGGGTACTGGCCGGGAAAGCGGCCCTGGAGCCGAAGGTTTCCGAAGTTCACGCCGCTCGACTGCGCGCCGACCACGCCTTTTTCGAGCAAGGTGACGCGTTGGCCGCGCCGCGCCAGGAAGAAGGCGGTCCAGGCGCCGATCAGCCCGCCGCCGATGATCGCGACATCGCTCGTGCGGTCGCTCATGCCGGATCTCCGGCGGCCGCAAGTGCGATCGGCTTGATCGGGGCCTGACCGCGCAGCCGGCCGGCAAGGGCACCGTCCTGTCCCGCCTCTGCGGCCACGATCTCCTGCAAGGCGGGGCCGCAGACACGGCCCTGGCAGCGGCCCATTCCGCAGCGCGTCATCGCCTTGACCCGGTTGACCTCGATCGGGCCGAATTCCCGGCACATCTCAGCCCGCACCGCGCCGACCGTCACATTCTCGCAGCGGCACAGCGTCACGGAATCGGACAGGGCGGCGATCTGCGCGGTCGGCCAGGCGAAAGCACGCGCCAGCCCGCGTTGAAAATTGCGCAGACGCTTCACCCTCCGCGCCAGCCGCCTCACCACCTCGATATCCTGCGGGTGGCTGAGATCGGAAAGGATCGCGTGGGCGGCCAGCGCACCGCTCGCTTCGGCGGCGTCGGCGCCACCGATCCGCACGCCATCCCCGGCGAGATAGAGACCGGGCCGGGCACGCCCCAGGCCGTCGATCTTCGGCAGATGCAGCCTGAAGCCGGGGTCGTAGGCGAACTCCGCCCGCGCGAGGTCGGCGAGTTGCGTCTCCGGCTTCAGGCCGTATCCGAGCGCGACCGCGTCGCAAGCGAAGCGGTGTTCACGGCCGCGCTTATCGCGCAGCACCAGAGCCTCGACCCGGTTCTCACCCTCGACGGCGACAGGGGTTACGCCGTGCAGCATCGGCGTGCCCGCGCGCAGCGACGCGGCCATGTACCAGATGCCCCGCCGGAGCGTCCGCGGAGCCCGCAGCAGCGCCGGCAGCGCGGCGACCTTGGCGGCCAACGGCGTCGTATCGGCGATGACTGCGATCTCCGCACCCATGTCGCGATACTGCTTCGCGGCGAGCGCCAGCAGGGGCGAGGAACCCAGGAAGGCGACGCGGCTTCCGATCAGGCAACCCTGATCCTTCAGCGCGACCTGCGCTCCGCCGAGCGTGAACACACCGGGCAAGGTCCAGCCGGTCAGGGGCGCGACCCGGTCCATCGCGCCGCTGGCGATCAGCAGCTTGTCGAAATCGAGTGTCTGGGCTTGCCCATCCCGCAGCAGGTGCAGCTGGTTGCCGTCGATAGCCCAGACCAGCGTGCGCGGCCGATAGTCGATCTTCGGCCGCAACATCTCAAAACGGCGATGCAACGCCGTGTATTTCCCGGCCTCCGAGCCCATCAGCCTGTTCATGTCGAGCGCAAGATCGTCGGCCGGGCGCCGATAGCCTTGTCCGCCCGCCTGCGCGCTCTCGTCGATCAGGACGGGCCTCAACCCCTTGGCGCAGAGCACCTCGGCTGCGCTGATGCCGGCCGGGCCGGCACCGATGATGACGATGTCAGCCATGGCCACCGGCCATCGGCCGCGGGTCGGCAAACAGGGTCATCCCGTCGGCGACCGGCGCGGTGCAGGCCCTGAGCCTGCCGCCTTCCGCACTCCAGACCCAGCAATCCTGGCAGGCGCCCATCAGGCAGAAGCCGGCACGCGGTTCAGCCCCGAATTCCAGCCGGCGGATCAGGGCTCCGCTCTCGAGCAGTGCCGCGAGCACGCTGTCGCCGATGGTCGCCCGGATGACCGTGCCTTCGAAGCTGAGCGTCGCTGGCTGTCCGGCGCGAATTGCGACGCGGCGGAACTGGGCCTTCGGAGCGTCCATGTCGGGAACTCGGTATTTATCTCAATGCGATAAGAGTTCGCGAATATTGATAAGGCGGGCGTCGCGCTGTCAAGCGCCTCCTGGCTTGCGGCTCAGACCCGCGAGATGGCGTGCGCGGCGGCGATGACCAGCGAGGAAAACCGCGAGACGACCTCGGCATGGCTGTAGCGCGAGGTCGAGGTGGCGATGTTCACGGCGGCCTCCGGGCGGCCGTGATGATCGACGATCACCGCCGCGATCGAGGCGTCGCCGAGATAGACTTCCTCGAAGGCGGTGGCGTAACCCTGCGCCGCGGTCTGGCGCAGCTTCTCGCGCAGGACGTCGCGTTGCCACGTCGTCGAGGGCGTGTGGGCCTTGAGATCGGACGCGTCGATGATCGCCATCGCCTCGTCCTCCGGCAGCCGCGACAGCATGGCGATGCCCGGCGCCGTGGCATAGGCCGGCATCCGCGTGCCGATGATGACGTCGGTGTTCAGCACATGGCGGCTGAGGAAGCGCGAGACGAAGATGATCTCCGGTCCCTCGCGCACGGTGAGGTTGACCGTCTCCTCCGTCTCCTTGCTGAGGTGCATGAGATAGGGCATCGCCCGGTCGAGCAGGCGGCTGCTGCGCACGAAATGGTAGCCGAGATCGAGCGTCTTCGCGGTCAGCTCGAAGCGCTTGGTCTGGGCATCCTTGCGCAGATAGCCGAGCTTGGTCAGCGTGTGGGTGAAGCGCTGAGCGGCGCTGACATCCATCCCCGTCTCGGAGGCGACCTGCGACAGGTTGAGCGTCTGATGCTGACGGCCGAAGGCGGACAGCACCCGGAACGCCTTCTCGACCGAATTGACCATCAGCGCATCGTTCTTGCGCCCGGCCTGATCGGCCGGGGCCGCCGCCGTCTTGCGGCTGCTCTGTGTCGCTTCGGTCGTCGTCATCGGGGCCGGTTCTCCTGGCTCGATCAATGGCTGCGGCCAACGGCCTTGACAAGGTGAGGCATTCGCGCAGAATATTCAATAGAAGTTATCGCATACCAATAAATACTCATCGGAGAGCGGCATGAAGGACTCTGTTCTGGTCGAGGTGCGTGGCGCTGTCGGCATCCTCACCCTCAATCGGCCGCAGGTCCTCAACGCCTGGAACGCGCCGATGCGCGCCCGCCTGGTCGAGGCGCTCGACGAGCTGGAGGGCAATGAGGCGGTGCGCGCCATCATCCTGACGGGCGCCGGCGAGCGCGCCTTCGGCGCGGGGCAGGATCTCAACGAGACCAAGACCTTCGACGCCGACAGGGCCGAGGAGTGGATGGGCGAGTGGGAGCGCCTCTATGACCGGCTGCGTTCGCTCTCGAAGCCGATCATTGCGGCGTTGAACGGCGTGGCGGCGGGGTCTGCTTTCCAGGTTTCGCTGCTCTGCGACCTGCGCATCGGCCATGAGGGCGTCACCATGGGCCAGCCGGAGATCAATTCCGGCATCGCCTCGGTGACCGGCCCCTGGATCATGCGCGAGATGATCGGCATCGCCCGCACCATCGACCTGACCCTGACCGGGCGGATGATGGATGCCGACGAGTGCTTCCGGATCGGCCTGATCAACCGGATCGTGGCGAAGGAGAAGGTGATGGAGGCCGCGCTGACGCTCGCCACCGAACTCGCCGGCAAGCCACCCGTCGCGATGCGTCTCAACAAGGCCCGCTTCCGCGAGGTCACCGAGGACAGCTTCCGCGAGTGCCTCAAGGCCGGCATCCGCAACCAGCGCGAAGCCTACGCCACCGGCGAGCCGGCCCGGATGATGGAGCAGTTCCTGGCCGTTCGCGCGGCGCGCAAGAGCGCCTGACGGGACCAAGAGCGCCTGACGGGAAGACGCATCTGACGATCTTATCACCCACGGGGAAATGCGGAAAACCGCTTGAAAGGGAGATGACGATGACCACCACGACGACCAGACCGACACGACGCGCACTGCTGCAGCTGGCGGGTGGAGCCGCAGCCGGCGTCCTCGCGGCGCCTTATCTCGCGGGAACCGCACAGGCGGCGACCCAGATCATCGTCGCTGACCCCGGCGGGCCCTTCGGCCCGGCCTTCCGCAAGGCCTTCTACGATCCCTTCGAGAAGGCGACCGGCAACAAGGTCGTCAATGTCGCGCGCGAGGCCGAGCCGACGGCGCAGTTCAAGGCGATGGTCGAGACCAAATCCTATACCTGGGACGTCTGCACGCTGACGCTCTCGGCCCGCGACATCCTCGCCGGCCAGGGCTTGCTCGACCCGATCGGCTTCACGCATGCCGACGTGCCCAAGCTGATGCCGGAGGCGATCTCGCCTCTCTATATGGGCACGGACGTCTATTCGACCGTCTTCGCCTACCGCACCGACCGCGTGAAGAATGCGCCTGCGAGCTGGGCCGATTTCTTCAATGTCGAGAAGTTCCCGGGCCGCCGCGCGCTGCGCAAGAACCCGATCGACACCATCGAGCAGGCGTTGCTCGCCGATGGCGTGCCGCTCGACAAGCTCTATCCGCTCGACGTCGACCGTGCCTTCAAGGTGCTCGACAAGATCAAGCCGCATGTCGCGGTCTGGTGGACTGGCGGCGCCCAGTCGACGCAGCTGCTCCAGAGCGGCGAGGTCGACATGCTGCCGGGCTGGAACGCCCGCCTGCAGGCGGCGATCGACGGCGGCACCCCGGCCAGGATCGTCTGGAACCAGGGCCTCTATTCGATCGAGGGCTGGGGCCTTCCGAAGGGCGGACCGAAGGCCGATGTCGCGCGCCAGTTCGTGCGTTTCTGCTCGGACCCGAAGGCGCAGGCGCTCTTCACCGAGATCCTGGCCTATGGCCCGACCAATCTCGACGCGTACCAGACGATTCCCGCCGAACGCGCCAAGGTTCTGCCGACCTCGCCGGAGAACCTGAAGCAGATGGCGATCGCCGACGAAGCTTGGTGGAGCGCCAACCGCGCCAAGGTCAGCGAGCGCTTCAACGCCTGGCTGCTGACCTGACAGCCATGACGACGACCGCGGCAAAGCCCGACGCAAAGCCGATGCAGGCGAAGCTCGTCATCGAAGGCCTGTGCAAGCGCTATGGCGCGACCACCGCCCTTGAGCCGAGTTCGCTCAGCGTCGCCGAGGGCGAGTTCCTGACCTTGTTGGGGCCTTCGGGCTCCGGCAAGACGACGCTGCTGCAGCTGATCTGCGGCCTCGTCGATGCGAGCGAGGGCAGGGTGGTGATCGACGGGCGCGACCAGTCGCGCATGCCGGTCCACCAGCGCGATATCGGCCTCGTCTTCCAGCACTACGCATTGTTTCCGCATCTCACCGTCACCGAGAACATCGCCTTCCCGCTGAAGATGCGCGGCCGCCCGGCATCCGAGATCGCCAGGCGTGTCGCAGACACGCTGGCGATGGTTCATCTCGGCCATCTCGCTAAGCGCTTTCCGCGCGAGCTCTCCGGCGGCCAGCAGCAGCGCGTCGCGCTCGCACGCTGCTTCGTCTACCAGCCCTCGATCATCCTGATGGACGAACCGCTCGGCGCCCTCGACAAGAAGCTGCGCGAGCACATGCAGATCGAGATCAAGCGGCTGCACCGCGAGAGCGGCGCCACCATCGTCTATGTCACGCATGACCAGGAGGAGGCGCTGGCGCTGTCCGACCGGATCTGCCTGATGAACCACGCCAGGATCGAACAGCTCGGCACGCCGCGTGAAATCTACGAGCGGCCCCGCACCGCCTTCGCGGCCGATTTCATCGGCATTTCCAACATCTTCCGCGGCCGCTGGAACGCCAATGGTTCGCTCGAGACCGCCCATGGCCGCTTTGCCCTGCCGCTGGGCGTACAGAGCCCCTGCGCCGAGCCGGCGCTCGTCATCCGCCCCGAACATCTGCGGCTGGGCTCAGGCGAAAGCAATGCCGTCACGGGCAGCGTCGGCGAGATCGTCTATGCCGGTTCCGAGACTCGCGTGATCGCGACCCTCGCCGACGGCGCCCAGCTCGTGCTGCGGCTCGGTCCCGACGACGCGGTCCCCGCCATCGGAGAGACGATCGTTGCCGGCTGGGCCCGCGAGCGGGCGGTCCTTGTCGCATGAGCGTGGTCGCGACATCAGGTGTAACCGCGCGAAGGGCAGGCGGCTTCCGCTTCGGAGCACTCTGGCTTGCCGTGCCCGGCCTGCTCTTCCTGGCCGTGTTCTTCGTCTGGCCGGTCGCGCAGCTCCTGGGCCTGAGCCTGTTCGATCCCGACAGCGGCAAGGCCTCGATCGCGACCTATGAGCGGATCGCTGCGACCGACGTCTATCTGCGCGTGCTCGGCATCACCTTCCGCATCGCCGGCTACACCGCGCTCTATTCGCTGCTGATCGGCTATCCGCTGGCCTATTGGTTGTCGCGCCTGCCCGACATGTACCGCGGCCGCATGCTGCTTTTCGTCATGGTGCCGTTCTGGACGAGCTATCTCGTCAAGACCTTCGCTTGGATGATCCTGCTCGGCCGCAGCGGCATCATCAACTCGCTGGCGACGGGGTCCGGCCTCGTCGATCAGCCGCTGCCGCTTTTGCACAACGAGTTCGGCGTCATGGTCGGCATGGTCCACGCCATGGTCCCGCTCGCGGTGATGACGATGCTGCCGGTGATGGCCGGGATCGACCGCAGGCTCGTCCAGGCGGCACAGACGCTCGGAGCCTCGCCGGCGCATGCCTTCTGGTTGATCTACTTCAAGCTCTCCCTGCCGGGCGTCGCGGCGGCAGGCCTGCTGGTCTTCATCTCCTCGCTCGGCTTCTTCATCGTGCCGGCCTTCCTGGGAGGGCGCCGCGAGACGATGCTGGCGCAACTCATCATCACCCAGGTCCAGGAGCTGCTGAACTGGTCGTTCGCCGGCGCGCTGTCGGCGATGATGCTGGTGGCCGCACTGGTCTCCTGCGTGATCTACGACCGCCTCTTCGGGCTCTCGACCATCGCCGGCGGCTCGGCACAGGTCGGCACCGGCCGCATCCGCGACCTCGGCCTGGCGATCCTGACTGCTGTCGCCACCCTCGCAGGCCATCTCGCGACACTGGCGCGAGCCCTGCTCGGCAAGCGCGTTTGCGCGATGCTGCTGCCCGGTTTTTGCTGGCTCATCATCGCCTTCCTGGTGCTGCCGACGCTGCTCGTCATCCCGCTCGCCTTCACCTCCTCGCAATTCCTCGAATTCCCGCCGCCGGGCTACGGGTTGTCCTGGTTCAGGACCTATTTCGAATCCCCGCTCTGGATCCAGGCGACCATCCGGTCCTTCCTCGTCGCTTTCGCGACCGCGATCGCGGCGACCGCCATCGGCGGCTTCACGGCGCTTGCCCTGGCCAACAGCCGCACGCGCTGGAGCGGGCTGATCTTCGCCTTCTTCCTCGCGCCGATGATCGTGCCGCGCATCATCATCGCGGTCGGGCTGTTTTACCTCTTCGCGCGGATCGGGCTGGTCGCCACCGATCTCGGCCTCGTCATCGGCCACACCGTGCTCGCCATCCCCTTCACGCTGGTGACGATGGCGGCGGTCCTGAAGGGCTATGACCAAAGACTGGATCAGGCAGCCGCGACGCTCGGCGCCAACCGGCTGCGGACGCTCACGGGCGTCACGGTTCCGCTGGTTAAGGGCGGCCTCGTCGCCGCCTTCCTGTTCGCCTTCATCACCTCCTTCGACGAACTCTCCATCGCGATCTTCGTCAGCGGCGGCGTCAAGACCACTTTGCCGAAGCAGATGTGGGACGACATGATCCTGCAGCTCAACCCGACGCTGGCGGCGGTCTCCGTCGTCGTCTTCATCGTGGTGACGCTGATGCTGCTGGTCGCCGAGCGTTTCCGCTCATCCTCCTCGTCCTGAACGCGAGTCCAACGACCGACCATGATGCCCACCGACGATGCCGGCTTTGTTGGCCTCCTGATTCAGCGCGCCGCGCGCGAGCCCGAGCGAATCTATGCCCGCTTCTGCGGCGAGGCGGTCAGCTACGCCATGGTCGAGGCTCGCTCGGCCGCCTTCGCCGCGCATCTGCGCCTGCGCGGCCTGAAGCCCGGCGACCGTGTCGCGGTGATGATGCGCAACTCGGTCGCGACCATCGCCGTGGTCTTCGGCCTGGCGCGCGCCGGCATCGCCTGGGTCCCCGTCAATGCGCAGCAGCGCGGCGAGGGCCTGCGCTACCTCCTGACCCACCCGCAGCCGAAGCTGATCGTCGTCGATACCGATCTGGCCGAATTGGTCGAAGAGGCGCTGGTGCGCGAAGACGTGCCGCCGATCCTGAGGCAGGGCTTCGAACTCGACTCGATCCTCGAAGACGGCGCACGCTTCGACGAGCCCGCGCCGTCGCCCGATGCCGTCTTCGCGATCATGTACACTTCCGGCACGACCGGGCGGCCCAAGGGCGTCGTCGTCTCGCACCGGATGTTGCGTCTGGCGGCGGAAGGGGTCGGCCGCGTCTCGGCCACCAAGCCCGGCGAGGTGCTCTTCGTCTGGGAGCCGCTCTACCATATCGGCGGCGCTCAGCTTCTACCCCTGCCGATGATCCGCGACGTCACGCTCGCTATGGTCGATCGCTTCAGCGCCAGCCGCTTCTGGAACCAGGTCAAGGCGGAGGGCGCGAGCCATATCCATTATCTCGGCGGCATCCTGCAGATCCTGCTGAAGCAGCCGGCCAGTCCACTCGACCGCGAGCATGGCGTGCGCATCGCCTGGGGCGGCGGCTGTCCGCCCGATATCTGGCCGCAGTTCCGCGACCGCTTCGGCGTCGAGATCCGCGAATGCTACGGCATGACCGAAGCGTCCAGCATCACCACCTGCAACGATTCAGGCGTGGTCGGCTCGGTCGGCCGGCCGATGCCCTGGTTCGGCGTCCGGCTGCTCGGAGCCGACGGCGCGCCTGTCGCGATCGGCGAACGCGGCGAAATCATCGTCGACACCGATGTCGAGGGCGCGATCTTCCCCGGCTATCTCGACAATCCCGACGCAACGGCGAAAGCGCTGCGCAATGGCGCGCTCCACACAGGCGATCTCGGTTCCTTCGACGCGGACGGCAATCTCTATTTCCACGGCCGCATGACCGACAGCGTGCGCTGCAAGGGCGAGAATGTCTCGGCCTGGGAGGTCGAACATGTCGCCGCCGAGCATGCCGATGTCGAGGACTGCGCCATGATCGGCGTCGCGTCGGATGTCGGCGAGCAGGACATCAAGCTCTTCGTCAAGCCGCGCGAGGGCGCGGCCATCGATGCGGCCGCCCTGTCCGACTGGCTGGCCGCGCGTCTCGCTCCCTACCAGAACCCGCGCTACATCGCCTTCGTCGCGGATTTCGAGCGCACGGCGAGCCAGCGCATCATGAAGCACAAGCTCTCAGCCCAACTCGACGATGCCTGGGATCGTGCGGCCTTGGCGATGGCGCGTTGAGATGGCGAGCTGCGACATCCTGATCTCGGGCACCGGCTCGTTTGCAGCCCGCATCGCCTTCGATATCGCCGCGGTGGCGGCCGAGCCGGTCGAGGTGATCATCGCCGGCCGCAACCGCGACCGCCTCGACTGGCTGCGCACGGCGGCGAATGCGCGTGCGGCCATGTTCGGCAGCAAGGCGCGCTTCACGGCGCACCCGATCGATCTGCTGGCTCCCGATGCCTCCGACACGCTGTTGGCGGCCACGAATCCGCGCATCGTCGTGCAGGCCGCCTCGATCCAGACCTCGCAGGTCATCGCCCAGAGCGGCAATGCCTGGACCCGCCTGGTGGCCGAAGGAGGGTTGAGCGCGACCGCTGTCTTCCAGGCCTTGATCAGCTCCCGCGTCGCCGCCGCGATCACGCGCCGCGGTATGCCGGTGACGCTGGTCAACTGCAGCTTTCCCGACGTGGTCAATGGCATCATCGTGGCGCTCGGCCATGCCGTCTCGTGTGGCATGGGCAATGTCGCGATCCTCTCCAACGTCTTCGCCGGATCGGCCGCGATGCCGCCAGGTGCCGAGATCAAGGTTCTCGCGCATTACCAGAATCTCGCCGCATGGCGCCGCCGGCCCGACGAGCGTGGCGGGCGGGCGCCGCGCGTTTGGCTTGATGGCGAAGAGGTGGAGGACGTCTACGGACGTTTCGCCGAAATCCAGCTCACCCCTGAACCGGTCATCGAGATATCCGGAGCGAGCGGCGTCCCCATGCTGCTCGCCCTGGCGGCTGGGCGGCCGTGGAGCGGCCATGTGCCAGGTCCGAACGGGCTGCCCGGCGGCTATCCTGTCCGCCTGACGGATGGGGCGCTTGATCTCGACCTTCCAAACGGCGTGACAGAAGCTGAGGCGATTGCTTGGAACGGGACATTCGAGGCAGAGAATGGTCTCGTCGTGTCGCCCGAGGGCCATCTCGGCTTCACCGGCATCCTGGGCGAAAGGCTCTCCGAGCATGTCCCCGCTCTTCGCAATGGCTTTGCCGTGCGAGAGCTGGAAGCTGTTTGCGAGGAGCTGCTTCAGCTACGCGCGGTCTTGATGCTGAAGTCCCGGTGAGCCATCGCGGATGGGTTGCGGCCAGTGCCGAGCCGGCCGACCGGATGACGCTCGGCGTCCAGGCAAAGTTCACATGTACTGCCGCGGTCAGCGACCGACGTCCACCGCATTCCGGACGGGTTCGCAGTGTTCGATCAGCATCTCCGTCAGAATTCGGATCTTTCGAGCGGGGTGCAGTCCCGGCGGTCGCACGACATACGCGCCGGCGGGAGGGGGCGGGTAATCCGTCATGACCGGCACGAGCGCGCCGGATTCCAGATGGTCATGCGTAAGGCCATCCGGGAGCCAGGCGATGCCGAGGCCTGCAACCGCAGCGGCAAGCAATGCAGTGCCGTTGTCGGCCTTGAAGCGGCCCTGCGGACGAACCGTTACAGTCGTGTCGCCATCCATGAACTGCCAGGCTTCGGTGCCCTGCATGAGCGCTTCATGGGCAACGATCTCGTCCGGCGTGGCGGGTGACCCATGCGCTGCGATGTAGCCGGGGCTGGCGACCAGCTTTCCGTAGATCGGCCCAATCTGTCTCGCCATCAGACGAGAGTCCTGGATGTAACCGACCCTGATCGCGCAATCGTAGCCTTCCGAGATGAGGTCGACGAACCTGTCCGTGTAGCAGGTGTGGATCTGGAGCTGCGGGTGACGACGCGCCATGTCCGCCAGCGCCGGGGCAAAGTGCGTCGGGCCGAACGACAGCGGCGCAGCGACCCGCAAGCGGCCACGAAGTTCGCCTCCTGGTACGATGAGGTCCCGCGCAATGTCGATCTCGGCGCAAGCTCTTGCGGCATGGTCCCGGAACGTCGCGCCAGCTTCCGTGAGCGCGGCGCCGCGGGTGGTTCGTACCAGAAGCTGGACGCCGAGTTCCGCTTCGAGCCGGAAGAGTCTGCGGCTGACGATGGACTTGGACACCCCGAGCCGGCGCGCCGCTGGCGAAACGCCCCCGGCGTCGGCGACTTCGACGAACGTCTCCAGATCACTGATCTCCAATTCGGCGTTCCCCGTTCTGCGACACAGCTGGGCAGAGCATGAGGCTACCGCACTGCCAGGAGGAACGGCAATACGAGGCAGCGCTGCTGTCGGCGCATTCCGCCTGGCAAGCGTCCACTCCTCCATGACGTCGAATGAGGATAGCAATGACCTTTCGTAACGGCCTCAAATCGCTCCTTCGCCCCGAAGACTCGGTCCTCGTCCTGATCGATCACCAGCCTTACCAGCTCACAAACCTGAACAGTCACGACCCGCATATGGCGGTCAACAACGCTACGGGTCTGGCGAAGGCCGCCAAGGCATATGGCGTCCCGACGATCCTCACGAGCGTGCTCGCTGACCGAGGTGGGGCCATCTTTCCGCAGATCACCGACGTCTTCCCCGGCCAGGAGGTGATCGACCGGATGCTGATCAACACCTGGGAAGACCAGAAGGTCGTCGACGCGGTCAAGAAGACCGGCCGCAAGCAGCTGGTCATCGCCGGTCTGTTCACGGAGATCTGCGTTGCAATGCCGGCGATTCAGGCTGCCGGCGAAGGCTGGGACGTGACGGTTATCACGGACGCCTGCGGCGGCGTGTCCGTCGAGGCCCATCAGGTGGCGATCCAGCGCATGATCGCGGCCGGCTGTAACATGATGACGTGGATGGCGCTCGCGTGCGAATGGCAGCGCGACTATACGCGGGCCGGGACCCTCCCTGCGTTGGTCGAGCTCCTCAAGGATCACATGGCCGGCAGCGGCATGGCGTATCTGTGGGAGCAGCAACTGCTCAACACCCCGGTGCCGGCCGCCGCGGGCTGATCCAAGCGGGGATGGGATGGCGAGGCACTGGCGCGATGCCTTGCGCAGACTGGGCCCGGGTGCCTCGTCATTCCTCTCTCGCCGTAAAGTGGCGGCGAGTTTTCCTCTGCCATGACAATCCCGATCCGCCGCGATAGGCTGTCCGTTCGTTTCGAATGTTGCGTGGACCGGAGGCTGATCGATCGTCATGGAATGGGTGATCATCGGCCTCGCTTTCGGTTTCTTTTTCTTCATCGTCGTTCCCCGGGCGGCGCTTCAGGCGTCCGGACGCAGCACCGCTGCGCTCGATCAGATCGCACAGCTGAAATCCGAACTGGCCATACTCCGTGACGAACTGGCGGCGCTGAAGCGCGGCGACGTCCCGGTCCCTGCCGCTTTCGGGGCGACGGGCGTCGCGCCTGCTGAGGGCGAGCCGTTGCCAGCGGTGATCGGGCCGGAGCCCTGGGAGTCTGTCGCGGTGCCCGAGCCGGCCGCGCCGGCAGCCCCCACGCTCGAGGAGATTCAGCCAGAAGAAGTTCCGCCCCAAGAGTTTCCACCCCAACAGGTCCCGCCCGAAGAGATCGCGCTCGCGGCTCGGACGGGGGACGAAACAATCTACGAGCCCGCAGCCGACGCCGTTCCTGCGTCCTTCGACCGCTTCGCGCAGGAGGCCAGTCCGGAAGCAAAGGCGGAAACCGCGGCGCCGCCACCGCGGCGCGACATCGAGGAAACCATCGGCTCGCGCTGGGCCGTCTGGGTTGGCGGCGTGGCCCTCGCCTTCGGCGGCCTGTTTCTCGTCCGCTACTCGATCGAGGCCGGCATGTTCGGGCCCGGGGTCCGGCTGCTGATGGGCGCGGCCTTCGCCCTCCTGCTGGCCGGCGCCAGCGAATATCTGCGCCGTCGCGAGGCGCCGCTGCCCTTCATCGCGCCGGGCGCGCTGCGCAACGCCAACATCCCTTCCGTTCTTGCCGGTGTCAGCGTCCTGGCCGGGTTCGCGGTCGTCTTCGCCGCTCATGCCATCTACGGCTTCATCGGCCCGACGATCGCCTTCGTGCTCATGGCGCTGATCGGCCTTTCGGCGCTCGCAGCCTCGCTGCTTCACGGGCCGGCGCTCGGACTTTTCGGCCTGGCCGGCTCCTATGTCACGCCCTTCCTGATCGCCAGCACGGCCCCGGCCTTCGCTTCGCTCTCGCTCTTCATCGCGTTCGTCACGGCCACCGCCTTCCTGCTGCACGCGTGGCGCCCGAGCCGGATCGTCACTCTGGCGGCGGTCGCCGGCCATGGCGCCTGGACCGTGCTGATCGCCTTCGCCATGCGCGGGCTGCTGTGGCCCTCATTCCTGATCGTGGCCGGCGCCGTCCTCGCCTGGCTGCTGTTGAAGGAACTGCCGCTGCTGCGCCGGCGCGGCGAGGTTGCGCCCTGGCGCCCGGCCTCCTTCGATATCACTGGCCTTGCAGCCATCGCCGTGCCGCTGGTCATCTCGGGCGTGCTCTGGGTCGGGCTGGGCGCGCCGGGGCCGCTGCATGTCGCAATCCTCGCGACCGTCGCGGTCGGCATCATCGCGTCGGTCCGCCATCGCGACCTCGCGCCCCTCGCTCTTGTTGCTGCCGCAGGCGCGGTCGGCATGGTCCTGCTCTGGCCCCGCCAGGAAGGCCCGCTTGGCCTCTCGCCTGCGACCCTGCTCGACCTCGTCAGGCTGAGCATCGCCCCCGACGCCGGGCCGGGGCTGGCCTGGACTGCCGCGCTCTTCGCCGCTGTGGTCGGCGGTTTGCCCTTCGCGGCGCTGGTCACGCGCCGCTGGGCCGGCTCCGGCGGCTATATCGAGCGCGGCTGTCTTGCTTTCGCCTCGGCGCTGGCGCCGGTCTGCCTGCTGCTGGCGACGACGCTGCGCGTCAACGGCTTCGAGCGCGCGCCTGGCTTCGCGGCGCTGGCGGCGCTTCTGGTCGCGGCGCTGTTCCTCGCCTCCGAGTTCCTTCTGCGGGTCGAGCGTGCCAGCACCAGATCGCAAAACCCGCTCGCGCTTGTCGGCTCCGCCGCCTATGCCGCCGCCGGTGCGATCGCGCTGGGCCTCGCCGTAGCGCTGGCCCTGCGCGAGACCTGGCTGGTGGTGGGCTTCGCGATCTCTGCTGCCGGCCTCGCCATCCTCGCTCGCGCCCGCCCGATCCCGCTGCTGCGGACGATGTCGGCCAGCCTCGCGACCGCGGCTTTCGCCCGCTGGATCTGGGATCCGATCCTCACCGAGATGGGGTCATGGCCGCTGCTCAACTGGCTGATCCCGGCCTATGCCCTGCCGGCCCTGTGCTTCTGGGTCGCCGCGCTGGCGCTGCGCGACGGGCAGGATCGGCCGAGGACAGTGCATCAGGCGCTCGCCGCCTTCTTCACCGCCGCTTTCGTGCTGCTTCAGATCCATCAGTTCTTCGTCGGCCCCGATCTCAGGCTCGATCTCGCCTGGATCGCTGGCCACTATGTCCAGCCGCGCAACCGGCTGTTCGAGGAGGTCGCCTGCCTGGTCATTGCGACAGGGCTGCTCGGCGCCGGCTTCCAGCGTCTCGGCCGCTCGGCCGGCAACGCGCCCTTCCGGATCGCGGGGCTCGCCGCCGCCGCGCTCACGATGCTTCTCGCCCTCGGCGGGCTCGGGGCCTTGCTCAATCCGCTCTTCGACGGCACCAGCGTCGATGGTTGGCCGGTGCTGAACCGGCTGCTCTGGTATGTCGTTGCCGGAGGTGTGCTTGGAGCGCTGGGCTTTGCGAAGGGACGCAGGGACAGCTCGCCGGTCGCGGATGCGCTGAGCGCTTGCGGCGCCTTTCTGGTCTCGCTCGGGGTCGTACTGATCACTCGGCAGGCCTTTGCCGGGCCGCAGCTCTCGCCGGTGGACGGCGCTTCGGTCGGCTATGCCGAGGCCGTCATGATAGCGATCGTGCTGATTGCCCTGACCGCCGCGGCACGGCTCTGGCATGACGCTGCGCGGGGCGAGATCGCGCGGCTCGGCGTCCTGACGCTGGGGGGCATCGCGATCGGCTGGGCCGTGCTCGCCTTCGGCTTCGGCCGCAATCCGTTCTTCGACGGTCGCGCGGTCGAGGGGCCGGTCGTCTTCAACCGCATTCTCTGGGGTTATGGCTCGACGGCCCTGGCCCTTGCCGGCGCTGCGTGGTGGCTGCGCGACGGCTTTGACAGGCTCGCACGCGCCTTCGGGCTGGCCTCGGCCGCAGCCGCCATCGGCTGCGCCTTCCTGCTGCTGCGCCACGCACTGCACGGCCCCTATCTCTCGTCGGAGGTGCCGATCACCCTGGCCGAATCCGGCATCTACGCCTCGCTCGCCTTCATCCTGGCCATCGCGGTCATGATCGGCGGCTCCGTCCGCTGGCAGGGGCGCAATGTGCCGGTCGATCCGCTGGCCGCGACGCTGGCGGCCTGCGCAGTCTTCGCCGGTGTAGCCCTCATCGCCAGCCCGGCGATGACCGGCCAGCCTCTGGCCGGCGTCCTGATCCTTGACAATGCGCTGATCGGCTATCTGCTGCCCGCGGCTCTTGCCTTCGCAGCCGCCGCCTGGGCGCGGGCCCATCTCGGCCGGCCGCTGGTCGCACGGGCCTATGGAGTCGCCGCCATACTGGGGGCGTTGGCCTATGTCGTCACCGAGGTCCGCCGGGCCTTCGTCGGTCCCGACCTGTTCAGCGCCAATGTCGGCGCCGGCGAACTCTACGCCTATTCGGCGGCGATCCTGCTCTATGGCGTCGCCTTGCTCGCGCTTGGCTTCCGGGCCCGGTCGCGCGACCTGCGCCTGGCCTCGCTCGGCATCGTCACCATCGCGATCTGCAAGGCCTTCCTCGTCGACATGTCGGGGCTGGAGGGGCTGCTGCGGGCCCTGTCCTTCATCGGCCTGGGCGGGAGCCTCGTCGCGATCGGCCTCGCCTATCAGCGCGTTCTGCGTCGAGGGACGGAGGTCACAGCGCCCGCCGATGCGTAAAAGGCAGCGGAGGCAAGTCTATCCAGCCGCGACCAAGATCTCGTCGCTCCGGCCGGCGGAAAACGGCGGCGCCGGGTCCGGATCACGGCAGCCGGGCTGGCTCGCCATGGCCTGCGTCGAGGCTGGTCCAGTAGCCCGGCCGATAGGGGACCGGCAGGAAACGCTCGGACAGCTCGCGAAGGGTCGCGTCAGGATCGAGATCGGCGAAGAGGTCCGGATGCAGCCATGTCGCAATGCGCTGCAGGGCCACGAACTGGTAGGGGTTGTTGTAGAACTGGTGCCAGATCGCATGGACCCGCCGGTTGGCGACCGCCGAAGAGTGCAGGAAGGCGGGGCGTTGCGTCAGCGCGGCGAGCTTGCTGCGTGCCAGCGCCATATCCGCTCCCGGCCCGAGCCCGACCCAGCCGCCGCCGGGCGCCAGCGCGCCGAAGCTCCCCCCGGTCACGATCAGCACCTCCGGATCGCGCGCGACGATCGCCTCGGGATTGACGGTTCCGAAGGTGCCGGAGAGCAGCTCCGAGCCGAGATTGCGACCGCCCGCGACCTCGACCATCCGGCCGAAATTCTCAGGGCCGAAGGTCAGGCAGCAATCTTCCGAATAGCCCGGGATCCGATCGACCATCACCAGCGGACGCTTCAGTTGCGGATTCTGAGCCAGTCGTCCGGTGACGCGTGCCATCTGCGCTGCGCGGAACGCAATCAATCGTTCCGCGACCTCCTCGCGTCCGAACAGCTTTCCCAGCAGGCGCAGCGAGGGCTCGATGTTCTCGAACGGGGCATGGCGAAAATCGATGTAGACCACCGCGATTCCGACGGAAGCCAGTTTTTCGACGAGCCGCGTTTCGTCGCTCGCCCGTTGCGCCTCGTAGTTGAGCAGGACGATGTCGGGCTTCAGGACGATGGCGGCTTCGGCGTCGAAGCCGCCGCCCGTCACGCTCCCGAATTTCGGCAACACCGCCGCCTGCGGGTAGAGCGCCACATAAGCGGCGTAGCTTTCCGGGTCGGCTTTCTCCAGATCGACGCCCCAACCGACCACCCGCGCGAACGGCGCCTCGCGATCAAGCGCGGCAACGGTATGGATCTGCCTGCCTTCCGCGAGCAAAACGCGCTGGACGGGAAGCGAGAGGTTGACGCTGCGGCCCTTGATGTCCGTCAGCGTCACCTGCTCGGCCCACGCAGGCATCAGGCTGGCGAGCATCGCCAGTGCCGCGAAGAATCCCGCAATCCATTTCATCCGTCCCAGCATCAAGTGCCGTCTCACAGGTCGACCGACATGGACAGGCGGTAGGTCCGCGGCGAGCCGAGATAGAAGGTGCCGAAGGATGCCACGCTCGACCAGTATTTCTCGCCCGTGACGTTCTGAACCGCAGCGCGGAAGGTCGTCTTGCGGCCGGCGATCTCGGTGGCGTAGCGCGCACCGATGTCGATGCGCGCCCAGTCGGGCAGGGATTGGGTGTTGGCGGCGTCGATGTACTGCTTGCCGGTATAGACCAGCGTGCCGGTCAGCGTGAGACCCTTGAGCCAGGGCACATCCCATTCGGCGCCGAGATTGAATTGGGTGGACGGCACGCCGATCGGGGTGTTGCCGCGATTGGCCACGACAGCCGTCTTGGTCAGCTCGCCGTCGAGCAGGGCAAGCCCGCCCAGAAGCCGCACCCCTGATGCGACTTCACCATAGATATTGAACTCCAGGCCACGAACCCGCTGCTCGCCGCCGACGACGAACAGATTGCCGTTGAGCTCTCCGCTCGGCTTGGTGATCTGAAAGCCGGCAAGCGTCGCGCCGAAGCTGCCATACTGCACCTTCACGCCGGCCTCGTACTGCTTCGTCCGGTAGGGGGCGAAGGTCTCTCCGGCATTGCTGGCGGTGGTCGGGGCGATATCGCCGCGGCTCAGCCCTTCGACGTAGTTGGCATAGAGCGACACGTTCTGGTGAGGCTTCAGGACGAGGCCGACCAGCGGCGTCGTGGCGCTCTCGTCATAGGACGAGGTGACGGCGCCGTTCACAGTCGAGTAATTGGTCGATTCGACGGATTGACGTCTCACGCCGAGCGTCAGAGCGATGCGCTCGTCCAGCACGGACAGCGTGTCGGCCAGCGCGATGCTGGTCAGGTCGCTATCCGAGAGCCGGATGCGGGGCGCGCGCGTCGCGAATTGCGGTGCGGTCAGCGCCGGAGCGTAGATGTTCGACGAGAAGGCTCGCCCGGTGGTCAGGGCCCGATCGGTTTCCTCACGATAATAGGATGCCTGGAAGGTCAGCGCATGCTTGACGAAGCCCGTATCGAAGCGGGCGCGGAAGCCCGCGTCGTAGCTCCGGCGATCGACCGTCAGATCGAAGTACTGCGGTGCCTGTGTGGTATCGCCTCTCGCATTGAGAATCGTGGGCAGGGGCGAATTGGCGAAGAAGCGGTTGCCCCGCGTCTGCGAGCCGCCGGCATTGGCAAACAGCGTCACATTGTCGGTGAGATCATATTCGTTCTTGATCAGCGCCGAGGTGTCGTCGACCTGTGAGAACTCCCAGGGCTGGATCATGTTGCGCGTACCATTCGGCGCCTTGGGAACCGCAATGCCCGGGCTCATCCTGTAGGGGCGTGAAGGCGCGTCCCAATTGTCGCGCTGGGCCAGGGCATAGACCCAGCTCCTGAAGCGCTCGCCCTGGTAGTCCAGAGCCAGCGAGCCGATGCCCGTGACATTGCGCTGCCCGTCGATCGCCGTATCGCCGCCGCGCAGGCTGCCGTTGACGCGCACGCCGAATTCGCGACCGGGGCCGTATCGGCGAGCCACGTCGAAGGTGGCTCCGCCATAGGCTTTCGAGGAGAATTCCGTTCCGACCCGTGTCAGATCCGCTCCGGCGCGCTTCGGGACGATGTTGATGACGCCGCCGACGCCGCCATTGGGTGCAATGCCTGTCAGCGCCGCTGCCGGACCCTTGAGGACCTCGATCCGCTCGATGTAATCGGTGAAGACCTTGTAGTTTGGCGCCACGCCGAACGCGCCGTCGAAGGCAAATTCGCCGCTGTTGCCCTCGCCGACCGGAAATCCCCGGATATTGAAGGATTCGACGATGCCGCCGGAGGGATGCGAGCTACGCACCGACGGATCGAGGATCAGCGCATCGCTCAATGTCGGCGCCTGCTGATTGCGGATGAACTCGTCCGTGTAGCTGGTGACGTTGAAGGGCGTGTTCAGCGTCTCCGCATTGCCGAGAAGACCAAGGCGCGCGCCCGTCGCGACCTGTCCGCCTGCGAAGGCCGGAGGAACGGAGCCGGGGTTTGCCGGCCCTTCGACGACGATGGCGTCGAGCTGGACCGTAGGACGTGGCTCCTGCGCCTGAACCGCAGCCGCCCCCAGGACCATCGCTGCGCCTGTCAGCGCCAGCTTGCGCAGGCCGAGGCCAGGCTCCGCGCACGCTTCGGTGCGGTCGAGAGGGGTGCGCTGAATCGTCATGCCTGTCTCCGTCAAGGAATACCCAGCCGATTCCGGCTGATATCGCGGAGATTTACTGTCAGGGCAAAATCAGAATGACAAATGTAAAATAGTATATCTTCCCAAGCGGCGGGAGCGATGTCGCAAAATTGCAACTCGTATATTATAATTACTATAAAGATGCGCAATCAGGGCGCGTGAAAATACCCCGATCCTTGCTGGAAGGCGCGGCTTCCTGCCGCTGCCGTGCTGCGCGTCGGGTTGGGCCCGTCCGCCCGCATTCGGTCGATGATGATTTTGAGAACCCTGCCTCTCAAAAGCAGAGGCAGACGATGCTTCAGGTTGCGAAACCGCGCAGCCGCGGCAGCAGCCAGTGCAGCGCGAAGGTCGGGAGCACCTTGATCGTGATCGCGTCACAGTCGTTGCGAAACGAATTGACGGCGTTGGCGATGTCGTTGAACGCCTCCTTGACGCTCAGGGCAAGGCGGCGGCCCGCATCGGTGATCTCCAGCCCGTTATGGTTGCGCAGAAAGAGCTGGGCGCCGAGCTGGTCCTCGAGGATCTTCACCTGGCGGCTGACCGCGCTCTCGCTGACGTTCAGGATCAGCGCCGCCTTCTTGATGCTGAACTGAGCTGCGGCGACTTCGAAGCAGCGAGTGCGTTGAGGGAGGGCGATCGTCTCGCCATGGCATCTGCCATTCCGAAATCGTGCCGCCGCGCCGGAGTGGTTGCGTTTCAGCTAGAGGCCCGCCGATCTGCGCCGGCGGGCCAGCAGCGACCCCTTTCAGGGCAGTGCCATAGGCCGGGCGGGTGAACGGCAGATCGGAGCGCTTGCCGATGATCGAGCGTAGGCGGCGGCCACGATAGGGCTCGCTTCACCGGAACTCGCGTCCCTTTTGCGGTAGCGAGATGGGTATATCTGCCTGAATTCAAGCTATTTCAGCGTTCCCAAAGCCTTGAGGCAGGGAAGGCTGGTGCTGCGAGAGAGGATTGAACTCTCGACCTCACCATTACCAATGGTGTGCTCTACCACTGAGCTACCGCAGCAGGAATTGAGCGTCCACGGCGGTTGGCAGTCGCCGGGAGGCGAAAGTCAGCGTGGCGTCGTTTCCGAAGCGGCGTCCTGATGCCACAAGCCCCTCGTGGACGCAACCCGTCTCGTCACTGGGCGTGAAACGATATGGGGATCGCGGCCTCGTCGCGGCCGGGGGCGCGTCCTTCGGGGAGGAGGTGCCGGCCTGGCAGCGTCAATCCGGCAACAGCAGGCGGGGGTCGATGCGGAACAGCCTGGTATCGCCGAGCAGATGGGCGCTGAAGCCCTCCTGCAGCAGCGGTCGGAAGGCGATGTCGCGCAGGTTCAGGCCGCCCGCATAGGCGCCCATGGCCGGCATGACGCAGCGCCGCGACGACAGGGCAAAGCAGCGCCGCCGCAGCGCCCGCCCGCGCATCCTGACCTTGGCGGCCGGGTGGAGATGGCCGGCGATCTCGAAGCCGGTCTCGCGCGCATCCGGCTCGTGGCGCAGGGTGACGCCGGCGAGGCTGAGCCTGTCGGTGGTGTCGCCGCCCATTGCCGCGCTGATCTGCGGATCATGGTTGCCGGTCACCCAGATCCAGTCGCGGCCTCTTTGCAGCAGGCGCAGCGCGGCGAGGTTTTCGGCGCTGATGCGCGCCTCCGCCTCGCGATCATGGAAGCTGTCGCCGAGCGCGATCACGCGCAGCGGGGCATGGCGCAGGATCGCCGCCGTCAGCGCCGCCAGCGTCGCGGCCGAATCATAGGGCGGCAGGAAGACGCCGCGCGCGGCATAGGCCGAGCCCTTTTCCAGATGCAGGTCGGCGACGACGAGGGTGCGCTCGTCGGGCAGCCAGAGCGCGCCGGAGAGATCGGGCACGACCGCAAGCCGCCCCAGCATGAAGGCCGGGCTTCCCGTCCTGCCTGCCGCTGCCGCCATTGCGTTCACGCCATCGCCTCCTCGATCAGCATCGCTTCCGCCTCCGCCAGAATCTCGTCCGCCGCCTCGCCGAAGACGGCCTCGCGCCCGATTTCGAGCATGACGGAGACGCTCAGCGGCGAAACGTGATCGAGCGGCTGATGCACGATATGGCCGCTGATTCGCGTCAGCATCTGACCAAGACGCTGGATGTCGAGCAAGCCCGTGGCGGCATCGGCGCGTGCGGCTTTCAGCAGCACATGCTCGGGCTCGTGCCGGCGCAGCACATCATAGACCAGATCGGTCGAGATCGTGACCTGCCGGCCGTTCTTCTCCTGGCCGGGGAAGCGCCGCTCGATCAGGCCGGCGATGACGGCGCAGGCGCGGAAGGTGCGCTTCATCAGCGCCGATTCCGCCAGCCACTCCTCGAGATCATCGCCGAGCATGTCCTGCGCGAACAGGTCGTCGAGGCTTAAGCTGTCCCGCGCGATCGCCGCGCTCATGTCGCCGAGCCCCCAGCAGGCGATGCCGTAGTCGTTGCAGACGAAGCCGAGCGGCCGCATCTTCGCCCGCTCCAGCCGCCGGGTCAGCAGCATGCCGAGCGTCTGGTGGGCGAGGCGGCCCTCGAAGGGATAGGCGACGAGATAAAAGCGCCCGCCGCGCGGAAAGGTCTCGACCAGCAGTTCGCCGGGCTTCGGCAGGCGCGATTTCAGGCGCTGGGCATGCAGCCAGGACGAGACCTCCTCGGGCAGGCTGTCCCACTCCTTCGGGCTCGCCAGCATGGCGCGCACGCGGGCGGCGAGGAAGGTCGAGAGCGGGAACTTGCCACCGGCATAGGAGGGGATCTTCGGGTCGGTGCCGGGCGCCGCGCGCGAGCAGACCGCCTCGTTTCCGGTGATGCCCTCGAAGCGCAGCACCTCGCCGGCGAAGATGAAGGTGTCGCCTGGCGTCATCGTCTCGGCGAAATACTCCTCGACCTCGCCGAGCACCCGCCCGCCGCGCGTGATCGTGCCGGGCTGGCCAGGCTTGCCCGCGCGCGCCCGGCCGAGCCGGACCTTCAGCATGGTCGATTCGACGATGGTGCCGACATTCATCCGGTATTGCTGGATCACCTTGGCGTTGCTGGCGCGCCAATGCCCGGCCTTGTCCTGCCGCAGCTTGGCGAAGCGCTCATAGCTGCGCAGCGCATAGCCGCCGGTCGCGACGAAGTTCACCACCGCGTCGAAATCCGCGCGCTCCAGCCCGGCATAGGGCGAGGCGGTACAGACCTCGTCATAGAGCGCGTCGGTGTCGAAACCGTCCGAACAGGCGACGCCGAGCACATGCTGCGCGAGCACGTCGAGCGCGCCGATGCGGGCATCGGCCGTGTCCTGCGCAGCTTCCGCGACCGCATCGAGCGCGGCGCGGCATTCCAGCAGCTCGAAGCGGTTGGACGGCACCAGCAGCGCCTGCGAGGGCTCGTCCATGCGGTGGTTCGAGCGGCCGATGCGCTGCATCAGCCGGCTCGCCCCCTTGGGCGCGCCGATATTGACGACGAGATCGACATCGCCCCAGTCGATGCCGAGATCGAGCGTCGCGGTGCAGACAACGGCCTTGAGCCGGCCATCGGCCATCGCAGCCTCGACCTTGCGGCGCTGCGCCACATCGAGCGAGCCGTGATGCAGCGCGATCGGCAAATTGTCGTCGTTGATGGTCCACAGCGCCTGGAAGGCGAACTCGGCCTGCATGCGCGTATTGACGAAGACCAGCGTCAGCTTGTGCGCCTTGATGGCCTCATAGACCGCGCCCATCGCATGGCCGGTGGTATGCCCGGCAAGCGGCAGGCGGGTGTCAGTCTGCAGGATGCCGATGCGCGCCGCAGCGCCGCCCGTGACGGTGACGAGCCCCGCCGGCGTCTCGGTTCCGCCGAGGAAACGCTGCAGATCGGCCGGCTCGCGCACCGTCGCCGAGAGCCCCACCGCACTGACCTGCGGCGCCAGGCTGCGCAGCCGCGCCAGATCGAGCGAGAGCAGATCGCCGCGCTTCGAGATCACCAGTGCATGCAGCTCGTCGAGCACGATGTGCCGCAGATTCGCGAAGAAAAGCGCGGCATCGCGATGCGAGACCAGCAGGGCGAGCTGTTCCGGCGTGGTCAGCAGGATATCGGGCGGGCGCTGGATCTGGCGCGTGCGCTTGGCCGCCGAGGTGTCGCCGGTGCGGGTCTCGACGGTGACGGCCAGCCCCATCTCGCGGATCGGCGTCTCCAGATTGCGGGCGATATCGACGGCGAGCGCCTTCAGCGGCGAGATGTAGAGCGTGTGCAGCCCCTCGCGCTTGGCCGCACGCTCCGAGAGCTCGACCAGCGAGGGCAGGAAGCCGGCGAGCGTCTTGCCGGCCCCGGTCGGGGCGACCAGCAGCGTCGAGCGCCCGGCCCGCGCCTCGTCCAGCAGCGCGAGCTGATGCGCACGCGCGCTCCAGCCTCGGCTTGCGAACCAGTTGTCGAAGGCGGGCGGGAGCGGGGAGGGCGCGGCCATGCGTTCGAGAGATAAGGCGTGACGTGTGAGAACGAAAGGGGAATGAAGACATTCGCCGGATGGATGTCCGGGCCTCAAGGCGACTGTCCCGAGCGCGTTGCCGCTCCATCCGGCCTCATGTCACAATCTTACGTCAGGCTGGCCGGTGGAACGCGGCGCGGGCGAGAGTGTTCTCCGTGCATGCAGCTCCGCCGATCTGCCTCCAGGAGCGAAGGGAAACGCCATGACCATAGCCAAGAACACGATCTGCGTGTGGTACGATAAGGAGGCCGAGGCTGCCGCCCGGTTCTACGCCGAGACATTTCCGGATAGCTCTGTCGGTGCAATCCACCGGGCGCCCGGCGACTATCCCTCCGGCAAGGAAGGTGACGTCCTGACCGTCGAATTCACCGTCGCCGGCATTCCCTGCATCGGTCTCAATGGCGGACCGATCTTCAAGCACAACGAAGCTTTCTCGTTCCAGATCGCTACCGACGATCAGGCTGAGACCGACCGCTACTGGGATGCCATCGTCGGCAATGGCGGGCAGGAAAGCGCCTGCGGCTGGTGCAAGGACAAATGGGGCGTCAACTGGCAGATCACGCCGCGCGTGCTGACCGAAGCCCTGGCTGTCGGCGGCGACGAGGCCAAGCGCGCCTTCGCCGCGATGATGGACATGCAGAAGATCGACGTCGCCGCGATCGAGGCTGCCCGGCGCGGCTGAGGATCAGTCGGCATCGGCTGACCAGCTTAGCCCCGCTCCGCCACGACCAGCAGCCCCGGAACGGGCAGGTCGCGATCCTGCCGCGTGCTGGCGGGCTCCAGCAGTACCGGTCGAAGCCCCGCCTCCTTCAGCCTCTGCCGCAGCCAGCCCTCCGCATGCGCGAACCGCCGATCCGCCCCGACGACGACGCCCTCGCCGGCATGGCTTTGCACCGTGAAGGCGAAGAGCCCGCCTCGCCTCAGCACGCGCGCGCTCTGGGCGAAGCTGGGCGCGAGCTCGCCGAGATAGACGAAGACGTCGGCCGCGACGACGAGATCAGCGCTGGCGTCGGGCCGGCTCGACAGGAAGGCGGTCAGCCCCGCTACTGCCAGCTTATCGTAGAGCGGGGTGCCATCTTGTTGCAGCTTCACCCGCGCCCGCTCGATCATGCGCGGCGAGAGATCGCAACCGGCGAGGAAGCCGGTCTCGGCCCGTATCGCCTCGCCCATCAGCCCGGTGCCGCAGCCGAGATCGAACACGGCGTCGAACCGGAAGGGCCGGCCGGCGTTGTCGCAGATGCGGGTCAGCGCGGCCCGCAACAGGGCGGGGGCGTTATAGTGCAGGGCCTGGGTCAGATGGCTGTCGAAGCGCTCGGCATAAGTGTCGAACAGCGTGCCGGAAAAGTTCTCGGAGGTGGCGTCCTCCGCCGACATCGCGCCGATGCGGGCGAGGTCGAGCCTTGCGCCGAAATGGTCGTTGGGGTCGAGCTGGAGGCATTGCCGCCAGGCGGTCGCGGCCTCCTCGTTGCGGCCGAGCGTCTCCTGCGCCAGCCCGTAGAGATGCCAGGCGGCGGTGAAGTGGTAGGCCTCGGCGAGCGTCTGGTCGAGGATCTCGACGCAAGCCTTCGCATCGCCCTCCTTCAGCGCGGCTTCCGCCCAAGCGTAGCGGCGGTCGAGCGTCAGGTCGCCGGAACTGGCGGAATGCGCGGTGGAGCCCTGTTCGATCATGCGCGTCGGTCTATCTGAGGAGTATGACACTGGCCAGACCGCGCCCGCTCAAGACGATGCGCCCATCCGAACTGCTGATCCCGACGGCGGCGGGTTTGTGGTGCCCGCCGGCTGACATCTATATCGACCCCGTCCGGCCGGTGGACCGGGCGCTGATCACCCATGGCCATTCCGACCATGCCCGCGCCGGCCATGGCGCCGTACTGGCGACGCGCGAAACGCTCGCGATCATGGCGCTGCGCTATGGCGAGGGCTTCACGGGCACGCGGCAGGAGGCGGTGCCCGGAGAGACGACGCGGATCGGTCCGGTCGATTTCACCTTCGTGCCCGCCGGCCATGTCCTCGGTTCCGCTCAGATCGTGGTCGAATCCGGGGGGCTGCGTATCGTCGTCTCCGGCGACTACAAGCGCGAGCGCGATCCGACCTGCGCAAGGTTCGAGCCGGTGTCCTGCGACATCTTCATCACCGAGGCGACCTTCGGCCTGCCGGTGTTCCGGCACCCGCCGGCACATGCCGAGGTTGGCAAGCTGCTGGAATCGGTGCGGGTCTTTCCCGAGCGGACCCATATCGTCGGCGCCTATTCGCTGGGCAAGGCGCAGCGCGTGATGGCCCTGATCCGAGAGGCCGGCTACGAGCGCCCGCTCTATGTCCATGGCGCGATGGAGAAGCTGACGGATTTCTATCTGTCGGAAGGGGCCGTGCTCGGCGAAATCCGCAAGGTCGCGGCCACTGACCGCAAGACGCTGGGCGGCGAGATCGTGCTCTGCCCGCCAAGTGCGATCCAGGACCTATGGGCGCGCAAATTCCCCGATCCCGTCACCAGCTTCGCCTCTGGCTGGATGCGGATCAGGGCGCGTGCCCGGCAGAAGGGCGTCGAACTGCCGCTGATCATCTCCGACCATGCCGATTGGGACGATCTTCAGGCGACGATCCGCGAGACCGGCGCCGGCGAGATCTGGGTCACCCATGGCGAGGCCGAAGCGCTGGTGCACTGGTGCGGCACGGTCGGCCTCAAGGCCAAGCCGCTGCATCTCGTCGGCTATGGCGACGAGGGCGAGGCGGAACCGACGGGGGCAGAATTGGCAGGAGAAAGCGCCGATGCCGCGGTTGTCTAAGCCCGCGTTATTTGCTCTGCGCCATGACGGGACGCCCGGCGGTCGTCAGCGAGACGAGGCCAGCTGCCATGTCGCGGGCGAGGCAGTCATAGCCGGCATCGCTCATATGGAAGCTGTCGGGAGCGAGCGCGGCGGTGAAGGCCTGCGCATCCGAGCCGTGCCATTCCCGCATCGTGTCGTAGCGCGTGAACACCGGCACGTTCTGGCCCTTCGCGACCTCGCCGATCGCATCGACGTAAGTGCGGTAGCGGGCCGGCTCACGGATGCCCGGAAAATACTGCGGATCGAGCAAGGCAAGGCTCATCCCGGCCTGCCGCACGATCGAGACCCCGTCTTCCACCATCGCCTTGAAGGCGGCGAGGTCGCCGCCGGTGACGGCGTCATTGGTGCCGACCTGCCAGATCACCAGATCATAGCGCCGCTCGGTCACGGCCCGCTTCAGGCGGGCCAGCGTCTGGGGGGCGATTTCGCCGCCGATGCCGGCATTCGCCACATTGATCTGGACGCGCGGCCAAGCTGCGCCGAGCAGGGCCTGCAGGCGCGCCGGATAGGTCCTGTCCTTGGCCGAGGCGCCGATGCCCTCGGTCGAGGAGGAGCCGATGGCGAGGATTTCGAGCTTTCCGCCGGCCGCTATGCGCGGCGCGAGCGTGGCGAGCTTGTCGGTCGCGCGCACGATCGGGGTCTCGCGGCAGATGAACGGGCCCGCCTGGGCCGCTCCTGCCGAGATCGCCGCAACAATGAGATTCAAGGCCAGAAAACGCAAAGGCAGGAACCGCATCGTGCCGCGCATCAATGTCCATCCTCGGATCAGGTTCTCATCGGTAACAATTCCTTGATGAACGGTAACTGAATGACGCGGTGCAGCAGGACGATACCGGCGACGCACGGCCCCGGCCGGGAGGCACGGCCATGAACCGTTTCGCCTGGCTGCTCGACCGCCTCGCCTATGAGCCGCGCCGCAACGCCAAGCTCGCGCTGATCGCCGATTATCTGCGCACCACGCCCGATCCCGATCGCGGATTGGCTCTGGCGGCGATGACCGGCGGGCTCGTCTTCGCCAACGCCAAGGCCGGCCTGATCCGCGCGCTGATCGCAGAGCGCACCGATCCGGTGCTGTTCGCACTGTCCTACGACTATGTCGGCGATCTCTCGGAGACGGTCGCGCTGATGTGGGGCTCGACGCAGAACCCCTCCCCCTCGTGGAGAGGGGCAGGGGTGGGAGGCGTCCCGCCTGGTGAGCGCTCCCCAGGGGGGACGCCTCCTCTCTCCATCTCTCCCCCACCAGGGGGGAGAGATGAGCACGCACCGGCCACCACCGAGCCCGGCCACAACCGCCCGCCACTGACCCTTCCCGATGTCGTCTCCGGCCTGCGCAACGCCGGCAAGACCGATCTGCCGCGCCTCGTCGCCTCCTGGCTCGATGCGCTCGACGAGACCGGGCGCTGGGCGCTGCTCAAGCTGATCACTGGCTCCTTGCGCATCGGAGTGTCCGCGCGCCTCGCCAAGACCGCCGCCGCCAGCCTCGGCGGCGTTGCGCCCGATGAGGTCGAGCAGGTCTGGCACGGTCTGGAGCCGCCTTACGAGGCGCTCTTCGCGTGGCTGGAAGGGCGCGGCCCGCGGCCGGAGGCGACCGATCCGGCGCCGTTCCGGCCGGTGATGCTGTCTCATCCGATCGAGGATGGCGATTTCGAGAAGATGGAGCCGGCGGACTTCCAGGCCGAGTGGAAATGGGACGGCATCCGGGTCCAGGCCGTCAGCGGCACGCGGCCCGACGGCACGCGCGTCACAAGGCTATTCTCGCGGACGGGCGAGGACATCGCAGCCTCCTTCCCCGATGTCGTCGAGGCGCTGCTGCTGGATGGGGCGATCGATGGCGAATTGCTGGTTCGGCGCGAGGAGACGGTCCAGAGCTTCAACACCCTCCAGCAACGGCTCAACCGCAAAAGCGTGACCGCGAAGATGCTGGTCGAATACCCCGCCCATATCCGCGCCTATGACCTGCTGGTCGATGGCGATGAGGATCTGCGCGGCCTGCCGCTGTCGGAGCGCCGCAAGCGCCTCGAGGCCTTCGTCGCAAGGCTGGCGAGCCCGATCGTCGATCTCTCGCCGCCGATCGCGTTCTCGAACTGGGAGGAGCTTGCTGCCGCCCGGGCCGATCCGGTCGCGGCCGGCGCGGGTGCAGACGCCGAGGCTGTCGAGGGCTGCATGATCAAGCGGCTCGAATCGCTTTATCTGCCGGGGCGTCCCAAGGGCCATTGGTGGAAATGGAAGCGCGAGGCCAGGCTCGTCGATTGCGTGCTGATGTATGCCCAGCGCGGCCACGGCAAGCGCTCCTCCTTCTATTCGGACTTTACCTTCGGCGTCTGGCGCGTTGGCGAGGAGGGGGCGGACGAGTTGGTGCCAGTCGGAAAGGCCTATTTCGGCTTCACCGACGAGGAACTGCTCGAACTCGATCGCTATGTCCGCAAGCACACGCTGAACCGCTTCGGGCCGGTGCGCGAGGTGACGCACAACGCGCAAAGCGGGCTCGTCTTCGAGGTCGCCTTCGAGGGGCTGCAGCGCTCGACGCGCCACAAATCCGGCCTCGCCATGCGCTTTCCCCGCATCAGCCGCATCCGCTGGGACAAGCCGCCTGGAGAGGCCGACCGCATCGAGGCGCTGGAAGTTCTGCTGCCGTCAACGGGCTGAAAGGCCCGGTTTCGCCGTTTGTCGGATTTGCTCCCCGGCGCGGGATGGTTCACAGCCTTCCAGGCTAGCTGCGATGCAGCATCGCCGCCACGCTTGAGATCATGGCCCCGTCTGGGGCAGGATACGGGCGCACACTGGGGATCGGTTCCAATGAAACGGCAACCTTCGACGCGGATCGTGATCGCGGATGACCATCCGCTCTTTCGGGGCGCGCTCCGGCAGGCCGTCTCCACGGCGCTCGAAGGCGCCGATGTCAGCGAGGTCGGCTCGTTGGAAGCACTGACCGAGGCGCTGGACACCGGCGGCGACGCCGATCTCGTTCTGCTCGATCTGACCATGCCCGGCGTGCAGGGCTTCTCCGGGCTGCTCTTCCTGCGCGCCGATCATCCCGAGGTGCCGGTCATCGTCGTCTCCGCCAATGACGAGCCCAGCGTGATCCGCCGCTGCATCGAGTTCGGCGCGCTCGGTTTCCTGCCCAAGACCGCCGATGTCGAGCAGATGGGCGAGGCGATCCGCGCCGTGCTCGAAGGTAGCGTCTGGACCCCGCCCGGCATCGATCTCAACGCGCCCGTCGATGCCGAGACAGCCACCATGGTCCGCAATCTCTCGACGTTGACGCCGCAGCAGGTGCGCGTGCTGATGATGCTGTCGGAAGGGCTTTTGAACAAGCAGATCGCCTATGAACTCGGTGTCTCGGAAGCGACCGTGAAGGCCCATGTCTCGGCCATCCTGACCAAGCTCGACGTCGACAGCCGGACGCAGGCCGTCATCGCCGCCGCCAAGATCGCCGGCACGGCCTGGGCCTCGACCGGAGCCTCCGCCACTTTGTGAGGCGAAAGACCTCATCGCTTGACCGGCCGTTCAGCCCTGGTTCAAGCGCGCGGGGCTCTGATGAATGCGTATCGGGGATAGATCAGTCATGGCCAACGGCAGCAGTATCGAACGTTTTCTCGGCGGCTCGCCGCTCGCCGTGGTGGTGCGCCTGCTCTTCATCTCGCTGCTGGTCGGCGCGGCCATGGCCTTTCTCGGCCTGTCGCCGCGCGCGCTTTACGAGACAGCGGCCCGCTTCGTGCGCTCCCTCGGCGATATGGGCTTCGGCGCGGTGCGCGAAGTTGGCCAATGGGTCATCGCCGGTGCGCTGCTCGTGGTGCCGATCTGGCTCCTGGCCCGGCTCTTCGCCGCGCGGCGCTGAGCGCTACAGCGTCTCGCCACGCGCGATCGCGGCCGCATCGCGCCCGACCAGCGCACTGAGCCTCGGCAGCCCGGCCTTGCGCGCCTCGACTGCCAATCCCGCCTTGACCGTCGTCACCAGTGACGGCCCCCGGAACACCATCGCCGAATAGAACTGCACGAGATCGGCGCCAGCCCGGATCTTGGCGAAGGCGCTCGCGGCCGAATCGATCCCGCCGACGCCGATTAGCGGGAACTGGCGTTCGACCCGCAGGAAGGTCTCGGCCAGCAGCTTCGTCGAGGCCGTGAAGAGCGGCTTGCCGGACAGCCCGCCAGTCTCGTTCTTGGCCGGGCTGCGCAGGCTGTCGGCCCTGGCGATCGTGGTGTTGGAGACGATCATGCCGTCGATGCCGCGCCGGCGCGCCACCGCGACCATGCCGTCGAGCTCGGGCAAGGTCAGGTCGGGCGCGATCTTGAGCAGCATCGGCGTGCGCCGGCCGCCGGCTGCGACCTCGTCGCGCGCCTCGATCGCCCGTGCGATCAGGTCGTCCAGCGCCGATTCCGCCTGCAGGTCGCGCAGGCCCGGGGTGTTGGGCGAGGACACGTTGACCGTCAGGAAGTCGGTGACATCGGCGAGCCGGCGCGTCAGTACGGCATAATCGGCGGCGCGATCGGCCGATTCCTTGTTGGCGCCGAGATTGACGCCGACGATGCCGCCACGCGCGCGCCGTGCCGCCAGACGCTGGGCCACGACCTCCATGCCGTCGCTGTTGAGGCCGTAGCGGTTGATCACCGCCGCGTCCTCGATCAGCCGAAACACGCGCGGCCTGGGGTTGCCGGGCTGGGGCAGGGGGGTCACGCCGCCGACCTCGATGAAGCCGAAACCGAGGCCAAGCGCGCCGTCGACCGCTTCGGCATGCTTGTCGAAACCCGCCGCGAGCCCGACCGGATTGGCGAAGGACAGCCCGAAGGCCTCGGTGGCGAGCACCGGATCATCGGGGGCGGGCCGCAGCGACGGCGCGGCGGCGAGCGCCGCGACCGTCAGGCGATGCGCGGTCTCGGCATCCATCCGGTGGATCAGCGGCCGGGCGAGATTGAACAGGGAGCCGATCACGCGATGTCCTCCGGAATGATGTGCCGCCCGTCTGGATCCTGCGGCAGAGGCGCCACCCAGCGCACAGCCTTGGGGTCAAGCGCGGCATAGAGATGCGGGAACAGCGCGCCGCCGCGCGAGGGCTCATAGCGCAGCGCCTCACCCAGTGTCGCGTCGTCGATTGCGATCAGCAGCAGCCCCTGCTGGCCGGCGAAGTGCTTGGCCGCGGTTTCGCGGAGCTGCACGCCCGTCGAGAAATGGATGTAGCCGTCCGTGAGGTCGATTGGGGCGCCGGCAAAGCGCCCGGCGGCCTCGGCATCGCGCCACAGGGTCTCGGGGCAGATCTTGTAGATGAGCGGCACGAAAAACCTCGGCGAACGGGACGACCGACGGCATAGCGTTTGTCAGGAGGGCTGGGCAATTTTTATCCGCATCATGGCGGAAATCAGATTGAAATCTTATCGGATAGGGGATATTTCCTATCTTTGTCCCCGATAACCGGCAACATCCCCTGCGAGGCCTCCGCGGTGCTGTCCCACGACCAGATCTGGAGTGCGATCGACGCGCTCGCCCAGCGCTATGGTTTCACCGCCTCGGGGCTGGCACGCAAAGCCGGCCTCGACGCCACCACCTTCAACCGTTCGAAGCGGATCGGGCCGGACGGGCGCGAGCGCTGGCCCTCGACCGAATCGATCGCCAAGATCCTCCAGGCCACGGGCGCGTCCCTCGACGAGTTCATGAGCGTGGTGATGCGGCGCGGCGCCGCGCCTGCCCGCACCATCCCGCTGATCGGCTTCGCTCAGGCGGGCTCCGGCGGCTTCTTCGACGATGGCGGTTTCCCGGTCGGTACCGGCTGGGAGGAGGTCGCCTTTCCCGGCGTCGCCGACGAGAAGGCCTATGCGCTGGAGATATCCGGCGATTCGATGCTGCCGCTTTATCGGGATGGCGATACCATCATCGTTTCGCCGACGGCGACCGTCCGTCGCGGCGACCGTGTCGTGGTCAAGACCGTCGAGGGCGAGGTACTGGCCAAACAGCTCAAGCGCCAGACGGCGAAGACGGTCGAACTGGCCTCGCTCAATCCCGACCATGCCGATCGCAGTTTGAATCTCTCCGAGATCGCCTTCATGGCCCGGGTCATCTGGGCGAGCCAGTAAGCAGGTTTTTTCGAATTATGCCGCTACCTGGCGCCGCCCTGGCAGCGTGACCTTAAATACTGCGCCGGTATCCGAAGGTTCGAGCGCGATCGTGCCGCCATGCAGCCGCACCAGTTCCGCCGCGACGGCAAGCCCCAGCCCGGTGCCTCCGGGCGTGACCGAGCCGCGAAAGGCCTGGAACAGGTTCGCCCGCGCCCGCTCCGGAACGCCGGGGCCGTTATCGGCGACGCGCAGGATGACCGAGCCATTGTCGCGCTCTGCCCTGACGGCGAGCATGGGCCGCCCGTCATTGTCGGCCCCGGCCTGGGTCAGGGCCTGCACCGAATTGCGCATCAGGTTGAGCAGGACGCGCGCCATCTGGTCGGGATCGCAGGGCGCGATCATCTCGGTGGGGACCTCGTTGCTGAAGGTCAGCAGGGCAGCCTCGGCCAAGCCGAGCATGTCGGCCTGCTCGGCCACGAGCTGGCGTAAAGCCACATCCTTCAGCACCGGCGTCGCCTCGGCGGCGCGGCCATAGGCGAGCGTCGCCTGGCAGAAATCGATGGCGCGGCCGAGCGTTGCGATCAGCCGCGGCGCGAAGCGCTTGATCTTGGCGTCGCGCGTATCGACGAGCCGGTCCGACATCAACTGCGCCGCCGCCAGCATGTTGCGCAGATCATGATTGATCTTGCTGACGGCGAGGCCGAGTTCGGCGAGGTGCTTCTTGGTGCGCAATTCGCCGGCAAGCGTCATCTGCATGCGCGCCAGCGCGCGCTGCGCCTCGCCGATCTCGTCGGCCCGCTGCGTCGGATCGATGATCCGATGCGGGTTTTCAGGGTCGGCCTCGAATTCCATGACATTGGCGGCGAGTTGGCGGATCGGCCCGACGATCATCCAGTTGAGCGCGACATAGACCGCGACCGCCGTCAGCCCCGAGATCAGCAGCGACAGCAGCAGCAGATTGGTCGAGAACTTCAGCATTGCCCGCCGCAGCGGCCCCTCGTCGATGACGAGCTCGACGAAGTCAGCGCCGCCGACCGCCTCGCCAATCACCCGGATCGGCATGTTCGCCGGCGGCAGCACCAGGGTTTCCAGCGCCTCGCCGATCGCGCCGATCCAGCCGAGGCTACGCAGGTCGACGGTGCGGGAGACGGCGGCAGGCGGCATCGAATCAAGGCTGAGCAGGCGGCGCGCGCCACCGACACGCGCCGCGATGGCGCGGGCGCCGACGCCCATCAGCAGGCGGTTCTCGCTGCCTTCCGGCAGGCCGTCCTGCGGTGCGCCCTCCAGCACCAGCACGGCGATCTGCGCCGCCGCCAGCCGGTCATTCAGCCAGTTGCGCCGGAAATTGGCGACCGACGGCAGGTAGATCAGCACTTCCGCCAGCATTACGAACAGAACCGTCAGGACGAGCAGCTTGGCCGAGAGCCCGAGCCGCGTTAGGCCCCGCGGCAGGCTGATTGAAAGCTGGTCCCTGTCAGGTTCATATGGATGCATCGAACTGAGCTTAGCCGAAACGGCGCAGGAAGCCGATAAGGCGGCGCAGGCCGGGCTTTGCCGCCAGCGGCATGAGAAACGAGGTCGCCGCCCGCTTCGAGACCTCGGACAGGGTCGGATACGGCATCATCAATTCCGCCATCTCCGTGGCGTTCATGCCGGTCTTCAGCGCCAGCGCCCAGGTCGCGATCAGATCGCCCGCCCGCGCCCCGACGATCGTGACGCCGAGAACGCGGCCCTTGGTGTCGGTCACGAGCTTGACGAAGCCGTCGGTCTCACGCTCGGCTTGGGCGCGCTCGCTCTCGGCATAGGGCCAGCGCAGCACGCGGATGGCGCCGGCCTTGGCGCGCGCCTGCTCCTCGGACAGGCCGAGGCTCGCAAGCTCCGGCTGGGTTTGCGTGACGCGGGGCACGGCCGTCGCATCGAACCGGCCGCGCTGGCGAAACAGCGCATGACGCAGCACCAGCCGGGCATGCTCCTCGGCGACCTGCCCGCCGCCCATACCGCTGGCCAAGCCGCCGGCACAATCGCCGATGGCATAGACACGGGCGTTCGTGCTGCGCAGCAGCCGGTCGACGCGAATGCCGCCCGCATCGCCGACGATGCCGGCAAGCTCGAGGTCGAGCGTCTCGATCGCGGGCGTCCGGCCGGTCGCAAGCAGGAGATGCGTGCCCTCGATGATCTGCTCGGCGCCATCGGCCCCGGCGATGGCGAGCCGCACGCCGCCCCGGATGGATTGTGCCCGCAGCACCTGGACCTGCTCATGCAGGATCACGCCTTCGCGCAGCAGCGCCCGGCGCAGGATCGCGACCGCCTCGGGATCGTCGCGCCCGAGCAGGCTGGCGGATTCGACGAGCGTGACCTGGCTGCCGAGCCGGGCCATCGCCTGCGCGATCGCGACGCCTGTTGCGCCGCCGCCGAGCACGATCAGGCGGTCGGGCCGCCGCGTCGCGCTTGCCAGGCTCGCATCGGTCAGGAAGGGGATGGTCTCCAGCCCTGGGATCGGTGGCGCAACGATTCGCGCGCCTGTCGCGATCACGAAGCGGCGGGCCTTGATCGTCTGCTCGCCGGCCGAAAGCGTGCTGCGGCTGACGAAACGGGCCTCGCCCGCGATCAAGCTGGCGCCGAGTGCCGTCATGCGTTCGGCCGAGGCGTTGGGCGCGGCCGCCGCGAGCACACGCTGGACATGGTCGTGAAGCTGCGCGTCGTTGACCTCGGGCTCGATTGTCGCGATGCCGAAGCGCCGGGCGTCGCGGATGGCCTGCGCGCGGGCGCCCGCGGCCGCGAGGGCCATCACGGCGTTGCTGCCGGTATCGCCGCCCATCCGGTCGCGCTCGACGATAACGACCGAGACCCCGAAGGCCGCCGCGGCCGTCGCAACCGCAAGCCCGGCTGTGCCGGCGCCAATCACGCAGAGGTCCGGCGTCAGCGCCGCAGGCTTCGCCGCCGATGCCGTGCCCTCGCTCACGCCGCTCCTCCCGTCCTGCAAGACCATAGCGCAGCGTCAGACCAGTCTGACGAGCCGGTCCATGGCGAGACCCGGCTGTCGGGCGAGATCATGCTGCCTCCCGGGGCTGCTGACGGATTCCAAGGACGCAGATGCGTTGCTCGATGAGCGGAATCAAGGCCGCATCAGCCGTAACACGGATTGGAGGCGCCGACTCAAGGCCGGTACTTCGGCGCCGGCTGACCTTGCCCGCCGCCCTGCCGCGCCGCCCTCAGGCGACGTTGCGGTCTTTCCGCGGCAGGAAATTCGCCAGTGGCTCCGGCCTGCCGAAGAGATAGCCCTGGGCCCGCTGAGCGCCGAGAAGCTGCACGGCGATACGCTGCTGCTCGGTTTCAATGCCCTCGACGACGACGTTCATCGAGAGGCGGCGCGCGAGCTGGCAGACCGCCTCGATGATCGCCTTCGAGGCTTCGCTGGAATGAACGGTGCGGGTGAAGCTCTGGTCGATCTTCACCTGCGCGAAGGGATAGGTCGAGAGATAGGCGAGCGAGGAATAGCCCGTACCGAAATCGTCCAGGGCGAAGGTCACGCCCAGCGTCCGCAATTCGTCGATCACGCCGAGCGTCGTCTTGTTGTCCTCGATCAGCAGCGATTCGGTGACCTCGAGCGTCAGCCTGCGCGAGTTGAGCCCGGACGAGATCAGCGCGTCCTTCACCGTCTCGACGATGCGGCGCGGCTCGCGGAACTGCAGCGGCGAGATGTTGACGGATACGCCGACATGGCTTTCCCAGGAGGCGGCGTCCTTGCAGGCCTGGCGGATCGCCCAGTCGCCGATCGCGGCGATAAGCCCGGATTGCTCCGCTATGGGAATGAACAAGCCGGCCGAGACCATGCCGCGCGTCGGATGCTTCCAGCGCATCAGCGCCTCGCGCGAGACGATCTCCCCGGTCCGCAGATCGAGGATCGGCTGGTAGTACAGCTCCAGCGAGCCGTCCTCGCAGGCCTTGCGCAGATCGACCTCGATCTCGTGGCGCTCGAGCATCTCCTCGGCCATGGCCGGGTTGAAGAACATCAGCGTGTTGCGGCCGGCGGCCTTGGCCTTGTAGAGCGCGGTATCGGCATGGCGCAGCAGGTCGGCCGGCATCGCGCCATCATGCGGCGCCATCGCGATGCCGATGCTGGCCGTGACGTAGACTGTCTTGTTGTCGAGGACGAAGGCCTTGGACATCGCGTCGATCATGCGCTGCGCGATCATGGTGACGGTAGCGTGGTTCGCAGCCGGCAGGATCAGCAGGAATTCGTCGCCGCCGAAGCGGGCCAGGAGGTCGCTGCCCCGGATAGCGCCGCGCAGGCGATTGGCGGTCTCCACCAGCACGCGGTCGCCGAGATCATGGCCGAGATTGTCGTTGATCTGCTTGAAGCCGTCGAGATCGACATAGAGCAGTGCGAAGGACTCGCCGGTCCGCTCCAGCCGGCCGAAGGCCTCTGCAATGTTGCTGTTGTATTCGAAGCGGTTGGCGAGCCCGGTCAGCTCGTCGAAGCGCGCCATCTGCTCGATGCGCGCCTCCGTGGCTTTCCGGCTGGTCGCATCCTCGGTCGACATCAGAACGCCGCCTTCGGCCGCGGGCGCGAAGGTGACGACGAGAGTGCGGCCGGCTCGCGTCTGGATTTCCCGGCTCGTGGTGTGCTGGGTTCTCTGGATCTCGACGAGCGCCTCCCTGAGGTCGCGCAGCTGCTCCGCGCGGACGACCTGCCGCTCGACCAGGAAACGCCCGATCGCGGTGATCGGCGTGCCCGGCAGGGCCAGCGTCTCGGGCAGTCCGTAAAGCGCCTGGTGAGGTGCGTTGCTGACGGCGAGCTTGAGGTCGCGGTCAAACATCGCCAGCCCATGGATCATGGTGTTCAGGGCGGCGTCGAGGGTCAGGTTCTGGGAGTGCAGGGCCGACGCCAGCGCCTTCGACTGCTTGGTCGCGTCGCTGAGGGCCAGCAGGTTGCGATGGATCGAGTTCGTGATGGCGATGTTGGCCGCCACATACAGGAAGGCGAAATAGCCGATATAGTGATAATAGACATTGTGGGCCTGGATCAGGCCGATCGCCATCGGCACGCAGAAGGTCAGCAACTGGACCGCGACGAATTTCGGCCGGCCGGCATTGCGCGAGACATAGCCGGACGCGATCGCGATCGTCGAGGCGACCGAGGTGATATGGGCGGCCGGATCGTCCGTATACACGAGTGCGGCGTAGCAACTGTAGCCGAGTACGGCGCTGAAGGCGGTCGCGCCCAGGAAATAATCCCGGTCCCAGCGCCTTGTCTCGGCATAGCCGTCGTTGGAATGGTCATGCCGGTGATAAGAGACGAAATTCGCCAGCCGCAGCAGGACGATGGCGGTGACCATCAGGGTCAGTTGCAGGAACAGGTCGAGGCCTGTCGAAATCCAGCACAGGAACGGCGTCAGGATGCCGGCCACGCCGCCGGGAATGATCGAGGCGGGCGACGAGAACAGCGAACTGACCAGCAGCGCATAGCCGGGCAGGTCGAAACCCTCGCCCGGATCGTGCGCTCTGGCGTTCCACAGTCGCTTGAGCGCGCCCGCCATCAAATCCCGTCCCAGGGGCTGCCGGGAGCGCCTGCTCGCCGCACCCGCGTTTCCTGTCGTTTGGGGGATTTAAGGGCTGAGAGGTAAATGTTTCGTGTTTGGAGGACCTTTCCGCGTGGAAGAGGCGGCCGCGCGGCGCTCAGACGCCCAGCCGCTGAACGGCGGGCGCGGGCCGCTGGTAGACCCGCGCGAGCATCCTGTCCTGCGTCTGCGCGATCCGCTGCAGCTTCGAGATCGCACTGGGATTAAGCCGCAGCATGCAGTCGGTCCAGATCTGGCCGAGATGTTCGAGCTCCTCCTTCAGATCCCCCGCGCGGCGGTTGAAGGCCGAGAACAGCGCGGTCTTGGCGGCATGCATGGGCAGCGAGTCGCTCGCATATTTGCGGATCCAGGCCTCGCCGGTTCCCGTCGGCACGACAGCTTCGAGCCCGCCCGCCTCGAGGAATTCCTGGGCGCTCATCTCCTCGCCCGACAGAAGCATCGCCTCGGCAGCGCGCGGACCCATGCGGCGCGACAGGATCGCGACCGCCGTGATCGGGAAATGGTTGAACTTGATCTCGGGGTAGACGAACGAGGCCTGCTCCTCGGCAATCATGATGTTGCATGAGCGCGGCGCATCGATGCCTCCGCCGATCGCCTTGGCGTGGATCGTCGACAGCGTCACGACGAGGCCGTTCAGGCCGCTGGCGTTCATCACCGCTCCGGCGCTCGAAAGCCGGGCATATTCGGCCAGCGCCGCGCGATCGTTCTTGGCCAGGCAGTCGAGATAGAAATCGAGATCGCCGCCGAGCGTGAAGAATGGGCCGGTTCCCCGGAAGGCAAGAAAACGCACCGGCGCGCGATGATACTGCTCGGGAGCGCCCCAGAGCGCCATGATCGCGTTCTGGATTTTGACCAGGCTGTCGAGCAGCTGCAGCGTGAAAACGGGCTTCAGTTCGGGGCGGATCGTCACCCAGAGGGTCTTGATCTCCGGCTCATAGGACAGCTGGGTCTCGGGCAGGAAGCCGGCCTCGTGGCGGATCGCGTCGATCACTTCGCAGTGTTCGAGCACTGTCGGTGCCGAAACATCCATGACCGAAGCAAATGACTGAAACATGCCGCTGACCCCCAAGTTGCCGTGCATCGAGAGCGATGCTCACAAGGTATCCGAAGTTAACAAACTGTAAACGAAATCCCATGGAAATGGTTAATTTCGTTAAGCTTTGTTCCCTAACGTTACGTCCTCATCCTCGCCCTGTATCAAGATGGATCGACGCAAGGGCGATGCTTGTCCCGCACGCAAGCCGCGTGCCTTGCCCCGGCTCGCATCTGCTTGCGCCAGATCGCCGAATGGACGCCGCAGCACGCCGGCGACAGCCTGGCTTCCGCATCATGACGTCAGTGCGCGACGATGCTGTGCCGCGCTGGCACGCGCCTCTGTCCTCATGCGACGGCGGCGCCTTGCCCGCTGTGCTTGTCCAAATCAATGCATGCAGCTAACGATGCGCCGCGATTTCGCCGCGATCCGAGCGTTGAACCCCGGTACCGAGTTGATGCCGTGAACCGCCAGACAGCCGCAGACGACGAGAAGAGGGCGCGCCTTGCCGCCGCCCTTCGGGAGAACCTGAAGCGCCGCAAGGCACAGGCCCGGGCTCGCCGCGCGGAAGAGGCGCCCGCGCAGGAGCCGGCACCGCAAACCCAGGCCGACCCCGACCGGTCCTGACTTAAACGTTTCCCATGCGCCGCCGGCTTCCCGCCGGCCGGCTTAGCAGGACCTGACGATGGACAAGATCCGCATCACCGGCGGCCAGCGCCTCAATGGCGCGATTCCGATCTCGGGCGCGAAGAACGCGGCTTTGCCGCTGATGATCGCGAGCCTGCTCACGGATGAGACCCTGACGCTGGCCAATGTGCCGCGCCTCTCCGATGTCAGCGCGCTCTCGCGCATCCTGTCGAACCAGGGTGTCGACCGGACCGTCGCCGGCAAGCGCATCGGCCAGTCGGCCGAGACCGGCCAGACGATCTCGCTGACCGCCCGCCAGATCGTCGATACCTGCGCGCCCTACGAACTCGTCTCGACCATGCGCGCCAGCTTCTGGGTGATCGCGCCGATCCTGGCCCGCATGGGCGAGGCCAAGGTCTCGCTGCCCGGCGGCTGCGCCATCGGCACGCGCCCGGTGGATCTGCTGCTGATGGCGCTGGAGAAACTCGGCGCCGAGATCGAGATCGAGAACGGCTACGCTCTCGCCCGCGCCCCCAAGGGCCTCAAGGGCGCCGAAATCGTCTTCCCTAAGGTCACGGTCGGCGGCACCCACACGGCGCTGATGGCGGCCGTGCTGGCGCAGGGCACGACCGTGATCGAGAACGCGGCGCGCGAGCCCGAGGTCGTCGATCTCGCCGCCTGCCTGTCCAAGATGGGCGCCAGGATCGAGGGCGCCGGCACGAGCCGGATCGTCGTCACCGGTGTTGCGCGCCTCGGCGGCGCGCATCATACCGTGCTGCCCGACCGCATCGAGACTGGCACCTACGCCATGGCGGTGGCGATGACCGGCGGTGACGTGCTGCTGGAAGGCGCTCGGCCCGACCTGCTGCAGTCGGCGCTCGACGTTCTGGTCAAGGCTGGCGCCGAGGTCAGCTCGACCAATGAGGGCATTCGTGTCCGCCGCAACGGCCAGCCGCTGGAATCCGTCGATGTCGACACCGACCCGTTCCCCGGCTTCCCGACCGATCTCCAGGCCCAGTTCATGGCGCTGATGACGAAGGCCAAGGGCACCTCGCGCATCCGCGAGACCATCTTCGAGAACCGCTTCATGCATGTGCAGGAGCTGGCGCGGCTCGGCGCGAAGATCCGGCTCGAGGGCGATGCCGCCCATGTCGAGGGCGTCGCCAAGCTCACCGGCGCGCCCGTTATGGCAACCGATCTGCGTGCTTCGGTCTCGCTCGTCATCGGCGGCCTCGCGGCCGAGGGCGAGACGATGATCAACCGCGTCTACCATCTCGATCGCGGTTTCGAGGCGCTGGAGGCCAAGCTGACGCGCTGTGGCGCGCAGGTCGAGCGCATCACCGGTTGACGTATCTCGGCGGCACCGCCAGAACACCCCCATGTCGGACGATGCCGCAGACCCGCTGAAGCTTCTCGCGCTCGACGCCGATGATTTGGCGGTCGTGTCGGCCCATCTCCAGGATGCGGTCCTGAAGGTGGCCGACATCGTCTGGCTGCCGGCGGAGAAGCGCTTCGCGCTCGCCGCCCGCCGCTTCGACTGGGAGGGCGTGGCGCTCGGCCAGCGCCGGCGCCGGCTGACCGCCCTGCATTTCGACCGCGTGCTCGCCGTTCGCAGCACGAAGATCGACAAGGCCGCGCCCGACCAGGTGCTGAGCCTGCTGGCGATCACCTTCGCCGAGGGCGAGCTTCCGGCCGGCGACATCACGCTGCATTTTTCCGACGGTGCCGCGATCCTGCTTCAGATCGAATGCATCGAGGCCCAGATGAAGGATCTCGGCCCGGTCTGGGAGGCCGTGGCGACGCCGGGCCATCCCGACGGCCCCTGAGCCCTTTCCTGCGACATCAGACATCCGGGGACAGCGATGCCGATCAGGCTCGACGACAGCAGCGCCGCTTTCGAGCGCGACTTCCGTGACCTGCTCTCGGCCAAGCGCGAGGTCTCGGAGGAGGTCGATCGCGTCGTCGCCGACATCATCGGCGATGTGCGCGAGCGCGGCGACATGGCCATCATCGACTACACCCAGCGCTTCGACGCGCTTGTGCTGACGCCGCAGACGCTACGCATCCAGGCTGACGAGATCGAGGCTGCGGTGGCGGCCTGCCCGCCGGCCCAGCTTGCGGCGCTGGAGACGGCGCGCGCCCGCATCGAGGCCTATCACCTGCGCCAGAAGCCGCAGGACGCCTGGTTCACCGACGCGGCAGGTGTCGAGAGCGGCTGGCGCTGGAGCGCCATCGAGGCGGTGGGCCTCTATGTGCCCGGCGGCACGGCGAGCTATCCCTCCTCGGTGCTGATGAACGCCGTTCCGGCCAAGGTCGCGGGTGTCGATCGCGTGGTGATGGTCGCGCCGACCCCGCGCGGCGAAACCAACCCGCTCGTGCTGGCGGCGGCGCGTCTGGCTGGTGTCGACGAGATCTACCGCATCGGCGGTGCGCAGGCCGTGGCCGCTTTGGCCTATGGCACGGCCAGCATCGCGCCGGTCGCCAAGATCGTCGGCCCCGGCAACGCCTATGTCGCCGCCGCCAAGCGCCGCGTCTTCGGCCAGGTCGGCATCGACATGATCGCCGGTCCCTCGGAAGTGCTGGTCATCGCCGACGCCACCGCCAATCCCGACTGGATCGCCGCCGACCTGCTGGCCCAGGCCGAGCATGACGTCTCGGCCCAATCCATCCTGATGACGGATGATGCGGGGCTGGCCGCCGAGGTCGAGAAGGCGGTGCAGGCGCAGCTGCAGACATTGCCACGCAAAGATATCGCGGCCAAAAGCTGGGCCGACTATGGCGCGATCCTGCTGGTGGCGGATCTGGCAGCCGCCGTGCCGCTGATCGACCGGTTGGCGCCGGAACATCTTGAGATCATGACCGCCGATCCCGACCGCCTCGCCGCGATGATCCGCAATGCCGGCGCGATCTTCATCGGCGGCCATACGCCGGAAGCCATCGGCGACTATGTTGGCGGCCCCAACCATGTCCTGCCGACGGCGCGCTCGGCGCGCTTCTCCTCGGGTCTGGGCGTGCTCGATTTCATGAAGCGGACATCCCTGCTGAAATGCAGCCCCGACGCACTTCGCGCGCTGGCGCCGGCCGCGACGCAGCTCGCGGAGGCCGAGGGCTTGCAGGCGCATGGCCGTTCCGTGACGATCAGGCTCAACTGAGCGCGGCGGATCGTCGTGAGCACGAATATCTGACGGCGGCGCGCGCGCCGCGACCCAGGACCGGAGGTGTGATGCCGCAAGCCGATCCAACCGCGAAGCAGTGCCTGGTCGGCGTCACGCTCGACCCGTCCTCGCTCGGCGGCGGCTCCGCCGATCAGGAGCATGAGCGCGCGGTCGCGATCTACGACCTGATCGAGCGCAACCACTTTGTCGTTCCCGGGCATGAGGGCGGCCCTTATCTGGCCCATCTCGCCATGGTCGAGCGCCGGCTGGTGTTCGAGATCAGGCAGGCGGATGGCGCTCCAGTCGTGACCCATCACCTTTCGCTCACGCCGTTCCGTCGCATCGTCAAGGACTATGCGATGGTCTGCGAGAGCTATTATGCCGCCATCCGCACCGCCACGCCCTCGCAGATCGAGGCGATCGACATGGGCCGGCGCGGCCTGCACGACGAGGCAGCCGGTATCCTGGTCGAGCGTCTCGCCAGCAAGGTCGAGATCGATTTCGACACAGCCAGGCGACTCTTCACCCTGATCTACGCGCTGCACTGGAAGGGCTGAGCGCTTGGAGCCGCCCGCCTCGCGCAGCAAGGTCCAGAGTGTGCTGTTCATGTGCGCGCATAATGCGGTGCGCTCGCCGATGGCCGAGGCGATGGCGAAGCACTTCTTCGGCAAGTCGGTCTATGTCCAGTCGGCTGGCGCCCGGCGCGGCGAAGTCGATGCCTTCGCGATCGCCGTGCTCGACGAGATCGGCATCGATGCCCACAAGCACAAGCCGAAATCGATCGAGGATCTGGAGGAATGGGAGGGGCTGAACTTCGACCTCATCGTCTCGCTCTCGCCGGAAGCCCACCACAAGGCGCTCGACCTGACCCGTACCGTCGCCGCCGCGGTCGAATACTGGCCCACCGTCGATCCCACCGCCGTGCAGGGCTCGCGCGAGCAGGTGATGGAGGCCTATCGCGAGGTGCGGGACGGATTGATGCGGCGGATCAAGGACAGGCTGGCCTCCTGAGACGGCCCGATGTCGGCATCTCGCCTTGCGGCGGAACGTAGGGCCGAGCTTGCCCCGGGGCAGGCCTCAGCCGCCTGCAATCTACGGTTGTATTGGCCGCCGCGAACGACCTGTGATGTCTGAAGACGCCGCTTAGAGCCGCTTGCGATGCGCCTTAAGGGAACCGTTAACCCAAAGTCGCGCAACTGAGCTGTCTGCTGGGGGGCTTGCGGGCGGTCGTGTAGCGTTCGGGCAATCCATGGAAACGAGAACTGTGATCCGTCTCCCGCTGCGCCAGAAATTGTCCGCCGGCGAGCGCGTTGCGCTGTGCCTGATGTTCCTTGCCAGCATTGTCGGCGCGGTGGCGGCCCTGCCCGGTGCGTCGCCCGCGAAGCGCACGCCCGTCGCTATCGTCTTCCCACCTTGGATAACCGGCGACGAGGCCGTGACCCGCAGCATCGACGCCGGTCATCTGGTGCTGCGCTCGGGCCGTTCGGCCTTCATCGTCATCGTGGCGGCCGATGCGGATACCGCTTCGGCCCATAGGCCGCAGGGCGCGATCCTCGTCCTGGTGCTGGCGGGTCTGGCAGGCTGCCTCGACGCGCGCGCGACGGAACTGGCAGCATGACCTGGACCCTCGACATCATCAGGCAGCGCGTCGCCTGCGTCCTGCTGGGCTTGGCCTTCCTGCATGTTCCGGCGCTGGCTCTGGTCTTCTGGCTGCGCGGTGAGAACGGCTCTCTGCCGGTCGTGTTGGCGTTCTTCCTGGCCGCCGGCGCCCTCCTGCTCTACAGCCGCCGCGGTGCGGCGCCGATCACCCGGCTGTTCATGGCGCTCGTGCTGATCGGCCAGGTCTCGGTCATGGTATTCAGTCTCGCCGGTCACCCCTGGCAGCCGGACATGCACATGTATTATTTCGCGGTGCTGGCGCTGCTCGCCGGCTTCTGCGACTGGCGGCCGATCGTCATGGGTGCGGCCCTGACGGCCGCCCATCACCTCGTCCTGCAATATGTGCTGCCGTCGGCCGTCTTCTATCAGGGTGGCAGCCTGATGCGGGTCATGCTGCATGCCGTCATCGTCGTGATGGAGACCTCGTTCCTCGCCACCATTGCCGTGATCATGGAACGCATGTTCATCCTGAACGAGGAGAGCCTCACTCTGGCGCGCGACACCGCCGAACGGGAACGCCTTGCCGGAGAGAGCGAGAAGCGCCTCGCCGAAGCGATCGGCCGGCGCGCCGAGATGCTGCGCGAACTCGTCGCCGCCTTCCGCGGCAGGATGGAGCAGGAGATGGCGGTGCTCGACCGCTCGGCCGACATCATGCAGGGCGGGGCGGTTGCCCTGATCGGCACGTCGGACCGGGCGCGGCACCAGACGGTGCTCGTCTCGGATGCCACATCCGAAACGATGCTCGGGATCGATCATCTCTCCGCAGCCAGCGACGAATTAGCTGTGTCTATCGGTGAGATCGGCCGCAGCATGTCGCAATCGGCCGCGGGCTCGACGGAGGCGTCGGAACTGGCGCGCAAGGCCAGCGACGAGATCGAGAATCTTGCCCGCAACAGCGAGAATGTCGGCGCGGTGGTCGAGCTGATCCGTGGCATCGCGGCACAGACCAGCCTGCTCGCGCTCAACGCGACGATCGAGGCGGCGCGCGCCGGCGAGATGGGGCGCGGCTTCGCCGTGGTCGCGAGCGAGGTCAAGACGCTATCGGCCCAGACGGCCAAGGCGACCGACGAGGTCTCGATCCAGATCGGCGCCATGCAGGACGCATCCCAGCGCTCGCTGAAGGCGATCCGTGATATCGTGGTGGCGATCGGCGATGTCGAGCGGGTCGCCGACGCGATCTCGGATTCGGTCCAGCAGCAGGGCCAGGCGACCTCGGAGATCGCCCATCAGGTCCGCATGTCCTTCGAGGGCGCGAGGCGCAGCGCCGACATCGTCGGCAGCTTCGAGGCGATGACCGAAGGCGCCCATGACGCCGCCCGCAAGGTTCAGGATTCCGCCGATGCCCTGGCGGCCCAGGCCCGCGGCATCCGTGAGGAGGTCGCGGCCTTCTGCGAGCGCGTCGCGGCCGCCTGACGGGCTACCAGCCGTCCTTCCCTACCAGGCTTTGCCCGGCCCCACCTTGCCCAGGCCGAGCCAGTCGCCAAGCGTCGCAGCGATATCGGCAAAGCTCTCGCGCCGGCCGAGCGGTTCAGGCGCGATGCCAAGGCCTGCGGTATCTGGCCCAAACGCCAAGATCGGCACATGCTCGCGGGTGTGGTCGGTGCCGGGCCAGGTCGGGTCGTTGCCGTGGTCGGCGGTGATCACGACGAGATCGCCCGGCCGCAGCGCTGCCTCCAGTCGCGGCAGCATCGCATCGAAGGCTTCCAGCGCCGCCGCATAGCCCGGTACGTCGCGGCGATGGCCGAACTCCGTATCGAAATCGACGAGATTGACGAAGCAGAAGCCGCCATCGGGCAAGCACTCCCACGCCGCGAGCGCCGCATCGAACATCGCGGCGTTGCCGAAAGGCTTGATCTCCTCGCCGGTGGCGCGATGCGCGAAGATGTCGCCGATCTTGCCGACGGTGACGATCGCGCGCCCATGCGACGCCAGACGATCGAGCAGCGTCTCGTCCGGCGGCGGGATGGCGAAATCCTTGCGGTTGCCGGTGCGGGTGTAGCCGCTCACAGCCGAGCCGACGAAGGGCCGCGCGATGACGCGCCCGATCCTCAGCGGATCGACCAGAACCCGCACCTTGCGGCAGAGCGCATAGAGCCGCTCCAGCCCGAAATGCTCCTCATGTGCGGCGATCTGGAGCACGGAATCGACGGAGGTGTAGCAGATCGGCTTGCCCGTCCGGATATGTTCCTCGGCGAGATCGTCGATGATCGCGGTGCCCGACGCATGCCTGTTGCCGAGGATGCCGGGCAGGGCGCCCTCGCGGATGATCGCGGCGACGAGGTCGGGCGGGAATGAATTCTCCAGCGCCGTGAAATAGCCCCATCTGAACGGCACCGGGCAGCCCGCGATCTCCCAATGTCCCGACGGCGTGTCCTTGCCCTGGCTGATCTCGACGCCATAGCCGGCCCGTCCGGCGGGCGCAGCCGGCTTCATGGCGCCAGCGAGAGGCCGCCCCGTGGAAGCCTCATAGGCATGGGCGAGGCCGAGCCGGACGAGGTTGGGCAAGGCGAGCGGCCCGCTGTGCAGGCCCTCGCGATCGCCGCGGCTGTCCGCGCAGGCCTGCGCGATGTGGCCGAGCGTGTCGGCGCCGGTGTCGCCATAGAGATGCGCGTCTTCGGCCTCGCCGCAGCCGACGGAATCGAGCACGATCAGGATCGCGCGCGCCATGATCACTCCCTCACGGCGGCGGTTCCGGCCGGTTCGAGATTGAGCGCTGCGGCGAGCAGCGCCTGCGTATAGGCCTCGCGCGGACGCGAGAAGATGTCCTCGGCTGGACCTTCCTCGACGACCTTGCCGTTTTGCATCACCAGAACCCGATGGGCCATGGCCCGCACGACCTTGAGGTCGTGGCTGATGAAGAGATAGCCGAGCCTGCGCCGCGCCTGCAGGTCGCGCAGCAATTCGACGATCTGGACCTGGACGGACATGTCGAGCGCCGAGGTCGGCTCGTCCAGCACGATGAATTTCGGATCGAGCGCCATGGCGCGCGCGATCGCGATGCGCTGGCGCTGGCCGCCGGAGAATTCGTGCGGATAGCGGTCCATCGCGGAGGGATCGAGCCCGACATCGCTCAGCGCCTGCGCCACGACCTCGCGGCGTTGGCCGTAGCTCTGCTGCCTGGCCTGCACGGTCAGCCCCTCGGCGACGATCTCGGCGACCGACATGCGCGGCGACAGCGAGCCGTAAGGGTCCTGGAAGACGACCTGCAGGTCCTTGCGCTTGGGCCGCACAGCTGAGCTCGACAGGCCGTCGATGCGGTCGCCGAGGAAGACGATCGGCCCTTCCGAGGCGATCAGCCTGAGGATGGCGAGCCCCAGCGTCGTCTTGCCCGAACCGGATTCGCCGACCACGCCCAGCGTCTCGCCCTCGCGCACTTTGACCGCGATGCCATCGACCGCCTTCACATGGCCGGTCGTCTTGCGCAGGAACCCGGTCTTGATCGGAAACCAGACCTTGATCGGCCCGGCCTCGACCAGCGTCGCGGCATCGGCGGGCACCGGGGCGGGGCGTCCCGTCGGCTCGGCGGCGAGCAGGCGCTTCGTGTAGTCGTGCTGCGGGTTGCCGAAGATCTCGGAGACTGGCCCCTGCTCGACGATCTGGCCCTTCAGCATGACGCAGACCCGGTCGGCGATGCGCCTGACGATGCCGAGATCATGGGTGATGAACAGCATCGCCATGCCCAGCCGGGTCTGAAGTTCCTTCAGCAGCTTCAGGATCTGCGCCTGCACGGTGACGTCGAGCGCCGTCGTCGGCTCGTCGGCGATCAGCAGATGCGGCTCGTTGGCGAGCGCCATCGCGATCATCACGCGCTGGCGCTGCCCGCCGGAGAGCTGGTGCGGATAGGCGTCGAGTCGGCTGGCCGCATCGCGGATGCCCACGAGATCAAGCAGTTCGAGCGTGCGTGTTCGCGCGCCGTCGCCACGCAGTCCCTTGTGCAATTCGAGGATCTCGCCGATCTGCCGCGCGATCGTGTGCAGCGGATTGAGCGAGGTCATCGGCTCCTGGAACACCATGGTGATGTCGTTGCCGCGCACCTTGCGCATCGCGTCCTCATCGGCCGCGATCAAATCCTGGCCGTTGAACATCACCTTGCCGGACGGATGGTAAGCCGAGGGGTAGTTCAGCAGCTTGAGGATCGACAGCGCCGAGACCGACTTGCCCGAGCCGGATTCACCGACGATGGCGAGCGTCTCGCCCTTGGCGAGATCGAAGGAGACACGGTCAACGGCCAGCGTCTCGCGCCCGCCCTGGCGGAAGGCGACGGAGAGGTCCTGGACGGAGAGGAGGGGGCCGCTCATGCGAAGGTCTTCCGCGGGTCGAAGGCATCCCTGACCGCCTCGCCGATGAAGATCAGCAGCGACAGCATCAGCGCAATCACGACGAAGCCCGAGAGCCCGAGCCAGGGCGCCTGCAGGTTCGATTTGCCCTGCGCCAGCAATTCGCCCAGAGAGGGCGAACCCGGCGGCAGGCCGAAGCCGAGGAAGTCAAGCGAGGTGAGCGTGGTGATCGAGCCGTTCAGGATGAAGGGCAGGAAGGTCAGCGTCGCCACCATCGCGTTCGGCAAGAGGTGCTTGACCATGATGGCGCGGTTGGAGAGCCCGAGTGCGCGCGCGGCGCGGACATACTCGAAATTGCGCGCCCGCAGGAACTCCGCCCGGACCACGCCGACGAGCGCGACCCAGGAGAACAGCAGCAGGATGCCGAGCAGCACGAAGAAGCTCGGCGTGATGATCGCCGCCACGATGATCAGCAGATAAAGCGCCGGGATCGAGGTCCAGATCTCGATGACGCGCTGGAAGATCAAATCGGTCCAGCCACCGAAATAACCCTGGATCGCGCCGGCCGCGATGCCGATCACCGAAGAGATGCCGCACAGGATCAGCCCGAACAGGATCGAGATGCGGAAGCCGTAGATCAGCCGCGCGACGACGTCGCGGCCCTGGTCGTCGGTGCCGAGCCAGTTCCATTCAAGGTCGCGGCAGCCCGTGCTGCCGATGCGCTCGGCAATGACCTTGCACTGCTCATCCCGCAGCATCCAGGTCGGCGGGGCGGGCGCCGGCACCGGCAGGTCCAGATTGTGCGTCTGGAAGGAGTAGCGGATCGGCGGCCAGACGGCCCAGCCATTCGCGCCGATCTCCTTGGCGATGACGGGGTCGCGATAATCGGTGGTGGCGAGGAAGCCGCCGAACTTCTCTTCGGGATAGTTCACCGCGACGGGAAACAGCCACTCGTCCTTGTAGCGCACGATCAGCGGTCGGTCGTTGGCGAGGAACTCCGCGAAGAGAGACAGCACGAACAGCGTCAGGAAGATCCAGAGCGACCACCAGCCGCGCTTGTTGGCCTTGAAATTGTTCAGCCGGCGCCGGTTGATCGGCGAAAGCTTGAGCCAGCCCTGGCTCGCCTCTACGGGTGCGTGCGGCACATCGCTGCGCAGCGTGGCAGGCGGCGGGGCGTCGAGAAGCGTGTCGCTCAACTCAGGTCTCCCGCGTCTCGAAATCGATGCGGGGATCGACCCAGGTGTAGGTCAGGTCGGTGATGAGATGCACGAACAGGCCGATCAGCGAAAAGATGTAGAGATTGGCGAAGACGACCGGGTAGTCGCGATTGACGATCGCCTCGAATGACAACAGGCCGAGGCCGTCGAGCGAAAAGATCGTCTCGATCAGCAGCGAGCCGGCAAACAGCGCGTGCACGAAGGCGCCGGGAAAGCCCGCGATCACGATCAGCATGGCGTTGCGGAAGACGTGCCCGTAGAGCACCCCGCGCTCGGAGAGGCCCTTCATCCGGGCGGTCAGGACGTATTGCTTCCTGATCTCATCGAGGAAGGAGTTCTTGGTCAGCAGCGTCGAGGTCGCGAATGCCCCGAGTGCCATCGCCGTGACCGGCAGGGCGATGTGCCAGAGATAGTCCGCGATCTTCCCGAAGACACTCAGCTCCGAGAAGTTATCCGAGTAGAGCCCCCGCAACGGGAAGATCTGCCAGAACGAGCCGCCGGCGAAGAGCACGATCAGCAGGATCGCGAACAGAAATCCTGGGATGGCGTAACCCACGATCACGACCGCGCTGGTCCAGGTGTCGAAGCGCGAGCCGTCCTTGACCGCCTTGCGGATGCCGAGCGGGATCGAGATCGCGTAGGAGAGCAGCGTCATCCACAGTCCCAGCGAGATCGAGACCGGCAGCTTCTCCTTGATCAACTGCAGCACCGGCGCGTCGCGGAAATAGCTCCGGCCGAAATCGAAGCGGATGTAGTCCCACAGCATTTTGCCGAAGCGCTCATGGGCAGGCTTGTCGAAGCCGAACTGTTTTTCGAGCTCCTTGATGAAGGCGGGGTCGAGCCCCTGCGCGCCACGATAGGACGAGTCGCCCGACTGTGCGCCGGAATCGCCGCCCGAGCCGCCGCCGACCCGATCCGAAGCGCCGCTATTGGGGTTCTGGAGCTGCGAGATCACGCGCTCGACCGGCCCGCCCGGCGCGAACTGCACGATCACGAAGGAGATCAGCAGGATGCCGAACAGCGTCGGCACCATCAGGGCGATGCGGCGCGCGATGTAGCTCAGCATGCGGTGCGTCTGTCATGTCTGTGCGTCATGCTCGCCCTTGTGGCGAGCATCCACGTCTTTGTCATAGCGCTCGACGAGGGAAGACGTGGATGGTCGGGACAAGCCCGACCATGACGGAGAAAGCGGGCGAGAGCCAACGCCATCATGCCTTCCCGATCCGCTTCGCCTTCTCGGCGTCGTACCACCAGATCGACGGTGCGCCGGAAGAGTATTTCGGCTTGGTCTGCGGCCGGTCGAACATGTCCCAATAGGCCAGCCATTCGCTGGCGTTCCACCACATCGGGATCCAGTAGCGCCCGGCCCGCAGCAGCCGGTCGAGGCATTTGGCCGCCACCACCACTTCGGCATAGCTGTCGGCCTGGCCGATCGCCTCGATCATTGCGTCGATGGCGGGGTTGGCGACGCCGCCGGCATTGCGTGACCCACGCGTCTTGGCAGCTTCCGAGCCATAGACGATGCGCAAGGAATCGCTCGGGATCGAGCTGCCGCCGAGCGCCCGGCTGATGATGTCGAAGTCGAACTCGTCGAGGCGGCGCTGATACTGCGCTCCATCGACGATGCGCGAGGTCGCGTTGATGCCGAGCCGCTTGAGATTGGCCTGGAAGGGCTGGGTATGCGGCTGCAGCGCGCCTTGCGAATCGAGGAACTCGATCTCGAAGGGCTGGCCGTTGGGAAGCTTCAGCACGTTGCCGTCGCGCTTGCAGCCGGCGGCGCGCAGCATCTCGTCGGCGCGGCGCAGCAGGTTGCGGTCGCTGCCCGAGCCGTCGCTGACCGGCGGAAGATAGGGCTCGCCGAAAACCTCGTCGGGCACCTTGCCGCGAAACGGCTCCAGCAGCTTCAGTTCCTCGGGGGAGGGCAGGCCGACGGCCTTGGAATCGGAGTTCTCGAAATAGGAGGTCATCCGCGAGAAGGACGAGAACATGATGTTCTTGTTGGTCCACTCGAAGTCGAAGGCGAGGCCGAGCCCCTCGCGGATGCGCGGATCGGCGAACTTCTCGCGACGCAGGTTGAAGATCCAGCCCTGCGAGCCGATCGGCTCGGTCTTCGGCAGCGGCTCCTTCTTGACCTTGCCCTCCTTGATCGCCGGGAAGTCGTAGCCGGTCGCCCAGATCCGCGAGGTGAACTCCTCCTGGAAGGTGATGACGCCGCTCTTGAAGGCCTCGAACGCCACCTGCCGGTCGCGGAAATACTCCCAGCGCACGCGGTCGAAATTGTTGGTGCCGACATTCACCGGCAAATCCTTCGCCCAGTAGTCGGGCACGCGGTCGAATTCGATGAAACGGCCCTGTTCGAAGCGCCCGACCTTGTAGGCGCCCGAGCCCAGCGGAGCCTCCAGCGTCGAGGCTTCGAAATTCCGGGTCGACCAGTACTTTTCCGAGAAGACCGGCAAGCCTGCGACGACGAGATGGAGATCGCGGCTGCGCTTGGGCGAAAGCTGCGCGACGAAGATGTCGTCGCTCTCGGCGATAGCCGAGACCAGCTCGTTCAGCATCAGCCGGTAGGAGGGATGCCCCTTGGACTTGAGCAGGTTCATGCTGAAGGCGACATCCTTCGCGCTCACCCGCGAGCCGTCATGGAAGCGCGCCTCGGGCCGCATCCGAAAGCGGTAGGTCAGCTTGTCCTGGGAGATCGCGACGCTCTTCGCCAGCAGCCCATAGACCGTGTTCGGTTCGTCGCCCGAGCCGGCCATCAGGCTGTCGAAGCAGGCATCCATGCCCGCCGCCCCGTCGCCCTGCAAGACGAAGGTGTTGAGCGTGTTGAAGGTGTCGAAGCTCTGATTGCCGCCGGCGCGCTTGATCTGGACGGTCAGCGTGCCGCCCTTGGGGGCCTTGGGGTTCACATAAGGGAAATGCGGGAAATCCAGGGGCAGGCCGAGTTCGCCAAAGGTCGACAGCCCGTGGACCTCCGCGTCCTGAGCCATGGCGGGTCCAGTCAGGCTGGGCAGGCCGGCGCTGGCCGCGATCAGGCTCCCGGCTTCGATCAGCCTGCGGCGGGTGATGCGCATCGCCATGGTTCGGCTCACTCCCTCGATTCGCTACGTCCTATGTCGCCTGCGACGACTGCTACGGCAATGGCGCGATGTGCTGTCACTGTCGCGGCAGGATCAAGGCGACATAAGAGCAAGGCGGGCCATGCCGAGATGGGACATGCAAAAGCCGGGCACGAGGCCCGGCTTGCAATCGAAACGTGGGCCTGCGGCGGCCGTGGTCAGGGCTTCGGCAGGGGCTTGGGCGAATCCGACAGCGTGTCGAGATAGGCGATCACATCGGCGCGCGTATCGGGCTTGCTGATGCCGGCGAAGGCCATGATCGTGCCGGGCATATAGGCCTTGGGGTTCTTCAGGAAGCCGTCGAGCTGCTCGGCCTCCCATTTCTCGCTCGCCTTGCCCTTCATCGCAGCCGAATAGGCGAAGCCCTCGACTCCGGCCTTGGGCCGGGCATAGACGTCATAAAGATGCGGGCCGATCTTGTTGGGACCGCCCTTCTCGAAGGTGTGGCAGGCCTTGCAGGCGCCGACGGCCTTCTCGCCCCTGGCCGGATCGGCCTTGGCAAGGCGAACCGCGATCGGCTCGTCGGCTGCGGGAGCCGCTGCGCCCCCGGCGGAGGCCGGCTCGGCGCTCGGCAGATCGAAGCCCGGCACCGCCGGCTTGTGCGGCGCGAACACGATGCCGGCGACCATGTTGAGGCCCAGCACCACGAGCAGGGTGGAGAGAGCCGCACCGGCGATCTTGTTGGTTTCGATATCCATCGTATCCGAACCCTCGGCCGCCCTACGCCTGTGCGCAGGAGGCAAGACATCGCATTGGCCGGAGCCTGGAAGCACCGACAGCCGAGCGTTGCTTAACCGCTTTGCGCGCTGCATTGCAACTCGTATAAGCACCCTCCGCTTTGAGACCTTTTGACGCTTCACATCGCGCCTGCGCCCAAGACCCACGCCGCAGCGCGCACCGACGAGTTTCGCCGATTCCGATGTCAGACCCGCTGATCCTGATCCCGGCCCGCATGAAGGCCACGCGCCTGCCCGGTAAACCGCTCGCCGACATCCATGGCGAGCCGATGATCGTCCGGGTCTGGCGCCGCGCCGTCGCAGCGGGCATCGGGCCTGTCGCGGTTGCAACGGATTCCGCCGACATTCTTGCCGCTGTCGAGGCCGTGGGAGGCCGCGCCGTGATGACGAGCGTCGATCACCCCTCGGGTTCGGATCGCATCAAGGAGGCTGCCGACATCCTCGATCCGCAGCGGCGCCACGACATCATCGTCAATGTCCAGGGCGATTTCCCGACGCTCGAACCCGTGGCTATCGCTGCGGCGATCACCCCGCTCGTCGATTCCGCTGTGGACATCGCCACGCTCGTCGGCCTTATCACCGATGACGAGGAGAAAGCGGCGCCCAGCGTGGTCAAGCTCGTCGGCAGCCATGTCGCACCGGGCCGGCTTAGGGCGCTTTACTTCACGCGCGCGACCGCCCCTTACGGCGAGGGGCCGCTCTACCACCATGTCGGGATCTATGCGTATCGCCGCTCGGCGCTGGACCGCTTCGTGAGCCTGCCGCAATCCATCCTCGAGAAGCGTGAGAGCCTCGAACAGTTGCGGGCACTCGAGGACGGTATGCGGATCGACGCGATGATCATCGATCACGTCCCTCGCGGCGTCGATACGCCGCCCGATCTGGATCGCGCTCGCGCGATCCTCCAAGCCCACCTCAAGTAAGCCCGCGTCGGAGCCTGAAGTCCTATGCCCGTCATCGTGTCCTATCAGGGCGAACCCGGCGCCTTCTCCTCGCAGGCCGCGCTTGCCGTTTTCCCGGACTGTGAACTCCTGCCTTGCGCCACCTTCGAGGATGCTCTGGCGGCGGTCTCCGACGGTACGGCGCGCTATGGCATGATCCCGATCGACAATTCGATCGCCGGCCGCGTCGCCGACATCCATCATCTGCTGCCGCGCTCGGGGCTGCACATCATCGGCGAGCATTTCCTGCCGATCCGCTTCCACCTGATGGCGGTCAAGGGCGCGACGCTGGCGACGCTGAAGACCGTGCAGAGCCATATCCATGCGCTCGGCCAGTGCCGCAAGATCATCCGCAAGCTCGGGCTCAAGGCTGAGGTCGCCGCCGATACCGCTGGTTCGGCAAGGCAGGTCTCGGAGGCCGCCGATTTCAGCCGCGCCGCCATCGCCCCGCGCATCGCGGCCGAGGTCTATGGGCTCGATATCCTGATAGAGGATATCGAGGACGAGAAGCACAACACGACGCGCTTCGTGATCCTGTCGAAATACCCTGAGTTTGCCCGCCAGGGCGGCGCCAAGACCGTGACGACGCTGATCTTCCAGGTCCGCAACCTGCCGGCCGCGCTCTACAAGGCGATGGGCGGCTTCGCGACCAACGGCATCAACATGACCAAGCTCGAAAGCTACATGGTCGACGGGCATTTCTCGGCGACGATGTTCTACGCCGATGTCGAGGGGCATCCGGACGATCCGGGGTTGAGGCGGGCGCTCGATGAACTCGCCTTCTTCTCCAAGGAGGTCAGGATTCTCGGCGTCTACCCGGCCAACCCCTTCCGCGACAGTTTCGCCGAGGCCGGGGAGTAGGCCATGCTGCTTGCCGGCAGGGTAACAGCCGGGCAGGGACCATTGCTGCAGCTCGACCACATCACCGTCATCGCGCCGGATCTGGCCGAGGGCGTCGCCCATGTCCGGGCCTGCCTCGATCTCGACGTCCCCTTCGGCCAGCGCCACGGCTACATGGGCACCCACAACCATCTCCTGCAGCTCGGCGGCTCGGTCTATCTGGAGATCGTGGCGCTCGACCCCGAAGGTCGCCATCCCCGCCGTTCGCGCTGGTTCGGCCTCGATGATCAGAAGAGCGTCCGACGTGCGTGGGACGAAGGCCGCCGCCTGCGCGGCTGGGTCGCGCGAGCCGATGGCATCGACGCCGTCCTGGCTGGCCGCGAAGCCATTTTCGGCAGGAAGGTCGCGCTTCCGCCGATCGATTCGTCCTTCGATTTCGCGATCCCCGATGACGGCTCACTGCCGCTGGACGGGGCGATGCCCTGCCTCATCGACCGGCGCGGCAAGCCGCGCGCGATGGCGACGATGGCCGATCTCGGCGCAAGGTTGCGGTCGCTCGTCCTCGCCCATCCCGAGCCGGATACGATCGCGAAGCTCTACGGCGAACTGGTCATCGACCGCCCGCCCGACATCGTGCAGGGCTCGGAGCTTCGCTATCTGGCGCGGATCGAAACGCCGACGGGCCTAAAGGAACTGAGCTAGACCCGCTCGCCCTCGACCGCCCAGGCCTTGAGCAGTGTGTTGGCGATGGCGAGGTGCTGCGGGCTGGTGAAGCCTTCGGGATGGGCGCCCTCCAGCATCTGGATCGCCTCCTCGCGCGAGAACCAGCGGCCCGCTTCGAGTTCGGTCATGTCGAGCACGATCTCGTCGTTGAGCGCCTCCGCGATGCAGCCGATCATCAACGAACCCGGGAACGGCCAGGGCTGCGAGGCGATGTAGCGCACGGTGCCGACGCGCAGGCCGGCTTCCTCGAAGCTCTCGCGACGCACCGCATCCTCGAAGGTCTCGCCCGGCTCGATGAAGCCGGCGATGCAGGAATACATCCCCGGCGCGAAGCGAGCCTGCCGTGCCAGCAGGCAGGTCTCGCCGCGCGTCACCAGCATGATCACGACCGGGTCGGTGCGCGGGAAGTGCTGGGCGCCGCAGGCGCTGCATTCGCGCTTCCAGCCGGAGGCGCCGAGCGTCGTCGGGCTGCCGCACTGGGCGCAGAAGCGGTGGCGGGCGTGCCAGTCGAGCAGGGCCTTGCCTTCGCCGAGCGGGCCAAGCTCGTCCTCGGGCACAAGGCGCTTCAGCGCCACCGAGCGCAGGTCGGTGACGAACAGTTCCGGCCGTTCGCGCAGGGGCTCGACCTGTGCCCGGTCGAGCAGCCTCGCGAAGCGTGGTGTGCCGTCCGGCGCGAGGCCAAGAAAGGCCTCCTCGATCCCATCGCCGAGAAGCTGGGTCTCGCCATGGCTGAACCAGACCGACAGCGCCTCGCCGTCGAGCCGCTTGAGGATCGGCGTCTCGCCGGCGACCACCGCGATCCGCGTATCCGACCGATGGCGCAGCGCCGATACCGCGTCGGGCTCGTTGCGCAAATCCTCACGGCGATCGAGCCTGTTGACGGAAAAGCCCGTGAGGGCCGAGCGTTCGCGAGGGCGGGAGGCGTCGTTCATGGCAACCGTCCTAACCCCGCTCTACGCCGTCATGCAAGGGCGCTTCACGAGGCACGCGCGCTTGACGCGGCACGACACTTACGAAGCATCGCGCCCGCGTAGCAGATGGACGATGGCCGAGAAGTCCGCACCACCTTCGCCCCAGGCATTGTGGAGCCCGTAGAGCTGCGTTGCGGCCGCTCCGAGCGGCGTCGAGGCGCCCGCAGCCTGCGCCGCCTCCTGCGACAGCTTGAGGTCCTTCAGCATCAGCGCCGAGGCGAAGCCGGGCTTGTATTCGTTGTTGGCCGGCGAGGTCGGCACCGGGCCCGGCACCGGGCAATAGGTCGTCAGCGACCAGCACTGGCCCGATGAGGTGGAAGCCACGTCGTAGAGCGACTGATGCGACAGGCCGAGCTTCTCGGCCAGCACGAATGCCTCCGACACGCCGATCATCGAGATGCCCAGGATCATGTTGTTGCAGATCTTGGCCGCCTGGCCGTTGCCGGACGCGCCGCAATGCACGATGCGCCGGCCCATCGTCTTGAGCACCGGTTCACCCAGCGCGAAAGCCTCATCCGAGCCGCCGACCATGAAGGTCAGCGTGCCGCCCTTGGCCCCGCCGGTGCCGCCCGAGACGGGCGCGTCGAGTGACAGGCAGCCATGCTGCCCAGCCATTGCATGCGCCTTGCGCGCGCTCTCGACGTCGATGGTAGAGGAATCGATCAGCAGCGCCCCCTTTTTCACCGCAGGTAGAATGTCGGCCCAGACCGAGAGCACATGCTTGCCGGCCGGCAGCATGGTGACGACGATATCGGCATCCGCCACGGCTTCCTTGCCGGAGCCGGCGATGCCGACGCCAAGCTCGGCCGCCGCATCCTTCGAGGCCTGCACGAGGTCGAAGGCACGGACCTCATGCCCCGCCTTGACGAGATTGGCGGCCATGGGCCCGCCCATATTGCCGAGGCCGATGAAGGCGATGCTGCTCATGGTCCTGTCCTCTCGTCGCTCTTGGTGTCATCCCGGGCTGCGCGAAGCGCAGACCCGGGATCGTCATCAGAAAAAAGCATTCTCGTCCCGCGATCCCGGATCGCCCTTCGGCGTCAGTTTCCCTTCGCCCGGCCGACCAGCCCACGCGCCACGATCATCCGCATCACCTCGTTGGTCCCCTCGAGGATCTGGTGGACGCGCAGGTCGCGGACGATTTTCTCGATCCCGTAATCGGCGAGATAGCCGTAGCCGCCATGAATCTGCAGTGCCTGGTTGGCGACGGTGAAGCCGGTGTCGGTGGCGACGCGCTTGGCCATGGCGCAGAGTTTCGTGGCGTCGGGCGCCTTGGCGTCGAGCGAGGCGGCAGCTCGCCAGAGCAGGCTGCGGGCCGCTTCCAGTTCGGTCGCCATGTCGGCGAGCGTGAACTGCAGCGCCTGGAAATCGGCGATGCGCGAGCCGAAGGCCTTGCGCTCCTGGGCATAGGCGATCGACTTGTCGAGCGCGCCCTGCGCCCCGCCAAGCGAGCAGGCACCGATATTGAGGCGCCCGCCATCGAGCCCGGCCATGGCGATCTTGAAGCCGATGCCCTCCGGCCCGAGCCGGTTGGCGACGGGCACGCGGCAATTCTCGAAGATCACCGCCGCCGTCGGCTGCGCGTTCCAGCCCATCTTCTTCTCGTTGGCGCCAAACGAGAGACCGGGCGTGCCCTTCTCGACGACCAGGGTCGAGATGCCCGATGGGCCGGCCTCGCCGGTGCGCACCATCACGACATAGATGTCGGAGACGCCGGCGCCCGAGATGAACTGCTTCTGCCCGTCGAGCACATAGTGGTCGCCATCCAGCACCGCCTTCGTCTTGAGGGCTGCCGCGTCGGAGCCCGCGCCGGGCTCGGTCAGGCAATAGCTCGCCAGATGCTCCATCGTGCAGAGCTTCGGCAGGAAGGTTTTGCGCTGCGCCTCGTCGCCATAGCGGTCGATCATCCAGGCGCACATGTTGTGGATCGAGATATAGGCGGACACCGTGGGGCAACCGGTCGAGAGCGCCTCGAAGATCAGTGCCGCATCGAGCCGCGAGAGTCCCGAGCCGCCGACATCCTCGGCAATGTAGATGCCGCCCATGCCGAGGGCGGCGGCTGCGCGCATCTCCTCGACCGGGAAATGCTTCTCCTCGTCCCAGCGCATGGCGTTAGGCGCGAGCGTCTCCGCCGCAAAATCCTGGGCCATGTCGCGGATCGCGATCTGGTCCTCGCTCAGGGAAAACAGGCTCAAGGCTGGCGCCCTTTCAAGGTTGACGCTGCTGGCGGGGCGCGGGCGGTCGCGCCGGCCGCCGTTCGGGGAAGGCTCCGTCGAACTGCGTCGCGCGCGCCCGGTGCGGCGAACGCGGCGAATCGATCGCGACGAAGTCCTCCGGCGTCGCTGCCTCCATCGGCTTGCCGATGAAGACCCGCGGCCCGCGGTCGGTCACGACCACGTCGCCATAGGACAGGCTGCCGGCATCCATGAAGGTCTCGACGGTGACCGGGGGCGGTGGGGGAGGCGGGAGACTCGCTTCGCGCTCGCGCCTCTGCCGGTTTTCCTCGATCACCTGTCGGACGCGCTCCCGGTTGCGCCGGCGCGTCTCCTCGACCCGGCTCTGCCGAAACGCCTGGCAATGGCGCTGCTGGTCTTCGTTCAGGGCCACGCCTTCGCCCGGCTCGGCGTCACAGAGGGCGTCGCCGGCTGGCAAGGTTTGATAAGGCGCGGCCGGCTCCAACGCGGCCGCCTGCGCCGCTCCCGAGAGGAGCACGAGCGAGGATGCGATGATGCGCAGCGCTCGCCCCATGCTCTCCTCCGCCGATCCAGGCCCCGGTGTCGCGGGCCTCAGCTCATCGTCGGGATGACGAAGCTCGCGCCATCCTTGATACCGCTCGGCCAGCGCGCCGTCACCGTCTTGGTCTTGGTGTAGAAGCGGATCGAGTCCGGGCCGTGCTGGTTGAGGTCGCCGAAGGACGAGCGCTTCCAGCCGCCGAAGGTGTAATAAGCCAGCGGCACCGGGATCGGCACGTTGATGCCGACCATGCCGACCTGGACCTTCGAGGCGAAGTCGCGCGCCGCATCGCCGTCGCGGGTGAAGATCGCGGTGCCGTTGCCGTATTCGTGGTCGTTGGTCAGCTTCAGCGCCTCGTCATAGCTCTCGGCGCGGACCACAGAGAGGACCGGCCCGAAGATCTCCTCCTTGTAGATGCGCATGTCCTTGGTGACGTTGTCGAACAGGCAGCCGCCGACATAGAAGCCATTCTCATAGCCCTGCATCTTGAAGTCGCGCCCGTCTACCGCCAGCGTCGCGCCTTCGGCGAGCCCGATATCGATATAGGAGCGGATCTTCTCCTCTGCCGCCTTGGTGACGACCGGGCCGTAATCGGCGGCCATGTCGGTCGAGGGGCCGATCTTCAGGCTCTCGACGCGCGGGATCAGCCGCTTGACCAACTCATCGGCGGTGGCCTTGCCGACCGGCACCGCTACCGAGATCGCCATGCAGCGCTCGCCGGCCGAACCGTAGCCGGCGCCGATCAGTGCATCGACGGCCTGGTCCATGTCGGCGTCGGGCATGATCACCATATGGTTCTTGGCGCCGCCGAAGCACTGCACGCGCTTACCATTGGCGCAGCCGCGCGCGTAGATGTACTCGGCGATCGGCGTCGAGCCGACGAAACCGATCGCCTTGATGTCGGGATCGTCCAGGATCGCGTCGACGGCCTCCTTGTCGCCGTTGACGACGTTGAGGATGCCGGGAGGGCCGCCGGCCTCTATGAAGAGCTCCGCCAGCCGCATCGGCACGCCGGGGTCGCGCTCGGAGGGCTTCAGGATGAAGGCGTTGCCGCAGGCGATCGCGGGGCCGAGCTTCCACAGCGGGATCATCGCCGGGAAGTTGAACGGGGTGATGCCGGCGACGACGCCGAGCGGCTGGCGCAGCGAGTAGATGTCGATGCCGGGGCCGGCGCCGTCGGTGAACTCGCCCTTCATCAGGTTGGGCACGCCGAGCGAGAATTCGACGACCTCGACGCCGCGCTGGATGTCGCCCTTGGCGTCGGGAATGGTCTTGCCGTGCTCGCGGGCGAGCAGCTCGGCCAGCTCGTCGTTGTTCTGGGCGATCAGGTCGAGGAACTTCATCAGCACGCGGGCGCGGCGCTGCGGATTGACGGCGGCCCATTTCGTCTGGGCCTCGGCAGCGTTCTCGACGGCGGCACGCAGCTCGGCCGGGGAGGCCAGCGCGACCTTGCCGATCACCGTGCCGTCCATCGGCTGGTAGATGTCGGCGGTGCGGCCCGAGGTTCCAGCGACATGCTTGCCGCCGATGAAATGCCCAACCTGACGCATCGCGTCCTCCCCTACGAATGGTGATGTCTCGAAACTCAGGGCACCCCTACCATTCTCGTTTGCGCACGGCTATAGCGACGTTGGATCAGGCGTCGTGCGGAAACACAAATATCGAGGAGGGGCGCTTGGAGCGGTTCGACTGGGACGATCTGCGCTTCTTCCTGGCGGTCGCGCGCTCGGGCCGGTTGACGGCGGCTGCGCGCCGGCTCGGGGCCGACCATGCCACCGTCTCGCGGCGCATCACCTCGCTGGAAGAATCCCTCAAGGCCAAGCTCTTCGAGCGAAGGCCGCAGGGCTATACGCTGACGGCCCATGGCGAGAGGCTGCTGGCCCGGGCGGAAAGCATGGAGACCGACGCGCTGGCGATCCAGAGCGACATCGGCGGCGCCGACATGGCGCTGGCCGGCACGGTCAGGATCGGCGCGCCGGATGGCTTCGGCACGATCTTCCTGGCGCCCCGCCTCGCCGGGCTGGCAAGCGCCTATCCCGGCCTCGAGATCCAGCTCATCGCCATGCCGCGGCTGCTGTCGCTGTCGAAGCGCGAAGCCGATGTCGCGATCACGCTCGCCCCGCCCAAGGAGGGCAAGGTCGTGGCGCGCAAGCTCTCGGATTATCGCCTCGGCCTCTATGCCACGCAGGCCTATCTCGACTCGAGCCCGAAGGTCGAAAAGCCGGAGGATCTCTTCTCCCACCGCATCGTCGGCTATATCGACGACCTGATCTTCACGCCCGAGCTCGATTATCTCGACGAGGTCGCCAAGGGCCTGCGCGCGCAGGTCCAGAGTTCGAGCGTGCTGGCGCAGATGAATGCGGTCGTCGGCGGCGCCGGCATCGGCGTGATCCACCATTTCATGGCGCAGGATGAGCCGCGTCTCGTCCCGGTCCTGCCCGAGACGGTCTCGATCACGCGTTCATTCTGGCTCTTGGTGCATGCCGATCTGAAGGATGTCGCCCGCGTCCGCGCCATCGTCGATTTCGTCGTGCGCGAGGCCAAGTCCAGCCGCGCCCTGCTGATGGGCGAGGGCAGGCCCTAAAAAAACATGCCCTAAGCGCTGAGGACAAGGCGATGCGTCGCCGCGCCTGATGGGCGGGGCGCCCTCAGATCCGCCAGGGCAGCACGTTCTGCGGCAGCCGCTTCGCCAACAGGTCCAGCGTCAGCATCGCCACGAGGATGACCGCCGAGGCGCTGATCGCGACAGCTGCCGCCTCGCCGGCGAGCCCGGCCTCCTTCAGCGAGAACAGCACGACGCCGAGCGTCTCGGTGCCCGAGGACCAGAGCAGCGCCGAGACCGTCAGTTCGTTGAAGGCGACGAGGAAGACCATCAGCGCGCTGACGGTCGCTGCCGGGGCCAGGATCGGCGCGACGATGAAGCGTAGCATCTGCCACAGCGTCACGCCGTCGAGCCGCGCCGCCTCCTCGTGATGCGCCTCGATCTGCGCCATCGCCGCGACAGGCGCCTTCAGCGCCAGCGGCAGGAAGCGCGCGAGATAGGCGAACAGGATGATGAAGGGCGTGGCGTAAATGCTGACGCCGAGCAGGGGCAGCGGCTTCAGGAACATCAGGATGCAGGCGATGGCCAGCACCACGCCGGGCAGCGCGTAGGGCAGCTCGATGACGACCTCGACGACGCGCCGCAGCTTGCCCATGCGCCGCTCCAGCGCATAGGCGAAGGCGACCGAAACCAGCGCCAGGATCAGCGCGGCGCTGCCGGCGAACAGGAAGGAGTTGCGGAAGGCGCGCACCGTCACGTCCTGCCGCAGCAGCACCTCGACGAATTTGTCGAGCGTCAGGCTCTGCCAGGTCAGCGCGACGCCAAGCGCCGGCGTCAGAGCCTCGCCGAGCAGCGCCAGGAAGGGCAGGCCGAGCTTGATCGCAAGCAGCAGCCAGAGCCCGCCCGTCACGAAAGGGCGCGCCCGGCCAAGCTGCCAGAACGGCTGCAGCGGGCGCTCGATCTCGACCTTGCCGCCACCGCGCCGCGTCGCCAGCATGCCGGCGATGATGCCGAGCCCCGCCACCAGCGCGACCAGCACAGACAAAGCGGCGGCGTCGGGCAGACCGGCCGGCCCGAAGCTCGACAGGCGCCGATAGATCAGCGTCGGCAGCGTGAGATAGTTCACGGGAAGCCCGAGCAGCGCCGGAATCCCGAAATTTCCGATGCCCGCGACGAAGGCGAGCAGGGCTGCCGCGATGATCTGCGGCCGCAGCACCGGCAGCAGGATGCGCGTGACGATGGTGCCGGGCCCAGCGCCTTCCATCTGCGCCGCCTCGATCAGGGATTGCGGCACGCTGCGCAGGCCGGTCCAGAGCGTGATCGCGACCAGCGGCGCGTGATGCAGCGCCATTACCAGCGCGATGCCGCCGCGTCCGAGCAGCGGGTTCGGCGTGCCGGGCTCCGGCGACAGGCCGAACAGCGAGAGGATCGGCGAATGCGGCGCAAACAGGCTCAAGAAGGCTAGCGCCGCCACCTGCGGCGCGATCATCATCGAGAAGACCAGCGCAAACGCGATCGGCCGCTTGCCGCGCACATCGGTGACGCCGAGCATGATCGCGGCGGTGCCGCCGATCAGCAGCGCGCCGATGGCCGAGAGGCCGGCGGTCTCGAGCGTGTGCAGCGTCGCGTTGATCGCAGCCCGGCTACCGATTTCCGCCAGCGCCGCGTCGGGTGCGAACTGCCAGCCCGGCGCGAAGGCAGCCGCCGCCAGCCGCAGAAAGGGCAGGCCGCCGAGCACGATCGCGCAGGCCGCGACCAGAGCCGGCAGGCCGAGGCCAGCCGGAAGGCTCAGGCCCTGCCAGAGTGGGCGAGGCCTGGTCTCCTGCCAGTCCGTCTGGGCGGCCAGCGTCACTCGAAGATCGCGCTGAAGCGCTTGCGCGAGGCCGCCTCGTCGGCCAGCGCCTTGCCGGCGTCGAACGGCATCAGCTTGATCGCGCTGCGGTCGGGGTAGCCGGCCGGGAGGGCGACGTCGGGATGGGCCGCGACATAGCCCTGCTTCAGTGCAAGTTCCTGGCCGTCCTTCGAGATCAGGAAGTCGACGAAGGCCTTGGCGGCTTCCGGGTTCTTGCTGGACTTGAGGATGGCGACCGGCTCGCTGACGGCCGAGACACCCTCGCTCGGGAAGACGAACTCGACGGGCGCGCCCTTGGCCTTCTCGCGGATCGGCATGAAGTCGACGATCATGCCGTAGAGCTTCTCGCCCGTCGCGACCTGGCGCAGGATGTCGCCATTGGCGCCCGCCGCGAGCGCGCCGTTCTTCTGCAGGGCTTCATAGAAGGCCCAGCCGGTCGGCAGATTGCCGGTCAGGGTGATGGTGTGGATCATCGCCGCGCCGGAGTTCAGCGGGCTCGGCATCGCCAGCAGGTTCTTGGCCTCGGGCTTGATCAGGTCGAGCCAGTTCGTCGGCTTCATCGCAGCCTTGGTGTTGTAGACGATGCCGGTCGTGATCAGCTTGGTTGCGAACCAGAACTTGGCGGGGTCGTGCACGCCGGCCGGATAGGCCGAGGTCTCGGCCTTGTCATGCGCCAGCAGGCGGTTTTCCTTTTTCAGGCCTTCCATCGTCACCGCGTCGGCGATCAGCAGCAGGTCGGCCTGCGGCGCGCCTGCTTCGATCTCGGCGCGGAGCTTGGCCATCACGCGCGGCGTGCCGTCGCGGACGAAGCTGATGTCGACCTTGGGATACTTCGCCTTGAAGGCGTCGATGGTCTGCTGGGCGTCCGTGTTGGGCTGGCTGGTATAAAGCACGAGCTTGCCCTCGACGGACTGCGCCAGCGCATGCGGTGCGGCGAGGCTGCCGGCAGCAAGTACTGCCGTGATGATTGCGATCGACGCCTTGATCCGCATGAAACTCTCCTGTGCGCATGCCCGAGCCGGGCCTGCGCTGGCGGTAGTCTCCGCATATGACATATCCATGAAGGCGGCGTCATGAGGCTGAAGAGGTTCGGCTGCCATGAAAACGGCGGGACGTTGCGGCATTGACGCAGGACGGTCCTGCCGTCCGACGGCTTGACCCTGTCGGGCGCGCGCCCCACGTTCCGCCTGAATCCACGCATCCATCGCGACAGGACAGCCATGACCGCCTCCAAGCTCGACCAGCTCCGCAAGATGACCACGGTCGTCGCCGACACCGGCGATATCGAAGCGGTCCGCCGGCTCAAGCCCGTCGACTGCACCACCAACCCGACGCTGATCCTGAAAGCCGTCGAGACCCCGGCCTATGCCGGTCTCGTCGACGAGGCGATCGCCTGGGGCAGGAAGGCCGGCGGCGGCGACAAGGCCGTGCATGCGGTCTGCGACCGGCTCGCCGTCACCTTTGGCGCCGAGCTGACCAAGATCGTGCCCGGCCGGGTCTCGACCGAGGTCGATGCCGACCTGTCCTTCGACACCAGGGCGACGATCGACAAGGCGCGCGCCATCATCGCCGCCTATAAGGAGCGCGGCATCGAGAAGGACCGCATCCTGATCAAGATCGCCTCGACCTGGGAGGGCATACAGGCCGCCAAGGTGCTGCAGGGCGAAGGCATCGACTGCAATCTGACGCTGCTGTTTTCGCTGCCGCAGGCCGTGGCCTGCGCCGATGCCGGCGCTTTCCTGATCTCGCCCTTCGTCGGCCGCATCCTCGACTGGCACGTCAAGGCCGGGGGCGGCCCCTACACCGCCGAGACCGATCCCGGCGTCGTCTCGGTCGGGACCATCTACGCCTATTACAAGACCCATGGCATCGAGACGGTGGTGATGGGCGCATCCTTCCGCAACACCGGCGAGATCGAGGCGCTGGCCGGCTGCGACCGGCTGACCATCGGACCGGGCCTGCTCGACGAACTCGCCGGTGCGACGGGCGACCTGCCGCGCAAGCTCTCGGCCGACAAGCTCGGCGAGGCTCCCGCCAAGCTGACGCTGGACGAAAAGGCCTTCCGCTTCGCGATGAACGAGGATGCGATGGGCACCGAGAAGCTGGCGGAAGGCATTCGCGGCTTCGTCAAGGACCTGCGCGGCCTGCGCAAGCTCGTGGCCGCGAAGCTCGCCTGATCGCGAACCGAAGCTCAGGGCTTCGGCGCGACCTCGGCCTGCGCCGTGACATTCGGCTTCGGCGGCGGTGAGGCCGGGTCGAAGAAGCTGCGGCCGCCGGCGGCGGCCGTTTCGAGCTGGTGCTTCCAGCCCTTGGTGTCCTTGCCGCCGAGCGAGGCGAAATCTTCGCGACGGTTCATGTCGCTGCCGCGGCCCTGATAGACCATCACGCCATTGGCGGTGACGACGATGTCGCCGCGCCGCAGCGTCGGGTCCTTCAGATACCAGCTCGGATCGGTCGCCGGGTCGAGCTGCACGACCGGGGCCTTCGGCTTGGTCGACGCCTCGGGCGCCCGCTGACGCGGCGCACGCTGCATCGGCTCGTCATATTCGTAGATCGGTGTCGCCCGAAGGCGCGGACCGCCGCCGAAGATGGCGCGCCCCAGTTCCTCGAACAGATTGGCCGCTTGGGCTCCGGGCGCACCGGCGACGGCCATCGCCGCCACCATCGAGAACATCATCGCGCGCCGCACAACCATCACCGTCATCCCGAACCAACCGAAGCTTCAACGACTGATGGTCGCAAAAGGTTCAGCGCAGGTTCACCGACGCGGTTAATATATTTTAAGGAGCTGTGTCGGAGCGGCTCAGCCCTGCGCCGCGAACGCCTCCGCCCGGATCGCCGACAGCGATTTCGCCGGCGTGATCGCCTCCGGATCGAGCAGGCAATGGATGATCGCGGGCTTGCCCGAGGCGACCGCACGCTCGAAAGCCGGGCCGAACTCGGCGGTAGTCTCGACTCGCTCGCCATGGCCGCCGAAGGCCTTGGCGTAAGCCGCGAAATCGGGGTTCTTCAGCGTCGTCGCCGAGACGCGGCCGGGGTAATGCTTCTCCTGATGCATGCGGATGGTGCCGTACATGCCGTTATCGACCACGATGACGATCACGGGGAGGTCGTATTGCACGGCGGTGGCGAAATCCTGCCCGTTCATCAGGAAGCAGCCATCGCCCGCAAAGGCGATCACGGTGCGCTCGGGGAACAAGCGCTTGGCGCCGATCGCAGCCGGCACGCCATAGCCCATCGAGCCCGAAGTCGGCGCGAGCTGCGTCGCGAATTTGTTGAAGCGGTGGAAGCGATGCACCCAGGTCGCGTAATTGCCGGCGCCATTGCACATGATGGCGTCGTCGGGGAGCTGCCGGCGCAGCCAGGTCACCATCTCGCCGGGATGGAACGTGCCAGCAACCGGCGCGGGTTGGCCGCTCCAGCCGAGATAGCTCTCATGCGCCTCGGCGGCTGCGCCTGCCCACGCAATCGCCTGCGGCGGATGCACGGTCTCGAGCGCGGCGCAAAACGCGGTCGGCGAGGCGTTGATCGCCAGCGACGGCCGGTAGACCCGGCCGAGCTCCTCGGCATCGGGATGGACATGGACCAGCGGCCGGCCGGGATTGGGAATGCCGAACAGCGTGTAGGACTGGCTCGGCATCTCCGACAACCGCCCGCCGACGAGCAGCACGAGGTCGCTGTCCTGGATGCGCTTCAGCAGCTTCGGATTGGGGCCGATGCCGAGATCGCCGGCGAAATTCGGATGGTCGGCCGGAAACAGCATCTGCCGCCGGAACGAGACCGCGACGGGCAGGTCGAAACGTTCGGCAAAGCGCTGGAAGCGCGCGATCGCCTGCGGGTCCCAGCGCGAGCCACCGAGGATCGCGACCGGAGACTTCGCCGCCCAGAGCCGCTTCTGCAGGTCGATGGTCTGGAGCAGGGACGGGTGCGTCTCGGTGACCTGATAGGGCTCGGCGTCGGCGACATCGGCGAGGTCGGTCAACACGTCCTCAGGCAGGGCGATCACGACGGGACCGGGCCGGCCGGAGGTCGCGACATGGAAGGCGCGGCTGATGATCTCGGGGATGCGGGCGGCGTCGTCGATCTCGGTCGCCCATTTCGTCATGGTGCCGAAGACGGCGCGGTAGTCGAGCTCCTGGAAGGCCTCGCGCTCGCGCATGCCGCGCTCGATCTGCCCGACGAACAAGATCAGCGGCGTCGAATCCTGGTCGGCGATATGGATGCCGGGCGAGGCATTGGTGGCGCCGGGCCCGCGCGTGACGAAGCAGATGCCGGGCTTGCCGGTCAGCTTGCCGGCGGCCTCGGCCATCATGCAGGCGCCGCCCTCGGCCCGGCAGATGGTGACCTTCATCGACGCGTCATGCAGCGCGTCGAGCACGGCGAGATAGCTCTCGCCCGGCACGCAGAAGGCGTCGGTCGCGCCATGGAGGATCAGTTGGTCGACGAGGATCTGCCCGCCGCTGCGCATGGTTGTCGTCATTGACCTCGTCCGTGTAACTTAGCTAAGTTGGTCATATCGAAGGATGAGCTGGAGGCCGCCATGACGCGCGTCACCATCCATGAAGCCAAGACCCATCTGTCGCGCCTGCTCGAAGAGGTCGAGAAGGGCGGCGAGGTCGTGATCTCGCGGCGCGACAAGCCGATCGCGCGGCTGGTGCCGATCGAAGCCAAGCGGGTCGAGCGCAAGCCGGGGCGAATGCAGGGCATGATGGATGTTGGCAACGAGATATTCGATCCGCTGCCCGAAGATGAACTGCGCCTCTGGGAAGGACGTGACGATTGGGACTTCTTCTCGACTCCGCCACGCTGATCTGGTGGATTTACGACGCGCATCGGTTGTCGCCGCCGGCGGTTAGAGCGGTCAACGAAGCGGATCGCGTCGTTGTCAGTTCTGTGACCGCCATGGAGCTTGCGACCAAACTGCGCATCGGCAAGCTTCCGCAGGTCCGGCCTCTGGTCGCAAGCTTCGCCGAACATTGCGCGATCGACAACTTCGAGCTTCTGCCCCTTCGGCATGAGCATTCGATCTGCGGCGGCTCCATTCCCAGCGAGCATCGCGATCTCTTCGACCGCATGCTCGCTGGGCAGGCCATCGTCGAGAATCTGACGCTGGTTTCGCCCGACACCGCCTTCGACGCACTCGGCGCCCGCCGTCTCTGGTGAGCCGCGCATTCAGCCGCCTCCCCAGGCCGGATCGTTCAGGATCTCGTCGGCATGCTCGCCCAGTTGCGGGCTCGGGCGCGGCGACACCTGCCTGATGCCATCCATGACGATGGGCGAGGCGACGGTCGGGACGCTCCCGCCCTTGGCAACGTCGCTCGCCAGATCGACGCGGACGCCGCGCGCCAGAATCTGCGGATCGGCGAAGACTTCGTCGACGCCGTTGATCGGGCCGGCCGGCACGCCGACCTTTTCCAGCACCGCCAACAGGTCGGCCTTGAGGTAGCGCTGCGTCAGCTTGTGCAGATGTTCCGTGAGCGCGATGCGGTTCTTCACCCGCGAGCGGTTGTCGATATAGCCGGGCTGGTCGGCCAGCATCGGCTCGCCCAGCACCTCGCAGAGCTTGCGCCACTGCCCGTCATTGCCGGTCGCGATGATGATATGCCCGTCAGCGACCGGGAACACGTCATAGGGCACGATGTTGGGGTGCGCGTTGCCGAGCCGTGGCGGCGGATTGCCCGAGACGAGGTAGTTCATCGCCTGGTTGCCGAGCACGGCGACCTGCGCATCGAGCAGCGCCATGTCGAGGCTCGCGCCTTCGCCGGTGGCATCACGCCGGCGCAGCGCCGAGAGGATGCCGACCGAGGCGTAGAGGCCGGTATAGATGTCGGCGACGGCATAGCCCGCCTTCATCGGCGCGCCGGTCGGCTCGCCAGTGACCGACATCGGCCCGCCCATGCCCTGGACGAGGAAGTCGTAGCCGGCGCGCGGCGCATAGGGCCCGGTCTGCCCGAAGCCGGTGACCGAGCAGTAGATCAGCCGGGGATAGGCCGCCCGCAGCGAAGCCGCGTCGAGCCCATATTTCTCAAGACCGCCGACCTTGAAGTTCTCGACCACGACATCGGCATGGGCGGCGAGCCTGCGCACCAGCGCCTGGCCTTCGGGGGTGCGGAAATCGGCAGTGATCGAGCGCTTGCCGCGATTGGTCGAGTGGAAATAGGCCGCCGAGAGGTTTTCGCCGTCCTCGCCCTCGACGAAGGGCGGTCCCCATTTGCGGGTGTCGTCGCCCTCGGGTGCCTCGACCTTGACGACATCGGCGCCGAGATCGGCCAGCAGCTGGCCGATCCAGGGCCCGGCAAGAATGCGCGCGAGTTCGAGAACGCGCAGGCCGGCGAGGGGAGGGGTGGTCATGCGGTCATTCCGGCTTTGACACCACCGTCATGGTCGGGCTTGACCCGACCATCTCTTGGGAGGTTCGTTTGGCATGAGATGGTCGGGTCAAGCCCGACTATGACGGCAAGCGGCTGGCTCAGAAAAACGCCTGCAAGCCGGTGATCGCCCGGCCCAAAATCAGCGCGTGGACGTCATGCGTGCCCTCATAGGTGTTCACCGTCTCGAGGTTCGCCGCGTGGCGCATGACATGATACTCGATCGAGATGCCGTTGCCGCCATGCATGTCGCGGGCCTGGCGGGCGATGTCGAGCGCCTTGCCGCAATTGTTGCGCTTGACCAGGCTGATCATCTCGGGCGCCATCCGGCCGTCGTCGAGCAGGCGCCCGACGCGAAGCGAGCCCTGCAGGCCGAGCGAAATCTCGGTCAGCATGTCCGCCAGCTTCTTCTGGAAGAGCTGCGTCTGGGCGAGCGGCTTGTTGAACTGCTTGCGATCAAGCCCGTACTGCCGCGCTCGATGGAAGCAATCCTCGGCCGCGCCCATCACGCCCCAGGAAATGCCGTAGCGCGCGCGGTTGAGGCAGCCGAACGGACCTTTCAGGCCGGAGACGTTCGGCAGCAGGTTCTCTTCGGGAACGATCACGCCATCCATGACGATCTCGCCCGTGATCGAGGCGCGAAGCGAGAGCTTGCCGCCGATCTTCGGCGCCGACAGCCCCTTCATGCCCTTTTCGAGGATGAAGCCGCGGATCTGGTTGTCATGCGCAGCCGACTTCGCCCAGACGACGAAGACGTCGGCGATCGGCGAATTCGAGATCCACATCTTCGAGCCGGTCAGGCGATAGCCGTCGGCGACCTTCTCGGCGCGGGTCTTCATGCCCGCCGGATCGGAGCCGGCATCGGGCTCGGTCAGGCCGAAGCAGCCGATCCATTCGCCGGAGCCGAGCTTGGGCAGGTACTTCTTGCGTTGGCTCTCGTCGCCATAGGCGTAGATCGGATACATCACCAGCGAGGACTGCACTGACATCATCGAGCGATAGCCGGAATCGACGCGCTCGACCTCGCGGGCCACCAGCCCATAAGACACGTAGTTGGCGCCGGCGCAGCCATACTCTTCCGGCACGGTGACGCCGAGAAGGCCGAGTTCGCCCATCTCGTTGAAGATCGAGCGGTCGGTCTCCTCATTGAGATAGGCTTCGGCGATGCGCGGCTGCAGCTTCTCCTGCGCGAAGTCGCGCGCCGTGTCGCGGATCAGCCGCTCGTCTTCCGAGAGCTGGTCGTCGAGCAGGAAGGCGTCGTCCCAGGTGAATTCGGCCAGCTTGTGGCTGGGGGCGTGGCTGCGGGCGGCTTCTGCCATCTGATCTCTCCCTTGTCGTTCTGCCGTCATGGTCGGGCTTGACCCGACCATCTCGGAAACCAGCTATCTGGTCTAAGAGATTCTCAGGCTCGCGCTTCGCTTCGCCCGAGAATGACGCGCTATGGAATCACGCATCCACATCGAAGCTGACGCCCTGCGCCAGCGGCAATGTCGTGCCGTAGTTGAGCGTATTCGTGGCGCGGCGCATATAGGCTTTCCACGCATCCGAGCCGGCCTCGCGGCCGCCGCCGGTTTCCTTCTCGCCGCCGAAGGCCCCGCCGATCTCGGCGCCGGACGGGCCGATATTGACGTTGGCGACGCCGCAATCCGAGCCTTCCGCAGAGATGAAAGCCTCGGCCTCGCGCATGTCGAGTGTGAAGATCGAGGAGGACAGGCCGGCGCCGACATCGTTCTGAATCGCGATCGCCTGGTCGAGCGTCTTGTATGTCATCACGTAGAGGATCGGCGCGAAGGTCTCGCGCGAGACCGGCCCGCTCTGCGAGGGCATCTCGACGATCGCGGGTCGGACATAGAAGCCCCCCGTTCCGACACTGACCCGCTCACCGCCATGAACGGTGCCGCCTGCGGCCCTGGCCTCCGAAAGCGCGGTCTGCATGCCCTGGTAGGCGGCCTCATCGACCAGCGGGCCGACAAGCACGCCCGCTTCGCGAGGATCGCCGATCTTCACGCTAGCATAGACCTTGATGAGCTTGGGGATCAGCGCATCATAGACGCTCTCATGCACGATCAGACGGCGCAAAGTTGTGCAGCGCTGGCCGGCCGTGCCCATCGCCGCAAACGCGATGCCGCGCAGCGCGATGTCGAGATCGGCGGAAGGGGCGACGATCGCGGCGTTATTGCCGCCGAGTTCGAGGATGGCGCGGGCGAAGCGCGAGGCGAGCTTCTGGCCGACCTCCTTGCCCATGCGCGTCGAGCCCGTGGCAGAGACGACCGGCACGCGGTGATCCGACACCAGGATGTCGCCGATCTCGCGGCCGCCGATCAGGATCTCGGACAGGCCGGCCGGCGCCTCGGGGCCGAAGCGCTTCATCGTCTTCTCGACGATGGCCTGCACGGCGATGCCGGTCAGCGGGGTCTTCTCGGAGGGCTTCCAGACGACGCTGTCGCCGCAGACGAAGGCGAGCGCCGCGTTCCAGGACCAGACCGCGACCGGGAAGTTGAAGGCCGAGATCACGCCGCAGACGCCGAGCGGATGCCAGGTTTCCATCATGCGGTGGTTCGGACGCTCGGTCGCGATGGTCAGGCCGTAAAGCTGGCGCGAGAGGCCGACTGCGAAATCGCAGATGTCGATCATCTCCTGGACTTCGCCCAGTCCTTCGGAGGTGACCTTGCCGGCCTCCAGCGTCACCAGCAGGCCGAGATCGTCCTTGGCGGCGCGCAGCTCCTCGCCGAGCAGGCGCACGAACTCGCCTCGGCGCGGCGCCGGCACCTTGCGCCACAGCAGGAACGCCGACTGAGCGCGGCCGATGGCGGCTTCGGCTTCGGCCGCGCTGGTCTCCTTCAGCGTCGCGACGGTCTCGCCCGTGATCGGCGAATGGGCGCTCATGCCCTTGGTGGCGAAGACGGCATCGCTGACGCCGAGGCGCTTGAGCAGCGCGAGCGCATCCTTGGGAAGGGGAGAGGTCATGGTGCTGCCTGATCACTTCTGTCTATGAAACAAAGCCCTCATCCTGAGGAGCGCTCGGCACGAGCGCGTCTCGAAGGATGCTCCAGTTGGTTCCGGAGCCTCCTGGCGCATCCTTCGAGACGCTGCTGCGCGGCTCCTTAGGATGAGGGCTCGGGAAAGGTCGCCCGAGGATGCGAACAATGCCCCCTTCCGCCGTGCTCCGGCAACCGATATGTTCTCACCGCTTGATGAGAATAAGTCATGGGCTTCGAGATCGTTCCCAGCCGGCTTTCGGTCCCGTCGCTGTCGGCGCTGGCTGCCTTCGAGGCTGCCGCACGCCATGGCAGCTTCACGCGTGCGGCTGAGGAACTCAACCTGACTCAAGGGGCGATCAGCCGGCAGGTGGCGCATCTCGAAAAGGTGCTCGGCGTCGGGCTCTTCCAGCGCCTGCGCCAGCGCGTCAGCCTGACGCCGGCGGGGGCAGCCTACGCGGCCGATATCCGCGACGGGCTCTCGCGGCTGGCGGCGGCGACCGTCTCGACCATGGCGTTTCGCGGTGCGGCGGGCGTGCTCAACCTCGCCATCTTGCCGACCTTCGGCACGCGCTGGCTGATCCCGCGCCTGCCCCGCTTCACCGAGGCCCATCCCGGCATCACCATCAATTTCACCACGAAGCTCGTGCCTTTCGACTTCGGCCGTGAGCAACTCGATGCCGCGATCCATTTCGGCGATCCGGTCTGGCCGGGCGCCAGGCTGCATCGGCTGATGGGCGAGGAGATCGTGCCGGTCGCGGCGCCCTCGCTCGTCGCCCGCCTCGGCATGAGCGACCCCTCGGACATGCTGCGCGCGCCGCTGCTCCAGCAATCGACGCGGCCGCGCGCTTGGGCCGACTGGCTGGAACAGCAGGGCCTGCCGCCGCAGAGGGCGCTGATGGGCCCGCGTTTCGAGCAATTCGCCATGGTCTCGCAGGCCGCCGTCGCGGGGCTGGGCCTCGCCATCGTGCCGCGCTTCCTGATCGAGGAGGAGCTGCGCTCCGGCTCGCTGGTCATTCCCTTCGACCGGCCGGTCACAGGCTCCGAAGGGTATTATCTGGTCTATCCCGAAACCCGCGCCGAGCTTCCCGCGGTGATCGCCTTTCGTGACTGGCTGCTCGGCGAGTGCGCTGCGGCAAACTGACTCGACAAGCGCGTCACGGCGCGCCAATCATGCGTGGAGTTCACTAACCGGGATCGCGGAGCGCACCCGGCTCATGCCCCGGGATCCGCCATGCCGTCTTCCACCGAAAGCGCCGATGTCGTCATTTGCGGAGGCGGCGCTATCGGCTCCTCCGTTGCCTATCATCTGGCGAGCGATCCCGGCTTCAGCGGCAAGGTCGTGGTGATCGAGAAGGACCCGACCTATCGCTACGCCGCCTCGGCGCTGTCGGCGGCCTCGATCCGCCAGCAATATTCCAGCGCGGTGAACATCCGCATTTCGCTGCATGGCATCGACTTCATGCGCAACATCGGCAGTCATCTCGCCGTCGATGGCGAGGTCCCGGTGATCGATCTGCATGAGGGCGGCTACCTCTATCTCGCGGGCGAGGAGGGCGCGCCCGTGCTGGCCGCGAACCAGGCTTTGCAGGCCGCCGAGGGTGCCGATATTGCGCTTTATGCTGCAGCTATGTTGCGCAGCAAATTTCCCTGGATGAATGTCGAGGATCTTGCCTGCGGCACCTTTGGCGTCAGCGGCGAAGGCTGGTTCGACGGCTGGGGCGTCTTGCAAGCCTTTCGCAAGAAGGCGCGGTCTCTCGGCGTCGAATATCGTCAGGGCGAGGTGGCGCGTTATGTCGTCGAGGCCGGCCGCGTCACCGGTGTCGAACTGTCCGATGGCAGCCGCATCGCCTGCGGCGCGGCGGTCAATGCGTCGGGCACCCATGGCGCCAGACTCGCCGCCACGGCCGGCATCGCGATCCCGGTGCGGTCGATGAAGCGCTATGTCTTCTCCTTCCTCTGCAAAAGCGAGGTCGAGAACTGTCCGCTGCTGATCGACCGCACTGGCGTCTGGTGCAGGCCGGAGGGCAAGCGCGGCAACGACGGCCAACTCTTCATCGGCAGTTGCTCGCCGCTCAGCGCCGAGCAGGATGAGGAATGGATCGAGACCGACCCGTCCGTCGAGGATGTCGACTGGGGTTTCTTCGAGGAAACGGTCTGGCCGGCGCTGGCGCACCGCATCCCCGCCTTCGAGCAGATCAAGCCGGGCCGGGCCTGGGCCGGGCCCTACGACATGAACGAACTCGACCACAACGCTATCATTGGTCCAGCCGTCGGCATGGCCGGGCTCTACCTTGCTAACGGCTTCTCCGGGCACGGTCTGCAGCAGGCGCCGGCGGTGGGGCGCGGGCTCGCCGAGCACATCGTGCTGGGCCGCTATCGCACGCTCGATCTCGCCGATCTCGGCCATGAGCGTATCCTGGCCGGCCGGCCCCTGCTGGAGACCAACATCATCTGACGGAACGGCTGCGGAAAGCGTCGTCCCGCGCCTTCTGCTGCTTGTCTGCTGGAGGTCCGTCGCCCGGTCGGCTGTTTTGCCCGGCCGGCCCGGCTTCAGGCCTACCGCCCCGTGGCTGTCAGGATCAAGTCGCTGATTTCCGTAAAATGAGAGATCAGCGCCAGGTGGCTGCCCTTCACCTCGATGGTTTTGGCGCCCATGCGCTTGGCCATGAACCGTTGGAGATCGGGGTCGATCGTGCGGTCCTCGGTCGAGACGGCATAGAAACTGGGCTTCGACCGCCAGGCGGCCTGCGTGGTCTTCCCGGCGAGCAGCGCCCTGTTGAAAGGCTGTTGCACGGCGTGGAGTATCCTGGCTTTCGCGGCCGGAATGTCCCCGGCGAAGTCGCGCAGGAAGGCTTCCTCCGAGAGCCGGCCCTCGTCGCCGTCGAACAGAATGCCGGCTGTCGCCGGCGGCGTCGGGAAGGTCTTGGCCAGCGCCGTGTAGTCCTCCCCTGCATCCGGAGCGCGTGCGGCCACATAGACCAGCGCCGAGACGTTGGGGTGCATGCCGGCCTGCGTGACGATCATGCCGGAGAAGGAATGCCCGACGAGGACGGTAGGCCCGTCCTGCCGCGCCAGAACGCGGTCGGTCGTGGCGACGCTCTCGGCGAGGGTCGTCAGCGGGTTCTGCACCGACGTGACATTGAGTCCGGCAGCCTGCAGCTGGCCGATCACGTCAATCCAGCAGGAGCCGTCGGCGAACAGCCCATGGACAAGGACCACATTGCGGATGGTGGAGGAAACGGCCTGCGCTTGCAAACTCCGGCCTGACATCAGGGAGGCGGCCGCGCCAGCGGCCAGCGCCGCGGTGAAACTGCGTCTGTCGATCGCCATGGCAATTCTCGCTGCTGCTTGGGTTTCGATAAGCCATTATAGGTGTAGGGGCTGGTTCTGGCGATCATGCTTGGATATGGCGCCGTCATCTATCGGCGTTATAGATCGCCGCAGGCTTCCCTCGCCGGAGGTCAATGCCACCAGACGGAGCCGCGCGTGATCGATCCCGCCTTCGCCAGCACCATGGCACGCTACAATGCCTGGCAAAACGACAGCCTCTACGCGGCTGGAGCGACGCTCGACGATGCCGCGCGACGACAGGACCGCGGCGCGTTTTTCAGGTCGATCCATGGCACGTTGTGTCATCTGCTCTGGGCCGACCGGATGTGGCTTTCGCGCTTCGCCGGCACGCCGAAGCCGGCGGTTCCGGGCAGCGAGTCGGCCCGGATGATCGAGGCTTGGGAGGAACTCGCCGTCGAGCGGCGGATCACCGATGCGCTGATCGGCGAATGGGCCGCGACGCTCTCGCCGGACTGGCTCGCCGGCGACCTGACCTGGGTTCCGGGCATCTCGCGCCGCGAGCTCACCAAGCCGAAAGCCCTGCTCGTCGCTCACATGTTCAACCACCAGACCCATCATCGCGGGCAGGTCCATGCCATGCTGACTGCGGCCGGCGCGAAGCCTGAGGATACCGACCTGATGCTGGTCGACGCGGTGCGCTGAACCGCACTGAGGGCTGGTCAGGTCGAAACGACCGGCTGCTGGTTGGCGCGTCTCGAACGGCCCCCGGCCTGAGCAGTCGCTCGGTCCTCGTCCTCCTTCCCGTCCGCGCGGTCGGGCGGCACGGCGGCCGTTACGTTCTGGCTGAGCTTCTGGAACAGGCCGAGCCCGACCAGCGCCGTCACCGCGAGGAAGACCAGCAGGCCGGGATAGACAATGTTCCCCATTGTCTCGCGCGAGGTCTTGGCGATCAGCACGAGCGATTCCAGGCTCAGCGCCACGATCATGATCGTCATGAACTTCGTCAGCGATCCCCGCGCCTCGGCCGGACGGCGCAGTTCGCGGTCGGCGACGACCTCCTCCTCGAACAGGAACTTGCCGACATCGGCGACCGCGACCGCGATGATGATCAGGCCGATGCCATCCAGCATTGTTTCCAGTGCGTTCTCGCCGGTCCAGTAGCCGGTCGTCGTGCGCCAGACCGCGACGCCGATCAGCAACACCGCCGCCGCCATCAGCGCAAACGCGATCACCGAGTAGAGAATGCGGCTGAACAGAAGCATCGAAAATCCCCCTATCCCGGAATCCGGGTCAATTGGGCAACGGCCCTGAGGCGGTGTGGTTCCCCGCGGAGCCACGCAGGCGCTGCCGGGAGAGCCGTCATGCCGGCGCAGCAATTGTGCGCAGCGAAGCCATCTGCGAAGCGTGGTGGATTCAGGAGTCCGCCATGCCCGATACTGCACACCTCGCAGCCTTCGCCTTGATCTGCTTGGGCATGGTGATCACGCCCGGCCCCAACATGATCTATCTGATCTCGCGGTCGATCGCGCAGGGGCGCATCGCCGGGCTGATCTCGCTCGGCGGCGTGGCACTCGGCTTCGTCGTCTACATGCTGAGCGCCGCCTTCGGCATCACGGCGCTGCTCTTCGCGGTGCCTTACGCCTATGACGCGCTGCGCATCGGCGGCGCGCTTTATCTGTTCTGGCTGGCCTGGCAGGCGGTGCGGCCCGGCGGCAACTCGCCCTTCCAGCTTCGCGACCTTCCATTCGACCGCCCACGCAAGCTCTTCATCATGGGCTTCGTCACGAGCCTGCTCAATCCCAAGATCGCCATGCTCTATCTGGCGCTGCTGCCGCAGTTCATCGATCCGGTGGCCGGCGCCGTGCTCGGGCAGTCGCTGGCACTGGGCTCGATCCAGATCGTGATCAGCCTGAGCGTCAACGCGATGATCGCCTGCGCGGCGGGATCGATCGCGCTGTTCCTGCGCGAGCGGCCGGCCTGGTCGCTGGCCCAGCGCTGGCTGATGGGCACCATGCTCGGCGGCTTCGCGATCAAGATGGCGACCGAGGCGCAGCGCTAGTCCGGTCGCAGGCACAATCCGAGGCGCCCAAGGCCGTCGTCCAGGCGCTGGGCTCGGCGTCGTCCAGGACGCCTCAGCGGGTCGCAGGCAGGGTGATGACCTCGGCGCGGGCGGTTGCGATGAAGGAGGCGCCGGCGCTCCGGCCGATTTCGGCCAGAACCGCGCCCAGTGCCTCGAAATCCTGCCGCCGCGGCGAACTGCGCCGCCAGACCAGCCCGATCGCGCGGCTCGGACCCGGTGCGGCAAAGGCAAGCAACGTCACCGGCATCTCCGGCCGGAGTTCGATCGGCAGCGCCATCGCCGGCATCAGCGTCGTGCCGAAGCCGTTGGCAACCATCTGCATGATGGTCGAGAGGCTCGACGCGCCATATTGCCGGCGCGAGCCGCTGCGCGCCGGGCCGCAGAAGGAAAGCGCCTGGTCGCGCAGGCAATGGCCTTCCTCGAGCAGCAGCAGATTGTCGCCCGACAGCGCCTGCTCCGGCGTGAAGCCCGCGCCCTTCGGGCCAGCATCGGAGGGCATCACCAGCAGGAACGGGTCGTCGAAGAGCGGCAGCGTCTCGAGCCCGCTGCGGTCGACCGGCAGCGACATCAGCGCGACGTCCAGTTGTCCGTCTACCAGCTCATCGAGCAGCGTGTTGGTCTGCGATTCCCGCAGTCGCAGCGCGAGCGCCGGATGGCGCCGTTGCAGCATCGGCAGCGCGGCGGGCAGCAGATAGGGCGCGATCGAGGGGATGACGCCGAGGTCGAGCTCGCCGCTGAGAAGGTTGGGCCGGTGCCGGGCATGATCGACGAGGTCGCTCGCCTCCAGCAGGATGCGGCGCGCCCGTTCCGCGATCTCGCGGCCGGTTTCGGTCAGCGAGATCGCGCCGCGCTGGCGCTCGACGAGCTGGCAGCCGAGCTGCGCTTCGAGCTCCTGGATCTGCAGCGAGAGCGCCGGCTGGCTGACATGGCACTCCTGCGCCGCACGGCCGAAATGCCGGTGTCGCGCCACGGCGGCGAAATAGCGAAGCTGCTTCAAGGTGATCATGACGATTTGATAAACTTATCGTGGATGCCCGTAAACAGTATTGGACATCATCGTCACAAAGCGCTGTTAGTTCGACCAATTCGAAATTGGGCCAGGGGGGATCCCGCCCGGCGAATGATGGAGGACAGCATGTCGAAGAACCCGACCATGACGACCACGGCCGGCGCGCCGATTCCCGACAACCAGAATTCGATCACCGCCGGCGAGCGCGGCCCGGTCCTGCTGCAGGATTACCAGCTCCTCGAAAAGCTCGCCCACCAGAACCGCGAGCGCATTCCCGAGCGCGCCGTCCATGCCAAGGGCTGGGGCGCGCATGGCACGCTGACCATCACCGGCGACATCTCGAAATACACCAAGGCGAAGGTGCTTCAGCCCGGCGCGACGACGCCGATGATCGCGCGCTTCTCCACCGTGGCCGGCGAGATGGGCGCGGCCGATGCCGAGCGTGACGTCCGCGGCTTCTCGCTGAAATTCTACACGGAGGAGGGCAACTGGGACCTCGTCGGCAACAACACGCCGGTCTTCTTCGTGCGCGACCCCGTGAAGTTCCCCGACTTCATCCACACCCAGAAGCGCCACCCCAAGACCAATATGCGCTCGCCGACCGCGATGTGGGATTTCTGGTCGCTCTCGCCTGAGAGCCTGCACCAGGTGACGATCCTGATGTCGGATCGCGGGCTGCCGACCGATGTGCGCCACATCAACGGCTATGGCTCGCACACCTTCTCGCTCTGGAACGATTCAGGCGAGCGCTACTGGGTGAAGTTCCACTTCAAGACCCTGCAGGGCCACAAGCACTGGACCAACGAAGAGGCCGAGAAGGTCATCGGCAAGACCCGCGAATCGACGCAGGAAGACCTCTTCAACGCGATCGAGAACGGCGAATTCCCGCGCTGGAAGATGCAGGTCCAGATCATGCCGGAGCTCGACGCCGAGAAGACCTCCTACAACCCCTTCGACCTGACCAAGGTCTGGCCGCACAGCGAATACCCGGTGATCGACGTCGGCGTCTTCGAGCTGAACCGCAATGCCGAGAACTACTTCGCCGAGATCGAGAACGCGGCCTATTCGCCGTCCAACATCGTGCCCGGCATCGGCTTCTCGCCCGACAAGATGCTGCAGGCTCGCGTCTTTTCCTATGCCGACGCCCATCGTCACCGGCTCGGCACGCATTACGAGAACATTCCGGTCAACCAGCCGAAAGCCCCGGTCGCGCATTATCATCGCGATGGCCAGATGAACACCTATGGCGGCATCCGCACCGGCAATCCGGACGCTTATTACGAGCCCAACTCCTTCGGCGGGCCGGTCGAGGCGCCTTCCGCCAAGGAGCCGCCGCTGAAGATCTCGGGCGATGCCGACCGCTACAATCACCGCATCGGCAATGACGACTATTCGCAGCCGCGCGCGCTCTTCAACCTGTTCGACGCCGGCGAGAAGGAGCGGCTGTTCTCCAACATCGCAGCCGCGATGGGGGGCATCCCGCGCGAGATCGAGGAGCGCCAGCTGGCGCATTTCGACAAGGTCCATCCGGACTACGGCAATGGTGTCCGCCGCGCTCTGGCGAAGGCCGACGGCACCGAGCGTCCGGCCATCTCGGTGACCCCGAACACGCCGCAGCAGGCCGCCGAATAAGCCGGCGCGGCCACGGCTCGACGATGGGAAGGCCCGCTTGCAACCGCAGGCGGGCTTTTTTCATGAACCCAACGGTGGCTCGCCGCGACGGAGAAGAAGGGTAGACCGCCCCGGCATAACGTCTTCCTGTGGCTCATGTTACGTTGTCGCCGCGTCAACTGGCGGAATGCCGGGCATGAGGGAGGTTTCGATGGCCTGCTCCTACGCGCGGATCGGATCTCTGACCGGGTTCATGGTCGCGCTTGCCAGCGGCATCAGCGCCACCCCCGCTCTGGCCCAGAAGGCTGACCCGATCGCGCTCTGCAAATCCGAGAAGACCGAGAGGAGCATCGCCGCCTGCACGACTGTCCTGAAGGGGCGCGGCGATCTGAAGGTCAGGGCGTCGGCGCTGCTGGCCCGCGCCCAGGCCTATTGGGCGCTCAACCGTCTCGCGGAGGCCGAGAAGGACTACAACGAAACGATCCGGCTGGTGCCCAATTTCGGTGCGCTCTACCGCGACCGGGGGCAGATCCGCTTCGGCCTGAGCAATCAGCAGGGAGCGATGGCGGATTTCGACGTCGCCCTCGACAAGGACCCCTTCGACGCCGACAACCATGCCAATCGTGGCTATCTCAAGATGCTGCAATATGATTTCGAAGGCGCCCGCGAGGATTTTCGAAAAGGCATTTTCTGGCAGAAGGAGCATCCGCGCAGCCACTACATGATGGGGCTGCTGCATTACTCCACGGGCCAGTACCGTGAGGCGGTTGCGGCGATCGGGCAGGCGCGCGCGCTGGGCTTCAAGGGCAATGAGGCCTTCATCACCAAGGCTCGCAGCCACTTTTATCTCAATGCCTACGACCTCGCCGAAAGTGAAGCCTCGGACGGCCTGGCAGTTTTCCCGACCGTCTACGATTTGAGCGAGATTCGGGCGCGGGCGCGGCTGGCACAGAACAAGATGGCCGACGCCCTCGCCGATGCCGAAAGTGTTGTCCAGGTTGCACCGCGCTATGGCCGCGCCTTTGCGACGCGGGCGGCTGTCAAGCTCGCCATGAAGGATCTGACCGGCGCGCGGGCCGATGCAGACAAGGCGATCGAACTCGATCCGAATCTGTTCGACGCCACCAAGGTCAAGGCCGAGATCCTGCTGCAGGCCGGCGACAAGGCCGGCGCGCGGGCGCTCTATGCGCAATCGGCCGCGCGCACCGACGCGAAGATGGCCCATGACAAGACCTCGAAGGCCGTCGCGGCGGCCTGGGTGATCGAGCTCGACGCGCCGCCGCCGATCATCGTCGCCGAGCTTGGCGAGGCCGAACTGAAGACGCGCTGCGGCAACAAGGACGATCCGCTGCGGATGCAGTCCTGCGACCGGCTGGTTGAGACCGCGACCACGCCACCAGCAAAAGCCGACATGCTGCTCCTGCGTTCGAAGGCGCGACCCTTTGGCGAACGGCTCGGCGATCTCGATCTCGCCGTCGCGGCGGCCCCCGATTATCTGGTCGCAACTCTCGCTCGGGCACAAGGGCACCTGGCGTTATTCGCCTTTGGCACCGACCTCGGACCTTATGAGCGGGCCTGGGCAGATGCCAACAGCGTGGTGCGTCGCGCCGCCGCCGGGTCCAAGGAACGCGAGCAGGCGCTTGCGGTGCGCGCGCACGCATCGCATGGCAAGGGCGACTACGAGGCCGCGATCGTCGATCTGACGGAGATGGTCGCGCTCGGCGCCTCCGAGCCCTATGCGCTCGAAATGCGCGGCTCAGCGCTCTTGATGGCGGGCAGGCCGGCCGCTGCGCTGGCTGACCTGCGGGAGATGCGCCGGATCATCACCGACCGGCGGCGCCTTGTGGTTCAGCAGGGCGATTTCGTTCTGGCTCTCATCGAGAACGGCAATATCGACGAGGCTCTGACCGTGATCGAGGCCTGGGTGCGGGACGATCCGGGTGGGTCGTTCTCGCGCGATGCGTTGCGTGCGCGTGCGCTGCTGATGCGTGGCGACGTCACCGGAGCACAGGCGCTCGCCGCGACCGCTGTCGCCACCAATCAGCTCAATCTCGGCGCGCTGGCCGTCCGCGGCATCGCATCCGCGCGCCTCGGCAATGCGCTCGACGCGGTGTCGGACATCGGCGCGGTGATCGAGGCGGGGGCAAGCCCCTTCAAGGCGGCCACCAGCGGCCTGACACCGGGCTTTGTCGCCGAACTGTACCTGCAACGCGGCTTGGCGCGGGTTCAGCTTCGGCAAATTAACGCTGCCCGCGCCGACTTCAGTGAGGCAATTCGGCGCGCGCCCGATCTCGCCCGTGCTTACGCCGAGCGTGCCCGTCTCGCGCTGCGCGCCGACAACCCCGCCGCCCTGACCGACATCGCCATGGCGCTCCGGATCGAGCCCAACGAGCCGCGCTGGCAGGCGCTGGCGGCCCGCATCAATCTGGCAACTGGCGACAATGCCGCCGCCGAGCGCTTCGCCAACGCTGCGCTCGCCGCCCCCGCGCCTGAGCCCGACCTGCTGCTGCTGCGCGCCAGAGCGAGGATCGGCCTCGGCAAGTTCGGCGAGGCGGCGCAGGACGCGACCGCGCGGCTGGCGGCGGCCACGTCCGACACCGAGGCGCTGCTGGTCCGCATCGAGGCGCGGACGGGGCAGGGCGATCTCAAGGCAGCGCTGACCGACGCCGAGGCGGCGCGCGCGGTGCAGGGCGGCGATGCCCGCATCCTGCTCGCCTTGGCCGAGCTGAAGGCGCGCAGCGGCGACGCTCCCGGCGCGATCGGCGCTTTCGAGGAGGCCGCCGCCAAGCCCGACGCGGCGCTGCAGGCCAATAAGCGGCTGGGCGATCTCTATGCCGGTATCGCCTCGGACCAGTTGGCGCTCGGCTACTATGCCAAGGCGATCGAGCAGCCGGCCCGCAGGCCCGAGGACGAGGCGCTGAGGGCCGCCGCCCGAACGGCGCGCGATGCGCTGATCCGCAAGATGGCGGCGCCGAAATAGCGCGTTCCGCGCTTTTTGCGCAGGGCCGGTCGCATCGACGCGCTACCGGGCTCGCGCATCCTTGTCTAAGCTTCGGACTAGTCCCGTCCGGAACCATGAGACATCGCCATGAGCGCTATGACGCCTGAGGAAGCCAAGGTCAGCGCCTGGCTCGGAGACCGCAAGGAGGCGATGGTCGCGCTGCTGCGCGAGATGGTCGACACCGATTCAGGCTCCTACGACAAGGCCGGCGTCGATCGCGCCGGGCAGGTGCTGGCCCGCTTCCATGAAGGCAACGGGCTTGAGGTCGAGATCATCCCCGATGCCCGCTATGGCGACGCGGTCAAGGCGCGCCTGCCCAATCCGACCGCCAACGACCAGCGCCCGGTGCTGCTGCTCGGCCATCGCGACACGGTCTTCCCGCGGGGCGAGCCGACGCGGCGGCCCTTCACGATCAAGAATGGCCGCGCCTATGGTCCAGGCGTCGCCGACATGAAGGCAGGCCTGGTGATCGAGGCCTTCGTCGCGGCGGCCTTCGCGCAATGCGGCGGGTTGTCGGCGCCGCTGACGATGCTGACCACCAGCGACGAGGAGATCGGCTCGCCATCCTCGCGCCCGGTCATCGAGGCGGCGGCGCGCGAGTCGCGCTGCGTCTTCAACGCCGAGCCGAGCCGCCTGCCTGCTGGCACGGAGTTCGCGCGCGACCAGCGCCAGTCGATCACCAGCGGCCGCAAGGGCGGCGTCTTCATGCGCGCCGAGTTCACCGGCAAGCCGGCCCATTCCGGTGCGAATTACGAGAAAGGCGCCTCGGCTATCGTCGATCTCGGGCACAAGATCCCGAAGCTCCAGGGCCTGACCGACCTCGCCAGGGGTGTCACCGTCAATGTCGGGCTGATCGGCGGCGGCCAGACGGTCAACACGGTCGCGCCCAGCGCCTGGTGCGAGATCGACCTGCGCTATGTCACGGCCGACCAGCGCAGCGAACTCGTCGCCGCGATCCGCGCCATTATCGAGACGCCGATCGTTGAGGGCACAAGCGCCGCGCTCTCGATCAAGGGCGAATTCCTGCCGCTCGAAGGCACCCCCGAGTCGCGCAAGCTGTTCGAGACCTATCGCGAGGCGTCTGCCGGTTTCGGCATCGCGACCATCGCGGAGTTCACCGGCGGCTGCGCCGATTCAGGCTTCACGGCCGCACAGGGCATCCCCACCCTGTGCAGTGTCGGACCGATCGGCGGCATGGCCCATACGCCAGACGAGTTCCTGGAGGTCGAGAGCATCGTGCCCGCCGCGCAGGTGCTGGCGCTGGCGGTGATGCGGGCGGCGAAGCTGATGGAGTGAGGCCGAAGCCGTCATGCTCGGGCTCGACCCGAGCATCTCCATCCGGAAAGCCAACCTGATCCCGTCATGGTCGCCCTTGTGGCGACCATCCACGTCTTCCTTGGGCGCGGGCGGGGCTTAAGACGTGGATGCTCGGGACAAGCCCGAGCATGACGGGTTTGTCCGCCTCAGAACGCTTCTTCCCAGTTCCGGCTTAGCCGCATCGCCGAATTGATCATTCCGACATGGGAGTAGGTCTGCGGGAAATTGCCCCAGAGTTCGCCGGTTTTCAGATCGGCATCCTCTGAGAGCAGGCCGAAGCTGTTGCGGCGCTCGAGAATGCGGCCGAAGAGCTCCTTGGCCTCCTCGCGCCGACCGATCGCGTGCAGTGCATCGACATACCAGAAGGCGCAGATCAGGAAGCCGGTGTGCATGAACCCGAAATCGTCCTGGGTCGCATAGCGCAGCAAGAGGTCGCCGCGCGTCAGGTCGCGTCCGATCGCCTCGACCGTGGCGATGAAGCGCGAATCGTCCGGCTTCAGGAAGCCGATTTCGGCGAACAGCAGCAGGGTCGCGTCGAGCTCAGTCCCGCCGAAGGTCGAGACGAGATGGCCCTTCTCCTCGTTCCAGATCTGCTCGAGAATCACGGCCTTGAGCCGCTTCGCCTCGCCCTTCCAGTACTCCTTGCGGTCGGCGCGGCCGAGCGTTCCGGCGATCCGTGCGAGCCGGTCGCAGGCCGCCCAACACATCACGCTGGAAAAGGAATGCACGGCCTCCTTCTCGCGCAGCTCCCAGGGACCGGCATCGGGCTTGTCGAAACAGGTGATGGCGAGTTCGCCCATCCGTTCGAGCTGGCCGAACAACGATTCCTTGCCCGGCTGGATCAGGCGCTGGTCGAAGAAGGAATGCGTCGCGGCCAGCACGACTGCGCCATAGCCGTCGTTCTGGATCTGCGTCGCCGCGCCATTGCCGAAGCGCACCGGCTGATGGCCGCGATAGCCCGACAGATTGGGCGCCTCGAACTCGTCGAGCGTGCCGCCGCGCGTGATCGGATAGAGCGGCGGCAGATGCTCGGCACCGCTTTCCGTGAAGGTATCGACGATGTTGGTGATGAAGCCGAGATAGTCCTCCATCGTCCGCGTCGTGCCGAGTCGGTTGAGGGCATGGACGACGAAATAGGCGTCGCGCAGCCAGCAGAAGCGGTAATCCCAGTTGCGCTGCGTGCCCGGCGCCTCGGGGATCGAGGTGGTCAGTGCGGCGACAATCGCGCCTGTTTCTTCGAAGGCGCACAGCTTCAGCGTGATCGCGGCACGAATAACCTCGCGCTGATATTCGAAGGGGAGCGAGAGCGAGCGCACCCAGTCGCGCCAGTAATCCGTGGTCTTGTCGAGGAACTCGCGCGAGGTCTCCTCGATCTCGGCACGCAGAGCCTCGTCTGAGCCGATGAAGAACGAGAAAGGCCGGTCGACCGCGAAGGGAACGCCATCGACGACATAGGAGATCGGCGCATCCGTCGTCAGGCGGATGCTCTGGTCGGCGCCGACGAAGCGGACATGGTTCGAGCCGCGCGTGATCTCGTCGGGGTCCTCGCCGAGGCCCAGGCATGGCTTGACGACGACGCGGATGCGCGGCCGGCCCGAGATCCGGCGAACCCGGCGCACCAACTGGGGCGGGCGGAAGAAGCGCTCATAGCGGACGAAACGGGGCGCGAAATCGAGAATCTCGATGGCATTGCCGTGATCGTCGGAGAGCACCGAGGACAGGATCGCCGTGTTGTCGAGATAGCTCTGCTCGCAGAGCGTCATGCCGACCAGCTCGATCGCGAAGACGCCCTTGCGGGGCATCGCGTCGCCGTCCGCAATCTGGTTGTCGATCAGCGCGCAGAAGACCGGATCGCGATCGAAGCGCGGAAAGCAGCCCCAGACGATGCGCGCGCGCCGGTCGATGAGCGCCGCGATCGAGCAATTGCCGATCACGCCGAGGTCGAGCGAGGCCGAGAGCGGCCCCGCATTCGTCATCGAAACTGTCATCGTCACTCTTGTGAAAAGCTGGAGGCGGTCAGGCTGCCGCGTTCGGCGGCGTCGAGCAGAATGGCATGCAACGAGGTCGGCGAGCCAATCCGAAGCTTTGCCTGCGTCTCGCCTTCGCCGATGCGGATCGTAAGCCCGCCAAGCGCGTTGACCGCCTCGAAGCCGTGCTCGTCGGTGATGTCGTCGCCGATAAAGACAGGAAGGCGCCCGGCATATGGTGCCAGCTGCATCAACTGGGCGATGGCCGTGCCCTTGCTGGCTTCGGCTGGAACAAGTTCCGCGACGGACTTGCCTTCCTGAAGCCGAATGCCCGGCCCCATGCGCGCCGCGACAGCGCGCATCAAGTCGAGAGCCTCATCCTTGAGCTGCGGCGCGAGCCGCCAGTGCAGCGCAGCCGAGATTCGCTTGTCCTCGACGATGATGCCGACATGGCTGTTGGCGAACCGCACGAGATCGCGCAGCGCGCCGCGCATCTCATCGGGAACGGCCGATTGCGAGCGGATCTCGCCGTCGAGCCTGATCTGGGCGCCATGCAGGCCCGCCGTGTCGAAGCGGTAGGGCTCGAGCGCCGCATCGAGAAACGAAACCGGCCGGCCGGAAACCAGGGCGAGCGCCCCGCCCAGGCTCGTGCGCAGGATGTCGAGAGCGGCCGGCAGGCGCCGGTCGACCCGGACCTCATCGGGCGAGGGGGCGATTTCGACGAGCGTGCCGTCGAAGTCGAGAAAGAGCGCGATCTCCCGTGCCGCGGCAGGCAGGTCCAGGGTCTCGTCTATGGTTTCCGGGTCGCTCAGTGTCATCATCCTGGCCTGTCTGGACACCAAAACCGGCGGAAACAGGGCGCTGGAACGATGCCGATCCGTCTCGTCTGTTCGGCTCTCGGCATAAACGACGATCCTGTTCTCGACCTCGCCACAGTTTGCCTTCAATCTGCCGTCGTGGCCTCGATTTTAACGCAAGGCCGACATCGCGTTGCCGGAGATCGGCGCGCGCTCATGGAAACATTACGTTCGCAGCAGCGTTCTGTTCCTGCCCCGGTGTCGAAATTCGGGCACTCGAAATTCGGACACCTGCCAAATTCTGGCATCGGCCGACAGGGAGAACCGTTCCGCCATGCGTCTTGTGATCGTCTCGAACCGAGTCACCATCCCGGAGCGCCAGGAAAAGGCCGCTGCCGGCGGCCTGGCGGTGGCTCTGCGCGAGGCGCTCGAAAAGCAGGGGGGCCTCTGGTTCGGCTGGAGCGGCGGTGTCAGCGAGGCGGCGGCGGAGCCGCGCGTCGTCCAGCGCGGCAAGGTCACTTACGCCGTCACCGACCTGACCGAGGCCGAGCGGCAGAGTTATTATCTCGGCTTCTCCAACCGAGCGCTATGGCCGATCATGCATTATCGGCTCGGCCTGACCGAGTTCTCCCGCGCCGATTACGCTGGCTATCTCGGCGTCAACCGGCGCTTCGCCAAGGCCCTGATGGCGCTGCTGCAGCCCGACGACATCATCTGGATCCACGATTACCATATGATTCCGCTGGCCGCGGAACTGCGCCGGCGCGGCGTCACCAACCGCATCGGCTATTTCCATCACATTCCCTGGCCGCCGGCCGAGGTCATCGGCGCGCTGCCCTTCGCCGCCACCCTCGTCAACACGCTCGCCTCCTACGACCTCGTCGGCATGCAGACCCCCCTCGATGTCCGCAACCTGATCGCCGGCCTCGTCTCCATGTGCGGTGCCAACAGTGATGGCCGCAAGGTCAGGGTCGGTCGCCGTGAAACCATCGTCGAGGCCTTCCCGATCGGCATCGACGTCGAGGCCTTCCGCAAGCTGGCGGCGGCGTCCGTGCGTTCGGCCACGACCCCGCTGAAGACGACCCGGCAGTCGCTCGGCGAGCGCAAGCTCGTCGTCGGCGTCGACAGGCTCGATTACTCCAAGGGGATCGTTCAGCGCCTAGAGGCTTTCGGGCAGTTCCTGCGCAGCCATCCTGAGCAGCGCGGCCGCGTCGGCATGCTCCAGATCGCACCGCCTTCGCGCTCCGACGTTCCCGAATATGCCGAACTCGACAGGCAGTCCGACGAGGTCGCCGGCCGGCTGAACGCGGCGCTCGGCGAATTCGACTGGACGCCGATCCGCGTCGTCAAGAAGACCTATTCCCGCAATGCCCTGGCGGGCTTCTACCGCCGCGCGCAGGTCGGGCTGGTGACGCCGATGCGCGACGGCATGAACCTCGTCGCCAAGGAATACATCGCAGCGCAGGATCCCGCCGATCCCGGCGTGCTGGTGCTCTCACGCTTTGCCGGTGCGGCCCAGCAGATGGGAGAGGCGCTCATCGTCAACCCCTATGACACCCACGAGGTCGCGGAGGCGATCCGAACCGCGCTCGCCATGCCGAAGTCCGAACGCATCCGCCGCTTTGAGCGCCTCTACGCCACGATCGACGAGACCGATATCGACTGGTGGACGAAGCGCTATCTCGACGCGCTCTCCGGCCTGGGCATGACGCAGACTGAGATCGCGCCACCGGCGAGGGCGAAGCCCAAGCCGGCCGTGGCGGCGCGCGGGCGCAAGTCCGCCCAAGCCAAACCGGCCAAGGCCAACTCAGCCAAGCCCGGGTCCGTCGACAAAACTCCGGGAGGCAAGAGGGCGACCAAGACTGCGCGCACCGCTGCGCTCACGGGCACGGCGGCGCCGTCCTGACGATCCCGGTCCCGTTCTCTCCACGCTTCATCCCCCAGAAAGATTGTCCGACGGAGCCGGCGGATCGCGCGGTATCCTTTCCCTTTTCGCAGCCGGGCTTGCCGAACCCCGGCTTGCCTCGCTAGAAGGCGGCGGAAGGCCGGAGGCCGCTTGCGACTCGGCTGCGACAGGTGTCAGGGTCTGCAATGGTCTTCGGCCGCGACGGCCGGGGCGGCAGGCGGAGGACGTGAGATCGATGCGAGGCGCTCACGGAGGATCGGGCGTTCTGCTGCGCCGCCTCCGCGAGGTGATGGCGGCGTCGATCAGCCCGCAGGAGCGGCTGGACCGGCTCGTCGTCCTGATCGCCGGCAATCTCGTCGCCGAGGTCTGCTCCGTCTATGTCCTGCGTGAGGATGGCTCGCTCGAACTCTATGCCACCGAAGGCCTCAACCGCGAGGCCGTCCACCTCACCACCATGCGGGCGGGTGAGGGCCTCGTCGGCCTGATCGCGCGCGAGGCCGAGCCGCTTGCGCTCTCCGACGCGCAAAACCACCCCGCCTTCTCCTACCGTCCCGAGACGGGCGAGGAGATCTACCGCTCCTTCCTCGGCGTTCCGATCCTGCGGGGCGGCGCCGTGATGGGTGTGCTCGTCATCCAGAACCGCGCCTCGCGTCTCTACAGCGAGGAGGAAATCGAGACCCTGCAGACCACCGCCATGATCATGGCGGAGATGATCGCGGCCGGCGGGTTGAAGTCTCTGGTTCAGCCGGGGTCGTCGATCGGCCTCGACCGGCCGATCCATGGCATCGGCGTCTCGCTCGCCGACGGTGTCGGCCTGGGCCATGCCGTGCTGCACGAGCCGCGCGTCGCGATCACCAACCTGATCGCCGAGAACCCCGCCGCCGAGGTGCAGCGGCTTGAGGCCGCCATCGCCCAGATGCGCGCCTCGATCGACGAGCTGATCGAGCGCGGCGACGTCGCGCATATCGGCGAGCATCGCGACGTGCTCGAAACCTTCCGAATGTTCGCCCATGACCAGGGCTGGCTGCGCCGCATGCGCGAGGTCGTGCTGACCGGCCTGACCGCCGAGGCCGCCGTCGAGCGGGTCCAGTCCGACACCCGCGCCAAGATGCTGCGCCAGACGGACCCCTATCTGCGCGAACGCCTGCATGATCTCGACGACCTCGCCAACCGCCTGCTGCGGACGCTGGTCGGCAAGGCCAATGGCGTCGCCCGCGAGGAACTGCCCGAGAATGCCATCCTGATCGCGCGCTCGATGGGCCCGGCCGCGCTGCTGGACTACGACCGCGCCCATCTGCGCGGCCTCGTGCTGGAGGAGGGCGGCCCGACCAGTCACATCGCCATCGTGGCGCGCGCGCTCGGCATTCCTGCCGTCGGCGAGATCGTCAATGCGACCGCGCTGATCCAGTCGGGCGACGCCGTCATCGTCGATGGGCAGGCGGGCGAGGTCCAGATTCGTCCCCAGCCCGACGTCGAGAACGCCTACAAGGACAAGGCGCGGCTGCGGGCCCGCAAGCAGGAGCAGTACCGCAAGCTCAAGAGCCAGCCCGCCGTCACCAAAGACGGCGTGCCGATCGTGCTCCAGATCAATGCCGGCCTTCTCGTCGACATGCCCAATATCGAGGCCACGGCCGCGGCCGGGATCGGCCTGTTCCGGACCGAGCTGCAGTTCATGGTGGCCGAGCATATGCCGACGACCGCCGAGCAGCAGGCGCTTTACGCCGCCGTGCTCGAGCAGGCGCAGGGCCGGCCCGTGACCTTCCGCACACTCGACATCGGCGGCGACAAGGTGCTGCCCTATATGGAGCGCATCGAGGAGGAGAACCCGGCGCTGGGCTGGCGCGCCATCCGCATCGGGCTTGACAGGCCGCGGCTGCTGCGGGCGCAGGTCCGGGCCCTGCTGCGGGCCGGCTCGGGCCGCGACATGAAGATCATGCTGCCGATGATCGCAACCGTGGACGAGTTCCAGCGCGCCCGCACCATCGTCCGGCGCGAGCAGGCGATGCTGGAGAAGCAGGGTCACGTCCCGCCGCTGAGCCTCCAACTGGGCGTGATGGTCGAGGTGCCTTCGCTGCTGTTCGAGTTGCCCGAGATCGTGCGCGAGGCGGATTTCCTTTCGATCGGCACCAATGACCTGATGCAGTTCCTGTTCGCGGCCGATCGCGAGAACAAGCGCGTCGCCGACCGTTTCGACCCGCTGGGCGTCGGCGCGCTGCGGGCGCTGCGAAGCATCGTCGACGCCGCGGCGGAGGCGAAATGCCCGATAACCGTCTGCGGCGAGATGGGTGGCAAGCCGCTGGAGACGATGGTGCTGATCGGCCTGGGCTACCGCGCCTTCTCGATGTCGGCGGCCTCGATCGGCCCGGTCAAGGCCATGCTGCGCGCGCTCGATGCGGGCAAGCTCACCGAGCGGCTCGACTGGATGCTGGCCGCGGGCGAGGGCGCCACCAGCCTGCGTCCACAGCTCGCGGCCTTCGCCGCCGAGTTCAAGGTTCCGGTCTAGCGACGCTCGCGCCGCTGCCCGAACCCTTCGATTTTTACGTTTCCGAGTTTTGTAATGTCTCTTCAGCTTCCGCAGGATCGCCTAGACGCCATCGTGGCCCGCCATGCCGCCGCCTCGGCCGAGATCAACACGGCGACGGAAGCCGTGCGCACCGTCGAACTCGCCAAGGAGCTGTCCGAGCTCGATCCCGTGGTCGCCGCCATCGCGACCTGGCGCCAGGCGCAGACCAGCCTCGCGGAGGCGCAGGCGCTGATCGATGATCCCGCGACCGACGCCGATTTCCGCGAGCTCGCCTATGAGGAGCGCGAGGCCGCCCGTGTCGAAATCGACGCCCGCGCCCGCGAGATCCTGATCGCGCTGCTGCCCCGGGATGCCGCCGATGAACGCGGCGTCATCCTCGAAATCAGGGCGGGCACTGGCGGCGATGAGGCGTCGCTCTTTGCCGGCGATCTGCTGCGCATGTACCAGCGCTACGCCGCCCAGAAGAACTGGAGCGTCGATATCCTCTCCGAGAGCGAGGGCACGGTCGGCGGCTTCAAGGAGGTCATCGCCGAAATCGCGGGCAAGGGCGTCTACGCCCGGCTGAAATACGAATCCGGCGTGCATCGCGTCCAGCGCGTGCCCGACACCGAGACGAGCGGACGCATCCACACCTCAGCGGCGACCGTCGCCATGCTGCCGCTGGCCGGCGACGTCGACATTGTCCTCAACGACAGCGAGATCCGAATCGACACGATGCGTGCCGGCGGCGCTGGGGGGCAGCACGTGAACAAGACCGAATCGGCGGTGCGCCTGACCCATATCCCGAGCGGCATCGCCGTCGTCGTGCAGGACGAGCGCTCGCAGCACAAGAATAAGGCCCGCGCCTATGACCTGTTGCGGGCGAAGCTTTATGACATCGAGCGTGGCCGGGTCGATGCCGAACGCTCCGCCGACCGGCGCTCCCAGATCGGCTCCGGCGATCGCTCGGAACGCATCCGCACCTATAATTTCCCGCAGGGGCGCGTCACCGACCACCGCATCAACCTCACGCTCTACAAGCTCGACGAGATGATGCAGGGGCTGGTGCTGGACGACATCATCGACGCCCTGACCGCCGAGCATCAGGCCAGGCTGCTCGCGGACACCATGGGCTGATCCGCGATGAAACCTATTCGCCCCATGCGCGTTGTTCCATCACAGGAAACACGAGAGGGGGAGCCCCACCATGACCAGGATTTTTGCAAGCCTCGCGATGGCCGGATTGATGGCAGGCATGATGGCAATGCCGGTCCAGGCCCAGAGCACGGCCACCAAGGTCGAGCGCTCGATGCAGGGCGGCCTGAAGACCGCGACGTCCGGCCAGCCGGCGAAGCTGCAGGGCGCGATGACGCAGTCCCAGGCGCGCCGCGTCTGCCAGCAGCAGATGGCGGGGACGCGCGAGAGCAAGTCCGCGATCCGCACCAAGATGAAGTTCTGCATCAACGAGCAGATGCAGGGCCGCTAATCCCAAGCGAAGCGGGCGTTGTGTCGACGATTGCCGACACGCGCCGCCAGCTTGCGGAGAGACTGCGCGAGGGCGGCAGCGAAAGCGCCGCCCTCGACGCGCGCGTGCTGATCGAAGGCGTCGTCGGCGAGCGCGATCCCGACCCTTTCGCGACACTCGATGCCGAGGCCGGCGCCCGGCTTGAGGCTTTTGCCCTGCGGCGTCTGGCGGGCGAGTCAGTCTTTCGTATCATCGGCGAGCGCGAGTTCTGGGGGCTACCCTTCACCCTGTCGGCCGCAACGCTGGAGCCGCGACCCGACAGCGAGACCATTGTCGAGGCGGCGCTGGAGAGTCTGGCCGAGCGCCGGCAGGAGCCGTTCTCGCTTCTCGACCTAGGAACCGGCACTGGCTGCCTGCTGATTTCGGTCCTGAGCGAGTGTCATCTCGCGACCGGGCTGGGCATCGACCTCTCACCAGAGGCCTGCGCGACCGCACGCCACAACGCGGTCGTGAACGGCGTGTCCGATCGTGCCGTCTTCCAGCAGGCCTCCTGGACGACAGGTCTCGACCGGCACTTCGATCTGATCCTGTCCAACCCGCCCTATATCCCGAAGGGCGAGATCGCAACGCTCGACGTCTCCGTGCGCGATCATGATCCGGCGCTCGCGCTCGATGGCGGCGATGACGGCCTGGCTCCCTATCGCATCTTCGCCAGGACGCTGCCCGATGTCCTGGCACCGCGCGGGACGGTCGTGCTGGAGATCGGCGCGGGGCAGGAGGCCGATGTGATCGCGCTGATGACGGAGGGCGGCTTTGTCTGGCGTGGTTCCCGCCGCGATCTCGGAGGGCACGCGCGCGCGGTGATTTTTGTTCTGCGCTGAAATAACGCGGTCATTTTGTGCGATTTTGCTTGGAGCAACGTGCAAAAGCCGCTATGCACCATCTCAGCCGAAGCTGGTGTCGTCAGCACGGAGCCGTGGGTCATGCCATCGGCGACCGGTCGTTCCTTCCGGACATGTCCGCGGATCGATGGAACTGACAAGCCGGATTGGATACCGAAGGCGTCGAGGCGCCAATCGGCTCATGGGACTAAAGGTCCCTTTTTGGAAAGAGCGCGTGAAGACCAGGAACGGCGTAACGCCACTTCAGGTCACTCTTACCCGGTGCAGCGCCGCAACCCGCTGTGCACCGGAACGCGCATGATGACTCCACGGTTGCCTTGAGCATAGAGCGCGAGATTCACGCGAATGAGACCAGGTCAGAACCGGCGCATGCGCGGCCGTAACAACAATAATAACAATAGCAACAACAATAGTGGCAACCGGAAAGCGCCAAATCCGCTGCAGCGGAGCTACGAGTCGAACGGTCCGGACGTCAAGGTCCGTGGTACCGCTCAGCACGTCGCGGAAAAATATCTGCAGTTGGCGCGCGATGCTCAATCATCGGGCGATCCGGTCGCTGCCGAGAACTACTTCCAGCATGCCGAGCATTATTATCGGATTCTGCTCGCTGCGCAGGAACAGATGGCCCAGCAGTTCGGCCACAGCTTCCCGCCGAATCGCGCCTTCAACGATGATGGCGAGGACGGCGAGGAAGAGGGCGACGATGACGGCCAGTCGTTCCAGCAGGGCGGCCCGCAGCCCGATATCCGCAACGCCCCGCAAGGCGTGAACGGCAACGGTAACGGCTACAACGGCAATGGCGGGCAGCAGCGCCACGAAGGCGAGGCCGGCGACGGCCAGGCCAATGGCCAGCGCTTCGACCGCCAGCCGCGCAACAATGATCGGCCCAATAACGATCGCCCCAATGGCGACCGCAACAACAACGATCGCAACAACAACCGCCGTTTCGACCGGAATGACCGTCCCGAGCGTCCTCGCTTCGATCGTCCCGAGGGCGGGCAGAACGCGCAGGGCGGATATGCCCCGCGTCCCGATGCGCCGCGCTCGGACATCCCGGTTCCCGGCGAACAGCCCGAGCTTGCGCCGCAGCCGGCCCAGGCCGAACGCCGCTTCGAGCGTCCCGAGCGTGGGCCGCGGCCGGAGCGTCGCCCGCGCCGCGAGGTCGAGGCCGATGCGGACCAGAGCGATGATGTGGCGACCGCGTTGCCATCCTTCCTGACAACGCCGGTGCGTGTGCCGGTCGCGGCCGCGGAGCCCGTTCCCGTTGCGGTCGAGGCAGCCCCCCAGGATGCGCCCGAGGCAGTTTCGACCGAAGGCGCTCCCAAGCGTCCGCGCCGTCGCCGCTCGCCGCGCGAGGTCATGGACGCGCTCGGTTCCGAGACGGACGGCACGCCCGAGTGATCAGCGGCGACGCTGACGACAAGATCAATCAAAGGGGCCCGTGAGGGCCCCTTTTTCTTGGGGCTATACAATGCCGAGCGCGGCCGGCACGTCTTCGATATCGAGTTGCTCGCCCTCCGCCAGTCGGCCACCACTGAGAATCCGGCAGTAGATGCCGCAATCAAAATGGCCGAAGGCGGTCATCAGCGCCTTGGGCAGTTGCAGGTCGCGGGCGCCAGTCTGCGGATCGACATTGGTCGCCGCGCAACGCTCGATCCGCTTGATGACCTGCAGCCTGACGCCCGAAGCGGTTGTCAGTTCGCGGCCGGCCAGATCGAGTTCCGCCCAGGCTTCAAGCCCCTCGACCATGACATTGCCGCGGAAGCGCAGCGGATCGATCGGGAGACCGATGCGCGCTTCGAGATCCGCGACACTGGCGAGGTTGATGATCGAGACGAATCCGGAGCGGGAATCGGTGAAGCGGTAGCCCTTGGGTGCCTGCAGCAGGCGTGGCGTGCCGCGCAGTGCGCCGGGCATGAAGCTCTCGAAGAAGGCGGTGATCCGCTCGCGTCCCTCCGGCGTCGCCGTGCTGGCGCGCAGCATGTCGTTTCCGGCTCCGGCGATGACGAGGTCCCCGCTGGCGTCGTCATAGCGCGTGCGCAACGTCGCCAGCACCTCTTGGCGCATCAGCATCAGGTATTTGATCTTGGGCTGGTGCACCGGCTCCGCCGGGTCGAAACCCGACGGCCCGTTCTCGATCGCAAACAGCCGGTCACCGGGGAAATACGCCCCCTCTTCGAGAACGGTGGCGGTCAGGCGTTCCGGCGAGAGACCCTTGACGGGGTAGCGATAGAGCGAGGCGATGCGCATGGAGAAAATCCGCAAGTCGATCGAAACGGCAGGATAGCGCGAGAGCCAGGCGGGGATCGATCAAATCCTCGCATGGATGCGATCAGCTCCGGGAATTCCGGGTCCGGATCGCTTCTTCTTCCACCTCAGGCAGATCGGCGACCGAGCGCTGGCAGCCCCAGCCGGCGAGCACGGCGTCGGTGTCGTCCACCACGAAGAAGCGCGCCGCCTCGCGGTCATAACCATCGCTCAGCAACTGCTCGTAGTCGGTGTGGACGTGGCGAACATGGCTGCCGAGCGCCAGCCAGAGCGCGGTCGTCGGCGGCAGGTCCTTCATGTGCCGGCGCTCGGCCAAGGCGACCACGGCCTGCGCATCGGCGAGCGGAATGCCAGGCGCCAGCGCCCGGAGCGCCTTGCGGATCGACTGCTGGCGTTGGGTTCCGGCCATGTCGAGAAAGTGGGCCTACGATTTGATGCTCGTCAATGCTTTGCAGGTCGCCGCCCCTTACGTTGCGCAGATGCCACACCTATCTCTGATGGCGAGGGGCGGCCCAGACGGGAGCTCCATCCTGACAAGAGGCAACCGGTTCACGCTGCTACGGGGCGTACCGGTGGGCGGAGTGATGAGATGAACATCGAGAAGTACACCGACAGGGCCAAGGGCTTCCTCCAGGCGGCGCAGACGATCGCGCTGCGCGAAGGCCATCAGCAGTTCACGCCGGAGCATTTGCTCAAGGCGCTGCTCGACGACAACGAAGGCATGGCGGCAGGCCTGATCGACCGCTCGGGTGGCAATGCCAAGCTCGCGCTCCAGTTGACGGACACCGCGCTGGCGAAGCTGCCAAAGGTCAGCGGCGGCGGATCAGGAGGGCTGAACCTGACGCCAGGCCTCGCCCGTGTCTTCGATACGGCCGAGAAGGCCGCCGACAAGGCCGGCGACTCCTTCGTCACGGTCGAGCGGCTGCTGTTGGCGCTCGCGATCGAGAAGGAGACCGAGGCCGGCAAGGCTTTGTCCAAGGCTGGGGTCAATCCGCAGAATCTGAACACGGCCATCGAGGCGATTCGCAAGGGCCGCACGGCCGATTCCGCCAGCGCCGAGCAGAGCTACGACGCACTGAAGAAATACGCCCGCGATCTCACGGCGGCGGCGCGCGAGGGCAAGCTCGACCCGGTGATCGGCCGTGACGAGGAGATCCGCCGCACCATCCAGGTGCTGTCGCGCCGGACCAAGAACAATCCCGTGCTGATCGGCGAGCCCGGCGTCGGCAAGACCGCGATCGCCGAGGGCCTCGCCCTGCGCATCGTCAATGGCGACGTGCCCGAAAGCCTCAAGGACAAGGAGCTGCTCGCGCTCGACATGGGTTCGCTCATCGCCGGCGCGAAATATCGCGGCGAGTTCGAGGAGCGGCTGAAGGCGGTGCTGAACGAGGTCTCCGCTGCCGAGGGCGGCGTCATCCTGTTCATCGACGAGATGCATACGCTGGTCGGCGCCGGCAAGACCGATGGCGCGATGGATGCCTCGAACCTGCTGAAGCCGGCTCTGGCGCGTGGCGACCTGCACTGCGTCGGCGCCACCACGCTCGACGAGTACAGGAAATATGTCGAGAAGGACGCCGCTCTCGCCCGGCGGTTCCAGCCCGTCTTCGTCGACGAGCCCTCGGTCGAGGATACGATCTCGATCCTGCGCGGGTTGAAGGAGAAATACGAGCAGCACCACCGTGTCCGCATCACGGATTCGGCGCTGGTCTCGGCCGCGACGCTGTCGAACCGCTACATCACCGACCGCTTCCTGCCCGACAAGGCCATCGACCTGATGGACGAGGCCTCGGCGCGGCTGCGCATGCAGGTCGATTCCAAGCCCGAGGAGTTGGACTCGATCGACCGCGAGATCGTGCGCCTGCGCATCGAGCAGGAGGCGCTGAAGAAGGAGAGCGACCCGGGTTCGAAGGAGCGGCTGAAGCGGCTCGAATCCGAGCTTGCCGATCTGGAGACCCGCTCGGCCACGATCACCGCGAAATGGAAGGCCGAGAAGGACAAGCTCGGCGCCGCCGCCGAACTGAAGACCAAGCTCGACAATGCCCGCAACGAACTGGCCCAGGCGCAGCGCAAGGGCGAATATCAGCGCGCCGGCGAACTGGCCTATGGCGAGATCCCGCAGCTCGAGAAGACGCTGGCCGAGATCGAGGCCATCGGTGACTCCTCGGGCATGGTCGAGGAGGCCGTCACCGCCGACCATGTCGCGCAGATCGTCAGCCGCTGGACCGGCGTGCCGGTCGACCGGATGCTGCAGGGCGAGAAGGAGAAGCTGCTGCGAATGGAGGAGGTTCTCGCCGCCCGCGTCGTCGGCCAGCGCGAGGCGGTCGAGGCCGTCTCGACGGCTGTCCGGCGGGCTCGTGCGGGTCTTCAGGACCCCAACCGCCCGATCGGCTCCTTCATGTTCCTCGGCCCCACCGGCGTCGGCAAGACCGAGCTGACCAAGGCGCTGGCCTCCTTCATGTTCGACGACGACACCGCGATGGTCCGCCTCGACATGTCCGAATATATGGAGAAGCACTCGGTCGCCCGGCTGATCGGCGCGCCTCCCGGCTACGTCGGCTATGAGGAGGGCGGGGCGCTGACCGAGGCCGTGCGCCGCCGGCCCTATCAGGTCGTGCTCTTCGACGAGGTCGAGAAGGCCCATCCGGACGTCTTCAACGTGCTGCTGCAGGTGCTCGATGACGGGCGCCTGACCGATGGCCAGGGCCGCACCGTCGATTTCCGCAACGTGCTGATCATCATGACCTCGAATCTCGGTTCGGAGTATCTGGTGAACCAGCCCGAGGGGCAGGATTCGGAAGAGGTTCGCGACGAGGTCATGGGCGTGGTCAGGCAGGCCTTCCGGCCGGAATTCCTGAACCGCATCGACGACATCATCCTGTTCCACCGGCTGCGGCGGGAGGATATGGGCGCGATCGTCGACATCCAGATGGCCCGTCTCGCCAAGCTGTTGACCGACCGCAAGATCGTGCTGGAGTTGTCGGACGATGCCCGCCAGTGGCTGGCCGACAAGGGCTACGACCCGGCCTATGGCGCGCGCCCGCTCAAGCGCGCGATCCAGAAGTCGGTTCAGGACCCGCTCGCGGAGTTGATCCTCGCCGGCAAGATCGGCGATGGCGAGACCGTGCCGGTCACGGTCGGTCCGGCGAGCCTAATGCTGGGCGACATCGCGGCGGTGAAAGAGAAGCGCCCGGCGAATGTGGTGTTGAACTGACGCGCCTTGGCTGCGTCATCCTCGGGCGGCGCGCAGCGCCGACCCGGGGATATCGGGCCGGATGAATCTCCGGCAAGAGATGCTCGGGTCAAGCCCGAGCATGACGCCCTCATTATCCCCGCTTCAGCAAAAACACCGCCTGCGCGCCAAAGAGGTTCCAGAACCACCACGGCGCGCTGACGCCGACGCGGCCGCCTGCCGCGTCGAGCGCCACCGCGCGCTCTTTCACAGCGCCGATCGTGTCGCAGAGCGTGACGAAATCGCGGATCGTGCAGAAATGGATATTGGGCGTATCCCACCAAGAATAGGGCAGCGAATCCGTCACCGGCATGCGACCCAGGAAGAAGACTTGGCTGCGCATCCGCCAATGCCCGAAATTCGGGAAGGAGATGATGGCGCGACGACCGATCCGCAGCATCTGCTCCAGTACGAGGCGTGGATCGCGTGTCGCCTGGATCGTCTGGGACAGGATGACGTAATCGAAGGAATCGTCGGGATAGGCGGCAAGGTCGGTATCGGCATCGCCCTGGATCACCGACAGCCCGCGCGCGACGCAGCCCGCCACGCCCTCGCGCGACAACTCGATCCCGCGCGCATCGACATTGCGGCTCTCGGCCAGCAGCGCCAGCAACTGCCCGTCGCCGCAGCCGACATCGAGCACGCGCGACCCCGGCGTCACCATCTCGGCGACGAGCTTCAGGTCGATGCGATTGGTGTGGAGGTCGGGCAGGGTCATGGCGTCAGATCCCCCGCGCCCGTGCCGCCGAGCCGATGAAGCCGCGCGTCGTGGCGAACAGGTTCGGCTCCTCAAGCAGGAAGGCGTCGTGGCCCTTGTCGCTTTCCAACTCGACGAAGGAGACTGAAGCGCCGGCCGCGTTCAGCGCATGCACGATCGCGCGGGAATCCACGGTCGGGAACAGCCAGTCCGAGGTGAAGGAGGCGACGCAGAAGCGTGTCTTCGTGCCCGCGAAGGCCTTGGCCAGCACCCCGTCATGGTCGGCGGCGAGGTCGAAATAATCCATCGCCCGCGTCACGTAGAGATAGGAATTGGCGTCGAAGCGTTCGACGAAGGACAGGCCCTGATAGCGCAGATAGCTCTCGACCTGGAAATCCGCGTCGAAGGAGAAGGTCGGCGCCTCGCGGTCCTGCAGCTTGCGGCCGAATTTGCGGTGCAGCGCCGGCTCCGAGAGATAGGTGATATGCGCGCCCATCCGCGCCACCGAGAGCCCTTTGGAAGGCCGCGTGCCCTCTTCGAGATAGCGCCCGCCGCGCCAGTCCGGATCGGCCATCACCGCCTGCCGGCCGACCTCGTGGAAGGCGATGTTCTGGGCCGAGTGCTTGGCGGCGGTTGCCAGCGGCAGCGCCGAGAACACACGGCTTGGATAGCTCGCAGCCCATTGCAGCACCTGCATCCCGCCCATCGAGCCGCCCGCGACGCAAAACAGCGTCTCGATGCCAAGCGCATCGACGAGGTGCCGCTGTGCCCGCACCATGTCGCGGATCGTCACCATCGGGAAGGAGAGCCCCCAGGGCTTGCCCGTCTCGGGGTTGGTCGAGGCCGGCCCGGTCGTCCCCGTGCAGCCGCCGACGACATTGGCGCAGATCACGAAGAAGCGGTCGGTATCGATCGGCTTGCCCGAGCCGACCATCGCGGTCCACCAGCCATCCTTGCCGGTGATCGGATTGCGGCTCGCGACATGCTGGTCGCCGGTCAGGGCGTGGCAGACCAGGATGGCGTTGGACTTCGCGGCGTTCAAAGTTCCGTAGGTCTGGTAGGCGATCTGCCAGTGATCGAGCGCGACGCCGCAATCCATCAGCAGCGGCGTCTCGGGGCCGAAGCGCACCACCTCGCTGGTGGGTTCGTTGGCTTCCTTCAGCGGATCGGCCAGGCTTGCAGAAAAATCGCTCATTCTTGTCCGCTTCGACGGGATAGTTTGTCTTGCCGGTCAGCTTGTTCGAAAGATCGAACTCTAGCGATGCCGCGACACGCGCCTTCTGTCAACGCGGCGATGCGCCCGGCGGCTTTGCCAAGGGGCGAAGGGAGCGCTAAGAGCCTAGCCCAAATCCTCGGGCTTTTCCTCGCAATCGCGCTGCCATCATGACCGAAGCCGCTCCGACGACCCTTGCCGATCTGCGCGCCGAGATCGACCGCATCGATGCGGAGATGCATGCGCTGCTGATGGAGCGTTCCTCGATCATCGAGACGCTGATCTCGGTGAAGAAGACGCAGGCCTCGGGCTCGGCCTTCCGCCCCGGCCGCGAGGCCGACATGATGAAGCGCCTCGCCTTGCGCCATAAGGGCCTGCTGCCGCTCGACACCATCGAGGGCATCTGGCGCATCATCATCGCGACCTTCACCTATGTGCAGGCGAACTACGCGGTCCATGCCGATGTCTCCGGCGGCGATGCGGCGATGCGCGATTCCGCCCGCTTCCATTTCGGCTTCACCGTGCCCTTCGTCACCCATGAGGATGCGCGCGCCGTCATCCGCGCGGTGGCGGAGTCCGCCGGCGATCTCGGCATCTTCCGGATGGATCAGGGCGCCAGCGCCGGCATCTGGTGGCGCGACCTGATCGGCGCTGACGCGCCCAAGATCATCGCGCGGCTGCCCTTTATCGAGCGCCCGGACCACCCCGCCGGCACACCGGTCTACTGCATCGCCAAGCCCCTGGCCGACGCCGCCATGCGCGAGATCGTGCTCTATGCCGCCCGCGTCGAGCGCTGGTCGGAGCCGTTGCGCGCCGGCCTTGCCCAGCATCTTGCCGAGGTCTCGGCATCGGCGGCCGACGGCTCGCATCTCTCGCTGCTGGTCGCGGCGTCGGGTGAGGTCGACCAGGCCACGATCCGCCGCTCGCTGGAGCCCGCCGGCTTGAGCGACTTCGCCGAGATCGGCAGCCACGCCGCCCGCTTCGCCTTCAAATCCGTCCGTTCGTGAACCGCTTCTGATGTCCTCCTGAACCGCCACCGTCATCCTGGACGTCGCGCAGCGGCGCTCCGGGATCCATCGTAGAGTGCGAAGCCCTCCGACGGATCCCGGGCCGAACTTCGGTCGCCCAGGATGACGGTGCGGTTGCTAGAACCGAGAGAGCAACACCATGTCTATCGCCTCCCGCCCCATGCCCCGTCCCGGCGTCCTCGATATCGAGGCCTATGTCCCCGGCAAGTCGGCCGCTCCGGCCGGCGTCAAGCTGCACAAGCTCTCCTCCAACGAGACCCCGCTCGGCCCGAGCCCGAAGGCCGTCGAGGCCTATGGCAGGATCGCCAGCAAGCTTGAGCTCTATCCTGACGGGTCCTCGACCAAGCTGCGCGAGGCGATCGCCGGGCGCTACGGCCTCGATGCCGGCCGCATCCTGTGTGGCACCGGCTCGGACGAACTGCTTCAGCTCATCACCAAGGCCTATCTCGGCGACGGTGACGAGGGCGTCTTCACCGAGCACGGCTTCCTTGTCTATCGCATCGCGATCCTTGCCGCCGGCGGCAAGCCGGTCGTCGTCAAGGAGACCGGCTTCAAGGCCGATGTCGACGCCATCCTCGCCGCGGTGACGCCGCGCACCAAGATCGTCTTCCTCGCCAACCCCAACAACCCGACCGGCACCTACATCCCGTTCGACGAGGTCAAGCGGCTGCAGGCCGGCCTGCCGGCCGACGTGCTGCTGGTGCTGGATGCGGCCTATGCCGAATATGTCCGCCGCAACGACTATGCGTCGGGGTTGGAGATGGTCGCCGAGAGCGAGAACGTCGTGATGACGCGCACCTTCTCGAAGATCTATGGCCTCGCCAATCTGCGCATCGGCTGGATGTACGGCCCCGCGCACATCATCGACGCGCTGGAGCGCATCCGTGGCCCGTTCAACGTCAACGGCGCGGCGATCGAGGCCGGTGCCGCCGCCATCGCCGACGAGGCCCATGTCGCGGCCGCCAACGAGCACAACGACAAGTGGCTGGCCTGGACCACGGCCGAACTGGAAAAGCTCGGCCTCACCGTCACGCCCTCGGTCGGCAACTTCGTCCTGATCCATTTCCCGACGACACCGGGCAAGACGGCGAAGGAGGCCGACGCCTTCCTGACGCAGCGTGGGCTGATCCTGCGCGGCGTCGGCTCCTATGGCCTGCCCGGCGCGCTGCGCATGACCATCGGCGCGGAAGAAGCCAACCGCCTCGTCGTGGCGGCGCTCGCCGAATTCCTGGCCGCATGATGGCGCCTGTTCCGGAAAGTTTCGTCCCGCGCCGCGAGGAGCCGCTTTTCGCGCGTCTCGCGGTCATCGGCGTCGGGCTGATCGGTTCCTCCATCGCCCATGCGGCGAAGGATCTGAACCTTGCCGGCCGCGTCGTTCTCTATGATCGCGACGAGGCCGTGCGCCAGCGTGCGCGTGAACTTGGTCTCGGCCATGAGGTCGCGGACAGCGCTGCCGAGGCCGTGCGCCATGCTGACCACATCGTGCTCTGCGTGCCGGTCGGCGCCTGCGGCACGGTCGCGGCCGAGATTGCGTCCTCACTGAAGCCGGGCGCGATCCTGTCCGATGTCGGTTCGGTCAAGAACGCCGTGGTCGAGGCGGTCTTGCCGCATCTGCCCGACGGCGTGCATTTCGTCCCGGCCCATCCGGTCGCTGGCACCGAGAACTCCGGCCCCGATGCCGGCTTCCCGAGCCTGTTCCTCAATCGCTGGTGCATCCTGACGCCGCCGGACGGCACCGACGAGACCGCGATCGCCCGCACCCGCCAGTTCTGGGAGGGCATGGGCGCGATCGTCGAAATCATGACCGCGACGCATCATGACCTCGTGCTCGCCGTCACCAGCCACCTGCCGCATCTGATCGCCTACAACATCGTCGGCACGGCCGAGGATCTGGCGGCGGTGACGCAGTCCGAGGTGATCAAGTTCTCGGCCGGCGGCTTCCGCGACTTCACCCGCATCGCGGCCTCCGACCCGACGATGTGGCGCGACGTCTTCCTGCACAACAAGGATGCGGTGCTGGAGATGCTCGGCCGCTTCAGCGAGGACCTCGCGGTGCTGACGCGGGCGATCCGCTTCGGCGACGGCGAGACCCTGCACAAGCACTTCACCCGCACCCGCGCCATCCGCCGCGGCATCGTCGCGCTCGGCCAGGAGAAGCCGGAGACGGAAAAGCTGCGCAAGGATTAGCGGGGCCAAACATGGATCGTAGGTCGCATCGACCCGCTCTTCGTCTTGCCAAGAATCGGCCGTGCTGATACAGCCCCAGCCGTCGCCGCTTTAGCTCAGCTGGTAGAGCACCTCATTCGTAATGAGGGGGTCGGGGGTTCGAATCCCTCAAGCGGCACCACTCCTGCATTCTGAGACGTCCTCAGCTGTCCTGAAAGGGCTGCAGACCATGGCCCGTCGCGCGATGATCCGCGTCGATCGCCCCTTTCCTCGCCGCTGTAAGGTTGGAATGTCCGCGCTCCATCGAAATGCGGCGGGTCATTCGAACGTGGGAAGCGGCAGTCGTTTTGATCGTCCATCGTCGTCTGGACAGAAGATCCAGATTTCGCCCCGGAGGACGATCATGCGCATGCCATCCGCTTACTGTGCCGCCGCCGCGCTCGCCGTTCTGAGCTTTGGTCCCGGCGCCGGTGCGCTGCAGGCGCAGACCTACAAATCCGACGACATCGTCAGGCATTTCCAGCCGGCGATGCCGGAGCCCGCTCTGACGCGCACAATGTGCATCGGGACGGAGGCCGACTGCAGCCGCGCTGGCCAGACCGTCAAGACCGCCTCGGTCGCCGCCTTCGATCTCGTCGTGCGGTTCAGGTATAATTCCGACGTGCTGGAGCCCGACGCAAGAATCAACCTCGATGAGTTTGCCGAGGCACTCAGGACGCCGCAACTCGGCGCGGCGCGGTTCGTCGTCGAAGGGCATACCGATGCAGCCGGCAGCCCCTCCTATAATCTCGATCTCTCCCAGCGACGCGCGGATGCCGTGGCGCATTATCTCGGCGAGAGAGGGATCGCAGCCTCCCGGCTGCTGGCGCGCGGCTTCGGGCAGTCGCGGCCCATCGCGGCCAACTCCCTGGCGGGCGAGAATCGCCGGGTCGAGACGCGGTTGAGCAGCCAGTGATCATTCCGCGATCGGTTGGATAACTGCCTGTCTCTGAGCTGTGCGGGGCGGCATCGCAAGGCTTCATGGCGGGGCTTGTGCGATTGCCCGGGACATAGCTTTGATGCCATGAACTGGTTCCGGGAAGAACCAGTTCATGGCCAACTGCCCCATGGTTCGACCATGGTGGCGCTCGCCGTCCGGCCGCGTTTTTCCCCGGCGCCTTGTTTCGCCCTGCCGGAGCCCAGCCCATGCCGATCACCCTCATTGCGAACGCCAGCTGGATCGTCGCCTATGACGCCAGGGCGAAGGGCCATGTCTATCTGCGCGATGGCGACGTCGCCTATGACGGCGACCGGCTGATCCATGTCGGTGGGCCCTTCAAGGGCAAGGCCGATGCGACCATCGACGGGCGCGGCAGGATGGTCATGCCCGGCCTCGTCAACATCCACTCCCATCCCTCATCGGAGGCGATGACCAAGGGCTGGAACGACGAGCTCGGCAGCGCCAAGATGTATGGCACCTCGCTCTACGAGTTCATGCCGCTGTTCCGCTGCGATGCCCAAGGAGTCAAATCCTGCGCGCAGGTGACCTATTCGGAATTGTTGATGTCGGGCGTCACCACGCTGGTCGACATGTCCGTCGCCTGGGATGGCTGGTTCGAGACCTTCAAGGCGTCGGGACTGCGCGCCGTGTTCTCGCCGATGTACCGCTCGGCGCGCTGGTACACCGACAACGGCCATCTGGCGAAATATGAATGGGACGAGAAGGCCGGCGAGGCCGCGATGGCGGCCGCCATGACGCTGCTCGACCAGGTCGCGGCCGACGACAGCGGCCGGCTCTCCGGGATGGTCTCGCCCTCGCAGATCGACACCTGCTCGGCCGAGCTGATCCAGGCGAGCTATGCGGAGGCCGAGAAGCGCAAGCTTCCCTTCCAGATCCATGCCGCCCAGAGCATCGTCGAGTTCCACGAGATCACCCGCCGCCACGGCATGACGCCGGTCGAATGGCTGGAATCGCTCGATGTGCTCGGGCCGTTCTCGATCATCGGCCACGGCATCTTCCTCGACCATCACTCCTCGGTGAAATGGCCGGCGACGGACGATCTCGGCTGTCTCGTCGAGACCGGCACCAACGTCGCCCATTGCCCGATCGTATTCCAGCGCCGCGGCATCGCGATGCAGAGCTTCGGGCAATATGTCGCCGCCGGCGTCAATGTCGGCATCGGCACCGACACCTATCCCCACCACATGCTGGAGGAACTGCGCGCCGTCTGCATCGGCTCGCGCATGATGGCGGAGGACGTCTACGATCTCCGAACCTCGGATGCCTTCAACGCCGCGACGCTCGGCAGCACCAAGGCGCTTGGCCGCGACGATATCGGCCGCCTCGCCAAGGGCGCCAAGGCCGACATCGTCATCGTCGACGTGACGCATCCGATGATGCGCCCCTTGCGCGACCCCGTCCGCAGCCTGATCTATGCGGCGGGCGAGCGCGCCGTGACGACGGTCATCGTCGATGGCGTCACGGTGGTCGACAACGGCAAGGTCCTGACGATGGACTACGCTGCCGCTGCCGCCGATCTGGAGGAGGCGCAGCGCCGCGCCGAGCCGAAGGTGCAGGGGCTCGACTGGGCCAAGCGCGACCATCTCGAGATCTCGCCGCTGACCTTCCCGACCAAGGGCTGAGCCCGGGGCATCGCTGGTCGCGGCTTCGCGGCGACGCCTGTTCCGGGCGCTAAGTGACGGGCGTCTCCGCAACCTCGATCGCGATCAGCGTCTCGCCGGCGGCGACCGTGGCGCCGGCCTTGACCGCGACCCGCGCGACGGTGCCGGCGGCCGGGCTCTTCAGCTCCATGAACAGCTTCATGGATTCGAGCACGACGAGGATCTGCCCGGCCACGACCGCGTCGCCCTCGGTGACGTGGATCGCGGCGACGGTGCCCGGCATCGCTGCGCGCAGCACGCCGCTGCTGTCGCCGCCTGATGTTCGTGTCGCAGCCTCTGCGTCGACCGCGAGCACGACGCCCACCCGGCCCTCGAAACCTCGATAGCGCAACAGAAGGCCGTCGCCGTCGCGCAGTGCATATGCCGTCGTGCCGAGGCCGTCGCGCGTGACGATCCAGCTTTGGCCGGCTGCTCCGGGCCGGCAGGCGATGTCGCAGGGCCCGTCGATACTCTGCATCCGCAGGAAGCCGTCACGGCTTTCGACCCGCAGCCGCGCCCGATCGTCGCCGATGGATACCGAGAGGTCGGTCGTGGCGTGGCGACCGGCCGGCGCCAGCAGCCGGAAACCCGTCAGGGACCGCCATGGCCCCGCGCCGCGTGCTGTGCCGGCGGCTTCTCCGGTGGCAAGCCAGAGCGCGGCGGCGACGTCCCGCAATTCATCGTCATGCGCGCGCGCCGGCTGCCAGCCCTCGGGCCAAAGCTCCTTGAGGAACAGCGTCGTCGCGCGGCCCTCGACGAAGCCCGGCTGGCGCAGCGCATCGATCAGGAACGGCCGGATCGTCGCAGGCCCGAGCACGACCATCCGGTCGAGCCCTTCCGCCAGCTTGCGCACGGCGCCGGCACGATCCGGGGCATGGGCGATGACCTTGGCGAGCAAGGAATCATAATGCGTCGAGACGATGCCGCCGGTCGCGACGCCGCTGTCGACGCGCAGACCCTCGGGCTCGCTCCAGAGCGCGATCCTGCCCGTATCCGGCCGGAATCCTTCATCCGCGCGTTCGGCCGTCAGCCGCGCCTCGATGGCGTGGCCGGTGCAGGCGATCTGGTCCTGGCGCAGCGGCAGCGTCTCGCCCGCCGCGATCCTGATCTGCCATGCGACGAGGTCGAGTCCCGTGATCGCCTCCGTGACGGGATGCTCGACCTGGAGCCGCGTGTTCATCTCGAGGAAAAACACCGCCTCGCTTTCCGCATCGACCAGGAACTCGACCGTGCCGAGATTGTCGTAGGAGATCGCGCGCGACAGCCGCAGCGCGTAGTCATGCAGCGCGGCGCGCGTCTCGGGCATCAGGTTCGGTGCCGGCGCTTCCTCGATCAGCTTCTGGTTGGCGCGCTGCACGGAGCAATCGCGCTCGAACAGATGCACGAGGTTGCCGTGCCGATCGCCCGCGACCTGCACCTCGACATGGCGCGGCCGGGTCACGAACTTCTCGATCAGCAGGCGCCCGTCTCCGAAGGCGGCCTGCGCCTCGCGGGCTGCGGCCAGAATCGCGCCGTCGAGTTCGGCCTCGTCCTCGACCTTGCGGATGCCCTTGCCGCCACCGCCCGCCGAGGCCTTGACCATGACTGGCAAACCGATGCGCAGGGCCTCCGTCCGCAGGACCTCGGGCGACTGGTCGGCCCCGTCATAGCCGGGGACGCCGGGCACGCCCGCGTCCCGCGCGATCTGCTTGGAGCGGATTTTGTCGCCCATCGCGTCGATCGCGGCAGTGGAGGGCCCGATGAAGACGATGCCGTTGGCCTCGCAGGCGGCGATCAGGTCGAGCCGCTCGGAGAGGAAGCCGTAGCCCGGATGAATCGCCTGCGCGCCGGTGGCGAGCGCCGCTTCGATGATGCGGTCGGCGCGCAGATAGCTTTCGCGCGCCGGGGAGGGGCCGATCCGCACGGCGCTGTCGGCCAGCCGCACATGCAGCGCATCCCTGTCGGCATCGGAATGGACCGCGACGCTACGGATGCCGAGCGTCCGGCAGGTCTTGATGATGCGGCAGGCGATCTCGCCGCGATTGGCGATCAGGATGGTGTCGAACATGGTGGTGATCACATCCGGTACACGGGCCGCGGGCTGGTATCGCGCGGCTCGCCCGCTGCCAGCGCGAGGCACAGCCCCAGCACGTCGCGGGTCTGGCCGGGCTCGATGATGCCGTCGTCCCAGAGCCGCGCGGTGGCGTAGTAGGGGTCGCTCTGCTCCTCGAACTGGGCCCGCGTTCTGGCGTCGAGTTCGGCGATGGCGGCCTCATCCGCGGCGCCCTTAAGCGATTGCCGCCGCAACTCGGTGACGACATTGGCCGCGACCTCCGGGCTCATCGTCGCGATGCGGGCATTGGGCCAGGAGAACAGGAAGCGCGGCCGGAAACCCCGCCCGCACATGCCGTAATTGCCGGCGCCATACGATCCGCCGATCAGCACGGTGTATTTCGGCACCCGCGCATTCGAGACGGCATAGACCAACTTGGCCGAGTGCTTGGCGATGCCGCCGCGCTCGGCCTGCGTGCCGACCATGAAGCCGGTGATGTTCTGCAGGAACAGCAACGGAATCTGGCGCTGGTCGCAGAGCTCGATGAAATGTGCACCTTTCACCGCCGACTCCGAGAACAGCACGCCGTTATTGGCGATGATCCCGACGGGGTGGCCGTGGATGCGCGCGAAGCCTGTTACCAGCGTCGCGCCGTAATCGGGCTTAAAGGCGTTGAAGGCGCTGTCGTCGACGATCCGGGAGATCACCTCGCGCACATCATAGGGCCGGCGCAGATCGGTCGGGACGAGGTCGATCAGTTCCGTCGGGTCGAGGCGGGGCGGGGCGGGCGCATGCGGCGGCTGCCTGAGCAGGCCGGTCTCGCCGAGCGAGCCGACGATCTCGCGCAGCTTCGCCAGCCCCTCCATCTCGGTTGCCGCGAGATGGTCGGCGACGCCCGAGACCTGCGTGTGCATCTCCGCGCCGCCCAGCGTCTCGCCATCGACGATCTCGTGGATCGCGGCCTTCACGATCGGCGGGCCGCCAAGATGGATGCGGCCGGTGCCCTTGACCATGATGACCTCGTCCGACAGCGCCGGAATATAGGCCCCGCCGGCGGTCGCGGCCCCGAAGACGATCGAAATCTGCGGAATGCCTGCCGCCGACATCCGGCACTGGTTGTAGAAGGAGCCGCCGAAATGGTCGCGGTCGGGAAAGACCCGGTCCTGTTCCGACAGGAAGGCGCCGCCGCAATCGACCAGATAAAGGCACGGCAGACGATGCTCCTCCGCGATCTCCTGCGCCCGCAGATGCTTGCGCACGGTCTCGGCAAAGAAGGAGCCGCCCTTCACCGTCGCGTCGTTGGCGATCAGCATGCAAGCGCGGCCCTGCACGATGCCGATGCCGGTGACGATGCCGGCGCCGGGCACCTCGTTGCCGTAGAGCCCCCAGGCGGCGAGCGGCGACAATTCGAGGAAAGGCGCCTGCGGATCGAGCAGCAGGTCGATGCGCTCGCGCACCATGATCTTGGCCCGCGACTCGTGGCGCGCCCGCATCCTGTCGCCACCGCCGGCCGCGACGAGCGCGTGGCGCTCGCGCAGCATCTCGATCATCGCGGAGAGCGGGGGAGGGGGCGCAGAAACGGTCTGGGTGGTCTCGGACATGCGGTTCCCCTTGTGCCGGCGTCTTCTTTTCAGCCCTCATCCTGAGGAGCAGCCGCAGGCTGCGTCTCGAAGGATGCTCCAGCGCGCACTGGAGCCTTCTGGAGCATCCTTCGAGACGCCGCGTTCCGCGGCTCCTCAGGATGAGGGCTGTGGGAGGCAGGGACTTGATCTCGCTGCCTCATTCACCTACCGTCCGTTAGGTAGGCGGTTCCGGCCGCCGAGGTCAAGCGCAGGAGAAACGCCATGTCGGCTGTGGAGAAACTTGGGGGAGAAGCCCTGCGCCGCTCCCCCTATTTCACCGAGGAGCACGAAGCGCTGCGGACCCAAATCCGCCGTTTCGTCGAAACTGAGATCAAACCGCATGCGCTGGCCTGGGAAGAGGCCGGCTTCGTCCCGCGCGAGGTGCTGCGCAAGATGGGAGCGCTCGGCTTTCTCGGCATCCGCTACCCCGCCGAATATGGCGGCTCGGAAATGGATACGATGGCAACCGTCGTCTTCGCCGAAGAGCTTGGTCGCTCAACCTTCTCAGGCGTCGCGATCACGGCGCTGGTCCACACCGACATGGCATCGGTCCACATCGCCAATGCCGGCAGCCAAGCCCAGCGCGACCGGCTGATGCCGGCGATCATCGCCGGCGAGACAATCGTCGCGGTCGCGGTGACCGAGCCCGATGCCGGCTCCGACGTGAAGGGCATCCGCACGACGGCGCGGCGCGAGGGCGATTCCTATGTGCTGAACGGTGCCAAGATGTTCATCACCAACGGCGTCCATGCCGATCTCTACTGCGTCGCGGCCAAGACGGACCTTGCGGCAAAACCCTCGCAATCGGTCTCGATCTTCCTGGTCGAGAAGGGCACGCCCGGCTTCACGGTTTCGCGCGCGCTCGACAAGCATGGCTGGCGCTCCTCGGACACCGCCGAGCTTGTCTTCGAGGATTGCCGCATCCCGGCCGAAAACTTGCTCGGGCAGGAGGGGCGCGGCTTCTACGCAATCATGAGCAACTTCCAGAACGAGCGCACCGTGATCGGCGCCATGGCGATCGGCGAGGCGCAGGCCGCGATCGACCTGACGCTCGATTATGTGAAGACCCGAAAGGCCTTTGGCGCGCCGCTCTGGGACAAGCAGGCGATCCGCCAGAAGCTCGCCATGCTGGCCGCCAAGGTCGAGGCGGGGCGCCAGCTCGTCTACCACGCCGCCTGGCTCGACGCGCAGGGGTTCGACGCCACCCGCGAGGTTTCGATGGTCAAGGCGCTCTGCGGCGAACTGGTCAACGAGGTGATGTATGCCTGCCTGCAGTTCCATGGCGGCATGGGCTACATGCGCGAAAGCACGATCGAGCGCATGACCCGCGATGCCCGCGTCCAGTCAATCGGCGGCGGCGCCACCGAGGTCATGCTGGAAGAGGTCGCGAAGCGGCTGTGACGCTTGTGCGCGCCTCCCTCACCGTCATGCTCGGGCTTGACCCGAGCATCTCCGGCAAGAGATCCTCGGGTCTGCGCGTCGCTCCGCCCGAGAATGACGCGAGGTGTGTGCGGTGAGGGTCGTAACAGAGCGCGCCGCCAAGGACGTGGAAGGTGGCTCCCGCCGCCTCATCCTCGACACCGCGGCGCGCCTGCTACGCTCCGGCGGCTATCACCAGACGACGCTCCGCGAGATCGCCGAGGCGGTCGGCATCCGCAAGGCCAGCCTCTACTACCATTTCGCTTCGAAGGAGGAGATCGTCGAGGCCGTCGTCAATGACGGCGTGCGCTTCGTCCATGAGGCGGTGGTCGCGGCGCTTGCCGCCACCGAAACCGCGCCGCCGCGCGACCGCCTGCAGGCCGCGATCGGCGCCCATCTCACCGCGCTGCACGGCAACAGCGACTACACCTCGGCCAGCATCAAGGTCTTCACCTTCGGCCAGACGCCGACGCCCGAGAGCGTGCGCGGCGTCCGGCGCGCCTATGAGGATGTCTGGCGCGAGCTGATCGCCGAATTGCAGACCTCGGGCACGCTTTCGCCGGAGCGTTCGCCCGATGCGCTGCGCCTGTTCCTGCTCGGGGCGCTCAACGGCTCGATCGACTGGTACCGTCCCAACCGCTTCGATGTCGCGGCGCTGGCGGGCGAATTCACCGCCCTGATCGCGCATGGAGAACAGGGCGCTGCGGCGTTCTTTGGCGCTGACGCATCGGCCGCGAGCCGCTAGCCTGCGCTGAGGCGGGTGCGCATGGGGGCGCCTCCGCGATCAGAGGACACCAAGCCGGCATGCGCGCTTTCTATCATCCCGATCAGTCGCTTCACGATCCCAAGCAGTATCTGCGCTTCGGCGCCGTCGTCGCGCCCAAGGACCTGCCGGAGCGCACGGCGCGCCTCCTCGGCGCGCTCGAAAAGCATGGCATCACGCCGGAGCTGCCCGCCTCGCACGGCACCGCGCCGATCCTTGCGATCCATGACGCCGGCTTTGTGAAGTTCCTCGAAACCGCCTGGGCGAACTGGCAGGAACTCCCCGCCGAGCGCGGCCCCGAGGTCTGGCCCAGCACCTTCCCGTATTGGAGCGGGCGTCCCGACGAGGATGTCCGCCCGCCCTGCCGCCCGACGGGCTTCATCGGCCAGCTCGGCTGGTATCTCGGCGACATGTCGGTGCCGATCGGCGAGCATTGCTGGCACTCGACGCTGCTCTCGGCCGAGACCGCGATCACCGCGGCCGACGCCGTCATCGCCGGCGACAGGGCCGTCTATTCGCTCTGCCGTCCCTCAGGGCACCATGCCCGCGCCGACCGCGCCACCGGCTTCTGCTACCTCAACAACACCGCGATCGCAGCCCAGCGCCTGCGCTCCAAATTCGCCAAGGTCGCGGTCCTCGATGTCGATGCCCATCACGGCGACGGCACGCAGCAGATCTTCTATCGTCGCAACGACGTGCTGACGATCTCGGTCCACGCCGATCCGTCGAACTACTACCCCTTCTACACCGGCTATGAGGACGAGCGCGGCAACGGCCCGGGCGAAGGCTTCAACCTCAACCTGCCGCTGGCCCATGGCGCGGGCGGCGCCGAGATGGCGGCGGCCGTCGACCGGGCCGGGCAGGCGATCCGCGAGTTCGGCGCCGACGTCGTCATCGTGGCACTCGGCTACGATGCCCACAAGGACGACCCGATCGGCGTCCTCAAGCTGGACGCCGCCGATTTCGGCACGATTGCTGAAAAGATGAAGGGCTTCGGTCTGCCGACGCTGGTGGTTCAGGAGGGCGGCTACGCCATCGAGGCGATCGGCGAATGCCTGGATGCGTTTTTGGGCGGGTTTAAGTAGCGCCCTCTTCCTTCTCCCCTCGGGGGAGAAGGAAGAGGTCAAATCACCGCCTCGATCAAAAACGGCCCCTTGCGTCCGAGCGCGCCCTTGAACAGCCTGGTGAACTCCTCGGCGGTCGTGGCGCGCGCGGCTTCCACGCCCATGCCGTGCGCCATCGAGACCCAGTCCAGCGCCGGCTCGTCGATGTTGAGCATCAGCGTGGCGTTGCGACCGAAATCATTGACGCCCACCGCGCGCATCTCGCCATGCAGGATCGCATAGGTCCGGTTGGCGAAGATCACCGTGACGATGTCGAGGTTCTCGCGCGCCTGCGTCCACAGCCCTTGCACCGTGTACATGCCCGAGCCATCGGCCTGCATGCCGATGACCTTGCGGTCGGGGCAGGCCACGGCGGCGCCGACGCACATCGGGATGCCTTCGCCGATCGCGCCGCCGGTCAGCTGCAGATAGTCGTGCTGCGGTGCGTTGTGGCATTGCTGGTAGAAGACCCGACCCGACGAGACCGACTCGTCGCAGATGATCGCATTCTCCGGCAGGAGCCGCGCGACGATGGTGCAGACCTTGTCGGCGTCGAGGTCGCCGGTCGGAAGCGCTGTCTCGCTCTGCGACCTGGCGATGAAGGCGGGCTCGACCCTGGTTGCGCCGGTTTCCTCGGAGAGTGCCGCGAGCGCGCCGTCAAGATCGTCGCCCATGACGCCGAGCGCGGCGACGATGCAGCCATCATGGATCAGCCGGCCGGGTTTGCCGGGATAGGCGAAGAAGCCGACCGGGATCTGCGCGCCGACCAGCACCAGCAGGTCGATATCCTTCAACTGCTCCAGCGCCATGTCGATGGGGTAGAACACCTTGGGGATGGCGACGCGGCCGGCGCCGCGCTCGATGCGCCCGTTCGACATCTGCCCGTACATCTTGCAGCCGGTCGCCGCGCAGATCCGCGCCGCCGTCTCCAGCGGCCCCTCGCGCAGCGACGAGCCGGTCATCATCAGCGCAGCCCGCGCGCCATGCTGGCGCAGCGCAGCCGCAACCTCGCGCACGGTCTCGGGCGCGACGGCCTTGAACGCAGGCACCGGGGTCGCAGTCACCTCGGCCGGCTCGACGCTACCCCAGGCGCAGTCGCCCGGCAGGATCACGGTTGCGACGCCGGGCAGCGACATCGCGGCGGCATAGGCCTCACCGATCGCCGGCCCGACATCCTCAGGCGTCGTGATGCGATGGACATAATGCGACATCGGCCGCGCCAGGCTTTCAATGTCGCTGGTCAGCGGCGCGTCGTGCTGGAGATGATAGGTCGCGTGGTCGCCGACGATGTTGAGCATCGGCGTCCAGGCGCGCCTCGCATTGTGCATGTTGGCAAGCGCGTTCGCCATGCCCGGCCCGCAATGCAGCAGCGTCGCCGCCGGCTTGTCGGCCATGCGGGCATAGCCGTCGGCCGCGCCCGTGACCACGCCCTCGAACAGGCCGAGCACGCAGCGCATCTGCGGCTTGCGGTCGAGCGCCGCGACAAAATGCATCTCGGAGGTGCCGGGATTGGCGAAACAGACATCCACGCCGTTGACGAGCAGCGTGTCGCAGAGGCGGTCGGCACCGTTCATTCGGATGATTCCTGGACGAAGAAGAAACAGGTCGTTCGGAGAGGGCTCAGGGGAAGGGATGTCCCGGCGCCTGTCAAACAAGAGAATGTCATGGCCGTCCCCAGCTATGGTGATCGGCTGCTTGACGGATTTGCATATGCATTTAACGTCGGCTGGAACGAAGGTTGCATCTGGCTGCGCCATGCGGCGCGACGGATTCTTGATCCTCGCACGAAGCCGGACATCACTTAAGGGGAAGGGCCCGTCATGACAGGTTTGAAGCGTTTCGGAGCGGTGGCGGGCCTTGGCCTGGCGGCGGCATTGGCGGCCGGCGGCGCGCAGGCGCAGACTAAAATCTCCATCGGCATTTCCGGCTGGACCGGCTTCGCGCCGCTCGTCCTGGCCAAGGAATCGGGCATCTTCGCCAAGAACGGCCTCGACGTGACCATCAAGAAGATCCCGCAGAAGGACCGCCACCTCGCCATGGCGTCCGGGGACATCCAGTGCGCGGCGACCACCGTCGAGACCTGGATCGTCTGGGACGGCGCGGGCGTGAAGACCAAGCAGATCTTCCAGCTCGACAAGAGCTATGGCGCCGATGGCATGGTGACGCGCAACGCCACCGCCTCGATCAAGGACCTCAAGGGCAAGACCGTCGCGGCCTCCGCGCCCGGCACTTCGCCCTATTTCGCGCTCGCCTGGATGCTCAAGGAAAACGGCATGTCGGTGAAGGACGTGACCGTCGTCAACATGGAGCCCGGCCCGGCAGCGCAGGCCTTCATCGCCGGCCAGAACGACGCCGCGCTGACCTATGAACCCTATCTCTCCGCCGTCCGCGACAAGCCCGAGGCCGGCAAGATCATTGCCACCACGCTCGACTATCCGATGGTCATGGACACCGTCGGCTGCACCCCGGCCTTCCTCGCCGCCAACGACACGGCTGCCGCCGCCATGGCCAAGAGCTATTTCGAGGCTCTGGAGCTGATCAAGGCCGACAAGGACAAGGCCTTCGGCATCATGGGCGCCGACGTGAAGCAGACCGGCGAGCAGTTCGGTAAATCGGCCGCGTTCCTGCGCTGGTCGGACGAGGCCGGCAACAAGGCCTTCTTCTCGGGCGAGTGGCAGGCCTTCTCGGCCAAGGCCGCCGACCTCCTGCTGGAGATCGGCCTGATCAAGGCCAAGCCCGATCTCAAGGATCTGGTCGAGACGAAATACGTCGTCGGTAAGTGAGCTGACGGGCTCGACGCTGGTCCAGCCAGGCGCGGGGAACCCTCTCCCATAGGGAGAGGGCAGGGTGAGGGGACGGCCGTTTGACGGCGAACCTCTGACCTCACCGCTGCGCCGCTTGAATGTTGGCTCCATATCGTCCAACGGCCGACACCTCACCCCTGCCCCTCTCCTTGCAGGAGAGGGGTTCCCCGCGCCTTTCGTGGCACGCGAGTGACTGATCCATGAAACCCCTCCAGCCGGTCTCCGCCCCCGCTCGCATCGGCTACGGCATCGCGTTTTTCGCGCTGTTCGTCGCGCTCTGGTCGGTCGCGACCTTCGGCGGCTATGTCCAGAAGCTGTTCCTCGCCGATCCGCTGACGATGGTGCGGGAAGGCTACAGCCTCCTCGTCCAGTATGGCTTCGCCTTCGACATCGGCATGACCATCTGGCGCGTCGTCGGCGGCTTCGTGCTGGCCGTGATCGTGGCGCTGCCGCTCGGCATCATGATGGGTGCCTACAAGCCGATCGAGGCCTTCCTGGAGCCCTTCGTCTCCTTCGCGCGCTATCTGCCGGCCTCGGCCTTCATCCCGCTGCTGATCCTCTGGGCCGGCATCGGCGAGGCGCAGAAGCTGCTCGTCATCTTCATCGGCTCGGTCTTCCAGCTCATCCTGATGATCGCGGTCTCCGTCGGCTCGATCCGGCGCGATCTGGTCGATGCCGCCTATACGCTGGGCGCGACCGACACCTCCGTCGTGCGCCGCGTGCTCCTGCCCAACGCCGCTCCCGAGATCGCCGAGATCTTCCGGCTCGTGCTCGGCTGGGCCTGGACCTATGTCATCGTCGCCGAGCTGATCGGCTCGTCTTCGGGCATCGGCCACATGATCACCGACAGCCAGGCGCTGCTGAACACCGGGCAGATCATCTTCGGCATCATCGTCATCGGCCTGATCGGGCTGGTCTCGGATTTCCTGTTCAAGGCGGTCAACCAGCGCCTCTTTCCATGGGCGCAAAGATGAGCAAGCTCCTCGTCGAGAATGTCGGGAAGATCTTCCCGGCTCAAGCGAACGGCCAGCCGACCCGCGCCTTGATGCCGACCTCGCTTGATGTCGGCGACAACGACTTCATCGCGATCCTGGGCCCCTCCGGCTGCGGCAAGTCCACCCTGCTGCGGATCATCGGCGGGCTGGAGACAGCCAGCGAAGGCAAGATCATGCTCGACGGCGTACCGGTCTCGGGGCCGGGCGCCGATCGCGGCTTCGTCTTCCAGAGCTACACGCTGTTCCCCTGGCTGACGGTGGCTGAGAATATCGCCTTCGGACTGCGCGAGAAGGGTGTGGCGGAGCGTGAACGCCTCGACATCGCCCGCGGCTGGGCGGATCGCGTCGGGCTGTCGAGCTTCGTCGACCATTTCCCCAAGCAACTCTCCGGCGGCATGCAGCAGCGTACCGCGATCGCGCGTGCGCTCGCCAACGATCCCAAGATCCTCCTGCTCGACGAGCCTTTCGGCGCGCTCGACAACCAGACCCGCGCCCTGATGCAGGAGATGCTGCTCGGCATCTGGGAGCGCGAGCGCAAGACCGTGCTCTTCGTCACCCACGACATCGAGGAGGCGATCTTCGTCGGTTCCCGCGTCGTGGTGATGAGCGCCCGGCCCGGCCGCATCAAGGCCGACATCGCCGTCGACCTGCCCCATCCGCGCCCCTACACCATCAAGACGAGCCCGGAATTCGTTGCGCTGAAGGAGCGGCTGGTCGAGGAAATCCGTTCCGAGGTGATGGCGAGCGCCCACTGAACCGGCCGCAGCCGAAGGTCGCGATCTACACGCGATTGACAGCCCGTCGCGAGAATGCTTGTTTCTGCCGCAATTGGCCTGACCACATGGCCAAAACGAGCTCCCGTCCAAGGGAGCCGGGGATGGAAACCGGGAGCAGACTGTGCCGCTCGAAGCTGTCGAGTCGCCACGCCTTTATCGCCAGATCGCCGACCAGCTCCGCCATCTCATCGATCGGCGCGAGTTTCCGGTGGGCGGCCGGCTGCCGCCCGAGCGCGAGCTTGCGGAAAAGCTCGGCGTCTCCCGCCCCTCCGTCCGCGAGGCCCTGATCGCGCTCGAGGTCGAGGGCCTGGTTCGCATCCGCATGGGCTCTGGCGTCTATGTCATCGAGAGGCCTGCCGGCCCTGCGGCCCTCGCCGTGGTGGCTGACGAGGCGCCGGAAGGTCCCTTCGAGGTTCTCAAGGCCCGGGAATTGGTCGAGAGCGCGGTTTGCGCCGAAGCCGGCGCCTGCGCCGGCCCAAACGATATCGCCGCGCTCGACGAAATTCTCGCCCGCATGGAAACGCCCGGCCTGACCAGCGACGAGTTGGTCGCGCTGGACCGCGCCTTCCATGTCGCGATCGCCTCCATCCTCGCCAATGGGGTGCTGGCACGTTTCGTCGGCATGCTGTTCGACCAGCGCATCAACCCGTATTTCCGCCAGCTCGCGAGCTATTTCGAGAATGCCGAATCCTGGCGGCAGGCCGTCGCCGAGCACCGCGAGATTCGCGATGCGATCGCGGCGGGAACGGGCGAGGGCGCGCGGGCGGCGATGCATCGCCACCTGCAATGCTCTCAGGAGCGTTTTTCACAAAGCTTCGGCGAGGGCCTTCCGAATGGAGGATCCAACGGCCGTGGAAGCGGGCGGGGGAGCGTCGTCTCCCGTCTTGCCAAAAGGAACTGACGCGCGAAGAACTGACGCAAGAAGAAGACCTGACTCAAACGACGGCAACATGATCGATCCCATGGGAGGGACCAAAGCGATGAAGACCTATCTGACGATGGCGGCGGTAGCCGCGAGCCTGATCGTCGCCGGCGCGCCGGCACAGGCGCAGACCAAGCTGAAATGGGCGCATGTCTACGAGACGTCCGAGCCCTTCCACACAGAATCCGTCTGGGCGGCCGACGAGTTCAAGAAGCGCACCAATGGCCGCTACGAGATCACCGTCTATCCGGCCTCGCAGCTCGGCAAGGAAACCGACATCAACCAGGGCCTGACGCTCGGCACCGTCGACATCATCATCTCCGGCTCGAGCTTCGCCGCGCGTGCCTTCCCGCCGATCGGCGTGACCTATTACCCCTTCACCTTCCGCGGCCCCGACCATCTGCTCGCCTACACCAAGAGCGACGTCTTCACGGACATGGCCAAGGGTTACCAGGAGAAGAGCGGCCACCAGATCGTCTCGGTGACCTATTACGGCACGCGCCACACCACCTCGAACAAGCCGATCAAGAGCTGCGCCGACATGAAGGGCCTGAAGATCCGCGTGCCCGACGTGCCGGCCTATCTCGCCATGCCGCGCGCCTGCGGCGCCAATACCGCCCCGATCGCCTTCGCCGAGGTCTATCTCGCGCTGCAGAACGGCACCGTCGAGGCGCAGGAAAACCCGCTGACCACGATCGAGGCCAAGAAGTTCTACGAGGTCCAGAAGCACATCGTCCTGACCGGCCACATCGTCGACCACCTCAACACGGTCGTCGCCAAGCAGCTCTGGGACAAGCTCTCGCCTGAGGATCGCAAGATCTTCAGCGAGGTCGCCCAGGAGGCTTCCGCCCGCGCCACCAAGCAAATCCAGGCTGATGAGGTCAAGCTGGTGCAGTTCTTCAAGGACAAGGGCCTGACCGTGACCGAGATCGACAAGGCCGATTTCCTCGCCAACGTCCAGAAGAACGTCACCTTCGAGCAGTTCGGCTACCGCAAGGCTGACTGGGACCGCATCCAGGCGATCAAGTAAGCCATAACGAACAACCTGGCGGCGAGACGCCGCCAGGTCTTGGCTACATGTCCACCACGCCCGGCGGCGGAACGCCCCCGGGCTCCTGCCCCTACGGCCCCGCTGCGGCCGGTTTCATCGAGGTCTGCCGTGGCCACTGACACGACGCCGGAAGTCCACATACCGGTCACCAGCGAGGAGCTTGCCCATGTCTTCGACGAGGCGCCGCCGCCGGCCGATCTGAGCGGCTACGGCATCGAGGACTGGATCACGCTCGCCGCCTTCTGGGTCATGGTCGGCTGCGTCATCCTGCAGTTCTTCACCCGCTACGTCCTGAACAATTCCTTCGCCTGGACGGAGGAGATTGCGATCTACGCACTGGTGGTCGTCGTCTTCCTCGGCGCCTCGCTGTGCGTGCGTGCCTCGCGGCACATCCAGGTCGATTTCCTCTACCGCTACATGTCGCCCGGGCTCGGCCGGATCATGGCGACCTTCGTCGATGTCGTCCGCATCGGCTTCTTCGGTTACGGCACCTGGCTGATGTACAAATACGCCTCTCTCATTCCCGATGAGATGATGACGACGATCGATTTTCCGAAGTCGTTTATCTTCAACGCGGTCGTCCTCGCTTTCGCGCTGATGACGCTGCGGGCGCTCCATGTCGCCTGGCAGAACTGGCGCCGTGGCTATTCCGTGCTGGAGAAGCCGGAAGCTTTCGACGGCTCGGAGGCCTGAGACCAACATGCTCGTCCTGCTCGGTTCCTTTCTCGCCCTGATGATCCTCGGCGTGCCGGTGGCAATCGCCATGGCCGTCGCCTCTCTCGCCTTCATCCTGATTTCGGGCACGGTGCCCGATGTCATCCTGGCCCAGCGCATGATCGCCGGCGTCGAGAGCTTTCCGCTGCTCGCCGTGCCGTTCTTCATCCTGGCCGGCAATCTGATGAACATCGCCGGCGTCACGGGCCGCATCTATGCCTTTGCGGTTTCGCTGGTCGGCTGGATGCGTGGCGGCCTGGCGCAGGTCAACATCATCGGCTCGGTGATCTTCTCGGGCATGTCCGGCACTGCGATCGCGGATGCCGCCGGCATCGGCACGATCGAGATCAAGGCGATGAAGGACCATGGCTATTCCGCCGAGGTCGCCGTCGGCGTCACGGCGGCGTCGGCCACGCTGGGGCCGATCATCCCGCCCTCGCTGCCCTTCGTCATCTACGGTATGATGTCGAATACCTCGATCGGTGCGCTCTTTCTCGGCGGCGTCATCCCCGGTGTCGTGATGACGCTGTTCATGATGGCGACCGTCGCGATCTTCGCCCGCATCTACAAATGGGGTTCCGACGCCGCCTTCTCCTGGCATGAGATCGGCACCGCCGGCATCGAGGTCGCGGTGGTGCTCGGCTTCCCCGTTGTCGCCTATGGCCTGATCTGGGCCGGCCTGTCGGATAATCTCGCGATCGGCCTCGCGCTGGCGGTGCTGCTGGGCCTCGACTACTATTTCGACTTCTCGGCCGTGATGGCGCTGATGACGCCGGTCATCCTGATCGGCGGCATGACGATGGGCTGGTTCACGCCGACGGAAGCTGCCGCCGCGGCGGTGATCTGGTCGCTGTTTCTCGGCCTGGTGCGCTATCGCTCGATGACGCTGCGGACGCTGACCAAGGCGACCTTCGACACGATCGAGACCACGGCCTCCGTGCTCTTCATCGTCACCGCGGCTTCCATCTTCGCCTGGCTTCTGACGGTCTCGAACACCGCGCAAATCATGTCGGACGCGATCCTCAGCCTGACCCAGAACAAATGGGTCTTCCTGATCCTGGTGAACCTGCTGCTGCTGTTCATCGGCTGCTTCCTCGACACCATCGCCGCGATTACCATCGTGGTGCCGATCCTGCTGCCGATCGCCCTCAAGCTCGGCGTCGACCCGATCCATTTCGGGCTGATCATGACGCTGAACCTGATGATCGGCTTGCTGCATCCGCCGCTCGGCATGGTGCTGTTCGTGCTCTCGCGCGTCGCCAACCTGTCGGTGGAGCGCACCACCATGGCGATCTTGCCCTGGCTGATCCCGCTCTTCGCGGCCCTCTTCGCGATCACCTTCATCCCCGAGCTGACGCTCTGGCTGCCGCGCACGATGGGGATGATCAGATAGGGCCAGGTCCGGCCGCGACGACGTCCGCCATAACTGAAGTCTGCCATGCCTCCGGCGTTGACCTGCCTTGCGCCGGGGCGGGAGTTGCGGACGCATCGCCGGTACACCATTCTCTCGACAAAGGGGTGCTGCCAGTGAGGTGGGACCGATGGACGCCTTTGTTGCCAGGATGCTGTCGCGGCTGATCAAGGAGCCGCGGATCGATGTGGTTTTCCCCGACGGAACGTTGCAATCCGTCGGCAAGGGCGATGCGCCCGCGATCCGCATGCGGATCGTCGATCGCCCGACCGAACTGAAGCTCGCCCTCAATCCCGAACTGGCCCTGGGCGAGGCGATGATGGACGGGCGGGTCGTCGTTGAGAAGGGCTCGCTCTACGATCTGCTCGACCTTCTGATCGCCGGCCTCCACAAGGCGCGGCCGGATGGCTGGAGCAAGACGCTGGCGGGCCTGCGCACGGCCGTGCGCCGCTTCCACCAGCACAACACCCCGGCGCTGGCGAAGCGCAACGTCGCGCATCACTACGACCTGCGCAGTGACTTCTTCCGCCTCTTCCTCGACGAGGACATGCAGTATTCCTGCGCCTATTTCGCGCGGCCCGACATGACGCTCGCGGAAGCCCAACTCGCCAAGAAGCGCCACATCATTGACAAGCTCGCGCTCGAGCCGGGCCAGAGCGTCCTCGATATCGGATGCGGCTGGGGCGGGCTCGGCCTGACCATCGCCGGCGAGGCGGGCGCTCACGTCACGGGCATCACCCTGTCGGAGGAACAGCTCGCGGTCGCCAGGGAGCGCGGCGCGGAATCCGGGCTTCCGGTCGAGTTCCGCCTGCAGGACTACCGCACGGTGAGCGGTCCGTTCGACCGCATCGTCTCGGTCGGCATGTTCGAGCATGTCGGCGTCGGCTATTACCGGCCGTATTTCCGCAAGATCGCCGAGCTGCTGACCGAGGACGGCATCGCGCTGATCCACACCATCGGCCGCAGCACGCCTCCGGGCGCGACCAACCCTTTCATCGCCAAGTACATCTTCCCGGGCGGCTACATTCCGGCGCTCTCCGAAATGACGGCGGCGGTCGAGAAGGAAGGACTGATCATCACCGATGTCGAGGTGCTGCGCCTGCATTACGCCGAGACGCTGAAGGCCTGGCGCGAGCGCTTCCTCGCCCGCCGTGCCGAGGTCGTGGACATGTATGACGAGCGCTTCGCCCGGATGTGGGAGTTCTACCTTGCCTCCTCGGAAGCAAGCTTCCGCCACGACGATCTCGTCGTCTTCCAGCTCCAGATCGCCAAGCGCCTCGACACGCTGCCGATGACGCGAGACTACATCACGCGGCAGGAGGGTTCCGTTCCCCGGCAGTCGCCGTGAAGGCGAGTGGGGCAGGACGGCGTCAGCGCGCTCAGCCCGGCTCCGGCCCGGTATAGCGGGCGCGCGGGCGGATCAACCGCCCGGTCTCGAACTGCTCCAGCGCATGCGCGATCCAGCCGGTGCAGCGCGCGGCGGCGAAGAGCTGGAATGGCGCATCCTCGCCGAGGACCAGCCGCGTCGCCAGTGCGGTGAGGGCGAAATCGATGTTCGGCGCTTCCCCGGTCAACGCTGCGATGGTGCGTTGCGCCCGGGCATAGGCGGGCAGCGGCTCGAAGGCGGCGAGCAGCGCTGCCGCCCGCGGGTCGCCGTCCGGATAGAGCGGGTGGCCGAAGCCGGGCAGGGGCGTGCCGGCGGCGAGGCGTGCCGCAACCACCTCCTCGATCCCCTCCCGCTCGGCCTCGCGCATCAACATCAGCACCCGCCGCGCCATTCCGCCATGCAGCGGCCCGGACAGGGCCGAAAGCCCGGTCATGACACAGGCTGCCAGCGAGGCGCCGGTCGAGGCTGTGACGCGCACGGCGAACGTCGAGGCGTTGAGCTCGTGATCGGCGAGCAGCACCAGCGCCCGGCGGACCAAATCGGCGCCCTTGCTGTCGCATCCCCAGGCTTGGGCCAGTCGCGCATGGATCGGCCCTTGGCCGGGACGGCCGGCGATGGCGTCCACCAGGGCGTCGAGCACCGAGGCCGCTTCGAGATAGAGCGTCTTCTTCGTTCGTCCGGCCATGGCCGCGTCGCCGGCCGCGCGCTCGGCAAGGACGGCGAAGATCCGCTGCCGGGCCGGACCCTCCGGCACCAGGGTGAAAAGCGGCGGGAAACGCTGCGTCCCGCAATCCCACAGCAGCCGTGCAATGTCTTCGAGCTTCGCCGTCCTCGCCAATTCCGCGGCATCTTGTCCGCGATACCAGAGCCGGTCGCGCAGGATCGTCGTGATGTCGGAGGACAGGACCGGCTCGCCCCAGGCGATCGCATCCTCGGCGATGGCCGCCGGGCGTCGGCCGCGTTGCTTGCGGTGCTCGAGCCGGCCGACATCGACGGCGCGGTAGAGCCTGCGGCGTGAATCGCTGGGATCCGCCCGCGCTTCGATCAGCCCGCGGCTGACATAGGCGTAGAGCGTCTGCGGCTTCAGCCCGAGCCGGGTCATCACGTCCGTTGCCGTCAGCCAGTCGCTCATTGAAATACATTGATTATATTGTTCAAGATTGATTCTAGCGATGAAGCTTCCAATTCTCAAGCCATCATCATGCAGGAGAGATCGCCATGTCCGATGGCCTTGAAGATGTCGTCGCCGCCCATACCATCCTGTCGGAAGTCGACGGCTCGGCCGGCCGCCTCGTGATCCGCGGCCACAGCCTCGACGAACTGGCCGGCCATACCTCCTTCGAGGCGATGGCGGCCCTGATGCTGGACGGGCTGCTGCCTGGCCTGCCGGCTGGGCGGGAATTTGGCATGGCGCTGGGGCAGGCCCGCTCGCAGATCTTCGACGCCGTCGTCGTGCCCGCTGCACTCCCGGAAAGCCTGTCGCCGATCGAGGCCCTGCGCGCCTGGACCGCACTGATTCCGGACGGGGAGGATGCCGGCACCGCCTTGAAACTCCTCGCCGCGCCGGCTGTCTTCACGGCGGCGGCCGCGCGCCGGGATCGCGGTCTTCCCCCGCTTGCGCCCGATCCGACCCTGTCGCAGGCGGCCGACATGCTGCGGATGACGAGCGGTCGCGCGGCTGGCCCCGGTCAGGCCTCGGCGCTCGACAGCTATCTCGTCACCGTCGCCGATCACGGCCTCAACGCCTCGACCTTCGCGGCGCGCGTCGTCGCCTCGACGCGCGCAGGGCTGACATCCGCCGTGCTGGCCGGGATCAGCGCGCTGAAGGGGCCGCTTCACGGCGGTGCGCCGGGCCCGGTCATCGAGATGCTCGATGCGATCGGCGAGCCGGCCAACGCACGGGCCTGGCTGGAAGCTGCGCTCGATCGCGGCGAGCGGCTGATGGGTTTTGGCCATCGGATCTACCGGGTGCGCGATCCGCGCGCCGATGCGTTGAAGGACGCGCTGCGGCGGCTCGGCGCCGATTCCGCGCGGCTCGCCCTTGCCGAGGCGGTCGAACAGGCGGCGCTCGCCATCCTTCGCGAACGCAAACCGAACCGTCCGCTCGAAACCAATGTCGAGTTTTATACGGCGCTCTTGCTGGAGGCGCTGGGCTTCCCGCCGGATGCTTTCACCTGCGTCTTCGCCATGGGCCGCACGATCGGCTGGCTTGCCCATGCGCAGGAGCAGATCGCCGGCGGCAGGCTGGTCCGCCCGCAATCGGTTTATGTCGGGCCGAGGCCCAAGCAGGCGGCGTGAGATGACCCGTCATTGCGAGGAGCGCAGCGACGAAGCAATCCAGCGGGACGTGGAGCGCTACCGCCTCTGGATTGCTTCGCTGCGCTCGCAATGACGGGGGCGCGCGATCATCGTTCGGGTAACAGCCGGATCGCATAAAGCGCGCGCCCGGCATCATCGGAGACGCAGGCCATCTCGTCCTGCCCTTGGATGATGACGCTGTCGCCTGCCGACAGCGTCGCGTCATCGACGCTCCAGCCCCCTTCCGGCGCGACCAGCACGAAGACGGCCCTGCACGCGATGCGGTGTTCGCCCGGGCCGGTGAGCCGCTCGACGCTGTGCGTCCACGCGCCGCGCCGGCTCATCACGTTGAGATCGACGATCGGCCCGTCGACCAGAACGCCGTCGACCGCCCGGTCGGCTGCGAAGGGGAAGGGCGCGGAGGCCGCGTCGAGCATCACCGTCTCGCCATCGCCGAAAGCCAGCCGGATGCCGTGGCCGCTCAGCACCGACAATGTTCGGTCGAGTCCGGGAAAGGCGGAGAACGGCCCGTCCGCCCCGACCTGCGCCATCGAGATCCGCCAGTCGAAATCGCTCAGGGAAGCACCCGCTGGAGAAACAACGATCTCGGTCGTCGTCCCTCCGCCGTTCTTCCACGGCATGGTCCGGCAATCGGCGGCGCGGATGATGCGCATGGGGTTCCTTTGCATGCGGACGTTTTGTCATTCCGGGGCTCCGCGCAGCGGAGAACCCGGAACCCACGACTGGGCGACGACATCCATATTTGCCGAGGGGGCTGGCTGGTTCACCCGGTCGTGGGTTCCGGGTTCGCCCTTCGGGCGCCCCGGAATGACAGTGGGCTCACCCCAGAATCCCCGGCAGCTTCAGGCCCTTCTCTCTGGCGCAGTCCACTGCGATCTCGTAGCCCGCATCGGCGTGGCGCATCACGCCGGTGGCCGGGTCGTTCCAGAGCACGCGCTCAAGCCGCTTGGCCGCTTCCGGCGTGCCGTCGGCGACGATCACCACGCCCGAATGCTGCGAATACCCCATGCCGACACCGCCGCCATGATGCAGCGAGACCCAGGTCGCGCCGCCGGCCGTGTTGAGCAGGGCGTTCAGCAGCGGCCAGTCGGAGACCGCGTCCGAGCCATCCTTCATCGCTTCCGTCTCGCGATTGGGCGAGGCGACCGAGCCTGAATCGAGATGGTCGCGGCCGATCACGACGGGGGCCTTGAGCTCGCCCTTGGCCACCATCTCGTTGAAGGCGAGGCCGAGCCGATGTCGATCACCGAGGCCGACCCAGCAGATCCGCGCCGGCAGACCCTGGAACTTGATCCGCTCGCGCGCCATGTCGAGCCAGTTGTGCAGATGCGCGTCGTTGGGCATCAGCTCCTTCACCTTGGCGTCGGTCTTGTAGATGTCCTCGGGATCGCCCGAGAGCGCGGCCCAACGGAACGGCCCGACGCCCCGGCAGAACAGCGGCCGGATATAGGCCGGCACGAAGCCGGGAAAATCGAAGGCATCAGTGACGCCCATGTCCTTGGCCATCTGGCGGATGTTGTTGCCGTAATCGAGCGTCGGCACGCCCATGCGATGGAAATCGAGCATGGCGCCGACATGCACCGCCATCGACTCCTTCGCCGCCTGGATCGTCCCGGCCGGGTCGCGCTCCCGACGCTCCTCCCATTCGGACAGCGTCCAGCCCGCCGGCAGATAGCCGTTAAGCGGATCATGCGCCGAGGTCTGGTCGGTCACGACGTCGGGCCGGATGCCGCGCTCGACCATGTCGGGGAAGACCTCGGCCGCATTGCCGAGCACGCCGACCGAGACGGCCTTCCCGGACTTGTGGGCGCGCTCGATGATCTCCAGCGCCTCGTCGACGCTGTCGGCTTTCTCGTCGAGATAGCCGGTGCGCAGGCGGAACTCGATCGACGAAGGCTTGCACTCGACGGCAATCATCGAGGCGCCCGCCATGGTCGCGGCGAGCGGCTGAGCCCCGCCCATGCCGCCGAGCCCGCCGGTCAGCACCCATTTACCCTTGAGCGAGCCGCCGAAATGCTGCCGGCCGACCTCGACGAAGGTCTCGTAGGTCCCCTGAACGATGCCTTGCGTGCCGATATAGATCCAGGAGCCGGCCGTCATCTGGCCGTACATCATCAGCCCGAGCTTATCGAGATGGTGAAAATGCTCCCAGTTGGCATAGGCCGGCACGAGGTTGGAGTTGGCGATCAACACGCGCGGCGCGTCCGGATGCGTCTTGAAGATGCCGACCGGCTTGCCCGACTGCACCAGCAATGTCTCGTCGGCTTCGAGCGAGCGCAGCGAGGCGCAGATGCGGTCGAAATCCTCCCAAGTCCGGGCGGCGCGGCCGATGCCGCCATAGACCACGAGTTCGCCTGGCTTTTCGGCGACATCCGGATCGAGATTGTTCATCAGCATCCGCAGCGGCGCTTCGGTGAGCCAGCTCTTGGCGGACAACTCCGTGCCGTGCGGGCTGCGGATGACGCGGCTGTTGTCGATGCGGGTCATGGACGGTTCCGTTCGGGGCAGGGCGGTTTAAGAAATAGGGCGCGGATGGCCGTCAGCCGAGGCCGACGGACTCGACCATCGCGGCAGAAAGCGCCGCATCGATGATGCTTTCGAGCGCGGCCTGAAGCGGGCGCGCGCGGGCGGCATCGAAATGCCAGGGCGGCGCTTCCTCTGCGAGATAGGCGCTCAGCGCGATCTCCATCTGGATCGCGTGGACGCCATCCTGCGGGCGGCCGTAATGCCGCGTGATCCAGCCCCCCTTGAAGCGGCCATTGACGATCTGCGTTAGCTCGTGGCCGGCCATCGCGGCAGCAGCAGCCGTCTCGACCGCGGGCGCGCAGCTTTGGCCCGAATTCGTGCCGAGATTGAGCGTCGGCAGCATGTTCGGGAAGAGCCGTGGGATGACCGATTTGATCGAGTGGCAGTCCCAGAGCAGGCACCAGCCATGCGCGTTCTTGGCCCGCGCGATCTCGGCAGCGAGCGCATCATGATAGGGCTGGAAATAGACCTCGCGCCGCCTTGCGATCTCGGCCTCGTCGGGCGGCGTCGTCCAGATCGCCTCGCCGTCAAAAGTCGTCGTCGGCACCAGCTCCGTCGTCGCCTGGCCGGGATAGAGCGAGACGCCCGACGGGTCGCGGTTGAGGTCGATGACATAGCGCGAAAGCCCGGCCTCGACGATGGTCGGCTGGAAGCGCTCCGCGAAGGCGTAGAGCTGGCGCATATGCCAGTCGGTGTCGGGCACGGCCCGGCCGGTCTCGTTCAGCGCGGCATGAACCTCAGGCGGCAGGCCGGTGCCGGGATGCGGCATCGACAGGATGAGCGGGGAGGGGCCCCGGGTGACGGTGACGATGTCGGTCACGCTCCGAACTCCATGAAGCAATCCAGTCCAGCCGCCTTGCCGACAGCCCCCGACAGCACGAACGCCGTCGCCGCGGCGAGGTCGGGCGCAAGATAGCGATCCTCGGTCAGCGGCGCGATCTGGCTACGCAGCAGCGCGAGCACCGGCTCCAGCCTCGGGCTTGTCGTCATCGGGCGATGATGCTCGATCGCCTCGGCCGCCGCCATAAGCTCGACGCCGATGATGCTGGCGGCATTCGCAGCCATGTCGAGCAGGCGATAGGCGCCATGCGTCGCCATCGAGACATGGTCCTCCTGATTGGCGGAGGTCGGGATCGTGTCGACCGAGGCCGGATGGGCCTTCTGCTTGTTCTCCGACGCCAGCGCGGCCGCCGTCACCTGCGCGATCATGAAGCCGGAATTGAGCCCCGCATCGCGCGCCAGGAAGGGCGGCAGACCGCTCATCACCGGATCGACCAAAAGCGCGATCCGGCGCTCGGACAGATTGCCGATCTCGCACAGCCCCATCGCCAGCATGTCGGCGGCGAAGGCGACCGGCTCGGCGTGGAAATTCCCGCCGGAGACGATCTCGCCCGGCCCCAGCACCAGCGGATTATCGGTGACGGCATTGGCCTCGATCGCAAGCGTCGCTGCGGTGTTGGCGAGCAGGTCGCGGATCGCGCCCATCACCTGCGGCTGGCAGCGCAGCGAGTAGGGGTCCTGCACCTTTGAGTCGCCGAAGCGATGGCTGTCGCGGATTTCGCTGGCGGCGATCAACTCGCGCAGGATGGCGGCGACGCGGATCTGGCCGGGCTGGCCGCGCAGGCTCTGGATGCGCGGATCGAACGGCGTGTCCGAGCCCTTCAGCGCATCAACCGAGAGCGCGCCTGCGACCAGCGCAGCGTCGAAGACACGAGCCATCGCGCTGAGTCCCGCGAGCGCCAGAGCGGTCGAGACCTGCGTGCCGTTGATCAGCGCGAGCCCCTCCTTGGCGCCGAGCACGAGCGGCGCCTGGCCGATCCGCGAGAGCGCCTCTGCGGCGGGCATCACCTCGCCCTTCAGCCTGATCTCGCCAACGCCCATCAGCGCGGCGGTGAGATGAGCAAGCGGCGCCAGATCACCAGACGCGCCAACCGAACCTTTCGCCGGCACTACCGGCAGCGCATCCGCCGCGAGCGCCCCGACCAGCGCTTCGACCACGACAGGCCGAACACCCGATGCCCCGCGTGCCAGGCTCGCCGCCTTCATCGCGAGGATCAGCCGCACGACGCTGTCGGGCAAAGCAGGGCCGGTGCCGACCGCATGCGACAGGATCAGGTTGCGCTGGAGCGTGGCGAGATCGGCATCGGCGATGCGCACGCTGGCGAGCTTGCCGAAGCCTGTGTTGACGCCATAGGTCACGGTTCCCGCCGCGACGATGTCGTCAACGATCGCCTGCGCCGCCGCGATGGCCGGCCCGCTCGCCGCCGAGAGCGAAATCGAGGCGCCGTCGAGCACCTCGCGCCATTGCGGCAGGACGGCATCGCCGGGTTCGATCGGCAGGGGCGTGCTCATTGTCCGTTCCAGATCCGGGCGTGAAGCGGGTTGAAGCCGATGCGATAGGCCAGTTCGGCCGGGCGCTCGATGTCCCAGATCGCGAGGTCGCAGGCCTTGCCGGCCTCCAGCGTGCCGATCTCGTCAGCCAATCCGAGAGCCGTAGCGGCATGGCGCGTCAGCCCCGCCAGCGCCTCCTCCGGCGTCAGCCGGAACAGGGTGCAGGCCATGTTCATCACCAGAAGCGGCGAGGTCAAAGGCGAGGAGCCGGGATTGGCATCGGTCGCCAGCGCGATCGCGACGCCATGCTTCCGCAAGAGCTCGATCGGCGGCTTCTGCGTCTCGCGCAGGAAATAGAAAGCGCCGGGAAGCACGACCGCGACCATGCCGGCCAGCGCCAGCGCGATCACGCCGGCCTCGTCGAGATATTCGAGATGGTCGCCCGACAGCGCGCCCATTTCGGCCGCGAGCGCGGCACCGCCGAGATTGGAAAGCTGCTCGGCGTGGATCTTGATCGCCAGCCCCTTGGCCTTCGCCGCCGCGAAGACGGTCCGTGTCTCCTCCGGCGAGAACGCGATCCCCTCGCAGAACACATCGACCGCATCCGCCAGCCGCTGCGCCGCGATGGCATCCAGCATCGGCCCGACAACCAGATCGACATACTCACCCGAGCGGCCCTTGAACTCGGGCGGAACCGCATGCGCACCGAGGAAGGTCGTGCGGATCCTGACCGGGCGCTCCCGTCCCAGTTGCCGTGCCACCGCCAGTTGCTTGATCTCGGCCTGCTGCTCCAGCCCGTAGCCGGATTTGATCTCGACGGTGGTGACGCCTTCCGCCATCAGCGCCGAAAGCCGCTTGTCGGCGCTTGCGAACAATTCCGCTTCGCTCGCCGCCCGCGTCGCCTTGACGGTAGAGAGGATGCCGCCGCCGGCACGTGCGATCTCCTCATAGCTCGCGCCCTGCAGGCGCAGCTCGAATTCATGGGCGCGGTCGCCGCCATAGACGAGATGGGTGTGGCAATCGATCAGGCCGGGCGTGATCCAGCGCCCGCCGCAATCGATCGTTTCGGTGGCGCGGAAAGCCGGCGCATCGCTGCGCGGCCCGGCATAGACGATCCGGCCGCCGCTTGCCGCCACGACCCCGTCTTCGATCGCGCCATAGGGAGCGGAAACGCCGGGCGACATCGTCGCCAGACGCGCCTGCGTCCAGAGCCTGTCGCAGGTCGGGGCCTCGCCGGACATCGTCGCCACGTCAGCTCCTCTCGACTATCCTTCGCGTTCGAATATGCTATCTAATTGCATATGCAAATGGCAAGAGTTTAATTGCATATGCAATTGGCGAATGGAGCGATGCCGTGACACTGACCCTGCATCTGGAGCAAGCCCTGCTGCCGCAAGGCTTTGCCGATCATGTCAGGCTCACCGTCGCGGACGGGACGATCACCTCGGTCGAGGCCGGTGTCCCGGCCGGCGCCGATGATATCCGGCTTTCGGGTCTCGCGCTGCCCGGCATGCCGAACCTGCACAGCCACGCCTTCCAGCGCGGCATGGCGGGCCTGGCCGAGCGTCGCGGCGCGGGCGAGGATTCCTTCTGGACCTGGCGCGAGGTGATGTACCGCTTCCTCGACCGGCTCGACCCCGACGATGTCCAGGCGCTTGCCGCCCAGGCCTTCGTCGAGATGCTGGAGGGTGGCTTCACCGCGCTCGCCGAGTTCCACTATCTCCACCACGACAAGGACGGGCGCCCTTACGAGAACATCGCCGCGATGGGCGCAGCCATCGCCGCCGCCGCCGAGGAAGCCGGGCTCGGCCTGACGCTGCTGCCAGTGCTCTATCGTTTCGGCAATTTCGGCCAGGCTCCTTCGGTCCATGGCCAGCGCCGCTTCGTCAACGACCGCGACTCCTATCTCAGGCTGATCGAGGCGAGCGAGGCCGCGATCCGCCATCTCCCCGACGCCAAGTTAGGGCTCGCCCCGCATTCGCTGCGGGCGGTGGCGCTCGACGATCTCGGCTGGCTCGCCGCGTTGCGCCCCGATGGGCCGCTGCACATCCATGTCGCCGAGCAGATGCGCGAGGTCGAGGACAGCGTCGCGATCATGGGCCGCCGCCCCGTCGCGCTGCTGAATGAGACCATCGAACTCGACCGGCGCTGGTGTCTGATCCACGCCACCCATCTCGACGATGCCGAGCGCGATGCGATCGCCGCAAGCGGCGCCGTCGTGGGCCTGTGCCCGATCACCGAGGCTAGTCTGGGGGATGGGATCTTCGATGGCGTGCGCTACCGGGCCGGCGGCGGCCGCTATGGCGTCGGCAGCGATTCCAACATCCAGATCGATGCCGGCTCCGAACTGCGCCTGCTCGAATATTCGCAGCGCTTCCGTGATCGTCGCCGCGCTCTCCTGGCCGAAGCCGATGCCTCGACCGGCGTCGCTCTCTGGCGCACTGCGGCGGCAGGCGGCGCCCAGGCTTGTGGACGCGCGCTAGGCGCGCTCGCGCCGGGCCTGCGCGCCGATCTGGTGACGCTGGACGCGGACCACCCCGCCATCATAGGCAAGACCGGGGAAGCGGCGCTGGACAGCGCGATTTTCATCGGCAATGCACTGCCCGTGCGGGACGTCTTCGTCGGCGGCCGCCAGGTCGTCGTGGATGGACGCCATCCGGCGCGCGCCGCGGTTAAGGAACGCTTCGCCGCCGTCATGCGCAAGCTGCTGGCCGCGCTGTGACTGCCACGCCGCCGGAAGCAATGGCGCAGACCCGTCTCGATGCGGTGAGGCTCGATGGCGCAGGCCCGATCTACGACCAGATTCGGCGCGCGATCCGCGATCTCATCCTGGGCGGAACCTGGCCGCCGGGGACGTCGGTGCCGCCTGAACATGCGCTGATGGAGCAACTCGGCGCCTCGCGCATGACCGTGCATCGCGCTCTGGTGCAACTTGCTCGCGAGGGCCTGATCACACGCCGCCGCCGCTCGGGCACCATCGTCGCGAGCCCGCCGGCGAGCCACGCCATGCTCGACATCCTCTCGATCCCCGAGGAGGTCGAGCGGCTCGGACAGCGCTATACTTATGAGGTTCTGTCACGCGAGGACGGCCGCCCCTCGGCCGAGCTCGCGCTGCGCTTCGGTTTGAAGCGGGGCGAGAAGGTCGCGCATCTCGTCACGCTGCATTGCGCCGACGACAAGCCTCATGTCCTAGAAGAGCGGGTAATCCATCTGGCGACGGTGCCGGCGGCAGGCGAGGAGGATTTCAGCCGGACGCCGCCGGGCGACTGGCTGCTTCGCAACAGCCTGTGGTCCCAGGCCGAGCATGCGATCAGCGCCGTTCCCGCCGAACTGGACGACGCACAACTTCTCGGGATCGGGGCAGGCCAGCCCTGCCTCCTGATCGAGCGCAGAACCTGGAACCAGGGGGCGCCGGTGACGGCTGTGCGCCTGCTTTACCCCGGCTCGCGTCACCGCTTCGTCGGTCGCTTCGGACCCTACGGAGCCGTCTGAACTGCCCAAGGTCACTAAGCTTGCAAGGCCACGACAACCGGGCCGCCTCGAAGGGCAGCCCGGCATCGTGTCGATCAGCAATCGTAACGGAAGCGCTGGCCATACTCGTCCCGGCCGACGCAGGTGCGGGTCGGCGAAGTGGCCCCACCGATCGCGCCGCCAGCGACGCCGCCGATCGCCGCACCAGCGAGGGCGCCGCCTGCACGTCCTGTGGCCAGGCCGCCGATGACTGCGCCAGTTCCGGCGCCGATCAGGGCGCCGCCGCCGACGCGCTCTTCCTGCTGCGTACAGGCACCAAGCGATGCCGCGATGGCAGCGATGATCATGATTTTTTTCATTGGAACTGTCCTTGGCGCTTCGAGGTTCACAAGCAATGGCCGCAGGCGCCTGAATTCGGGCGCCTTGGTGTCGCGGCCATTGCTGACCGTCTCCGGACAACGGTTGCAGCTCCCACAAGTTCCTCCCGAACGTTTCGCCTCGGCTTGTCCACCCCGGCTACGCTCCACGGTTTCGCTAAAACGGTCCCCGACGCTGCGACAAAACGGCTGACCAAACCGGTATTTGGCGCGGAACCTTCCCCGGCAAGACACGTTGATCCGGCAATCCCGCAGCTTGCCCAGCTGCACAGCCGGAGGATCCGCACATGACCCTGCACGACACGTCTTCGGCCCTTGGGGCCAGGCCCTCGTCGAACCCGCTCATCGCCGGTGCGCGCGTCGCTGGCACGGAGGTCTACAACACCGCGGGCGACCATCTCGGCGAAATCTATGACGTCATGCTCGACAAGCAGACGGGCAAGGTCGCCTACGCCATCATGTCGTTCGGCGGCTTTCTCGGGCTCGGCGAGAAGTATCATCCGATTCCGTGGAGCGTGCTCGATTTCGACAGCGACCGTGGCGGCTACGTCGTCCCGCTGACAAAGGACAAGCTCGAGGCCGCCCCCATGTACGACAGCGAGGGTGAGCCCGACTGGGACGACAAAGCCTATGGCAAGCGCGTCCATGATTACTACGGCACGATGCCCTACTGGATGATGTAGGCACGCCCAGACGCTGGTCGCGGCGGTTGCTATCCCCCCAGCCGAACCGTCGTGGCGGCGGGATGCGGGCCGAAAGGCCCGCATCTTCCGTTTTATGAGAGCACCACTCTCAAGCCGTGTGAGTGAGACGGGCGCGCCGATGGCGCATCTATCCTGTGAACGAGCAGACGAGCACCAGCAGGCTCCGGACCGCTGCGTCCGGCATCGACGGCGGAAGGCCATTCGATGCGAACCCCATGAGAGCGTTATGCACATCCGCTACGGCTACAACATCGAGATCGTCTGCCAGCAGGAATTGCCGCTCATCACGCTGCTCGACGTGCATCCCTCGCGCCGGCACGATCTCCTGACGCCGGGCGAGATGATCGTGACCTCGCTGCTCGATCCGTCGCGGCGGATCGAGGCGACGCAGCATATTGACCCGTTCGGCAACATCTGCCGCCGGATCACCGCGCCGGCGGGTGGTATCGCCTTACGCGCCGAGGGCCTCGTCCAGGATTCCGGCGAGCTCGATCCGGTCAATCAGGCTGCCGGCGAGGTGCCGCCTGCGCGTCTTCCAGATGAGGCATTGGTCTACCTCCTGGGCAGCCGCTACTGCGAGACCGACAAGCTCTCGGCGCAGGCCTGGAGCCTGTTCGGCCATATCCCGGCGGGCTGGCAACGCGTTCAGGCGATCGTCGATTTCGTCCATAACCACCTGACCTTCGGCTACCATTTCGCCCGCAGCACGCGCACGGCGGCGGAGGCTTTCGAGGAGCGTATCGGCGTCTGCCGTGATTTTGCGCATCTCGCGGTCGCGCTGTGTCGCTGCGTCAATATCCCGGCGCGCTACTGCAACGGCTATCTCGGCGATATCGGCGTGCCGCGAGATCCGGCGCCGATGGACTTCAACGCCTGGTTCGAGGTCTTCCTCGGCGGCCGCTGGTACACCTTCGATGCCCGCCACAACATGCCGCGCATTGGCCGCGTCGTTATCGCAAGAGGGCGGGACGCGACCGATGTGGCGATGGTCAGTTCCTTCGGCCCGCATACGCTGCGGCGCTTCGAAGTGACGACCGAGGAGGTCGAGGAGCCGCTGGTCGATATCGCCATGCGGACGCCGGCGAACGCCCGGCGGATGGTGTCGGCGAGCATCTGACCCTATATCTCGGGGCGGCGGTGGATTGATCGCATCGCCATCCTGCCCCGGAACGGGGTCCTCTTTCGCGTCGCCTCATGCATCACGTCGTTATCGTCAATGCCCGCGCCGGTACCGTGCTCGAGGCAGGGCCGGAGGCTTTTGCCGCGCGTATTGTCGCTGCCTTCGAGGCCCATGGCTGCTCTGCCGACGTCAGGCTGGTGCATCCGCGCGAACTCGATGACGCGCTCTCGCTGGCGATCGAGGACGTCGATTGCGTGCCGGTGATCGCCGGTGGCGACGGCACGATCAACGGCGTTCTTCCTGTCCTGCTGCAGGCGGACAGGGCAGTCGGCGTCCTGCCGCTGGGCACGGTCAATGTACTCGGGCGGGATCTCGGTCTGGCCGGTGTGCTCGAAAACCAGATCGCCGCGCTCTGCAAGGGCGAGCCGGTGGTCATGGATGTCGGCAGCGTCAACGACCGGCTGTTCCATTCGATCTCGGGCATGGGATTCTTCAGCCTGATGGCGCGAGAGCGCGAATATGCCCGCCGCCGCTTTCCGTTCAGCCGGGCGGTGGCGTTCATGGTCGCTGCGACGCGCTCGATCCTGTTCACCCGGGCAATCACCGTCGATGTCGGCATCGGCGAGGAGCGCCGCGTCGTCGAGGCCGATGCCGTGCTGGTCACGGTCAACAGCTTCGACGGCGCCGAATGGCGGCGCGAGCGGCTGGATGGCGGCGTTTTCGAGGTCCATATCCTCAATGCCGGCGGGCTCTATTCCCGCTGCAAAGCGGCGTTCTCGATCGTTTCGGGCAAATGGCGCAACTCCCGCGACCTGATGTCCTTCACTGGCTCGGAGGTGACGTTGACGCGCCGCGACAAGCGTCGCGGCCACATAACCTTCGACGGTGAGGTCGAGCGCAAGGCCGGCCCGCTGGTCTATAAACTGCTTCCTGGCGCCATCCGGTTGATCGCGGCACGCAAACAGTCTCTTTGAAAGCGCGGGTGCAGTGTCTATCTGCGATGTCCGTCCTGGACCCGATCCATCGCCCGGAGTCGCCGTCTCCTTGCTTCAGCCGCGTCTGCTTATCCCCGTTGCTGCCGCCTTTGCCTTTCTGGGCCTTGCGCTGTTCATCTCCTCCGGCCGGAGCTTTGCGTTCGATCGCAGCCTGGTGCTGCTTTTCCGCGAGAGCGGCGACCTGTCGGTTCCGCTTGGACCCGCCTGGTTTCGCGAGGCGATGCGCGATGTGACCGCGCTCGGCAGCTTTGTCGGGTTGGGCATGATGACGATCGCGGCCAGCCTGACGCTGTGGCTCTGCCGCTACCGGCATCTCGCGGTCGGCCTGGCCGTCACGGTGATCTCGGCGACGCTGGTCAGCACCTGGCTGAAGATCGCGATCGGCCGGGAGCGGCCCGATATCGTCGAGCACGCCGCGCTGACCTTCACAGCGAGCTTCCCCAGCGGCCACGCCTTCCTGTCGGCGGCCACCATGCTGAGCATTGCCGGCTTCATCGGCCTTGCCTCGCACCGGGACGACATCACGCGGCTCTGCATCTGGCTGGCCTGGGTGATGATCGTCCTGATCGGCGTCAGCCGCGTCTATCTCGGCGTGCACTGGCCGACCGACGTGATCGGCGGTTGGTGCCTGGGCATCGCCTGGTCGAGCCTCGCGGTGGCGTTGCTTGGCCGGAGAATGGCGGAAGCCGATCCGCCCGATGCCGGGCCGGCAGCCTCCGGGTGACAGGACGGGCCGATCCTATCGCATGTCGATCGTCGCGTTGACGCCAAGATCGGGCTGGCGGCCCAGAATCTTGGCCGTCGCCAGCTTGAAGGCGACGAGCACGCCGCTCGACGGGCCGTTCCAGATCTCCGCCGAGAGCGGCGTCAGCGCCAGCAGCATCGCGTCGGGATCGTCGGGGCCATCGGGAAACCAGGCGCCCGTCATGGGTGTCCAGATCTGCCGGATCAGGTCCCGGTCGTCGATCTCGGCGGCCGTGCAGTCGATCGCCGCATAGAAGTTGCGGTCCTCCTCGCTGATCGCGATCGAGACCGTGGGCGAGCGCAGCGCCTCGGCGAGCGCCCCGGTATGGCGATGGGTCACGAACAGGAGGCGGTGGTTCTCACGGTCGATATGGCCCGACATCGGCCGCGTCCGGATCGCCCCATCGGCGACCGTCGTGACCATGCAGACCGGGTGACGGTCGATCGCGGACCAGATCGTCTGCTGGAGTTCGGTTTCCGGCATGGCGCGCCCTCCTGATGCAACGATGGCGGCGGCAGCTAACGATGAAACGCTGACGCTCGCATGACGTTCCCCATCAGGGTGCCAGCCCGTCCGGCTGTCAATCGCGCTCTTCGAGCCCAGCCGTTTGCCTGGTTTCGAATTGGAGTCGTCGAGCGTCGGCGCGGTCGTGATCCTTGCAGCCGACCATGCTGCGCTGCGGGAACATAACCCCGCATTGCGGGTTCACAACGCGCCGCATCATCAGCGGTTCTCACCCGGAAGTCTCATGCCCGCATCCCGCAATCTGCTTGTCGCCCTCGTCGTGGTCCTCGTTGCCGGCCTCGCCGTCACCGCCTACGCGCTCTATCAGGAAAAGAAGCAGCCCGAGGGCGTCGAGATCTCCGTCGGCAAGAACGGGCTATCCATCAAGGAGAAGTAAGCGGTCCGGGTCTGACCCGCGCCGCTCTTCAACTGTTGGCGAGGATCATGTTGCGGACGATCGGATAGATTTGCCCGTCCCATTTGCGGCCCGAGAACACGCCGTAATGCCCGACGCCCGCCTGCATGTGATGGCGCTTGCGGAAGGGTTTGAGCCCCGAGCACAGATCATGCGCCGCCGACGTCTGCCCGAGCGCGCAGATGTCGTCGCGCTCGCCCTCGACCGTGAGCAGCGCCGTCTTGCGGATCGCCCGGCAATCGACGGTCTCGCCGCGATAGGTCAGCGTGCGCGCGGCCAGCCTCGCCTCCTGGAAGATCCACTGCACGGTCTCGAGATAGAACTCCGCCGGCAGGTCGAGCACAGCGAAGTACTCGTCGTAGAACGACTTGATCTTCTGCGCCTCCTCCGTGTCGCCGGTCGCGAGGTGGGTGAACAGGTCGATATGGGCGTTGATGTGCCGCTGCATGTTCATCGCCAGAAAAGCGCCGAGCTGGACGAAGCCCGGATAGACCTTGCGGCCGCCGCCCGGATAGCGCGACGGCACAGTGGCGATCAGGTTCTTCCGGAACCACTCGATCGGCTTGTCGCTGGCGAGCCTGTTGACCGTCGTCGGGTTGACCCGGGTATCGACCGGGCCCGCCATCAGCGTCATGCTGCGCGGCTGGAAGGCGCTTCCCGCCTGCGCCATGACGGCCGCGGCAGTGAGCACCTGGACGCAGGGCTGGCACACCGCGACGACATGGGTCTGGTCTCCCAGCGTTTCGATGAAGCGGATCAACGTATCGACATAATCGTCATAGCCGAACGGGCCGTGTTCGAGGCTGACATCGCGGGCGTTGTGCCAGTCGGTGATATAGACGTCATGGTCGCGCAACAGCGTCGCGACCGTGCCACGCAGCAACGTCGCAAAATGGCCCGACATCGGCGCCACCACCAGCACCTTCGCCTGGGGCGTGTCGCTGTCCTTGCGGAAGCGTAGCAGGCTGCCGAAGGGGAGGGTCAGCACGACCTCCTCCGCGACGGGGACGTCGCGGTTGCCGTCGCGCGCAGTGTCAATGTCATAGGGCGGGCGCTCATGTGTCAGCCCCGCGCGCGTCACCATCTCATAGGCGGCCGAGACCGCGCGCAGATCGACGGGCTGGCCCGCCATCGCCCGGGCGCCGAGCGCGGCCAGCGCCCCTTGCGCCAGCATCTTGGCCGGATTCATGAAGTCGGACTGGGCCTGATAGGCGAGATAGAGCATCAGTATGCGACCTCGGGCGGGCAAGGCATGGCCGCCTGCCGGCGGCGATGCCGACAGGCGGCGTCCTGCAGCCGTCATGTTGCACCGCAAAATTCGGTTTCCGCAAGAATCTTTCTATAATGCGGCGCTCATTGGAACATCTCTTGCTATGCTGGGAGCTTCTTCGCCGAGGACGACGCCCATGACCGCCGCGACCCTCACCATCAGCAGCAGGAATTATTCCTCATGGTCGCTGCGCGGCTGGCTGCTTTGCGTGCTGGCCGGGCTGGAGGTCGAGGAGCACATGCTCTCGGTCGACGACCCCTCCGCCCGCGCGGAACTGCTGCTGTTGTCGCCTTCCTTCCTCGTGCCTCGACTGACCCATGACGGCATCAAGGTCTGGGATACGCTCGCGATCGCCGCCTATCTCGACGAGATCAAGCCGGATGCCGGGCTGCTGCCGAAGGACGCCGCGGCGCGGGCGCATTGCCGCGCCATCTGCGGCGAAATGCATTCGGGCTTTGCCAATCTGCGTTCGGCCTTGCCGATGAACCTCAAGGCGCATTATCCGGGCTTCAAGGTCTGGGCCGGCGCCCAGGCCGATATCGACCGCGTCACGGAGATATGGCGCGAATGCCTTGCCAGCCATGGCGGGCCCTATCTCTTCGGCAAATCCCTGACCATGGCCGATGCGATGTATGCGCCGGTCTGCCTGCGCTTCCTGACCTATGACGTCCCGCTCGACGCGCAATGCCAGGCCTATTGCAAGGCGATCTCGGCCTGGCCCGCTCTCAAGCGCTGGATCGAATCGGCGAAATCCGAGCCCGAGGAACTGGAAGAGCTCGACGCCGAGTTCTGAACACCCGGTCCATCATGCACCAACGGACTTGAGCGATCCCCCAGCGGCATTGGTCATCCCGCACCAAAGACGCTAAACCCCCCACGAGCACGAAATGCCGTGGGAGGCCGTCAATGACCGAGATGTTCAAGAACCTGATCGCTGGCGAGTGGGCCGGAGCCGCGAATGCTTCGCGCAACATCAATCCGTCGAACACCAACGATGTCGTCGGCGAGTATGCGCAAGGCTCCGTCGAGCAGCTCAACGATGCGGTCGCCGCCGCCAAGGCTGCGTTCCCCGCCTGGAGCCGTTCCGGCCCGCAGGAGCGCTACGAGATCCTGAAGAAGGCCTCCGACGAGATTCTCGCCCGCAAGGAAGATCTCGGCCGCCTGCTCTCGCGCGAAGAGGGCAAGACCCTCGCCGAGGGCATCGGCGAAGCCGGCCGCGCCGGCCAGGTCTTCGCCTTCTTCGCCGGCGAGTGCCTGCGCCTGACCGGTGAGATGCTGCCCTCCGTGCGTCCGGGCGTCGGTGTCGAGATCACCCGCGAGCCGGTGGGCATCGTCGGCATGATCACGCCCTGGAACTTTCCGATCGCGATCCCGGCCTGGAAGATCGCGCCTGCGCTCGCCCATGGCAATTGCGTCGTCATCAAGCCGGCCGATCTCGTGCCGGGCTCGGCCTGGGCGCTGGTCGACATCCTCCAGCGCGCCGGCCTGCCCAAGGGCGTGCTGAACCTCGTCATGGGCCGCGGCGCGGTCGTCGGCCAGGCGCTGCTGCAGCACAAGGACGTGCACGCCATCTCCTTCACCGGCTCGGTCTCGACCGGCCGCAAGATCGCCGAGGCCTGCATCGCCTCCTCGCCGATGAAGAAGGTCCAGCTCGAGATGGGCGGCAAGAACCCGCTCGTGGTGCTCGACGACGCCGATCTCAAGGTCGCGGTCGAGGCCGCCGTCCAGGGCGCCTTCTTCTCGACGGGCCAGCGCTGCACCGCGTCCTCGCGCCTGATCGTCCAGGCCGGCATCCATGACCGCTTCGTCGAGGCCTGCGTCGAGCGGCTGAAGGGCGTGGTCGTTGACGACGCGCTCAAGGCCGGTACCCATATCGGCCCGGTCGTCGACCAGAGCCAGCTCGACCAGAACCTGAAATACATCCAGATCGCCAAGGACGAGGGCGGCAAGCTCGCCTGGGGCGGCGAGCTCCTGAACCGCGAGACGCCCGGCTTCTATCTCCAGCCGGCGCTGTTCACCGAGACGACGAACGCCATGCGCATCTCGCGCGAGGAGGTCTTCGGACCCGTCGCCAACATCATCCGCGTCAAGGATTACGAGGAGGCGCTCAGCGTCGCCAACGACACCGAGTTCGGCCTGTCCTCGGGCATTTGCACGACCTCGCTGAAGCATGCGACGCATTTCAAGCGCAACGCCGAGGCCGGCATGGTGATGGTCAACCTCGCCACCGCAGGTGTCGATTACCACGTGCCCTTCGGCGGCCGGAAGGGCTCGAGCTACGGCGCCCGCGAGCAGGGCGCCTACGCCAGAGAGTTCTACACCACGGTGAAGACCGCCTACACGCTCGCCTGAGTCAATCGCTCCAGACCGCTTTTGAAGGGCCGCGCCATGAAGGCGCGGCCCTTTTTGTCTCAGAAGCCTTCGAGCACGATCTTCCCCATGGTGCGGTGGCTCTCGATCATAGCGTGCGCCCGCTTGAGATTGGCGGCGTTGATCGCGCCATAGGTCTCGGTCAGCGTCGTGCGGATCTCGCCGGCATCGACCAGTCGCGCGACCTCGCCCAGCAGATCGCCCTGCGCCTGCATGTCGGCGGTCTGGAACAGCGAGCGCGTGAACATCAACTCCCAATGCGTGGAGATGCTTTTCGCCATCAGCGGCATGATGTCGAGGCTTGGCGGATTGTCGATCAGCGCGAGCCGGCCCTGCGGCGCGATGAACGCGTTGATGTCGTGGAGATGGGTGTCGGTATGGGTGGTCGAGAAGACCAGGCCCGGCGCGCCGATCCCGAGCTCGGCAATCTGCGGCGGGAGTGGCCGAGTGTGATCGATGACATGATGCGCGCCGAGCGAAAGCGCCCATTCGCGTGTTTCGGATCGCGACGCTGTCGCGATCACGGTCAGGGGTGTGAGCTGCCTTGCGAGCTGGATCGCAATCGAGCCCACGCCGCCGGCGCCCCCGATGATGACGATGGCGTCCGCAGCCCCGGGCACGGGCTTGGCGACATCGAGCCGATCGAACAGGGCTTCCCATGCCGTGATCGCGGTGAGCGGCAGTGCCGCCGCTTCCGCGAAGTTCAGCGCCCGCGGCTTGTGAGCGACGATCCTTTGATCGACCAGGTGAAGCTCGGCATTGCAGCCGGGTCGGTCGATGGCGCCGGCATAGAAGACCGTGTCGCCTGGTTGGAACCGGGTCACCTGCGGCCCTGTCGCGCGGACGACTCCGGCCGCGTCCCAACCCAGAACCCGGAATTCGGTTCCTTCGGGCAAAGGCCGCATTCGGGTCTTGGCGTCGGCGGGATTGATCGAAATCGCTTTGATCTCCACCAGCAAGTCCTGCCCCGTCGCCACCGGGTCGGGGAGTTCGATCTCGATCAGGCTGGTTTCGGCGGTGATGGGATGCGGTTCGCGAAAGCCAATGGCGCGCATGGGTGTCTCCTGCATTGCAATGCAGGCGAGATGAAAGCTAGCATACCAATACGCAAGTACGCACAATTTCCGCCGATAGTATCGAAAAGGATACCGTGATGCCGCCGCGTTTCCAGGAACCCTACGGCTCGCCAGGCTGCCCCGTGGACGCGGCGCTGAGCCTTATTGGCGGCAAATGGAAGGGTATCCTGCTCTATCATCTGTTCGAGGGCACACTGCGCTTCAATGCCATCCGCCGCCGACTGCCGGGTCTGACGCAGCGCATGCTGACCACACAACTGCGTGAGCTGGAGGCGGATGGGCTGGTCGTCCGGGTTGTCTTCGCCGAGGTGCCGCCGCGCGTCGAATACAGCCTGTCGGCGAAGGGACGCACGCTCGAGCCCGTCATCATGGCGCTGAAAGCCTGGGGCGAAACGCATGTGATGACCGGCGGCCCCGCCAAGCCGCCTGAGCCTCAGTACGGCAGCCCGACATAGTTCTCCGCCAACGCCGCCATGGCATGCTGCGAGGAGACGAGATAATCGAGTTCGGCCTGCTGGATGCGCTGCTCGAACGGGCTCTGCTCCGGGAAGACGTGCATCAGCGAGGTCAGCCACCACGAGAAGCGCTCGGCCTTCCAGACCCGCGCCAGCGCGCGCTGTGAATAGGCGTCGATGCCGGCCTGCGAGCGCTCGACGAAGAACTCGGTCAGCGCCTCGAACAGGTAATGCACGTCGCTGGCGGCGAGGTTCAGCCCCTTGGCCCCCGTCGGCGGCACGATATGGGCTGCATCGCCAGCCAGGAACAGACGGCCGAAGCGCATCGGCTCGGCCACGAAGGAGCGGAGCGGCGCGATCGATTTCTCGATCGAGGGGCCGGTCACCAGAGCCTCGGCCGAAGCGGGATCGAGCCGGCGGCGCAACTCGTCCCAGAAGCGCTCATCCGACCAGGCATCGACGCGCTCGCCCTGGTCGCACTGGATGTAATAGCGGCTGCGCGTGCCCGAACGCATCGAGCACAGCGCGAAGCCGCGCTCGCCGCGGGCATAGATCAGTTCATGCGAGACCGGCGGCACATCGGCCAGGACGCCGAGCCAGCCGAACGGATAGATCCGCTCGAAGATCTGCAGCGCGCTCGCGGGAACGCTGGCGCGCGAGACGCCGTGATAGCCGTCGCAGCCGGCGATGACGTCGCAGTCGAGCCGCCGTGTGATGCCATCCTCGACATAGGTCACGAAGGGGCTGGTGCCGCCGAAGTCGTGCAGCGCGACATCGCCCGCCTCGAAGACGGTCTTGCCGTTCTGCGCGGCGCGCTGGTCCATCAGGTCGCGCGTCACCTCGGTCTGTCCGTAGATGGTGACGTGCTTGCCGCCGGTCAGGCGGTCGAGCGCGATGCGGTGCCGCTTTTGTCCGAAGAGCAGGTCGAAGCCGTCATGGGACAATCCCTCGGCATGCAGCCTCGAGCTCGCCCCTACCTTGTCGAGCAGGCCGACGGTGCCCTGTTCGAGGACGCCGGCCCTGATCCGCGACAGCACGTAGTCATGGCTCCTCCGTTCCAGGATGACGCTGTCGATGCCGGCTTGGTGCAGCAATTGTCCAAGCAGCAGCCCCGCCGGTCCGGCTCCGATGATGGCGACCTGCGTCCGCATGCGTCCTCCCGGCTCGCGCCTTGCCCGGCGCAATCAGCCGGCGGCGTCTTCATCGAACAAGTTGCCATGGCAACCATTCAAAGAGAAGCGTTATCTGAGCGGGGCCGAGCCACCGCGGGAGGCTTCGTTAGACCACCGGAATGACGTCGACGGCGATGCCGACCTTTTGCGAGCCGGGCCCGACCAGCACGCCGTCGAGCGGCGAGACGTCGGCATAATCGCGGCCGAAGGCGGTGACGATATGGTCGTCGGCGACGATCAGGTCGTTGGTCGGGTCGAGCCCGATCCAGCCGGTCTCGGGTCCGCACCAGAGCATCACCCAGGCGTGGCTGGCATCGGCGCCTTCGAGACGCTTCTCGCCCGGCGGCGGGATGGTGCGGATATAGCCGCTGACATAGGCCGCCGGCAGCCCGAGGCCGCGCAAACCCGCGATCATCACATGCGCGAAATCCTGGCAGACGCCATGGCGCTCGCGGAAGGCCTCCTCCAGCGGCGTCGAGACCTCGGTCGCGTCGGGATCATAAGTGAAGTCGCGGCGGATGCGCGCCATCAGCTCGCTTGCCGCTTCCAGCACGGGGCGCAGCGGCGGGAAGCTCGTGCGGGCATAATCGGTCACAGCCGTGACGGGCGGCACCAGCCGGCTCGGATAGAGATGATGGGCCGGGGAATCCGGCGCCAGGCTGTCCGAGGCCAGCGCCAGCGTCGAGACCTCCTCCCAGTGCCGCGTCAGGCCGGGGAAGGGCGGGGGCGTCCGGTTCACCTCGACGCGCGCGCGCATCTCGACCTTGAGTTCGCGATGCGGCTTGGCGATCGTCAGCGTGGTCATCCGGTTGCCGAAGAAGCAGATTCCGTCGAGACGCTCGGCCGGGCGCGGCGTGATGATGAGCTCGCTCGTCCGAACGCTCTGGCCGCCATCGTTGCGCGGCTGCAGGCGCAGGATGCAGCGCGCGAACGGGACCATGCGGCTGTAGCCGTAGGTCGTGATGTGCCGGACGTCGTAGATCACGCGATGCCTGTCAGCCGGGAGCCTTCCGGGCCGCTGTTCTGGAGGAAGTAGCGGTCGGCGATGGCGCTCGAAAGCCCCATGAGCAGCTGCTCGAACAACAGGATGCCGGTGCGGTCGAGCCGGGCCGCCTCGGCCGTGCGGCATTCGGCTGCAAGCTTCAGGACCAGCCGGCGCGGCGCCTCGAGCATGCCGTCCTCGGTCAGGGAAGGCAGGTCCCGGATTTCGGTGTCGAGGCGATCGACCTGGAAGGCGACCGAGCGCGGATTATACGGGTCGAGCATCACGAGATCGACCACGGGCTGAAGGCTGGCGCCGACCATGTAGCGCGAGCGATAGGTGATCTGGGAATCGGTCAGGTCGAGCAGCGCGTCGAGTCCGTCGCTCGGCGCATTCGCTTCGGCAAAATGGCGGGCGAAACGGCAGGTCGCGATGCCGCGCTCGATCCGGCGGCCGATGTCGAGGAAGCGCCAGCCCGGCCCGCGCACCATGTTCTCCTGGCTGAGCCCCGAGAAGGCGGCGAGCGTCTTCAGGGCGCGGTCCGCGACCTCGTAGACTTCGCCTTCGCTCGGCTGCCGCCCCGGTTCGAGCGTCAGCTGGCGCAGCAGGTCGCCGAACAGCCGCCAGGCGTCGATGGAGAGCCGCTCGCGGATGACCGAGGCCGTGCGCCGGGCTTCTCCGACATTGGCGCGCGCCGAGCCGTATTCGGCGGCGTCGTAAAGCGCGGCCGTCGCCTGCGCCAGAATCGGCGAGAGCTTGCCGGCAGCGGGGCCGCGCGCCTTCGAAGCCACCCCTTTGCCGCTGGGCGCGGCGCCCCAGGCGACCAGGATATTGGCCAGCCGCCGCACCGTGTCGGGACGGGCCGGATTTGTGACGTCGGCGTCGATCAGCCGGCCAAGCAGCGCCCGCACCAGCCGCAGCGTCGCCTCGGTGCGTTCCAGATAGCGCCCGAGCCAGAACAGGTTGTCGGCAGCGCGGCTCGGCAGCGTGCCGGTGACGCGGTGGATCGTGATGCGGTCCGGTGTCGGCAGCAGCGTCACCGGGTCGACCGGCCGGTCGGACGTCACCCAGACGTCGCTGGAGCGCACGCCGCTTCGCATGCTGACGGCGCGCGCATCGGGCTCGTCCGAGATCCGGCAGAAGCCGCCGGGCATCACCTTCCAGCCGTCCGGCGTGGCGGCGGCGAAGACGCGCAGAGTCATCGGGCGCGGCTGCAGGCGGCCGTTCTGGAAAACCGGCGTCGTCGAAAGCCGCACGACCTCCTGCCCGACATAGTCCATGCCGCGCGCCTCGATCCGGGCCCGCAAGGCGTCCCGCTCCCCGGAAGGCAGGTCGGCGACCACCACCGGGCCGGTGTCGAGCCCACCGCCCGCGCTGCGGAAGGCCGGCGCGATGCTCATCTCGTCGAGACGGTCGAGCACGGCGGCGCGCTCGCGCGGCTGGCCACACCACCAGGTCGCGACATTGGGCAGGATCATCTCCTCGCCCAGCAGCCGCTCGCCCAGGGCCGGCAGGAACCCCATCAGCGCCCGCGCCTCGACGACGCCGGAGCCGAGCCCGTTGGCGATATGGACGCTGCCCTTGCGCACGGCCTGGACGAGGCCGGCGACGCCGAGTGCCGAATGCGCGTTGAGTTCCAGCGGGTCCGAGAAATCGCCGTCGATGCGCCGCCAGATCACATCGGCGCGCTTCAGCCCGGCGATGGTGCGGACATGCACGCGTCCCTCGCGCATGACCAGGTCGCCGCCCTCGACCAGGAGGAAGCCGAGATAGCGCGCCAGATAGGTCTGCTCGAAATAGCTCTCGTTGAGCGGGCCGGGCGTCAGCAGGCAAATGCGAGGCTCGACGCGCTTCGAGCTGGCCACGAGGCCGGCGCGGAAGCCCTGGAAGAAGGCCGCCAGCCGCTCGATGTTCATGCTCCGGAACATGTCCGGGAAGGCACGGGACAAGGCGAGCCGGTTCTCCAGCGCATAGCCGGTACCCGAGGGCGCCTGCGTGCGGTCCTGCAGCACCCACCAGCGCCCATCCGGCCCGCGCCCGAGATCGGCGGCATAGAGCTGCAGCGCCCCACCGCCCGGCGCGCCCTGCAGCGGCCGCAGATAATCCGGGCTGCCGGTGAGGACGGAAGCCGGCAGGAGCCCGTTCGCGATCATCTCGCCCGGGCCGTAGATGTCGTCGAGCAGCGTGCCGAGCAGTTGCGCGCGCTGCGCCACGCCGGCCGCGATCGTCTCCCATTCCGCGCCGGTGATCACGAGCGGCACATGGCTCAACGGCCAGGCCCGCTCGCCCGCTGCGGGATCGTGTTCGTCGAGATCGCCATGGACGCGGTAGGACACGCCGGTGTCGTGGACATGCCGGTCGGCGAGGCCAAAGCGCTGGTTCAGCTCCTCGGGCGAGAATGCGCACCACTCCGCCAGGAACGGCTCCCATTGCGGGCGCACCTGGCCGTCGCGACCGATCAGCTCGTCATGCACGCCCGGTAGCGGCCGATATCCGGCCAGCAGCGCGTTGCGCCGCTCCGTTCTGGTGCGTGCCGACGGTGATCGCCCCTGCAATGCCATCGCTTGCGTCTACACTCCGGGGGGACGCCTCAAATCCAGGGTGAGCGGGAATTCGGCGCTGCGCTCTTCAGGCGGAATCGCCAGCGCGCCGGGAGTATGACCGATCGCTTCGAAACGTGCGAGCCGGCGCGCCTCCGCTTCGTAGGAATTCACAGGCGGAGTCTCATAATTGCGACCGCCGGGATGGGCGACATGATAGACGCAACCGCCGAGCGAGCGTCCGACCCAGGTATCGACGATGTCGAAGGTCAGCGGCGCATGCACCGGAATCGTCGGATGCAGGCCCGACGCCGGTTGCCACGCCTTGAAGCGCAGTCCCGCGACGCTCTCGCCCGCGCCGCCCGCAGGCGTCATCGGCAGGCGCCGTCCGTTGCAGGTGATCAGGTGGCGGCCGGGCACGAGCCCCTTCGCCTTGACCTGGAGCCGCTCCACGGAGCTGTCGACATAGCGCACCGTGCCGCCGATCGCCCCTTCCTCGCCCATGACATGCCAGGGTTCGAGCGCCTGCCGGATCTCGATCTCGACGCCGCCATGCTCGACCTTGCCGAAGAACGGGAAGCGAAACTCCGCCTGCGCCTCGAACCAGACGGGATCGAAGGCATAGCCGGCGCGACCGAGATCGCCGAGCACGTCCTTGAAATCCTGCCAGACCATCTCGGGAAGCATGAAGCGGTCATGCAAGGTGGTGCCCCAGCGCACCAGCCCGCCGGTCTGCGGCTCGCGCCAGAACCAGGCGATCAGCGCCCGCACGAGCAGTTGCTGCGCCAGGCTCATGCGTGAATCCGGCGGCATCTCGAAGCCGCGGAACTCGATCAGCCCGAGCCGCCCCGTCGGCCCGTCGGGCGAATACAATTTGTCGATGCAAATCTCGGTGCGGTGGGTGTTGCCGGAGACGTCGACCAAGAGGTTGCGCAGCAGCCGGTCCACCAGCCAGAGCGGGATCGCAGGCTCGCCCGGCTGCGGGATCTTGGCCAGTGCGATCTCGAGCTCGTAGAGCGCGTCGTGCCGGCCTTCGTCGATGCGCGGCGCCTGGCTGGTCGGGCCGATGAACAGGCCTGAGAACAGATAGGACAGCGATGGGTGCCGGTTCCAGTAGAGCACGAGGCTCTTGATCAGGTCCGGCCGGCGCAGGAAGGGCGAATCGGGCGGTGTGGACCCGCCGAGCACGACATGGTTGCCGCCGCCAGTGCCGGTATGGCGCCCGTCGACCATGAATTTCTCGGCGCAGAGCCGCGATTGCCGCGCCTCCTCATAGACGCCGCGCGTGATCTCGACCGCCTCGCGCCAGTTGCGCGCCGGGTGGATGTTGACCTCGATCACGCCGGGGTCGGGCGTCACCTTGACGACGTTGAGGCGCGGGTCGCTCGGCGGCGGATAGCCTTCGATATGGACGGGCTGGCCGCGTTCTCGCGCCACCTGCTCGACGCTGGCGATCAGGTCGAGATAATCCTCCAGCCGCTCGACCGGCGGCAGGAAGACGCACAGCACGTTGTCGCGGATTTCGAGGCTGATCGCGGTGCGGACATGCTCGCCGCCGATCTCCTGCTCGGTCCGGTCCTGCGCGCTGGCGCCCGCCGTCTCGACGGAGCGCGACATCTGTTGCGGAGAGGGCGCTTCCACGCGGATCGGCGCAGCCTGCGCCGGCGGGTCGGCCGCCTGAGCGAAACCGCCGGCCGAACGCGGCAGCGGCGCGCGGTCCTCCATCGGGTCCTGCGGGTGGATATGCGGATACTCGGCTTTCGGCACGACCGGCAGCGAGCCGAGCGGCAGGCGATAGCCGACAGGCGAGTCGCCCGGCACGAGGAAGAGCTTGCCCCGGCGCAGTTTCCACTTCTCCGAGCGCCAGCGCTTGTCGCCGGCCTGGCTCTGCCAGCGCTGCACCGGAATCACATAGCCGCGCGGCTTGCCCAGCCCGAGCTGGAAGACCTGCTGCATGCGGGCCCGCTCTTCCGGGTCGGCCAGGCGCGGGTCGAGCGGGTCGACATTGTCGGGAAGCTGGGCCTCCTTCAGCAGCCAGTAGCCGGTGTCCTCATAGGCCGGCACGACATAATCGGCGCCTAAGCCCAGCTTGTCGGACAGGCCGGCCGCCAGCGCCTCGGCCTCGGCGATCGTCGCGCCGGCTTCCAGCTCGCGGTCTCCGCCGGTGGGCGCGCCCGGTTCGCGCGCGATCAGCGCGGCATCGCGCCAGATCGGCTCGCCGTCCTGCCGCCAGTAGAGCGCGAAGGCCCAGCGCGGCAGGCTCTCGCCCGGATACCACTTGCCCTGGCCGTAATGCAGCATGCCGCCGGGTGCGAAGCGCTCGCGCAGCTTGCGGATCATGACGTCGGCGCGCTGGCGCTTGGTCGGCCCGACGGCGGCCGTGTTCCATTCCTCGCCGGTCTGGTCGTCGATCGAGACAAAGGTCGGCTCGCCGCCCATGGTCAGGCGGACATCGCCGGCCTGGAGGTCGGCCTCGACCTGCTCGCCGAGCGCATCGAGCCGCTGCCAGGATTCGTCGGAGAAGGGCAGGGTGATACGCGGCACCTCATGCACGCGCGATACAGTCATGTCGAAGTCGAAGGTCGTCTCGGCATAGCTCGCGACGCCCGAGACCGGCGCGGCCGAGCGGTAATGCGGCGTCGCTGCCAGCGGCAGATGGCCCTCGCCGGTCAGCAGCCCCGAGGTCGGGTCGAGCCCGATCCAGCCGGCGCCGGGAATATAGACCTCGGCCCAGGCATGCAGGTCGGTGAAGTCCTTGTCGGTGCCGCGCGGGCCTTCCAGCGGATCGATATCCGCCTTCATCTGGATCAGGTAGCCCGAGACGAAGCGTGCCGCGAGGCCCAGATGGCGCAGGATCTGGACGAGCAGCCAGCTCGAATCGCGGCAGGAGCCGGATTTGATATCGAGCGTGTGCTCTGGCTCCTGCACGCCGGGCTCCATGCGGATGCCATAGGCGACATAGCCCGCCAGCCTCGCATTGAGATCGACCACGAAGTTGACGGTGTTGGTCGGCTCGCGCGGGATCGTGGCGAGGAAGGCTTCCAGCAGCGGCCCGGCCGGCTCGGTGACGAGATAGGGCGCGAGCTCGGCCCGCAGCTCTTCCGGATAGGTGAAGGGGAAGATCTCGGCGTCGGTCTCGACGAAGAAGTCGAACGGATTGATGATCGAAAGTTCGGTGACGAGATCGACCTCGATGCGGAACTCGGTGACCGGCTCCGGGAAGACATAGCGCGCCAGCCAGTTGCCGCTCGGATCCTGCTGCCAGTTCACGAAATGCTCGGCCGGCGTGACCTTCAGCGAATAGCTGTTGATCGCGGCGCGGCAATGCGGCGCCGGCCTCAAGCGAATGATCTGCGGCCCGAGCGTGACCGGCCGGTCGTAGCGGTAATGGGTGAGATGATGGAGCGCAGCGATGATGGCCAAGGGCTTGAGCACCTGCATGTCGTGGGCAAGGCGGAAACGCCAGGCCGCCTCACGTTAGCGGCGCGCGGGAGGCTCGCAAAGCAGCATCTCGCCCGAGCTTGCATCATTGAAAAAACCCGATGCACAAGAACTGTGCATCGGACGCTGGACTCCGGCTGCGCTCTGCTGGACAGAAGCCGCCAACTGGTTCCACATTGGACCGAACGGCCGCGCCGATGGCCGCAAACCTGAACAGATGGGGATTTCCATGCGTCACGTTGCGAAATTGATGGTGGCGTCGGCCTTCAGCGCGCTGCTGGCCACGACCGCCCACACCACCGTGGCCTTTGCCCAGACCCCGAAGGACACGGTGGTCATGGCCAAGCAGATCGACGACATCATCACGCTCGACCCCGCCGAGGCCTTCGAATTCTCCGGCGTCGAGGTTGTTACCAACGTCTACGACAAGCTGATGGGCGTCGATCTCGCCAAGAACAACGAGCTCGTCCCCGAGATCGCCCAGAGCTGGAGTGTCACGCCCGACAACCTGACCTACACCTTCAAGCTCCGTCCCGGCGTGAAATTCCACTCCGGCAATCCGCTGACCGCGGCTGACGTGGTCTATTCCTTCCAGCGCGCTGTGACGCTGAACAAGTCGCCGGGCTTCATCCTGGCGCAGTTCGGCTTCACCAAGGACAACGTCCTGGAGAAGGTGAAGGCGACCGATGACGGTACTCTGGTCATCACGGTCTCCAAGCCCTTCGCGCCGACCTTCTTCCTGAACTGCCTGACCTCGGGCGTTGCCTCGATCGTCGACACCAAGCTGGTCAAGGCCAATGAGAAGGACGGCGACTGGGGCAATGGCTGGCTGAAGCTCAATTCGGCCGGCTCGGGTGCCTACAAGGTCCGCGCCTATCGTCCCAACGAGCAATATGCGCTCGACGCCAATGAGAGCTGGTACAAGGGTGCGCCGAAGAGCAAGCGCATCGTCGTGCGCCATGTCGCCGAGCCGGCCTCGCAGCGCCTGCTGCTCGAGAAGGGCGACATCGACATCGCCCGCAATCTCTCCAAGGACCAGCTCGCCGCCGTCAAGACCAACAAGGACGTCGAGATCGTCCAGGGCGACAAGGGCTACATCCTCTATCTCGGCCTGAACCAGAAGAACCCCAATTTCGCCAAGCCGGAAGTGCGCGAGGCGCTGAAATATCTGGTCGACTACGCCTCGATCGAGCGCAACATCGTCGAGGGTACCTACAAGGCCCATGAATCCTTCCTGCCCAAGGGCTTCCTCGGCGCGATCGACGACAAGCCCTACAAGTACGATCCCGCCAAGGCCAAGGAGCTGCTCGCCAAGGCCGGCCTGCCCAATGGCTTCACGGTCACGATGGACGTCCGCTCGGTCAACCCGATCACCGACATTGCGCAGGCGATCCAGTCGAGCTGGGCCCAGGCCGGCATCAAGCTCGAACTGATCCCGGGCGACGGCAAGCAGACGCTGACGAAGTACCGCGCCCGCACGCACGACATCTATATCGGCCAGTGGGGCCCGGATTATCTCGATCCGCACACCAATGCCGAGACCTTCGCCATCAACGAGAACAATGGCGAGGACGCCAAGTCCAAGACGCTGGCCTGGCGCAATGCCTGGGACATCCCGGACATGACCAAGATCACCCAGGCCAACGTGCTTGAGACCGACGCCGCCAAGCGCGCCGCCGTTTATGGCGCTCTCCAGCGCGAGCACCAGAAGATCTCGCCCTTCGTGATCATGTTCCAGCAGGTCGAGGTCTCGGCCGATCGCAAGGGCGTCAAGGGCTGGGTCATCGGGCCGAGCTCGGACACCAACTTCTACGCGCCGATCACGAAGAACTGAGGTTGCGGCCATCAGGCCCCGCCACGGCTCTCAGGGCCGCGGCGGGGTTTTTGCTTCGAGGCGGGCTCGATTTTGCCCGCCCTACGACAAGACCCTGCACGACAACAAGAAACGGACACTGTCGATCATGACGAGTGTGGCGCAAACCCCGGTTCGCAGGCGTTCATGGGGCGACACGGCGAAGGCCTGGGCGAAGATCGCCTCGCGCGAGCTCAGCACGGTCGCGATCACCATCTTCGGCCTGCTGCTGATCACCTTCTTCATCGCCCGCGTCATCCCGATCGACCCCGTGCTCGCCGTGGTCGGCGACAATGCGCGGCCGGAGACCTATGAGGCGGCGCGGGTCGAACTCGGCCTCGACAAGCCGCTCTGGAAGCAATTCGCGGTCTATACCGGCAAGGTCTTCACCGGCGATCTCGGCCGCTCGGTCCTCACCTCCAACACCGTGGTCGACGACATCAAGCGCGTCTTCCCCGCGACGCTGGAACTCGCCACGCTGGGCACCCTGATCGGCTGCCTGCTCGGCATTCCGCTCGGCGTACTCGCAGCCGTCTATCAGGGCCGCTGGCCGGACCAGATCGCGCGCGTCATCGGCCTGTTCGGCTATTCGATTCCGGTCTTCTGGCTCGGCCTGATGGGCCTGCTGTTGTTCTACGCCAAGCTCGGCTGGGTCGGTGGTCCCGGCCGGGCCGGCGTCGCCTTCCAGGACCTGATCACGCCGATCACCGGCATTCTGGTCATCGACGCCGCGATCGAGGGCGACTGGGAGGCGTTCCGCGACGCCTGGTCCCATCTCATCCTGCCATCGGCCGTGCTCGGCATCCTCAGCGTTGCCTATATCAGCCGCATGACCCGCAGCTTCATGATCACCGAGCTGCAGCAGCAATACGTCATAGCCGCACGGGTGAAGGGGCTCTCGGAATTCCGCGTCGTCTGGCACCACGCCATGCACAACGCCTTTGTGCCGCTGGTGACGGTGATTGCCGTCTCCTACATGCATCTGCTCGAGGGTTCGGTCCTGACCGAGACGATCTTCGCCTGGCCAGGCCTGGGGCGCTATCTCACCCATTCCCTGCTCAACGCCGACATGAACGCGGTGCTCGGCGGCACGCTGGTGATCGGCGCGGTCTTCATCGGCGTCAACCTGCTGTCCGACATCCTCGGCCGGCTCGTCGACCCCCGGACGCGATGAGGCCGGCATGAGCACCTGGACAGACTATCTCCTCACTGATTCACCCGAGTCGCGCCGTCAGGCGCGGCTTGGCCAAGCCTATCGGAAATGGCTTGCCTTCCGGCGCAATCCGCTCGCCATGGTCGGGCTCGCCATCATCGTCGCGCTGCTGCTGGTCGCGGCCTTCGCGCCTGTGATCGCGACCGCCGATCCGCTGGCGCAGAATCTCGACCGCCGCCTGCTGCCGCCCTCTGGTGGCAACTTCTTCGGCACCGATTCACTCGGCCGCGACATCTTCAGCCGCATCGTCTACGGCACCCGCGTCACGCTGGTGATCGTGCTGCTGGTCGTCATCACGGTCGGCCCCATCGGCCTCCTGATCGGTGCAGCCTCGGGCTATCTCGGCGGCTGGGTCGACCGGCTGCTGATGCGCATCACCGACGTCTTCCTGGCCTTCCCACGGCTCGTGCTGGCGCTCGCCTTCGTGGCTGCGCTCGGCCCTGGACTGGAGAACGCCGTCATCGCCATCGCGATCACGGCCTGGCCGCCTTACGCCCGCGTCGCCCGTGCCGAGACGCTGATCATCCGCCAGCAGGATTATATCGCCGCGGTTCGCCTGCAGGGCGCCTCGCAATGGCGCATTGTCTGGAAGCATGTCGTGCCGATGTGCCTGCCCTCGCTGATCGTACGCACGACGCTGGACATGGCCGGCATCATTCTGATCGCGGCGGGCCTCGGTTTCCTCGGGCTGGGCGCTCAGCCGCCGATCCCGGAATGGGGCGCGATGATCTCGGCCGGCCGCGAGCAGATCTTCGACCAGTGGTGGGTCGCGACCTTCCCCGGTCTGGCGATCTGCGTCGTCGCGCTCGGCTTCAACCTGCTCGGCGACGGCCTGCGTGATGTCATGGATGCGAGGTGAGCGCCATGAATGAGAGCACCAGGGAACACCCCCTCCTCGAACTCGACAATCTGCGCGTCGATTTCCACACCCCGACCGGCATCGTCCAGGCGGTGCGCGGCCTGTCGTTCACGCTCGGCCGCGAACGGCTGGGCATCGTCGGCGAATCCGGCTCCGGCAAGTCGATGACCGGCCGCGCCATCCTCGACCTCATCCCGCATCCCGGCGAGGTGAAGGCCGACCGCCTGACCTATCGCGGCCAGGATCTGTTGACGATGGACAAGCGCGCCCGCCGCAAGCTGCGCGGCCGCCATATCTCGATGGTGATGCAGGATCCGAAATTCTCGCTCAACCCGGTCCGCACGGTCGGCGACCAGATCGCCGAGGCCTATCGCGTCCACCACAAGGCGAGCGCCCGCGAGGCGAAGCAGCGCAGCCTCGCCATGCTGGAGCAGGTCCAGATTCGCGAGCCGGCGCGCGTCTACGAGCTTTATCCGCATGAGGTCTCGGGCGGCATGGGCCAGCGCGTCATGATCGCGATGATGCTGATTGCCGAGCCGGATATCCTGATCGCCGACGAGCCGACCTCGGCACTCGACGTCACCGTGCAGCTCCAGATCCTGAAGATCCTCGACGATCTCGTCACCCAGCGCGGCATGGGCCTGATCTTCATCAGCCACGATCTGCATCTGGTGCAGTCCTTCTGCGACCGCGTCATCGTGATGTATGGCGGCAAGGCGATGGAGACCATGCCGGCCGCCGAACTCGCCGATGAATCGGCCCGCGCCCGGCGTCATCCGTATACGCTCGGCCTGCTCGGCTGCCTGCCCGATCTCGACCATCCGCGCGAGACGCTGGCGACCCTGAACCGCGATCCGGCATGGCTGGCATGACAATGGCTGGCATGAACCCGCAACCCACTATCCTCGTCGAAAAGCTCAACGTCTCCTTCGGCGATTCCCATGTCGTGAAGGACCTCTCCTTCACGGTCTCCCCCGGCGAGAGCTACGGCATCGTCGGCGAATCCGGCTCGGGCAAGTCGACCGTGCTGCGCGTGCTCTCGGGGCTGAACCCCGACTGGAGCGGCACGGTCGCGATCGACGGGCAGGTGCAGCCCAAGCGCCGCGACAAGGCGTTCTACCGTGCCGTGCAGATGGTCTTCCAGGACCCTTATGGCTCCCTGCATCCGAAGAAGACGGTCGATGACGCGCTGGCCGAGCCGCTTGCCATCCACGGTATCGGCGATGCCGAGAAGCGGATCGGGCGGGCGATGTCCGAGGTCGGCCTGCCGGCCTCCTTCCGCTTTCGTTATCCGCACCAGCTCTCCGGCGGCCAGCGCCAGCGCGTCGCGATCGCGCGTGCGCTCGTGCTCGAGCCCTCGATCCTGCTGCTCGACGAGCCGACCTCCGCGCTCGACGTCTCGATCCAGGCGGAGGTGCTCAACCTGCTTCAGGCCCTGCGGCAGGAGCGAAAGCTGACCTATATCCTCGTCAGCCACGATCTCGCGGTCGTCGCGCATATGTGCCAGCGCCTGCTGGTGATGCAGTTCGGCCGCGGCGTCGAGGAGATGACGGCGGCGACGCTGGCGGCCCGCAACCCGCAGACCGCCTACGCGCAGCAATTGCTGACCGCGAGCGAGGGCTTCCGGCGCGCCTGAGGTCGGCCGGCCCCGCTTGCAAAGCGTTTGGCAATCACGCGTCTTGGTCGCATTCTCGTCGCAAGTCCGGAGTCCTGATGGACGCCGCTCGGATATCGGGACCGGGCATGGAGAATGAGAGATATGGACGCTATCGTTAACCCCGCCCTCCGGCCCGAGACGATCCCCGAGCGGACGCCGGTTCCGGCTTTCGACCTCGTGATCTTCGGCGCGGGCGGGGATCTTGCCTTGCGCAAGCTCTTTCCGGCGCTGGCCCAGCGCAACCGCGAGGGCGTCCTGCCAGCTGAAAGCCGCATCCTCGGCATCGTCCGCAAGGCCGAAGACGTTGAAGGCCTGCCGAAGCAGGTCGCCAAGAGACTGGCCGAGGAAGGTCTGTCTAAGGCCGATGTTCAGGCCTTCCTGCAGCGTCTCACCACGGTGCTGCTCGATGCGGTCAAGCCCGAGACCTATGGGGCGCTGAAGAAGGAGCTCGGCGACAACGGCCGCGTCCGCTCCTTCTATCTGTCGACGCCGCCGGACCTGTTCATCCCGATCTGCGAGAACCTCGCCGCGGCCGGCATCCTGACGCCGACCTCCCGCGTCATCCTGGAAAAGCCGCTTGGGCGCGATCTCGCCTCGGCCCGGGAGATCAACGACGCGGTCGCGCGGATTCTGCCGGAAGACCGCACCTACCGGATCGATCATTATCTCGGCAAGGAGACGGTTCAGAACCTGTTGGTGCTGCGCTTCGCCAACACGCTGTTCGAGCGCTCCTGGTCGAGCCGCGATATCGACCATGTCCAGATCACGGTGGCCGAGACGGTCGGTCTGGAAAGCCGCGCCGGCTACTACGACAAGTCCGGGCACATGCGCGATATGGTGCAGAACCATCTCATGCAGTTGCTGACGCTGTTTGCGATCGAGCCGCCGAATATGCTCGAGGCCGGCGCCGTTCGCGACGAGAAGATCAAGGTCCTCAAGGCGCTGCGTCCGATCGTCGGGCCCGACGTCCAGCGCTTCACGGTGCGCGGCCAATACGTCGCCGGCCAGATCGATGGCCAGCGCGTGCGCGGCTATGCCGACGAACTCGGCCATGCCAGCAACACCGAGACTTTTGTGGCCATCCGCTGCGAGATCGACACCTGGCGCTGGGCCGGCGTGCCGATCTATCTGCGCACCGGCAAGCGCATGGCGCAGCGCTATTCCGAGATCGCGGTGACCTTCAAGCCGGTGCCGCATTCGATCTTCGGCGGCGGCTCGTGCGACCGGCTCGATGCCAATCGCCTCGTCATCCGGCTCCAGCCCAATGACGGCGTCCAGCTCCAGCTGATGATGAAGGTGCCGGGCTCGGGCCGGCTCAAGGTCGTGCCCCGCCAGCTCGACCTCCGCTATTCGACCGCCTTCGACGAGCGCACGCCCGACGCCTATGAGCGCCTGCTGACCGATGTGATCCGCGGCGACCAGACCCTGTTCATGCACCGCGACGAGGTCGAGCAGGCCTGGACCTGGGTCGATCCGATCATAGCCGGCTGGCAGGATTACAGCCCGCAGCCGCATCGCTACGCGGCTGGCTCCTGGGGGCCCTCGCAGGCAATCGGCCTGATCGAGCGCGAGGGCCGCTCCTGGGCCGATCCGGATCTCGTGTGATGCAGCCGATCCCTCCGATCGGCGGCACCGTCGCCTGGCATCGCTTCGCCACTTTGGCCGACGCCTCGGAGGCGCTGGCGGAAGCCGTTTCGATCCGGCTGAGCGCGCTTCTGGCAGAGCAGAGCAGGGCGTCGCTCGCCGTGCCCGGCGGCACCACCCCGGCGCGGTTTCTCGCCGCGCTGGGAGAGCGTGATCTGGCTTGGGAGAACATCACGCTGCTGCCGACCGACGAGCGCTTCGTCGCGGCCGATGACGCGGCTTCCAACGAGCGCATGATCCGCGAGCAGTTCGCGCCGCTGCGCGACGGACGCGTCGCGTTCCTCTCCTTCCACGGCCATGGCAGCGACATCGAGGCCGCCGCCGCGGTGCTTTGCGCCAAGCTGGCGGAAGCGCCGCCGCTCGACCTGCTGGTCAGCGGCATGGGCACGGACGGCCATATCGCCTCGCTGTTTCCGGGCAGCGAGTCCGCCTTCTCGGCAGCGCCCGACAGCGGCATCGTCGTCGCCCGCCCGCCGGGTCTGCCGCCGCGCATCTCGCTGTCGCCTGGCCGGCTGACCGGCGCCGGCTGGGCGAGCCTGCTGGTCTCGGGTACGGTCAAGGAAGCGGTGCTGAAGACCGCTGCCGAACGCGCCGCACCCCTGCCGGTGGATCTCCTGCTGGCGCGCGGGCAGGGGCTCGACGTCTATTGGGCGAAAGAGTAGACCCAGCCAAGCTTCGGCCGCATGGATTGCCGTTCAAATCGATTGAAAGACGAGACGATGGACGAGACTGCCGCGATTGCCCGGCTCAAGGCCTGTGGCGTGATTCCGGTCGTGGTGATCGAGGACGCCTCGCGGGCCGTCGATCTCGCCCATGCTCTCGTCGCCGGCGGCATCGATGTCGTCGAGGTCACGCTGCGCCGCCCCGCGGGGCTTGCGGCGCTCGAGGCCATTGCGAAGTCGGTGCCCAAGGCGCTTGCCGTTGCGGGCACGGTCGTCACCCCGGCTCAGGTCGCGCAGGTCAAGGATGCCGGCGCGCAGGCCGTCGTCAGCCCCGGCTTCAGCGAGAGCGTCGACGAGGCGCTGAAGCAGGCCGGCCTGCCCTGGTTGCCCGGCGTCGCGACGGCTTCGGATTGTATGCGCGCCGTCGCCGCCGGCCGCACCGTCGCCAAGTTCTTCCCGGCCGAGCAGGCCGGAGGGCCTTCGGCTCTGAAGGCCCTGTCGGGGCCGTTCCCCCAGATGAGCTTCTGCCCGACCGGCGGCGTCGGTCTCTCCAACCTGTCCTCCTATCTGGCCCTGCCGCAGGTCATCTGCGTCGGTGGCTCCTGGCTCGTCCCGGCCGATGCCATCGCGGCGGGAGACTGGCAGCGCGTGACGCAACTCGCGCAGGAAGCGCACGAGGCGTTCAAGGTGCTGCGGGGATAGTTCAGACGGCCCTCGGAGCCGCCCATCCGAGACGATGGGCGTGGTTGCGGATATCGACCGGCCAGGCTGCGGTCTCCGTCTGGAACCGCGCTTCATCGCCTACGAAAAGCGCCCGGGACGCCTCCTCGAAGCCCGGCTGGTTTCCCGCCATCGCCGACATGAAGCGATAGGACGCCTCCCGTGCGAGGCGTAGGCGGCTTTGCCCGCCGTCACGCAGACGCGCTTCTTCCACCAGCCGCCGCAAGGCATGGGACGCGCCACCCTGTTGCGTCGCCAGCCAGTCCCAATGCCGCGGCAGCAAGGTGATCTCGCGCGCGACCACGCCGAGCTTGGGGCGGCCCCTGCCTCGCATTCCGTTCTCCGGCGCCGCTGTCCCTGCTTCAGCGACCGCAGCACTCGCGTCATGGAAAGCCGAATACCGCGCCTGCACGTCCTGGGCCGAGCCGCGTAGGTCGAGATCGATCACCGCGCCCGTCTGGTCGTCGAAGGTCACGATCGCAGCTTCGGGGTTCTCCGCGATGGCGGCCCGCACGGCGGCGGCGACATCTGCCAAAGCGCCCTCGGCCAACAGGTGATCGTCCTGAAATGCCCAGCAGGAGCGGGGTGGCGGCGACATGGTGTGCTCTGTCATGAATTTTGATCCGGATAAAAATCTTGCGCAATTAATACCCGGGTGATATTTGCCTGTCCAGTGAAAAGCGTTTTAGATGGACAGGGTGCATGACGAGTTTGGATAGGAGGGCTGCGCTTGCGGCCTACAAGGAACGCAAGGTCGCAGCTGGCATTTATCGGGTCCGTTGCCTCGCGAATGGCGAGATGTGGCTAGGTCAGACCCCCAACCTCGACAAGATCGAGAACCGCATCTGGTTCACGCTGCGCCAGGGCAGCCATCGCCATCGCGCGCTGCAGGAGGCGTGGCTGCTGCACGGCGCCGAGAGTTTCGTGCTGGAGACCGTCGAAGCGTTGGAGGAGGAGAGCGATCCCTATCTGCGGGACCGCATCCTGAAGAGCCGTCTTGCGCATTGGCAAGCGGAACTCGGCGCCGCCGTGATCTGAGATCAGCGGACCGCCAGCCGCTCGACCACGAGATCCGCGATCGCCAGCGAACTGGTCAGTCCCGGGCTCTCGATACCCAACAGGTTGACGAGCCCGGCGACGCCATGGACCTCCGGCCCGTCGATGCGGAAATCCGGCATCGGCTCGGTCGGCCCATGCAGCTTCGGCCGGATGCCGGCATAATCGGCGACGAGCGAGCCGTCGGCCAGTGCCGGCCAGTAAGTCCGGATCGCGGCGTAGAATTTCTCGGCCCGCTGGGGATCGACGACCAGGTCCTGGTCGTCATCGACCCATTCGACATCCGGCCCGAACTTGACCCGCCCGCCCATGTCGATGGTGGCATGGATGCCCAGCCCCGCCGCCTCGGGCACCGGATAGACCAGATGCGAGAAGGGCTGCTTGCCCAGCAATGCGAAGTAATTGCCCTTGGCGAAGGACTGCTTTGGAATGTGCTCAGGCGGAAACCCGTCGAGCGTCCGTAGCAGCCGCGGCGCGCCATGGCCGGCCGAATTGACGATCGTCTTCACCGAATAGGTCGTCGGGTCCTCGCCGCCGAAATCGACGCTGAAACCATCAGCCTCGCGCCGCCAGCCGGCGATCGGCGTATTCAGCGCCAGTGACCCTCCCGCCGCCTCGCATTCGCCGAGCAGCGACAGCATCAGGGCGTGGCTGTCGACGACGCCGGTGTCGGGGGAGAGCAGGGCGATCTCGCAGCGCACCTCCGGCTCCATCGCCTTGGCCTCGCCGGCATCGAGCCAGCGCAGCGTCTCGACGCCGGACGCCTGCGCCCGGGCCATGATCGTCTCCAGCGCCGGCTTCTGCGCGGCCGACGTAGCGACGATCAGCTTGCCGCAGGCCTTGTGCGGCAGGCCGCGCTCGCGGAGATAGATGTAGAGTTGCTTGCGCCCCTCGACGCAGACCCGAGCCTTCAGCGAGCCCGGCGGGTAGTAGATCCCGGCATGGATGACCTCGCTATTGCGCGCGGAGGTCTGCGTGCCGATGCCGTCCGCCGCCTCGGCGATGACGACATCGCGGCCGGCCAGCGCCAAAGCGCGAGCCGCAGCGAGCCCGACGACGCCGGCCCCGATCACCAGGCAATCGATGTCATGCATGTAGACGTGCCCCTCAGGTCCGGGCCGGCATCGCGGTCTCGATCAGGTTGGCCCAATAGGTCACGCCGACCGGGATCACCGCATCGTTGAACTCGTAGGCCGGGTGATGGAGGCCGGCCGAGTCGCCATTGCCGATATTGATGAAGGCGCCGGGGCGCTCCTCCAGCATGTAGGAGAAATCCTCCGAGCCCATGGTCGGCGGCACGGTGGTGTCGACGGTGCCCGGCCCGAAGGCGGCCTCGATCGTGCCGACCACGAAATCGGCCTGCGCCGCGTGGTTGAAGGTCACGGGATAACCGAGATGGTAGTCGAGTGTGTAGGTCATGCCGAAGGCGGTCAGGATGCCGTCAGTGATCTCCTTGATGCGCTTCTGCGCGAGCTCGCGCATCTGCGGCGTCAGCGTCCGCACCGAGCCCTTGATCTCGACCGTCTGCGGAATGACGTTGAAAGCCTCGCCGGCGAGCAGCGCCGTGACCGAGACGACGATCGAATCCAGCGGGTCGGCATTGCGTGAGGACACCGTCTGCAGGGCAGTGACGAGCTGGCAGGCGGCGACGATCGGATCGTTGACGCGGTGCGGCGCGGCGGCATGTCCGCCCTTGCCCTCGATCTTGAGGTGGATGCGGTCGGCTGCGGCCATGGTCGGGCCCTTGCGCACGTCGAACTGGCCGACGGCCAAGCCCGGCTTGTTGTGCATGCCGTAGACCTCCTGCACGCCGAAGCGGGTCATCAGTCCGTCGTCGATCATCGCCTTGGCCCCGGCGCCGCCTTCCTCCGCGGGCTGGAAGATTACGATCGCCGTGCCGTCGAAGTCGCGCGTCTCGGCGAGGTACTTGGCCGCACCGAGCAGCATGGCGGTGTGGCCGTCATGACCGCAGGCGTGCATCTTGCCCGGCACGGTCGAGCGATGCTCGAGATTGGTCTCCTCATGGATCGGCAGCGCGTCCATGTCGGCACGCATCGCGACGACCTTGCCGGAACCCTGGTTGCGACCCTTGATGACGCCGACGACGCCGGTCTTGCCGAGGCCGGCCACGACCTCGTCGACCCCCCATTCGGTCAGCTTTTGCGCGACGATGCCGGCGGTGCGGTGGACGTCGTACATCAGCTCAGGGTGACGGTGCAGATCGCGGCGGATCGCGGTGATCTCGGGATGAAGCGCGGCGATGAGTTCGGCTTTGGGCATCATGTCCTCGAATGTCGGGAGGTGGTCCGCAGGCGGCGGAGGCGCGGGTCTTGAAGGCTGGCGCAGGGCCGGTCAGGCATCAGCGGGAACGTAGCGGCGCGACAGCTCGTTGCGGTCGTCATAGGACGCCTCGAAGATCGCGGCGGCCAGCGTCGCGCGCACATGGAGCGTCTCGGTGCCGATGTTCTTGAAGCCGTGGCGGGCGCCGGCCGGGATCAGCACCGACTGGTTGGCGGTGACGACCATGGTCTGGTCGCGCAGATAGATTTCCGCCGTGCCGCCCATGACCTCAAGCACCTCCTCGACGGCATGGATATGCATCGGCGCGCCGAGGCCGGGATCGCAGAACTGCTCGAAGATGCAGAGCTGCCGGCTCTGGACGAGAGCCGAGACCCGCATTTCGGTCATCACGCCGTCGCGCCATTTGTCCTGCGGCTGCGTCTTGTGGTCGAGAATCGTCATGTCATCCCTCACAGTCTGTCCGCGCCCGCCGGAACGGCCCCCGCCTGATCGCGCGGGCACGGCAATATATCTTCCAGAACCCCGAACGCCGCGCAGCGTCAAGACATGGCGCCGCGACCCGGATGCGCGCCATCGGCACGTCAGCCTAGACCCCGAACTGCGTCCGCCAGGCGGCGATGTCGTCGAGCGCCACATTCGAGCCGCAGAGCACGAGGCCGACGCGCTCGCCGGGCTTGAACATCTCCTTGCGCGCCTGCGCTGCCGCGACCACGCAGGCCGCCGCAGGCTCCAGCAGCACGCGCCCATTCTGCAGCACCCAGGTGATCTCGCGCACGGCTTCCGCGTCGGGCACGACGATGATGTCCTCGATGAACTGGCGCGCTGCCGCCATCGTCCGCTCCGTCGCGAAGGGAGCGCCGAGTGTCCGGGCGATCGAGGTCGAGCGGATCGGAACCGGCTTTCCGGCCGCCAGCGCCTGCGTCATCGTGGTCGCGCCGTCCGTCTCGACGCCATGGATGCGCAGCGCCGGATCGAGCCCCTTCATTGCAGCGCCGACGCCGGCGGCAAAGCCGCCGCCGCCGATCGAGATGAAGACATGGTCGAGCCGGCCGCCGGCATCGTTGGCGAGTTCGAGCCCGAGCGAGCCATGGCCGGCGATGATCGCCGGATCGTCATAGGAATGGACATGGATCATGCCGCGTGCGGCGTAGTCGTCCGCCCTGGCGAAGGCCGAAATCGAATCCTCTGTGAGTTCGACTTCGGCGCCGAGCGAGCGGGCCATCTCGACATTGAACGCCGCCGCGTTCGCCGGCATCAGCACCAGCGCTCGCACGCCCATCGTCCTGGCCACCAGCGCTACCGCGATGGCATGGTTGCCGCCTGACACCGTGACGACGCCGCGTCCCAGCTCGGCCTCGCTCAGCGACATCAGCTTGTTGAAGCAGCCGCGTACCTTGAACGAGCCGCCGAGCTGCAGGCTCTCGACCTTGACCACGGTCTCGACGCCGAGCCGGGCCGAGAGGCCGGCGCTGTGATAGGTCGGCGTGCGCCTGATCTTGCCTGCGATGCGCGCCGCGGCGGCCTGGACATCGCCCAGAGTGACGTCGAAATTCATGCCTGCGCCTCTTGCTTCGTCCTCCCCTTATAGGGGCGCATTGCTGCTCACGGAAACGCGCCGTTGGCAGGCGGGCTGCGGAAGCCTACAAAATATATCAGAGACCGGCCGGAAGGCCGTCGGCATGAAACCTGCCTTGGGCCGCCTTTTCTGGAGAACCGCCTCGTGACGATGACACCCCAGAAGATGACGCCCAAGGAGATGCTGGCCAGGCTGGTTTCATTCAACACGGAATCGCAGCGCAGCAATCTCGACCTGATCCATTTCTGCCGCGACTACCTCGCGGGCCTCGGCGTCGAGAGCACGCTGGTGCCCAGCGAGGACGGGCAGAAGGCCAATCTTTACGCCACGATCGGCCCCAGGGTGGATGGCGGCGTCGTGCTCTCGGGCCACACCGACGTCGTGCCAGTCGCCGGCCAGGACTGGACCTCGGATCCCTGGACCCTGACCGAGCGCGACGGCAAGCTCTATGGCCGCGGCACCTGCGACATGAAGGGGTTCGACGCCATCGCGCTCGCGCTTGTGCCGGAGATGCTGGCGGCGCCGCTGAAGCGGCCGATCCACATCGCCCTGTCCTATGACGAGGAGGTCGGCTGCCTCGGCGCGCGCCTCCTGGCCAAGGCGATGACGGCGGCCGGGCTCAAGCCCTCGGCGGTGATCGTTGGCGAGCCCTCGATGATGCAGGTCGTCACCGCCCATAAGGGCGGCACCCGCATGCGCACCACCGTGCGCGGCCACGCCGTCCATTCCAGCCGCGTCGATGTCGGCGTGCCCGCCGTCATGATCGCCGGCGAATTGATCCACTGGCACAACGTCGTCATGGCGGAAAACAAGGCCCGCACTTCGCCCGACAATGGCTTCGAGCCGCCCTACACCACGACCCATGTCGGCACCGTCCAGGGCGGCACCGCCGTCAACATCACCGCCGAGCTCTGCAGCTTCGCCCATGAGGTTCGCGTCGTGCCGGGCGACGAGGGCGTCGATTATGTCGGGCGCTACAAGGCTAGGGTGGCCGAACTCGAGGCGCAGATGCAGGCGATCGCGCCCGAAACCGGCATCACGGTCGAGATCACCTCCTCGACGCCGCCGCTTGGCCCCGAGGTCGATGGCGCAGCCGAGGCGCTGGCCCGCCGGCTGACCGGCGACAATGGCAGTCATGTCGTGGCCTATGGCACCGAAGGCGGGCTGTTCCAGGGCGAGGGCTGGTCGACCGTGGTCTGCGGCCCCGGCGACATCGCCCAGGCGCATCAGCCCGACGAGTTCATCACCGTGGCGCAGCTCGACGCCGGGGCCGTCTTCGTGCGCGGGGTCATCGGGGAGTTGGCGCGGTAGGGTGTTGGGTGGGGTGAAGGACGTGACGACGCGAGCGCCTCGCCCTTGTTGCAGGCGTGGGGAGCTCTCCCTCCAGCGTCGTTCAGGCGGCAAATTCAGGTCTCGGCAACGTCGCCCGGCATGAGTTTCAACCGATTGGACGCCCTCTTGCCGCCTGCGTCGGTGTCTCGCCGAACCGGCGTTGGAAGGCGACAGAGAACCGGGCCATGTTGGTGAAACCGTATCGGCGGGCAACGATCGTCATCGCCACGTCCGAAGGGCCAAGAGCCAGTTCGTCGCGCGCCAGGTCGAGCCGGATTGCGTGCAGCACAGCCAGTGGTGTCTTGGCGCGGAAATGCTTGAACACCGCCGTCAAGGTTCGCAAACTGCATCCGGCAGCCGCTGCGACATCCGTCAGTTGGATCGGCTGCGTGGCTGAGGCGTGCATGAAATCCTCCGCGCGCCGAAGATAGGCAGGAACTGCACTCCCGGCTGTGTTCGCCAGCCGATCAGAATAGTTGTGTGCAGCGCCGCGCAGGGCCAGCGAGACCAGAAAGTCAGTGAAGGATGCAAGCGCCAGCGGGTTGCTGGCTATGCCGTCCTCGCGCTGGAACTCATCCATGACGAAGTCGAGCTGATGTTTCAGGCTGGCTACGAGCCCGTTGCTCCAATCGAGATGAGGCGCGAAATCGAGGGGTTGCTGCAGGCGGTCATCGAGAAGATGTTCGAGCGCGCGCTCCATCTCCGCCACCTTGAAGAACACGTTGGTTCGCGAATTGTCGTCGCTGATCAGGAGGCGGCCGCCCGGGCCAGGACGCCAGGCGAGGCCCGATCGGCGTGTGGCAACCGTGGATCTTCCGTCCTTTTCAAGACTTATGCGGCCAGCGAGCATCGTCGTGAAGCAGTAAAGCCCGCCGTCGTCACCATCGACTGAGACAGCCGTGGCGAAGCGGCTATCAGCGTAGCTCGCAAGGATCGTCCCAGCGTGGCGCGACGCAAGCGTGAAGATCGGCTGACTGAATCGCTGGCACCACAACGTGGGATCCCGCAATTCGTAGGTGTAGATGCGGCTTGATTGTGCGGCCCGTTCGGATACCTGAAACTGTCCGTTCAGCGTCTCTGGATCGCTGGCCCGGACGACATCGAACATCGCCAGCGCGCCGGGATCGATCATAGGCGCGGCCATCGATATCCCCAGTGCCGGCCATGTTCGCCTGAGCTTCAGCTTACTAGACAGATCCGGCAGCCGATAGACAGATCCGGCAGGAAAATACGGCTGGGCTCAGAATGCCGTCGCGCTCGGACGGCGCCCACGCCATAGGTCGGCCTTAGCTCTGAGGATCGAGGACGTACGATGGCCACCTACAACGTTGCAACGGGCTTCACCGTGCCGCTCACGATCAACGCTGGCGACATCCTGAATGTCCAAAAGGGTGGCAGCGTCGCCGTCACGGGGCCAGGCGCCAAAGCGATCACTGGCGCGGGGGGGACGAACACGATTTCGATCGACGGCAATGTCATCAGCGCTGGAGCGGGCACGCGTGCCATTGAACTGAGCGGCGCTGGACAGAAGCTCACGATCGGAGCAACAGGCTTTGTCTACGGCGAATATACCGGTGTGCTGCTTAACAATGGCGGTGCATTTGGCAATAGCGGGACAATTATCGGCGACTTTGAAAATGGCGTCGTCTCGTTTGGCACGACAGCCGACATCACCCTTTTCGCGACAAGCAATATCATGGGCCGTACCAACGGAATGACAGTCGGTGGCGTTCAAGGCATCAGTCTTGCTAACACTGGCGTAATCACGGGCCTGACCAACCACGGGCTCCTGATTGGACCCTCAATGAACGCCGTCATTTACAACGGCGGCAGCATATTCGGAAATTCTCTGGGCATCAGCATAGAATTTAGCGGCATTTATACTATCGTCAACACGGGCACCATAGTCGGATCTTCATTTAGGGCCGTCTTTGCAGAAGATTTTTCTTCTAGCCTTAATGTCACGAATTCCGGAACGATTTACGGTATTGCAGGCATATATTCGCTGGGCAACACGCTCGTGACTAACAACGGCTATATCTATGGCACCTCAGAAGCTGCGATTGTTCTTGGCGGGAACAACGATACGATCATCAATAACGGCTTTCTGCAGGGGCCGGCCGCTGTCGCAATGGGCGCCGGAAACGGCTTCTTCGACGGCCGCAACGGCTTGCAGTTCGGACAGGTCGTTGGCGGAGCGGGCAACGACACTCTGTTCGGCGGTGTTGGCGCCGATGACCTCGCAGGCGGTGACGATAACGACCAGTTGATGGGCGGCGGCAATCTCGACCGGCTCGATGGTGGCAACGGCTTCGACTTCACCCGTTACGACCTCGGAGGTGCCGTCACCATCAGCCTCGCCGATTCATCCGCCAATACGGGCGACGCCGCTGGAGATGTCTTCATCTCGATCGAGGGCGTCATCGGCTCGCAGTTCGCCGACGTTATCGTTGGCGACGGCGCCAACAACACGCTGCTAGGCTTGGGCGGCGGCGATGCCATTGCAGGCGGTGGCGGCATCGACACCATCCTCGGCGGCGACGGCATCGACATCCTGTTCGGGGAGGCCGGCAACGACGTCATCACTGGCGGGGCCGGCGGCGACGTCCTGCGCGGTGGCATTGGCTCCGACACCTTCATCTACAATGTCGGCGATGGCGGGGACTTCATTCAGCAGCTCAACGAAGGCGGCAACAAGGACTTCTTCGACCTGCGGCCTTACTTCGACACCATCGGCTACGCCGGCACCGCCCCACGCGCCGCTGGGCTGCTCCAGGTCCTGCAGAACGGCGCCGACACCGACGTCTATGTCCAGGGCAACTTCATGTTCCGCGTCGGCGGCGTCACCGCGGCCGCCATCGACGACAGCTACTTCCTGTTCCAGTAGCCGACGCGGCTCCCAGCTCCGGTCAAACCAGATCAAGGGCTTCGCCTCGTCTTGAGGGTACTCTTGCTGGATAGATTTGAACACAGGCCGACCACCCGTGCCGCGGGAGAGCTTCTGGTCGCTGCGGACCCTGCGTGCGGTCACCGCCGACCGTCCTTCACTATATACCTCCGGCAAATCCGCTGTCCTGCCGCAACATCGCGCACCGCCTGCTTCCACCCATGCATCCCGCGCGCATTCGACCCGTGACTCGCGCGTGGTCTGCCCCTAACATCGGCGGCTTGTCGGGTCCGGCGATCGATCGCCCAGAGGGAGGCATCACCTTATGAAACCTCGTTTTCTTCACGTGGCCGCCATCCTGCTCGGGGTCTCGACGCTGGCGCTGGGCGCCGCCGAGGCCCGGCCGCTGAAATGGGCGGCAGCGGGCGATGCCCTCACGATCGATCCGCATGGCCAGAACGAAGGTCCCACTACCTCGCTCAACCAGCACATCTACGAAAGCCTGACCGAGCGCGACCATGCCGGCAAGCTCCTGCCTCTGCTCGCCTCGTCCTGGCGGGTGCTGCCCGACGATCCGACGACCTGGGAGTTCAAGCTCGAATCGGGCGTCAAATTCCACGACGGCGCGGCCTTCACGGCCGATGACGTGGTGTTCTCCTATGAGCGCGCCATGCAGCCGACCTCCGACTTCAAGGGCTATCTGACCTCGGTCGAGAAGGTCAGCAAGGTCGACGACCTGACGGTCCGGATCAAGACCAAGGGGCCGAACCCGCTGCTGGTCAACAACACCTCCTCGATCCGCATCATGAGCAAGGCATGGGCCGAGAAGAACAACGCCACCAAGGCCCAGGATTTCAAGAACAAGGAAGAAAACTTCGCCGTCCGCAACGCCAATGGCACCGGCCCGTTCACGCTGGTCTCGCGAGAGGCCGATGTGAAGACCGTGATGAAGCGCAACGACGCCTACTGGAACAAGGCCAAGGTGCCGCTCGAGATCACCGAGCTGACCTTGGTGCCGATCAAGCAGGACGCCACCCGCGTCGCAGCGCTGCTCTCCGGCGAGGTCGATTTCGTCCAGGACGTGCCGGTGCAGGACATCGCCAGGCTCAAGACCCAGCCGAAGCTCAGGGTCAATTCGGGCGCCGAGAACCGCACCATCTTCTTCGGCATGGACGTCGCCTCCGCCGATCTGAAGGGCGACGATGTCCAGGGCAAAAACCCCTTTGCCGACAAGAAGGTCCGCCAGGCGCTCAACATGGCGATCAACCGCCCGGCGATCCAGCGCGTCGTGATGCGTGGCGAGTCGGTGCCGACCGGCGTCATCATGCCGCCCTTCGTCAATGGCTGGACCAAGGAACTCGACGCGGCGCCGCCGACCGACGTCGCCAAGGCCAAGGCGCTGCTGGCGGAAGCCGGCTATCCCGCCGGTTTCTCGACCACGCTGCACTGCCCCAATGACCGCTACGTCAATGACGAGGGTATCTGCCAGGCGGCCGTCGGCATGTTCGGCCAGATCGGCATCAAGGTGAACCTGGTCTCGCAGTCGAAGTCGATCCACTTCAACCTGATCCAGAAGAACCCGGCGGAGACCGAGTTCTACCTCGTCGGCTGGGGCGTCCCGACCTACGATTCCGACTACATCTTCTCCTACATGTATCATTCCCGCACGGGCTCGCAGGGCTCCTGGAACGCCACCGGCTTCAAGGATGCCGAGGTCGATGCGATGATCCAGTCGCTCTCCCGGGAGGTCGATATCCCCAAGCGCGACGCGACCATCGCCAAGCTCTGGACCCGGCTGAAGGACGAGACGATCTACCTGCCGATCCACCATCAGTCGCTGAGCTACGCGATGGGCACCGCGCTCGATATTCCCGTCGACGTCGGCAACAACCCGAAGCTCAAGATGGTGAGCTTCAAGGGGTCGTAGGCGTATCCTGCCTGCCCTCGTGAACCTGACCGTCATCCCGGACAAGCCGCGCAGCGGCGTCGATCCGGGATCCATGCCTGAGCCGTTCCGGCATGGATCCCGGGTCTCCGCTTCGCTTCGCCCGGGATGACGGCGTCTGTTTTGCAAGGACGGGCAGAATGGCCTTGTCGATGATCGGAAAGTAACCCCGCGATGCTCGCCTATATCCTGCGCTCGCTGATGCAGGGGCTGGTGGTGATGCTGGCCGTCGCCTTCATCGCCTTCTCGATGTTCCGCTTCGTCGGCGACCCCGTCGTCAACATGCTCGGCCAGGAGGCGACGCTGCAGGACCGTGCCGAGCTCACCGAGCGGCTCGGCCTCAACGACCCCGTTCCGCTGCAGTTCGCCCGCTTCGTGGCTGATGCGGCGCAGGGCGATTTCGGCATCTCCTACCGCCAGGGCCGCAAGGTCTCCTCGCTCATCCTGGAGCGCTTGCCTGCCACGGTGGAACTCGCGGTACTCTCGGCGATCTTCGCCTTCGTGCTGGGCGTCGCGCTGGGCGTCTACGCCGCGATCCGGCGCGACGGCTGGATCGCCAATCTCGTGATGTCGCTCTCGCTGATCGGCGTCAGCCTGCCGACCTTCCTGATCGGCATCGGGCTGATCTACATCTTTGCCGTCGAATTGCGCTGGCTGCCCTCTTTCGGGCGCGGCGACACCGTGGCGCTGGGCTGGTGGAGCACTGGCCTGCTGACCCTCAGCGGCCTCAAATCGCTGATCATGCCGGTGCTGACGCTCGGCTTCCTCCAGCTCACCTTGATCATGCGCCTCGTCCGCTCCGAGATGCTGGAGGTGATGCGGGCCGATTTCATCCGCTTCGCCCGGGCGCGCGGCATCCCCGAGCGCCGCATCGAGTTCCGCCATGCGCTGCGCAACACGCTGATCCCGGTCATCACCATCGCCGGCGTACAGCTCGGCGGCGTCATCGCCTTCGCCATCGTCACCGAGACGGTGTTCCAGTGGCCTGGGCTGGGCGCGCTCTTCGTCAACGCCGTGCAGTTCGTCGACGTGCCGGTGATGTCGGCCTATCTGCTGTTCGTGGCCTTCGTCTTCGTGCTGACCTCGCTCATCGTCGATCTCATCTATGTCGCGCTCGACCCGCGCCTGCGCAGCGGCAATCCGGCGATGGCGAAGTGAGGTCGAGATGAGCAGCACGCCCCTCCCCAAGCAGATCGCACCCGGCCGGCTCGCGCGCTGGTGGGATTCCGATCTCGCCTTCTCCTTCCGCTCCTCGCCGGTCACGGTCGCCGCCACGCTGCTGGCGCTGCTTCTGGTGCTGGCCGCGGTCGCGGCGCCGCTGATCGCCCCTTACGACCCCTTCGATCCCGCCTCGCTCGATCTCTCGGACGGCTTCTCGCGGCCGATGGAGCCCAACGAGATCACCGGCAAGACCTTCTGGCTCGGCTCGGATGCGCAAGGGCGCGACATCTTCTCGGCCATCCTCTACGGCTCGCGCGTCTCCCTGCTGGTCGGCGCCGCCTCGGTGCTGTTCTCGCTGGTCATCGGCGTCGGCCTCGGGCTCGTCGCTGGCTACCTCGGCGGCCGCACCGAGGCGCTGATCATGCGCGTCGCCGACGTCCAGCTCTCCTTTCCCGCGATCCTCGTGGCGCTGCTGGTCTTCGGCGTGGCGCGCGGGCTGATCCCGCCGGCCTTGCAGGAGCGCATGACGCTGCTCGTGCTCGTCGTCGCCATCGGTTTGTCGAACTGGGCGCAATATGCCCGCACCGTGCGCGGCTCGACCCTGGTCGAGAAGAACAAGGTCTATGTCGACGCCGCCCGGCTGATCGGCCTCAAGGCCTGGCCGGTGATGCTCAAGCACGTCCTGCCCAATGTCGCCGGCCCGGTGCTGGTCATCGCCACGATCAACCTGGCGCTTGCCGTCATCGAGGAGGCGACGCTGTCCTTCCTCGGCGTCGGCATGCCCCCGACGCAGCCCTCGCTCGGCACCCTGATCCGCTTCGGCCAGCAATATCTCTTCTCGGGCGAGTGGTGGATCCTGCTCTTCCCCTCGCTGGTGCTGGTGCTGCTCGCCTTGTCGATCAACCTGTTCGGCGACTGGCTGCGCGACGCTTTGAATCCAAAATTGAGGTGATTATGATTACTCTAAATCTTGAGCCTATTGATGTCATACTTCATTCACATAGTGTCTACAAAGATAGACATAGGAAAGATAATCCAGGAAAGTCAATTCCGCATAGGTTCGGAGCTGAGATATTCGCGAGCGCAATCGTTTTGATGTCAGCAATGATGCAATCATATGTAGAAGATGTATTTAAGAGTTCTGTAAAGAAGAAATTCTTGCATATTAAATCAGATGATGATGTCGAAAAATTCTGGAAATTGGTTGGTCATTGGGGCAATCCAACGAAAGACAATATAAACAGGCTTTTTCTTCGCGTAGGAATTATCAATTTGATGGAAGATTTTTGCTTTGATAGTGAAAATTGCAGTGAAGACATGAAATATCTAGGTGTGTTGAATACGATAAGAAATCGGATTGCTCACGGAAAAATAAACTTCGAATACCAAGTGGGAGGTGATGTTTTTAAGATGACTCAGGGTGAAGTTTGGAACTGGCGCTCGTTTGTCGATAATTTTGGCAAGAAATTCGAGGCGCATGTGGAAAATAAGCTCCGTTGAGCACTCCCGTCCTCTCCGTCCGCGACCTTACCGTCGAGTTCGTCACCCGCCGCGGCACGCTGCGCGCGCTGGATCGCATCTCCTTCGACGTCGCGCGCGGCGAGGTGCTCGGCGTCGTCGGTGAGTCCGGCGCCGGCAAGTCCGTGACGGGCTCGGCCATCATCGGCCTGATCGACCCGCCCGGCCGGATCGCCGGCGGGCAGGTCGTGCTCTCGGGTGAGCGGATCGACAACCTGGCCCCTGAGGCCATGCGAAAAATTCGCGGCAGGCGCATCGGCATGATCTTCCAGGACCCGCTGACCAGCCTGAACCCGCTCTATCGCATCAGCGAGCAGCTGATCGAGACGATCCGCGTCCATACCGATCTCAGCGCCGCGCAGGCCCGCGCCCGCGCCATCGCGCTGCTCGACGAGGTCGGCATCCCCGCACCCGAACGGCGCATCGACTCATATCCGCACGAATTCTCCGGCGGCATGCGCCAGCGCGTCGTCATTGCGCTGGCGCTCTGCGCCGAGCCGGATTTCATTATCGCCGACGAGCCGACCACCGCGCTCGACGTCTCCGTGCAGGCGCAGATCATCGCGCTCATCAAGCGGCTCTGCAAGGAGCGCGGCACCTCGGTCATGCTCGTCACCCACGACATGGGCGTCATCGCCGAGACCGCCGACCGCGTCGCCGTGATGTATGCCGGCCGCGTCGCCGAGATCGGCCCCGTCCGCGACGTCGTGAAAGCGCCGCTCCACCCCTATGCCAAGGGCCTGATGGGCGCGATCCCCTCGCTCGAAGGCGAGGCGAAACGGCTTGTCCAGATCCCCGGCACGATGCCGCGTCTCTCGGCGATTCCGCCCGGCTGCGCCTTCAATCCACGCTGTTCGCAGGCCTTCGCGCGCTGCCATGTCGAGCGCCCCGAACTGATTGCGGTTGGGGACCGCAAGGTCGCTTGCCATCTCTACGATGAGAGCAGTTCGGAGATCGCAGCGTGAGTGAAGCGCCCTTCGTCGAGGTCCGCGACCTGCGCCGCGTCTTCGACGTCTCGAAGCCCTGGCTCAACCGGATGCTGGAGAACGCGCCGCGGCAATATCTTAGGGCTGTCGACGGCGTCTCCTTCGACATCCGCAAAGGCGAGACCTTTGCCCTCGTCGGCGAATCCGGCTCGGGCAAATCGACGGTGGCGCGCATGGTCGTCGGTCTCCTGCCGCCCTCCGACGGCACGGTCACGATCGCCGGCGTCTCGATGAATGACGTCGCGGTCGCCCAGGAGCGCCAGCGCCTGCGCCGCCGCATCCAGATGATCTTCCAGGACCCTTACGCCTCGCTCAATCCGCGCTGGCGCGTCGGGCGGATCATCGCCGAGCCGATCCGCGCCTTCGACATCGTCGCGGGCGAGGCGGCGATCGAGGCTCGCGTCGGCGAATTGCTGACGCTGGTCGGCCTCCACCCCGACGACCGCATCAAGTTCCCGCATGAATTCTCCGGCGGCCAGCGCCAGCGCATCGCGATTGCCCGCGCGCTCGCCTCCAATGCCGAGTTCATCGTCTGCGACGAGCCGACCTCGGCGCTCGACGTCTCGGTCCAGGCGCAGATCCTCAACCTGATGCGCGACCTGCAGGAGCAGTTCGGGCTGACCTATCTGTTCATCTCGCACAACCTCGCCGTGGTCCGGCACATGGCGACGCGGATCGGCGTGATGTATCTCGGCCGCCTCGTCGAGGTCTCGGAGAGCCGCCAGCTCTTCTCGAACCCGCGCCATCCCTATACCCGCATGCTGCTCGACGCGGTGCCCGACCTCGCCATGACCGGAAAGTCGCGCGAAGGCGTGAAGGGCGAGATCCCCAACCCGATCAGCCCACCCGCGGGCTGCACCTTCCACCCGCGCTGCCCGCTGGTCTTCGATCGCTGCCGGGTCGAGGCGCCGCCGGTCATCGACGGCGTCGCGTGCCATGCCGTGAACCAGGGGCGCGAGGCGGCGGCCTGAAGCCAAGCTCAGGCGTTCGTGCCAGCCTTGGGGCGGCTGGTGCCGGCGGGCTTCAGCGGCAGCGGCGCGACCGGGCGATCGGTGCGATATTGCCCGCGCGCGATGGCGCCGAACATCAGCACAACCGCTGTCAGCGTCATCAGCCACCAGGGCTGCAAAGTCGCAAAGCCAAGCGCGCTGAGCGCAAACGCGGTGGTGAAGGCGGCAACGCCGCCGGCCGCCAGCGCGCCGGGCATGCGCCCCGCTGCGCGGATCGCGAAATACAGGCAGGACGAGGCGGCCGCCGCGCCGACGACGCCGAGTTCATACCAGGTCTCGAACAGCAGCGTCGTCGGCGCCGGTTGCGGCAGGGCGCCGATCATCCGGCCGCGCAGCACGGTGTCGAGCCCGTGTCCGGTGACGAGGCGGAAGGGTTCGCGGCTGACGACATCGGCCCAGATCGCCAGCGATTGCGCGAAGTCGCCCGATCCCTGCGGAAAGCTGGAGATGATCGGCATCGCCAGGAAGGGCAGCAGCGGCGCGATCAGCATCAGCCCGGCGATGATCGCGGCGATGATGCTCGAGGCCGTCTCGCGATCGGCGCTGACGGCCCCGAAGGCGACGGCCCCGCAGATCATCGCGACGGCTTCGCCGTCCTCGAAGCGCGTCAGCGCGAGCAGGCCGACGACGAGTGCAAGCCCGACCGCGCTCAGGCCCCGTTCGCGCGAGAGCAGCCAGGCCAGAGCGGGCCAGGCCATGATCAGGATGACGCTGATGCCGCGCTCGACCCCTGCATCGGTGTCGGCGTGGCGCAGTGCCGCGATCACGATCAGTGCCAGCGCGAAGGCCCCTGCAATGCCGGTGCCCAGCGCCGCGAGATTGAGATTCGAGGCGCGCATTCGCTCCGGCAGCGCCGCATTGCCGCAAAAGCCGAGCACGACGGCGAGCACGAGATTGCCGGCCTTCTCTGTCGCCGAGGCGGTGAAGGGGCTCCAGACCAGCGACAGCGCCGCCCAGCCGGCAAGGCCGATCAGGATCATGCCGGGCAGGCTCAGCAGCGAGCGCCTCAGCGTCGCGCCGAACCCGCGCGGGTCCTCGATCAGTGCCGCGATGACCAGCAGCACGACTCCGATCGGCGCGAGCACGACGGCGGCGCGGCGCGAGACCAGCGACGCGATTGGCAGCACGAGCGCCAGCGTGCCGAAGCCGATACGGCGCAGCAGCAGGGCCGCGTCGGCGGCGGGGTCGAGCGGGGTCTGGGCGCGGCGATGGGACATGGATTGAAAGACCGAACGAAGCTCTCCGCCGGAAAAAGCGCCGGAGAGAGAACGGTTTTACCGTAACCGGCCGGCGCGGGCGCGACTGTAGGGCCCGCGCAACACTGCGCCGGCATCTCGTATGACTCCGCCTGCGACGAAAGCGCTCTGGCCGCAGAAGCGCTTTCGTGGCGGGCATTTTCATGGGATGACGTCGTCATGACGCTGCTGGCCGCTATCCCCTATTCCTCCGGGTTCCAGATCGACGATTTCATGGCCGCTCTCGCGCTGCGTCTGAAGGCGCGCGGCCTGCGGCTGGGCGGCGTCGTGCAGCACAATGACGGCACCTGTGAGCAGGGCTGCCTGTCGATGGCGCTGGAGGATCTGGCCAGCGGGCACCGCTTTCCGATCAGCGAGAACCGCGGCGCGGCATCGACCGGATGCAGGCTCGACGCGAGCGGCCTTGCCGCGGCCGGCGGCGCGCTGACGGCTGCTCTGGCCGGCGGGGCCGATCTCTTCATCGTCAACAAGTTCGGCCGCCAGGAAATGCTGGGTCAGGGATTGCGCCAGGAAATCGCAGCGGCGCTGATGGCCGGCATGCCGCTGCTGATCGCCGTGCGGCAGGATTTCCTGGCCGCCTGGCGCGACTTTGCCGGCGACGACTGGACCGAGCTTCCCGGCGAGCCGGACCGGATCGAGGCCTGGGCGCTGTCGCTGGCGCGCGCTGACGCCTGACCGCCGCCGACAGGAGCAGTCATCATGGCGCAGGATATGAGCTTTCTCGACGATTACCTCGTCCGGCCCGATCCGCAGGCGCCGCGGCTGGGCGCGACCGTCTCCGGTATCGACCAGACCGGCGCCGCGGTCGAGACCCGCGTCGTCACCGAACGCGCGCTGACGCTCTATCTGAACGCGCAGGAGATCGTCACGATGATGACGATCGGCGACCACCCGGATTCCCTGGCGCTCGGCTATCTGCTGAACCAGAACATGCTCAAGCGCGGCGATGTCGTCGATGCCGTCGATTACGACGAGGAGCTCGAGGTCGTCGTGGTCCGCACGCCGGAGCGTACCAATTTCGAGGAGAAGCTGAAGAAGAAGACGCTGACCTCGGGCTGCGCGCAGGGCACGGCCTTCGGCGATTTGATGGAGGCGATCGACGAGCTCGAGTTGCCGAAGGCGCAACTGCGCACGAGTTGGCTCTATGCGCTGACGAAGAAGATCAACACCACGCCTTCGCTCTATCTGGAGGCCGGGGCGATCCATGGCTGCGTGCTCTGCGAGGCCGACAAGCCCTTGGTCTATATGGAGGATGTCGGCCGGCACAACGCCGTCGACAAGGTCGCCGGCTGGATGTTCCGCAACGATGTCGATCCGGCGAAGATGATCTTCTACACCACCGGTCGCCTGACCTCGGAAATGGTGATCAAGACCGTGCGCATGGGCATCCCCGTGCTGGTCTCGCGCTCGGGCTTCACCGAATGGGGCGTCGAACTCGCCCGCAAGGCCAGTCTCACCCTGATCGGCCGCGCACGCGGCAAGCGCTTCGTCGCGCTGGCGGGAGAAGAGAACATCGTCTTCGACCAGGATCCTGACAGCGTCGAGGAGGAGGGCGGCAGGAGCCGACGCAAGGGCGCTGATCGCGATGACTGAGCTGCGTTGTCATTCCGGGGCGATCCGCAGGATCGAACCCGGAACCCACGACTGGGTTCGATTATCTGACGGCGTTGTAAAGCGCTCACCCAGTCGTGGGTTCCGGGTTCTTCGCTGCGCGAAGCCCCGGAATGACAAGGTAGGATCAAAATGAGTGCCCCTCCCACCCTCGGCCTGCTCCTCGCGGGCGGTCTCGCGCGGCGCATGGGCGGCGGCGACAAGCCGCTGCGGACCATCGCAGGCAAGACCATCCTCGCCCATGTCATCGAACGCCTAGCGCCCCAATGCGAGAGCCTGCTGGTCAACGCCAACGGTGATCCCGCCCGCTTTGCCGACTACGGCCTGCTGGTCGTCGCCGACCGCGTGCCCGATTTTGCCGGCCCGCTCGCCGGCATCCTCGCCGGGCTCGACTGGATGGCGGCGAACCGACCGGAGCTGGACTGGCTCGTCAGCGTCGCCGCTGACACGCCCTTCATCCCGCATGATCTCGTCGCCCGCCTGCATGCGGCGCGGGAAGCGGAGAGCGTCCCGCTCGCCTGCGCCGCCTCGGGTGGCTGGACCCACCCCGTCATGGGGCTCTGGCCGGTGTCGCTGCGCGAAGATCTGCGCCATGCCCTGACCGTCGAGGACGAGCGCAAGATCGACCGCTGGACCGCCCGCCATGGCTGCGCCAGCGCGGAATGGCCGGCCGAGCCGGTCGATCCCTTCTTCAATGCCAACAAGCCCGATGATCTGGCCGAGGCCGAGCGCCTGTTCGCCAGCCTGCCGCGCGCTTGATCCCGCCCGCGCCCGTCGCTATCTCCTAGGGATAAGGACAGCTTATCGCTGCCAAAAATTGGGGGAAGACCATGAAGTCATTCATCGCCGCCGTTGTCGTCGCCGCGATCGTCGCATTTGGGGCGAGCATCGTGCTCAACGACTTCTTCCAGAAGCCGGTCGAGGTCGCCTTCTCGACGAGCGGCGTCAGGCTCTGAGCCTTTCGCGAGCTGCTGAACCGCTCCGTCATCCCGGGCTTGACCCGGGATCCATCGGAGGGCTCCGGCGCTCTAGGATGGATCCCGGAGCTCCGCTTCACTGCGTCCGGGATGACGATCAGTTTCCGAGAAAAATGAAGCTGCGCTAGTCCTCCAGCAGCGCCTTCAGCGCCACCAGATCGCGTGCCACCATCGCGGCGTCGCGCGCCATCTCCTCGTCGGACATCTCGCGCTGGAACAGCGTGAAGACGACCTCGCTGCCGCTGCCATTGGCCAGGACCCGTAGCGGGTTCAGCATCGCCGGGGCTTCCGGCGGAATCACTGTGTGATCCAGGACGCCGTAGGGGTTGGGCTCGCTGAAGGCGATGCGCATCGGCCCCATCGGCGTCTGCGCCGACCAGACCATCCCCTCGACATGGCTGAAGCTGTGGCCGAGCCCTTCGGCCCATTTCGGGAAGTTCAGCGGCTCGGCAAGGAAGGCGTAGACCTCGTCGAACGGCCGCTCGATCGTGATGCTGATATGGCGAATTTGGCTCATAGACATGGTCTTGCCCCCAAATCTGTAGAACAAATGAAGAACATTCGATTGCCTGTCAATCGCGCTTTAGATTGGCACTCAGGAAACTCCCGCCTGCGATCATGCGGTAGAAAGGTGAAATTCCTGAATTCGGCCGACGGAGCGCGTGAGGACTCGTTAACCATGACTCTTCACAAATCGGAGGAAGATCGGCACGAAAGGGATTTATGCGCGTAGCACGATCCGTGCCAGGCGGTTTTTGCGTCGACTCCATTAACCATGACTCCGGAATCCTGATCTGGCACTTACCGGACTTGTGGAGCAGACTTCACTGTGCTAAGAGGCGTCCATGAACTCGCGAACCTCCATCCACGAACTCATCGGCGCTCGCCACAGAGAACTCACTCTGCGCGTAAAGCAGTTGAGATCAGAATTGGTGGAGGCTGAGACCGAGTTGGTGGCTACATCTGCGGCAGCGGAAGCCGTGGGGCTCGATCTGAATAAGGAACATAGAATCGATCAAGCTTCAGAAAATATCGAGCCTGAAAATGAGCCACCTTATAAGCTAATGAAGCCGATATCTTTGAAGACAATGAAACAGGCAGCGCTTGAAATATTAGAGAAGGAGCCGAACGGCCTGACATCTAGCGAAATTATTGAAGTCATGAACCATCGCTTTCGGATGCCATACCCGCGCTCAAGTCTAAGCCCTCAATTGAGTCGGCTAAAACATGAGGGCGCTGTCGTTCAATATAGCGGCAAATGGCTACTCCCAAAATATGCAAACAACGTCTCCGCCGAAAAGTAACCCAGTTTGTCGACTAACTGAGGCGAATGAGAGTTGCTTCCTAAGTCGAAGCGCGGGGCACGATGTCCGCGCCGCCTACCCCGACTGCAAAAGGCCGTGCGCCCGTTGCAGTCGGCAGCCCGAGGCAAAGCTCGGGCATCATGTGGTCTGACGGTCCACAGAAAATACGGCGAGGGTGCGCATGGTAAGCCCTCGTCGAAATTCGGAGGCGAAATGGAACCTCCAATAGTACGCCGCGTCGCCGAGTTGCAGCTTGGCGACGCGGCAATGTATCAAAGCATTGATCCAAAGGCAAGATTCGACCGCTATTGGCCGCGTGCCGTTGCTAGTTAGTTGCCGAATTTCGCTTGGCTGTCACTCGATCACGATACGCGGCGCTGCCCGGACGGTTCCGCCAGCGAGCGAGGCCATGACCTGCCGCGCGATCATCAGATAGGCCTTGGCATGGGCCGAGTCCGGGTCGCTCGCTACGATCGGCCGGCCGGAATCGGAGGTCTCGCGGATCGGCATGGCCAACGGGACCTCGCCGAGGAAGGGCACGCCGAGCCGTTCCGCCTCATGCCGCGCGCCGCCATGGGCGAAGATGTCCGAGCGGTGGCCGCATTCCGGGCAGATGAAATAGCTCATATTCTCGACGATGCCGAGGATCGGCACCTCGACCTTCTTGAACATTGCGACGCCGCGCCGCGCATCGAGCAGAGCCAGATCCTGCGGCGTCGAGACGATGACGGCGCCGGCCAGCGGCGTCTGCTGCGCCATGGTGAGCTGCGCGTCGCCGGTGCCGGGCGGCATATCGACGACGAGCACGTCGAGCTCGCCCCAGGCGACCTCGCGCAGCATCTGGGTGATCGCCGAGATCACCATCGGCCCGCGCCAGATCATCGGCGTCTCCTCGTCGATCAGGAAGCCGATCGACATGATCTTGAGGCCATAGGCCTCCATCGGCGCCAGCGTCCGGCCCGAAACCAGACGCGGCTTGCCGGTGATACCGAAGATCTTCGGCACGGAGGGACCGTAGATGTCGGCGTCGAGCACGCCCACCTTGAGGCCGAGCGTCGCCAGCGCCACCGCGAGATTGGCCGTTGTCGTCGATTTGCCGACGCCGCCCTTGCCCGAGGCCACGGCGATGATCTGCTTGACGCCGGGAATGCCGGCGGCCTTCGGCGTCGGCCCGCCGGGGCCGGCCGCAGGCCGCTGCGCCTGCTGGCGCGCCTGCATCCCGGCTGAAGGAGCCGCCTTGTCGGCGGTTAGCCCGACCAGAACCTGCGTCACGCCGGGCAGGCCGGAGATGGCGCTTTCGGCCGCTTTTCGCACTGGCTCCATCGCCGCTGCCTCGGTCGCGTCGATGCCGATCGCGAAGATCACCTTGCCGCCATCGATCAGGATATTGGCGACGCGTCCCGATGCCGCTAGCGATTGTCCACTCGCCGGCAGCTTCACGAGTTCGAGCGCGCGCAGGATGTCGGCTTGGGTCAGGGCCATGATGGCGCCTCCGTGCTGCGGCTCAGGCCGTGGCTGCTTGCGGGTTGGCCTTGCGGATATGGAAGACGAGCAGGTCGCCCTCCCGGCCATGATGCTCGATCGCGTCGCCGGTCTCGCGCATCAGATTGGGAATGTCGATCGCTGCCATCGGATCGGTGCATTCCACCAAAAGCAAGGCACCCGCCTCGGCGGTTTTCAACGCCTTGCGCACCCGCAGCGCGGGCAGGGGGCATTTCAGGCCGCGCAGGTTGAGAGAGATCGAAGACATGGGCCGTATCGGTTCGAGTCCGGTGCGCTTCATATGATGGCTTTCGCGCTGGGGGCAACCGCGCTTGATCCTTCTCCACTCGGGGGAGAAGGTGTCAGCGAAGCCGGGTCGGATGAGGGAAGCATGACTGCGCGCCGTTTGTCCTTCCCTCATCCGTCTCGGCTCGACCGAGCCACCTTCTTCTCCGAGGGGAGAAGGAAGATCGCTTTTGTCCTGCTGGCCCTGGCGCTGATCTCTCCCGCCTCCGCCCAGGAACTGCGCGGCCATGGCGGTCCGGTGCGTGCGGTCGCGGTCTCTGCCGATGGCCGCTTCGCCATGACGGGCTCCTTCGACCAGTCGGCGATCCTCTGGAGCCTCGCCGATGGCACGGCCGACGCCGTGCTGCGCTTCCATCAGGGCGCGGTGAACGCCGTCGTCGCCATCCCGGGCCTCGGTTTCGCGACCGGCGCGGAGGATGGCCGGATCGCGCTCTGGCGCGGAAACGCCGCCGAACCGGTGCGGGTTCTCCAAGGCCATAAGGGGCCGGTCGCGGCGCTGGCGGTCTCGGCCGATGGCGGAATGCTCGCCTCGGCGTCATGGGACGAAACCGTGCGCGTCACCACGCTCGGCGACGGCACCGCGCGGGTTCTCGAAGGCCATAGGGGTCCGGTCAACGGCGTCGCTGTCCTGCCGGGTGGCGGCATCGTCAGCGCGGGTTACGACGCGACGCTGCGGATCTGGCCGGCCGATGCCGGCGCCGAGCGCATCGTCACTCTGCCGGCACCACTGAACGGCGTCGTGGTCGCGCCCGATGGCGAGATCGCGGTCGCGGCCGCCGATGGCAGGCTGCGGCTGTTCGGGCCTGACGGCGAGGCGCGCGCCGAGATCGAGATCGGCCAGACGCCGTTGATCGCGCTGGCAATCTCCATCGATGGCGCCATCATCGCGGCCGGTGGTCTGCGCGGCCAGGTCGCGCTGGTCGATCGCAAGGCGCGCAGCATCCGCGCGACGCTGGTCGGCCCGGGGCTGCCGGTCTGGTCGCTCGCCTTCCTGCCGGATGGAAGGCAGCTTCTTTCGGGCGGCACCGACAGGTTGGTCCGGCGCTGGAACGCTGTCACCGGCGAGCATGTCGGTACGGTCGTGCCGCGCGCTGGTCCGGATGTGCTGGCGGCGTTTAATGGCGAGCGCGGCGCGCATGTCTTCCGCGCCTGCGCCGCCTGCCACACGCTGACGCCTTCGGACGGCAACCGCGCCGGCCCGACCTTGCACGGCCTCTTCGGCCGCAAGATCGCCAGCGCCCCGGGCTACGCCTATTCCGACGCCTTGAAGGCGATGGACATCGTCTGGACCAAGGAGACGGTGGCGAAGCTGTTCGAGATCGGCCCCAGCGCCTACACGCCCGGCACCAAGATGCCCGAGCAGACCATCGGCTCGGTGGACGACCGGCAGGCGCTGGTCGACTGGCTGGAGAAGGCGACGCGCTGATCCGCTGAGCGTCATTCTCGGGCGAAGCGCAGCGCAGACCCGAGAATCTCTTGCAGGAGATGCTCGAGTCGAGCCCGAGCATGACGGATTCTATTCGCGCCCTACTGCAGCGGATCTTCCCCCCGCTCCCGGCGCTCGCGCAGGTAATCCTCGGTCGTGCGGACATTCGGCCGCTGCGGCGAGAGATGCGGGTCGAAGCTCTCGTTGACGACGACCTCGACGCGGCAATCCTCGCACATCCGGATCACCGAGATGCGCTTGGCGGCGTCGCCGGAGAACATCCAGTGCTTGTTCTCCAGCTTGGCTGCGATCTTCTCGATCGTGCTGCGGACGCCGAAGGGCTTGGCGCAAGCGATGCAGTGGAAGGGCTCTTCCTGCTTCAGCACGCGCTTGCCGCCCTTCCAGGCAGCGAAATCGAGGCGTGGTTCGAGTGTGATGACCTTCTCGGGGCAGGTCGTCTCGCACAGCCCGCACTGCACGCAGAGATCCTCCTGGAAGCTCAGTGTCGGCCGGTCGGGATCATCAGATAGCGCCTGGACCGGGCAGGCCGAGACGCAGGCGAGGCACAGCGTACAGCCCTCGGTCTCGACATGCACGGTGCCGAAGGGCGCCCGTTCCGGCAGCGCGACGGAGGCAACGGGGGAGGGCGCGGCGGCATGAAGTTCGGTCAGCGTCTGGCGCAACAGCGGGCGTCCGTCGCCCATCGGCCGGAAGCGGGCCGGCAGGGGCGAGACCGTGCCGGGCACGATGCGCGCCAGCGCCGCGGCGAGCTGGTCTGGATCGTCCGTCTCGATCAGCCCGGCGCTGGTTGGGCCGAAGCCGAGCGCGGCTGCCAGCGTGTTGGCATAGGACAGGTTGCGCTGCAGGCCCGAAAGATCGTGCTTGGGCCGGACGCGGCCGAGCACGCGCACGGCGCTTGCGCCGAAGGACAGCGCCGCCGCGAAGGTCTCGACGCCGATCTGGGTGATCTCGTTGATCCGCAGCGGCAGCACGTTGGCCGGCAACCCGTCGCCGAAGCGCGCGAGCGCATCGATCAGTTCCTCGCCATGCTCGCCGTCATGCAGCAGCACGACCGGCTTGGCGCCGCCGGCTTCCGCATAGGTGGTGAGCAGGGTGCGCAGTCGGCGCAGCAGCGCGTCAGTCGGCGGCAGGGCATAGGTCACCGCGCCGGTCGGGCAGATCGCGGCGCAGGCGCCGCAGCCGGCGCAGATTTCGGCCGAGATCGCGACATGGTCGCCATTCGGCGTGATCGCCCCGGTCGGGCAGAGTTCGAGGCAGCGCGTGCAGCCGGTCTTCTGCGAGCGCGAATAGGCGCAGAGGTCCTCGTTCAGTCGGACGTAAGTCGGCTTATCGAACTCGCCGACGAGATGGCCGGCCTCCGCGACGAGCTTTTCGATCGCCGCCGGGCTCGCGGGATCGGCGCGCAGATAGCCGGCGCGCAATTCGCCGGCCGGAAACAGCGGCGTCCCGCCCGAGACGTCGATGACGATGTCGCAATGCGAGGTGGCGCCGTTGCGCGGCTCGCCGAAGACGAGCTTCGCCCGCGAGGACGGGGCCGGCGCGGCATAGTCGTCGATCCGTAGCTCAAAAGCGCCGAGCCAGCCGGTGGCACCGGCGATGGTGCCCTTCAGGACCGGCGTCTCGTCGACGCGCGGCGGCGTGATGTCGCCCGGACGGCTGAGCAGGATGGTGACGTCGAGATGCTCGGCCAGGCGCTGCCCGACGGACAGCGCGACCTCGTCGCGGCCATAGACCAGGGCGACGCCCTTGCTGGTCAGCGTGGTGAAGGAGACCGGCGGCATCGGCTCGGCGGCGGCCGCAAGCAGCGCCGCCATCTTCGGACCGGCGGCCTTTGCTTCCTGCGCCCAGCCGGCGGTCTCTCGGATATTGGCGAAGGTGATCTCGCCGGCATAGTCGAGATCGGCCGCGATCTCCTCGAACAGCGGCGCCTCCTGCGTGCACGCGACGGTGATCTGGGCGCTGTCGCCCAGTGCCCGCGTGAACAGCTCGGTCTGCGTCCGGCAGAGATGCCGCGCGGTGCGGATGTCGCTGCCCTTGCAGCCGCGTGCCAGCGCCGCGCCGTCGAGCGGCATCGTGTCCTCGCACGAGCACACCATCAAAATGCGGGTGGCTTGCGGCGTGCGGGTGGCGTCTTGCATGGCAGGCCTGGTCCTCGGCGGCGGCGTTGTGTCGCCTCTCTTGCGATAATCCATGCTTATATGGAATTGGAGGGGTTCAAAAGAAGCGAACGATGAGCACTTCGTCGCGCCCTTGGAGGATTCTGCGATCATGGCGGTGAATGCCCGGCAATCGGACGATCTGCGCCGCGAGCCGGTCCTGCCGCCGGGCTTCTCGCTGGTGGCTTTGCGCGAATCGGGCGATGCCTTCGCCCATGCCTGCGGGATCGCCCCGGAAGCCGGCGCGGCGACGATGGTCTGGACGCGACGCTTCGACGTCATCGAGTTCGCGGTCGTGCTCGAGCCGGAGAACCCGCTACGCGAAGCGCGGCTTGCGCATTACTTGGCCATGAATGCGCTCGCCGATGCGCTGGCAGTCCATAGCCCGCCCGAGCGGCCGATTCTGTTCCGCTGGCCCGATGCGCTGATCTACGATCTTGGTTTGATCGGCGGCGGCAGGCTCGCTTGGCCGGAATCCTGTGGCGAGGACGAGGTGCCGGATTGGATCGTCTTCGGGGCGATGCTGCGCGCGACCACGATGACGCCCTTCGCAGCCGGTGATATCGGCGTCGGCATGGCCGAGGAGGGTTTCGAGGAGGTCGACGCGGTCGATCTGATCGAGGCCTTCGCCCGCCATCTGATGCTCGGCGTCACGCGCTGGCAGAGCGACGGCCCCAAGGCGACCGCGCTACGCTGGCTCGACCGGCTGGACAAGGTGCCCGGCACGCGCCACGGCATCGAGCCCAATGGCGACCTCATCGCGACGACGCAGGCCGGGACCGAACGCCGCAGCCTGATCGAGGCGCTGGGCCGCACCGATTGGCTCGATCGCGACAGCGGCGGGCCGAAGCTGTGAGTGCTCTGAAACTGCCCCGCGCGATCCGGCTCGACCCCTCCGACACCTTCGTCTTCCGTCGCGCGGCTGAACCCGGCGAATGGCTGGTTACGGGCTCCTTCCTGTTCGATCCCGCAACGATTCCCGGGCTCGACGCCAAGGCGCGCACCGCGTTCCGCTCCGGCTTCCTCGGCGTCGCGAGCTTCGGTTGGAGCACGCTGGCGGTGGTGACGGAAGCGACCGAGGCCGAGCGCGAGGAAGCGATTGCCCAGCTCGCCGACCACCTCATGCAAAAGCTCGGCGCGCCCGATCTCGCGACGGCCCGCGTCGCGGCCGCCGAGGAGATCGCCTTTGCCGCCTCGCTCTGCGATCATCCGGCGCAGACGCTGCTCGCTTTGCACCGGACGCAGGAGGATGGCGAAATCCGCGAGCGCTTCCGCACCCTGACGCCGCGCGACGCCAGCCAGAGCGAGGGCTTCCGCGCCTTCGAGTTTTTGGAGGTGGCGGGTGAGGATGACGGGCCGATCGAGCAGGTCGATCTTCTGAAGCTCGGCAGGACCGCATGATTCTCGGAAAGACCCTGTTGTCATGACGCATTTCTGGGCCACATCGGGCCATCTGCTACTGGACCGCGAGCCGGGTGGCGGGCTGCGGGTCACTGACGATTTCCTCAAGGCCTATCTGGCCCGGCCCGAATTGCTGCCGCCCGACGAGGCCTGCGCCGCCGAGCGCGCTCTGCATGCCAAGCTGATGGAGGCGCCACAGGCCGAGATCGCGCCGGCCGAGATCACTGCCATCCTCGACGAGGATGCCCGCGCGAACTGGCGCTTCATGCTGGGCTGGCGCGAGCGCCTGCTGGCGGCACCAACGCTGGAGGCTGCCTATGCCAGCATCATCCGCGACGGCGTCAAGGATATCCCCCCGCTGTTCCTCGACCAGCTTGTCCACGTCATCCTGCGCGCGGCGCTCGACGAGGTCGACGACCCCTATGTCGTGCGCGCCGCCGAATGCCTGTTCCGGCCGCAGCGTGTCACCCATCACGAGAACACCATTCTGCTTGCCGATGCTGACATCATCGAGGGCCACGAGGCCGACCGTCATGCCTCGCCGCTGCTGGCGATGCTCGGCGGTCCGGCGGCGACCTCGCTCGACATCCTCAAACCCGCCAATGCCGACCAGTACTGGCAGCGCTCCGATGGCTTCGACATAGTGCTCGATCTCGGCGGCACGCCCTCGGGCCGCGCCGCGCTCGGCCAGTCGCTGCGGCATTGGGTGCGCCAGATCCATGGCTTCGATGTCGAGATCGCGCCCCTGGAGAAGGTGAAGGATGCCGACTGGCGCTGGTTCGTCGGTCTCGACGCGCAGGCGACGGCTATCGGCAACGCGCTCTGGACAGGGCAGAGCCTCAGTGAGGACGAGCTGTCGCGCGTGCTCGCGCTCTACACGATGCGGTTGCCCGATGACGTCCCGGTCTTGCCGGCAGCCAAGGGCAAGCCGATCTATCTGGTCATGGCGATGACGCCCGACCGGATGCTGCGGTTGAAACCGCAGAACCTCGTCACCGGCCTGCCGCTCGCGGTCCGCGAAATGGCGAACTAGAGCTGGATGCGAAAAAGTGGGAACCGGTTTTTCGCTCGAATCCTGCTCTAAAACTCTAGCTAGGACAGGCCGATGACCCAGCAGCATATCGAGGTCGGCATCGTCGTCGAACGCCGCGCGGTCGATTCGCCGTGGATCGACCATGCCTGGACGCCACTCTCCGTCCTGCCCGAGCCGCCGCCGCTCGCGCCCTGGACCGAACTGCCGGGCACGCCGGACCGGCGCAACATCTATCTCGGCGCGGCGACGCTGACGCTGCATTCGGTCGACACCGCGCATTTCCGCGAGAACTTTCAGGCTGGCCGCGCCAAGCTCTGGGTCGCGATTCGGCCGACCGGTATCGCCCCGGAGATCGAGTTCGTCGGCGTTACGGCCGACCCCTTCGAGGGCGAGGTCTATGCCGAGAATGTCGGCGACATCGTCGAGGCTCTGCCGATGCCGCAGGCCGTCGCCGAGCAGGTGCTGGCCTTCTTCGAGACGCATCATGTCGAGCGCGAATTCATCAAGCGCAAGCGCCACGAGCATGATCCGCGCAAGGGCGGCGGGCCGCGCCCGGAGCCCGGTACGCGACGGGGCGAGGGCGAGCCATGAGCGCCGGAACGCCCGAGGATGAAGGCTTCCTGAGCCGCTGGTCGCGCCGCAAGCGCGAATTGGCCGAGCCCGAGATTGCGCCAGTGCAGGTCGCGCCCGAGGCAGGGCTGCCTGCCGAGGCGGTGGCACAGCCAGTCGAGACAGAAGCCGCCGAACCCGAGATGGTCGAGCCGCCCTCGCTCGACCTGATCGACAAGGATTTCAACGTCGCGCACTGGCTCAAGCAGAATGTGCCCGAGACCTGGAAGCTTGCCGCGATGCGGCGCGCCTGGGAGAGCGACCCCGCGATCGCCGGTTTCGAGAATCCGGCCCGCGACTACGCGCTCGACTGGAATACGCCGGGCGGCGCTCCGGGCTATGGTCCCCTGACGGAATCGGACGATGTCGCGGCGATGGTGCGGGGCATCTTCGGCGAGACGCCGGCACCTGAAACGCCGCCCATTCTGGCTGACGATGCGGCAGGCGACGCGATGTCGCATAAACTTTCGTCTTATGACGAAAGCTCAATCGGTGATGCTGCAGCGCAAGAAGAGGGAGCCTCGCAGGTCGAGCGGGCCGCCGTCCGGTTGAGCAGCACTGACGCGCCCCCCGTTGATAGCGGCTCGATTGCGCCGGAAAGCCCTCAGCAGGTTTATGCTGCGGTGCAGCATAGTCCAGAGGCGAAGGACATTTCCATGCGGATTCGCAAACGTGGAGGTGGCGCAATTCCAGTCTGAATCCAGATTGGAATGATTGTATTTCTGAGCGATAAGCAGGCATTATCACTGCTCAAGAATTGGTCGGCCGTCCGCCGCCTCTCTTGAAGGACGATGGCCTGATACGAATGCGTGACGCGGCACTGGAAAAGGCAATCGGCAGCGTCGGTGGCGTCAGGGCCCTGGCGCGCAGCCTCGGCATTTCGCAGCCGGCAATTTCGAGTTGGAAGCGCGTTCCGGCCGACCGCGTCCTGTCCGTCGAAGCGACCACCGGCATCTCCCGCAGCGACCTGCGTCCCGACATCTATCCCGATCCCAGCCAGACGGGGACCGCCGACCCATCGGACATCGCGGTGCCGCAGGCGCTCGACGAGATCGACGAGGCGCGTGCCCGCGAATGCGAACTGATCGGCACCCTGCTCTGGCGCGCGCCGACAGCCGAGACGCTGGCTGCGCTGCGGGGCCTGCACGGCGATGCCTCGCCATTGGGGATGGCGCATCTGGCCTTGGCCGAAGCGGCTGACGAGGCGACGCCCGAGAGCCTGCGCGACGAATTCTTCGAGCTCTTCATCGGAGTCGGCCGTGGCGAATTGCTGCCCTACGCCTCCTATTACCTGACCGGCTTCCTGCATGAGCGGCCGCTAGCGCTGGTTCGGGGCGATATGGGCTTGCTCGGTCTGGCGCGCGACGAGCGTGCTGGCGAGCCGGAAGACCATATCGCCGTCCTGCTCGACATCATGGCCAAGCTGATCCGTGGCGAGGTCGCGGGTTCCGGAATCGATGCCGACGGCTTCTTCGCCCGGCATGTCGAGCCCTGGGGCGAGCGCTTCTTCGCCGATCTCGAGGTCGCGAAGGCTTCGAAATTCTACAAGGCCGTCGGCCGGCTCGGCGGCCTGTTCCTGTCGATCGAGACCCAGGCCGCGAGGCTGCCGGCATGACGACTGCCAACACATGATGCGGGAGACGACGATGTCCAAGACGACAAATGAGCCGGGCAAGCCGGCCGTCGATCGCCGCAGCTTCTTCAAGGCGCTCGGCGCCGGCGCGACGCTGGCTGCCACGCCTGCGATGGTCACGCCCGCCGCCGCCGTCGATCCCGGCAAGGAGGAATCCAAGGCGCGCTACCGCGAGTCGGAGCACGTCAAGGACTTCTACCGCGTCAACCGTTACTGAGAGGCGCAAAAGCCATGCTGATCAAGCGCAAAACGGCCGATGTCCAGCGCGGCCGGCTCCAGGCGGCGATCGCCGGCCTGTCCTCGGGGGTCATGGACCGCCGTGCCTTCCTCCGCCGCTCCGGACTGGTCGCAGGTGGCATCGCCGCCGCCGGCGCGCTTCAGATCGGCTCGGTCCGCAAGGCCGAGGCTGCCGGCCTCGGACCCGCGACCGGCACCAAGATCATCAAGAACATCTGCACCCATTGCTCGGTCGGCTGCACGGTCAAGGCCGAGGTCGCCAACGGCGTCTGGGTCGGCCAGGAGCCGGCCTGGGAAAGCCCGATCAACCGCGGCTCGCATTGCGCCAAGGGCGCCTCAGTGCGCGAGCTCGTCCATGGCGACCGCCGCATCAAATATCCGATGAAGCTGGTCGACGGCCAGTGGCAGCGCATCTCCTGGGACGTCGCGATCAACGAGATCGGCGACAAGATGATGGAGATTAGGGCCAAGTCGGGCGCGGACTCCGTCTATCTGCTCGGCTCGGCCAAGTTCTCCAACGAAGGCTCCTACCTGTTCCGCAAGTTCGCGGCCTTCTGGGGCACCAACAACGTCGATCACCAGGCGCGCATCTGTCACTCCACCACGGTCGCGGGTGTTGCCAACACCTGGGGCTACGGCGCGATGACGAACTCCTACAACGACATCCGCAACTCGAAGACGATCATGTTCATGGGCTCGAATGCGGCGGAAGCCCATCCGGTCTCGATGCAGCACATCCTGTCGGGCAAGGAGATCAACCGCGCCAACGTCATCGTCTTCGATCCGCGCCTGACACGGACCGCCGCCCACGCCACCGACTACATCCGCATCCGTTCCGGCACCGACATCGCGGTGATCTGGGGCATGATGTGGCACATCTTCAAGAACGGCTGGGAGGACAAGGATTTCCTCGCCGCGCGCGTCTACGGCATGGATGACGTCCGCAAGGAGGTCGAGAAATACGACCCCAAGACCGTCGAGGACATCACTGGCGTTCCCGAGGCGCAGATGAAGCGCGCCGCCGAGACCTTTGCCAAGGTCAAGCCTGCAACCTTCATCTGGTGCATGGGCGTGACCCAGCACTCGGTCGGCACCGCCAATGTGCGCGCCATCTGCAACCTGCTGCTCGCCACCGGCAATGTCGGCGGCATGGGCAACGGCGCCAACATCTTCCGCGGCCATTGCAACGTCCAGGGCGCGACCGATTTCGGTCTCGATATCTCGAATCTGCCTTGCTATTACGGCCTGGTCGAGGGCGCCTGGCGCCATTGGGCCCGCGTCTGGGACGTGCCTTACGACTATTTCCTCACGCGCTTCGACGAGGTTCCGGCCAAGGGCGGCCGTCCGGCACGCACGGCCAAGGCCAATATGGAGACCTCGGGCCACACCTCGACGCGCTGGTTCGACGCCGCCAACCTGCCCGCCGAGCAGGTCGACCAGAAGGACAACCTCAAGGCCATGTTCGTCATGGGCCATGGCGGCAACACCATCCCGCGCATGCCCGACGCCGTGAAGGGACTTGAGAAGCTCGAGCTGCTGGTCGTCGCCGACCCGCATCCGACCAACTTCGTCTCGCTCGGCCAGCGCAAGAACGGCACCTATCTCCTGCCGGTCGGCACGCAGTTCGAATGCTCGGGTTCGCGTACCTGCTCGAACCGCTCGGTGCAGTGGGGCGAGAAGGTCGTCGAGCCGATCTTCGAGGCCGCGAGCGACTATTTCGTCATCTACAAGCTGGCGCAGAAGCTCGGCTTTGCCGACGCGATGCACAAGAACCTGGAGCTGATCCAGGGCAAGTACGGCCCCGAGCCATCGGCCGAATCGATCCTCAGGGAGATCAACAAGGGCGGCTGGTCGACCGGCTACACCGGCCAGTCGCCGGAGCGCCTCAAGCTGCACATGCAGCACCAGGACAAGTTCGACCTGGTCTCCTTGCGCGGCGCGGTCGGCTCGCCCGTCGAGAACGACTTCTACGGCCTGCCCTGGCCGTGCTGGGGCACGCCGGAGTTGAAGCATCCCGGCACCCACATCCTCTACAACACCTCGCTGGAGGCCAAGAACGGCGGTGGCACCTTCCGTCCGCGCTTCGGCCTGACACGCGAGCGCACCCTGCCCGACGGCAGCAAGGTCAATGATACCCTGCTGGCCGAGAACGGCTCCTACTCGCTCAATTCGGAGATCAAGGACGGCTATCCCGAATTCACCATGGGCGTGCTGAAGAAGCTCGGCTGGGACGCCGACCTGACGCCGAAGGAGCTGGAGACCATCACCTGGATCGGCGGCAACGCCATCGATGCGGTGAACTGGGCCAACGACCTCTCCGGCGGCATCCAGCGCGTCGCGCTGGCTCATGGCTGCGTGCCCTATGGCAACGGCAAGGCCCGCGCCAACGCCTGGAACCTGCCCGATCCGGTGCCGACCCATCGCGAGCCGATCTACTCGCCGCGCGTCGATCTCGTCGCCAAATGGCCGGCGCGTCCCGACGAGCGCACGCTGCGCATTCCCAACCTGCACACCTCGGTCCAGAAGGCCGCGGTCGAGAAGGGCATCGCAAAGTCCTTCCCGATCGTCCTGACCTCGGGCCGCCTCGTCGAATACGAGGGCGGCGGCGAGGAAACCCGGTCGAACCGCTGGCTGGCCGAACTGCAGCAGGACATGTTCGTCGAGATCAACCCGGCCGACGCCACCGCGCGCGGCATCAGGGACGGCGCCTTCGTCTGGGTGTCGGGTCCCGAGAACAACTCGAAGGCGCGGGTCAAGGCGCTGGTGACCGAGCGCGTCGGCAAGGGCGTGGCCTTCATGCCCTTCCATTTCGGCGGCTTCTACCAGGGCCAGGACCAGCGCGGGAACTACCCGAAGGGGACGGACCCGATCGTGCTGGGCGAGTCGGTCAACATCGTCACCACCTATGGCTATGACCCGGTGACGGCGATGCACGAAGGCAAGGTCACGCTCTGTCAGATCGCGGCGGCGTGAGGAGGAACTGAAATCATGGCCCGGATGAAATTCCTCTGCGACGCCGATCGCTGCATCGAGTGCAACGCCTGCGTCACCGCCTGCAAGAACGAGAACGAGGTGCCCTGGGGCATCAACCGCCGCCGCGTCGTCACCATCAATGACGGTAAGCCCGGCGAGCGCTCGATCTCGATGGCGTGCATGCATTGTACAGATGCACCTTGCATGGCCGTCTGCCCGGTGGACTGCTTCTACAACACCGCCGACGGTGTGGTCCTGCACAACAAGGACCTCTGCATCGGCTGCGGCTACTGCTTCTACGCCTGCCCATTCGGCGCGCCGCAATATCCCAAGGTCGGCAACTTCGGTTCGCGCGGCAAGATGGACAAGTGCACCTACTGCTCGGGTGGACCGGAGGTCGATCTCTCGCCGGCCGAGTTCCAGAAATACGGCTCGAACCGTCTGGCCGAGGGCAAGCTGCCGCTCTGCGCCGAGATGTGCTCGACCAAGTCCCTGCTCGCCGGCGACGGCGACATCATCGCCCAGATCTACAAGGAGCGGGTGGTGAAGCGCGGCTACGGCTCGGGCGCCTGGGGTTGGCAGACCGCCTACAAGGAAACGATCGCAATCTAGGAAGCTGCTTGGAAACTCAGCCCTCATCCTGAGGAGCCGCGCAGCGGCGTCTCGAAGGATGCTCCAGAGACTGCTGGATCATCCTTCGAGACGCCATTTTGAGACAAGATGGCTCCTCGGGATGAGGGCTGAGAAGAAGGATCATCGCCATGCGTCTCGGCGCCCATTTCCGCCTTCTGGTGACCGGCTTGCTGCTGAGCTTTGCCGTCGCCTTCGCCGCCCCCGTCTCGGCCCAGCAGGTCAACCCGACCGCCGACTCGGTCCGCGAGCAGCAGTTTCTCGATGCGCTGAAGGGCAACCCTTCAGCCGAGCTGCAAGGCCGCATCACCATTCCCGACCAGAAGGCGGCGACGCTGGAGCGGCCTGCTGGCCGCGACTGGCGCGCCTTCCATCAGGGCACCATGCTGCGCATCGCCGCCATCGCCGTGCTCGGCACGTTGGTCGCGCTGGTCGCATTCTACCTGATCCGCGGCCGCATCCAGACTGAAGGCGGGCCTTCGGGGCGCGCCATCACGCGCTTCAACGCCTTCGAGCGCTTCATGCACTGGCTGACGGCGGCCTGCTTCATCGTGCTGGCGCTGTCGGGCCTGAACGTCACCTTCGGCAAGCATCTTCTCCTGCCGCTGATCGGGCCGCAGGCCTTCACCAACATCTCGGTCGTGGCGAAATGGGCGCATAACTATCTCGCTTGGCCCTTCATGGTCGGCATCGCCATGATGTTCGTGGTCTGGATCAAGGACAACATTCCGGGCATGACCGATGTCCGCTGGTTCGCGGCCGGTGGTGGTATCGTCGGCAAGGGCCACCCCCCGGCGAAGCGTTTCAATGGCGGCCAGAAGATCGTGTTCTGGAGCGTCGTCCTGGGCGGTGCCGCGCTGTCGGTCTCCGGCTTCTACCTGCTGTTTCCCTTCTATGCGGGCGGTGTCCTGAACCTGCAGTTCTGGAACGTCGTGCACGGCATCGTCGCGGTGCTGATGGTCGCCATGATCCTGGGCCACATCTATATCGGCACGATCGGCATGGAGGGCGCCTTCGACGCGATGGGCTCCGGCGAGGTCGATCTCAACTGGGCCAAGGCGCATCATTCGCTCTGGGTCGAGGAAGAGTTGCAGAAGGGCCATGTCTCCGTTGGGCCGAAGCTCCAGCCCGCCGAGTGACGCAAGGCTGACCCACGGATGGCTGACCCAAGGATGGCTTGACCGCGCAGGGCAACCTGACGGATGACAACCGGGCGCTCAGGCGCCCGGTTTTGTTTTGGTACGAAAGCACTCGATGCGCGTGATCGGTCTGGCGGGATGGAGCGGCGCGGGCAAGACCACCGTGCTGACCCGCGTCATTCCCGAATTGGCGCGGCGCGGCGTCTCGGTCTCGACGCTCAAGCACGCCCACCACGCCTTCGATCTCGATACACCGGGCAAGGATTCCCATGCCCATCGAGAGGCCGGCGCGCGCGAGGTGCTGATTTCGTCCGAGCGCCGCTGGGCCCTGATGCGCGAATTGCGGGACGAGCCGGAAGCCTCGCTGCCTGACCTGCTGGCGCGTCTGTCGCCGGTCGATCTCGTCATCGTCGAGGGCTTCAAGCGCGAGCCGCACGTCAAGATCGAGATTCATCGCGCCGCCAATGGCAAGCCGCCGCTGCATCTGGGCGACGAGACGATCGTCGCGATTGCGAGCGACGTGAGCTTCGCCGATGCCGGGCGCCCGGTCGTCGGCATCGACGACATCGCGGCCATCGCCGATATCATGCTGGCGCAAGCCCAGCCGCTCGCTGCCGTATTGGCGCGCGCCGGCTCGCGGGAGTGATCGGACGATGGCGCAACTGAGCCGGGACAGCGAGGCCTTCGGCGGCGCGCTGATGACGCTGGAACAGGCCGGAGAACGCGTTGCGGCGCTGGTCCAGCCGGTTGGCGGCACGCAGGTCCTGATGCTCGCCGACGCAGACGGCCGCGTCTTGGCGCAGGACGTCGTCGCGGGGCTCGACCTGCCGCCCTTCGCCAATTCGGCCGTCGACGGCTATGCCGTGCGCTTCGCCGATCTCGCCGCTGCCGGCGAGACGCGGTTGCCGGTTGCCGGCCGTGTCGCGGCGGGCGCGGATGCAGGCAGTGTCTCGACGCAAGGGGTGGCGGTGCGCGTCTTCACCGGCGCGCCGATGCCGCCGGGCGCCGACACCGTTTTCATGCAGGAAGACGTCGCGCTGGAGGGCGGCGTCGCGCTCCTGCCCGCGGGACTCGCGAATGGGGCGAACGCCCGCCCGGCCGGGGAGGACATCGCGCGCGGAACCGTCGCGGCGATGGCCGGCCAGCGCCTGCGTCCGCAGGACCTCGCCTTGCTCTCGGCGCTCGGCCTGACCGAGGTCACGGTGCGCCGCCGTCCGCGCGTCGCGGTGTTCTCGACCGGCGACGAACTGGCCGAGCCGGGGACGCCGCTCGCACCGGCGGCGATCTACGATGCCAACCGTGCGCTTCTCCGCGCGATGGTCGTGCGCGCCGGCGCGGAGGTGATCGATCTCGGCATCCTGCGCGACGAGCGCGACAGTCTGGCGCGGAATCTGGCGCAAGCGGCGGGCGATTGCGACCTCATCCTGACCTCGGGCGGCGTCTCGACCGGCGAGGAGGATCACGTCAAGGCTGCCGTCGAGCGCGAGGGCGAACTGGCCTTCTGGCGCATTGGCATCAAGCCCGGCCGTCCGGTGGCGCTGGGCCGGGTCGGCGCGACCCCCTTCATCGGACTTCCGGGAAATCCGGTCGCGGTGTTCGTCACCTTCGCCTTCGTGGCACGGGCGATGATCGCACGGCTGGCCGGCACGGAGCCGACGCGGCCGGTGGCACTGCCGGTGCGGCTGGGCTTTGCCTATCGTAAAAAGGAGGGCCGGCGCGAATATGTCCGGGTCTCGCTGGAGCCGGCGGCCGACGGGATCATGCTCGCGCATAAGCATCCGCAGGATGGGGCAGGCGTCCTGACCTCGCTGACCCGCACCGACGGCCTCGTCGAACTGGCCGAGGATCTCACGGTGATCGGGGAGGGCACGATCGTGCCGTTCCTGGCCTATGGGCTGCTTGTCGGCTGACCGACGCTGGACGATTGACGGCCCGCGCTCAGTCGCGCCGGAACACGACGCTGGCGATCCAGCCGAACAGCAGGGCGAGGATCACGGTGGCGAGGCCGTAGAGCAGGGGCTGGTCATGCGCGCCGGATGCCAGACGCTGCTCGATTCCGCTCTTCACCACCTCGAAATTGGTCGTCTGCCGCGCCAGCGGCACGCCGCCGGCATAGAGCACGATGTCGATCTCGTAGGAGCCGGTGGGCGCGGTCGCGGGAACGTCGATCGGCGCGCTGAACAGGGTGTTCGAGAGAAAGGTGACGCCGCGCTCCTCCTGCGAGAACAGCCCCTTCTCGCTCAGGATGCGGATCAGCCCTTCCTGGAAGCGGGCCGTCGTGACGTCGAGGTCAAGCGCCGGATCCTTCATGCGCTGGGCATTGTCGAGCCCGATGCGCTCGCGCCGTGCCGTCTCCTCGCTCATGATTTCGTGCAGCGGACGGTTGCTCGCCACCGTCATGAAGACCGAGCTGTCGGGGAAGCGCCGTTGCGTGCGGTTGATCCAGATCGGCCCGAGCCGCTCCTTTTCGCGCACCAGCAGCATGCGCCGCGGGCCGCGCACGGTGACGATGATGTCGTAGGGATCGCCGCGGGCGGCGGTCCGGCCGTCGCGCTCGACCAGCCCGAAGACGGTCAGCTGGCTGCCGGTGTAGTTCGAGGTGATCTGAATCTGATGGCTCGACATCGCCGCGATCAGCGTTTCGGCCCGCGCCGGCGCGGAGATGGCGCCGCCCGCCATCAGCGCCAGCATCGCGACGATACGTCCGAGCCGGTTCATCGCGCGCTCTCCGGCAGCACGACCGAGAACGGCTCGCTGGGCGCAATGAACAGCTCGATCGCGAAGCGCAGGCCGACCGAGAGGATCAGCAGCGCCAGCAGCAACCTGAAGGATTCGACGTTGAGGTTGCGCGCCGCCCGGCCACCGAACTGCGCGCCGATGACGCCGCCGAGCAGCAGCAGGATCGCCAGGACGAGATCGACCGACTGGTTGGTGAGGGCGTGCAGGATCGTCGCGCCGGTCATGGTCATCAGGATCTGGAACAGCGAGGTGCCGACGACGACGGCGGTCGGGATGCGGAAGAAGTAGATCAGGGCGGGCACGAGGATGAAGCCACCGCCGACGCCCAGCACCGCGCCGATGAAGCCGATCACGACGGCCAGAAGCGCGATCGGGATGACACTGCAATAGAGCTGCGAATGCGGGAAGCGCATCCGCCAGGGCAAGCCCATCCACCAGGGATGCGTGCCTGCCCGGCGCCTCAGCCGGGCCGGCTTGCCGGCCCTGATGCGCAGCATCGCCCGCAGTGCGCCGTAGAGCATCAGCCCGCCGATGATGGTGAACAGCGTCACATAGGACAGGGTGATGACGAGCTCGAGCTGGCCCAGCCGCCGCATCGAGTTGAAGAACAGCACGCCCAGAAGCGTGCCGAGAATGCCGCCCGCGACGAGAATTCCGCCGAGCTTGAAGTCGAGCGCCCGCCTTCGCCAGTAGGTCAGCACGCCGGTGGTCGAGGAGCCCGCGACCTGTGCCGCAACGGTCGCGACGGCCACCGCCGGAGGAATGTCGAGGAAGATCAACAGGGGCGTCAGCAGGAAGCCGCCACCGACACCGAACAGACCCGAGATGAATCCGACCGCTCCACTGAGCGCCAGCACCGTGAGGATGCTGATCGGCAGTTCGGCGATCGGTAGGTAGATCTGCACCTCTGCTCCTCATGCGCCGCGGCGTTGGTCGACGCGTTGACGTCGGCTCCTCCCACCATGCACCGGCCCGGTTAAGGCAAGGTGCCGGGCAGGAACGATGTCGGGCGGGAACGCCCATCGATCACAAAAAACAGTGATCGGGCCTCGAAATCGGGAGCATTGCCGCAGCGAAAAACCGGTTCCTGTTTTTCGCGCAATGCTCTGGCGGTCCGCGCCGGCGAGCGGCGGGGTCCCTGTCGTGATGGCGTGGCAACGCGTCGAAACCATGACCGTCCCGCCTGTCGCGAGGCTTGCGGGAAGCCTTGCGCAGGAGGTCGGCTGGCCCGTCAGGTCCGGGCCGGCCTGGCGGGCTTCTTCGCTGCGGCGGTCGGTGTCTCGTCCCAGCCCTTGGCGGGCGGCGTGACGTCGTTGGCGGCATTGCTGACCGGCTTTGGCTTCCAGGTGCCGGCCTCGGCCCTGGCGGCAGCGAGGTCGGTGGCGCCGAGCCGCTGCGCAACCTCGTCGCGCTTCTTGCCCGCATCGTCGTCGCCCTGGCTCGCGGCGACAGAGAACCAGAGATAGGACTGGGCCAGGTCGGCCGGCGCGCCGAGCCCGCGCCCAAGCAGCACCGCGAGGTTGTACTGGCTGTCGCGCACGCCGAACTCAGCGGCGCGGCGGAACCATTCGGTCGCCATCGCATAGTCAGGCTTGCCGGAGACGCCCTCGGCATGGAGCACGGCGAGATTGTGCATCGCCTTGGCGTTGCCGCGTTCGGCGGCGCGCGTGTACCAGACACGGGCCAGCGACAGGTCCCGTGCGGTGCCGATGCCCTTCTCGAACATGTTGCCGAGGCGGAATTGCGCCGGTGCGAGGCCGGCGACCGCAGCGCGCTCGAACAGGCGCAAGGCGAGCTTGGGATCGCGCGAGGCGGCCGGGCCATCGGCGGCGCGGCTGGCGAGTTCGTAGACGGCGCGCGCATCGCCGTCGAGCGCTGCCTTGCGCAGGCCGGAGCTGCCGAGACCGGCGGGAAGCTCGCCGAGATTGGTCACGGCCTGGACGGGCTCGATCACGGCGGGCGCAGCGGCAGCAGCGGGCGCAACCGGAGCGGCGCTCGGCGGCGGCTGGGTGGTCGAGCCGGTGATGTCCGCAGCCGGGGCCGGGGCGGCTTGCAGCACGGAGGTCTGGTCCTTGGCCGGTGTCTCGGCAGGAGCTTCCTCCTTCGGCGCTATCGGGCTCTGCACGGCTTCGCCGGTTGCCGCCGTGCGGGCTTTGAACGCGCCGGTGACGAGATGGGCCGTGCCCATCGCGAGCACGAGAGCGGCCAGGCCGAGCAGCAGCGGCCGCTTCCGCTTCTCCATGATCTCCCTGAGCCGGCTGCCACCGCTCTTGGTGGCTTCCGGAGATGCCGCAGGAGTGGCAGACGCCGCGTCCGTCGCAGCCTTGGCGGAGCGTCTGGCGGCCGCGATCAGGTTCTGGCGGATCGACTGCTGGTCGTGCCCGCCGGCCAGAACGGATTCTGCACGCGGCCGGCCGGAGCCGGGCTCGAGCGGAAGGTCCAGCGCGGCGTTGATCTGCGTTGTGGCTGCAGGTGCCTCTGCCCGGGTGGGCGCTTCGGCCTTGGGGGCCGCGCGCTCGGGGGCCGCGATCCGGTCCTCCATCGCCAGGCTCATGGCGGCGGGCATCGCCGGCGACGTGCCAGCCATGCGCTCGGCTGCTGCGGCCGCCCGCGGTGGCATCGGCGTGCGGGCCGGAGCGGCAACGGCGGCGTTCTGCCGGTCTGCGACCAGTTCCGCCTCCAGGCTGGACAGCCGCGAGATGATGGTTTCGAGCGTCTGGTGGACGGCGCCGATGGCGTCCTGCGTCTCGCGCCCGGTCGAGGCATGGCTCTCATGCAGCCCCGAAACCAGCGTGCTCAGTTCGGCGATGCCGCTCGGCGGCAGCGCTGCCTTGCCGAGATGGTCCGACATGGCGGCCCGCGCCGCCCGTTCGGCGGTCTCCGTCGTCTCCTCGCGCAGCGAGCGCAGATGGACGACGAGATCCTGCAGCGTCCGCTCCATGCCGGTCTCGGCGGAACGGGTCGCCGCCGCGGCGTCGAGCCGCTGGGCGAGGCCGGAAATCTGCTGTTCGAGGGCATCGAACGCGCCCGAATCCGCGCCGGGGCGGCCGGCCTCGTCGATCTTGTCGGCGAGGCTGCGCAGCATCTCCTCGACGGGACGGAGATCGACATGCGCGACCGGGACGGCCTGGCCGTCGCTGACGAGATGGGTCAGGCTGCTCGAGGCCGCGAGGTTCTCGATGCGCCCCGCCAATGCGTCGATCTGGCGCGTCAGGGCAGTCGGCCCCTTTTCGGCCAGCGTCTCGATGCGCGCCTGCAGAGCGTCGATCCTGTCCTCGATGACGCTGTTGGGCCTCGTGTCGATCTTGCCAGCCAGGCTTTCGATCTGCAGCGAGAGCGCAGCCAGCGGTTCGAGGTCGGCAGGCCGCGCCTGTCCGCGGTCAGCCAGGATGGACTCGCGAATCTCCTCGATCGCCTGGGACAGGCTGCGCATGTCGCGCCCGTCGGGTTGCGCGTCGCGGAGCCTGTTGATCTCGAATGACAGCGCCGAGACCTGCTGCGACAGTTCGTCGAGCTGCGGGTCGCGCGCATGCGATGTCAGCATGTCGCGCAACTCGGCGACGTCGCGCAGGACCGGCGCAAGAATCGCGCGATCGCCGCCGCGGGCGGCCAGCGCATCGACCTTGGCGGCCAGATGCGAAATCTCCAGTTCGAAGCGCTGGTAGCTCTCGCCGGAGCGGTCCTGCGAGAGACGCGACACTTCCGACTCGATTCGTGCCAGTGGCGTCAGGATGGGCTCCATCCGGTCCCGGCTGTCGAGGCGGTCGAAGCGTCCGGCGAGATCGGCGAGCATCGTCTCGATCTGGCGGAACTGCGGCTCGCGCTCGACGGACGGCTGAGGCACAGGCGCCAACGGCCGTTCTGCTCGGGGCGCGGAAAGGGGCGTGGCCGCGGGCGCGATGCGGGCGCTGAGCTGGCGCAGATCGTCGCGCAGCGCCGAGATGCGGCTCTCTGCCATCGCGGGCCGGCGCATGGGCGCGGCCTCCTCGTCATCGAGCATGCGCTGGCGGGTGCGGATATCCGTCACGGCAGCGGCGAGGCCATCGCGGCTGAAGGCGAGCCGCGGTGCTTGCTCGGCGCGGGCGGGGGCCGGCCGGGCCTCGCTAGGCCTGCGTTCCGGGTCTGACTTGCGTTCCAGACCCGACCTCCGCTCGAAATCCGACTTGCGTTCGATGTCGGCCAGGCGCTCGCCCATCGTCTTGATGGCCTCGACGATGACGCTGGTCGCCCGTTCCTGGCGTTCCGCCGCAGCGCGTTCGCCGGAGCTCATCCGGGTCTCGGCATTCTCGATCCAGCGCGCGATCGAATCGAGCGCACCGACGGTCTTGGCACTGGAGTCGCGCGTCAGTCTCTCGATGCTGGCGGCCTGGGCGAGGACGGCGTCGATCTCATCGCGCGACGGCGTCGGCGCGCTCCGGGGAGCGCTGACGGGCTGCTGCGGCGCGGTGTCCATCTGGCCCTGCGAGAGCCTGGCGAGGCGTTCGGAGAGGGCGGCGATGTCGAGTTGTTCGGGTGGCGCGGACTCGGAGGCTTCCTCGTCGCGCAGTTTGTGGTCGAGCCATTCGCCAAGTGTCATCCCGGCGCGCCTTGCAGCGGCCTTCGCGGCGTCGCGGGTGCGGGGATCGACGCCCTTGACGCTCCAGGGCAAGCTTGTGGCCATGTTGACGCTCGCCTACGGGGCTTGTCCTTGGTGGGAAGGCGCAGGCCCCTGAACGCGCTGCCTTCCTTGCGGGCTCGGCGACGCCTGAAGATAGCGTTGCCGTGGTGACGATGCCGATCCGCAAACCCGACTTTTTGGCCGGCGTGGTAAACAGCCGGTTAAGATCAGGCGGCCATCCGTTAATTTTTTGCGAACGGACTGGCCGGGCCGGACGTATGGACCTCCCGGGTAACGGTAACTTACCTGACGGAAGGGGCACATTACCTGACGCAAGGACAGGTCCCGCACTATGTCGCCGGCAAGCCAATTGTTGCCCGCAGAATGCCGGCGACCTGTCTCACACGCTCCTCAAGGATTAAACCGATGTCGCGCCAAAGCACTGCTCTGGCGGCCGCTGCGAATCATGACGGCCGCACTTCCCCATCAGCCCTGTCCGAGTCGGATTCGACCGGCGGCTTCACCATCAGCGATCTCGCCCGGGATTTCGGCGTCACGCTGCGCACTCTGCGCTTCTATGAATCGCGCGGCCTGATCGCGCCGGCTCGCTCCGGCATGACCCGGATCTATTCTGGCCGTGACCGCGCCCGCCTCGCGCTGATTCTCAAGGGCAAGCAACTCGGCTTCACCCTCGTCGAGATCCGCGCCATGCTGGCCAACGAGGAGAAGAAGGGCGGCTCTGATGCCGGCTCTGCTTCCGTCGGCGGCCTGCAGCTCAGCCGCGAGCAGGTGGTCGAGCAGCTCGAACTCCTGCGCGCCCAGCGCGCCGAGATCGACAGCGCGATTGCCGAGCTCGAAGCCTCGGCGGCTCGCTTCGCCAAGGCCTGAGGCACTCCGTAAGGCCTGAGCCCGCCTTCGAGCCCGTCCGCTTGAATTCATACCAACGCCTCGGCCTCTCGGCCGGGGCGTTTTGCTTTTGTCGGATAGCCGGGCGAATGTCGTGGTTGTAAGGCGCCGCGCGAAAATCCTGCCGGCCCCCTTTGCCAAATCGGAGATGATAGTTTATATGTAAACTATTCGAAGCCACTCCACCAAGCGGGTGGCATCGCGACGAGAGGGAGGAACGCCATGCCGGTTTACAAGGCACCCGTCGAAGACACGCTTTTCCTGCTGAACGACGTCTTCAACATCGAGCGCTACAACAACCTGCCGGGCTTTGCCGACGCAACGCCCGACGTCGTCGAGGCCGTGCTGGGCGAGGGCGCCAAGCTTTGCGAGGAGGTGCTCCAGCCGCTGAACCATTCCGGCGACCAGGAGGGCTGCACCCGCAATGCCGATGGCAGCGTCACCACGCCGAAAGGCTTCAAGGCGGCACACAAGGCCTATGCCGAGGGCGGCTGGATCGGCCTTGCCATGGACCCGGAATATGGCGGGCAGGGGCTGCCGTATACGCTGGGTGCCGTGATGAACGAGTTCGCCTCCTCGGCGAACATGGCCTTCGCGATGTATCCGGGCCTGACCATGGGTGCGATCGCAGCGCTCTACGTCCATGGCTCCGATGAACAGAAGCGCACCTATCTGCCGAAGATGATCGAGGGCGCCTGGTCGGGCACGATGAACCTGACCGAACCGCATTGCGGCACCGATCTCGGCCTGATCAAGACCAAGGCCGTGCCGCAGGGCGACGGCTCCTACGCCATCACCGGCACCAAGATCTTCATCTCGGCCGGCGAGCAGGACATCACGGACAACATCATCCATCTCGTGCTTGCCCGCATCGAGGGCGCGCCGGCGGGCGTCAAGGGCATCTCGCTCTTCGTTGTGCCGCGCAACAGCATCGATGCCGAGGGGAATGTGGGCGCCAACAACCACGTCTCCTGCGGCTCGATCGAGCACAAGATGGGCATTCACGGCAATTCGACCTGCGTCATGAACTATGACGGCGCCCAGGGCTGGCTCATCGGCACGGAGAACAAGGGCCTCAACGCCATGTTCGTGATGATGAACGAGGCCAGGCTCGGCGTCGCGATCCAGGGGCTGGCCCAGTCCGAGGTCGCCTACCAGAACGCCGTCGTCTACGCCCGCGACCGTATCCAGGGCCGTTCGCTGACCGGCGCCAAGAGCCCCGACAAGGCCGCCGACCCGATCATCGTCCACCCGGACGTGCGCCGCACGCTGATGTCGATCAAGGCCTTCAACGAGGCCGCCCGCGCCTTCGTCATCTGGAACGCGCTGAAATCCGACATCGCCCATCGCTCGGGCGACGAAGCCGAGCGCCAGGCCGCCGACGACCAGCTCGGCCTGATGACGCCGGTGCTCAAGGGCGTGTTGACCGATGTCGGCTTCGACAATGCGGTGAAGGCCCAGCAGATGTATGGCGGCCACGGCTATATCGCCGAGACCGGCGTCGAGCAGTTCGTCCGCGATGCCCGCATCGCCATGATCTACGAGGGCGCCAACGGCGTGCAGGCGATGGATCTGGTCGGCCGCAAGCTCGGTCGCGACGGCGGCCGCGCCATCATGGCCTTCTTCAATGAGGTCGCCGGCTTCATCAAGGAAAACGGCGAGGACGAGGCGCTGAAGCCGCTGCTGGCACCGCTCACAGCCTCGCTCGGCCATCTCCAGCAGGCGACGATGTGGTTCATGAACAACGCCATGACCAAGCCCGACAATGCCGGCGCCGGCGCGACCGATTTCATGCACCTGCTCGGCCTCGTCTCGCTCGGCTATATGTGGGCGAGGATGGCCAGGGTCGCGCAGGACAAGCTCAAGGCCGGCGCCAATGGCGCGACCGAGCGGATGAACACCAAGCTGGTCACGGCGCGCTTCTTCATGGAGCGCAGCCTGCCCGAGACGGCGGCGCATCTGGCCCGGATCACGGCCGGCGCGGATTCGACGATGGCGCTGAGCGCCGACCAGTTTTGACGACACCCGTCATGGTCGGGTTTGACCTGGCCATCTCTTGCAGAACCTGCCGGATGACGAGATGGTCGGGTCAAGCCCGACCATGACGTCCGGCACGAGAACGAGCCGCCCCAGCGCGGCCAGCCCGGGAGGCCCTTGATGGCTGACGCATTCATCTACGACCATGTCCGCACGCCGCGCGGCAAGGGCAAGGCCGACGGCGCGCTGCACGAGGTCACGGCGGTCGAACTCGGCACCACGGCCCTGCGCGCGATCCGAGACCGCAACGATCTCGATACGAAGCTGGTCGAGGACGTCGTCTTCGGCTGCGTCGATCCGGTCGGCGAGGCCGGCGCGGACATCGCCCGCACCGTCGCCCTCAAAGCCGGCTACGGCAAGGAGGTGCCGGGCATTCAGATCAACCGCTTCTGCGCGTCCGGCCTCGACGCGGTTAACCTCGCCGCGGCGCAGATCATGTCCGGCCAGAAGGACATGGCGATCGGCGGCGGCGTCGAGAGCATGTCGCGTGTCGGCATGGGCGCCTCGGGTTTTGCGATCGCGGTCGATCCCTCCGTGGCGATCGACACCTGGTTCATGCCGCAGGGCATCTCGGCCGATCTGATCGCGACGAAATACGGTTTCTCGCGCGATGACGTCGATGCCTATGCCGTGCGCTCGCACAAGCGCGCCGCCGCCGCCTGGCAGGCTGGCCGCTTCAAGGACTCCGTCATCCCGGTCACCGACGTCAACGGCCTGATCATCCTCGACCGCGACGAGACCATCCGGCCCGGCACCGACATGCAGGCGCTGGCTGCGCTGAAGGCCTCCTTCGTCCAGATGGGCGAGATGGGCGGCTTCGACGCGGTCGCGACCGCAGCGCATCCGGATGTCGAGTTCATCAACCACGTCCACCACGCCGGCAACTCGTCGGGCATCGTCGATGGCGCGGCTGCCGTCCTCCTCGGCTCGAAGAAGGGCGGCAAGGCGGCGGGCCTCAAGCCCCGCGCCCGCATCCGCGCCTTCGCCACCATCGGCTCCGACCTCGCGCTGATGTTGACCGGCCCGGTCGACGTCACTGAGCTGGTGCTGCGCAAGGCCGGCATGAAGACCAGCGACATCGACCTGTTCGAGCTGAACGAGGCCTTCTCCTCGGTCGTCCTGCGCTTCCAGCAGGCCTTCGACATCGACGACGAGATACTCAACGTGAATGGCGGCGCCATCGCCATGGGCCATCCGCTCGGCGCCACCGGCGCGATGATCCTCGGCACCGTGCTCGACGAGCTGGAGCGGACCGACAAGAACACGGCGCTGGTGACGCTCTGCGTCGCGGCCGGCATGGGCGTCGCCACCATCATCGAACGGGTTTGAGGAGAGCCATGATGAACCTCACCAATTTCCGCTTCGAGACCGATGCCGACGGCATCGCGACCGCGACCTGGGACATGCCGGGCCGCTCGATGAACGTCATCACGCCCGAGCTGATGGCGGAACTCGACCAGATCATCGACACGGTGGCCTCGACCGAAGCCATCAAGGGCTGCGTCATCGTCTCGGGCAAGGAGGCCTTTTCCGGCGGCGCCGACCTCACCATGCTGCAGGGCCTGCGCGATCTCTTCGTCAAACTGTCGAAGGAGAAGGGCGAGGCGGTCGCGATGCAGAGCTTCTTCGACGAGAGCCGCAAGCTCTCGTTGCTCTATCGCAAGCTCGAAACCTGCGGAAAGCCCTTTGCGGCCGCGATCCATGGCGTCTGCCTCGGCGGCGCCTTCGAACTGGCGCTGGCCTGCCAGTACCGCGTCGTCTCCGACGATGCCTCGACCCGCGTCGGTCTGCCCGAGATCAAGGTCGGGCTGTTTCCCGGCGCCGGCGGCACCCAGCGCGTGGCGCGGCTGATGCAGACCGGCGACGCGCTCCAGATGATGTTCAAGGGCGAGCAGGTGAAGGCGCTGCCCGCGCGCAACACCGGCCTCGTCCATGCCGTCGTAGCCCGCGACCAGCTCGTCGCGAACGCCAAGGACTGGCTCAAGGCGAACCCGCAGGCGACCGCGCCCTGGGACCAGAAGGGCTTCAAGCTGCCTTCCAACAAGGTCTATTCGCCGGCCGGGATGCAGATCTGGCCGCCGGCCAACGCGATCTATCGCCGCGAGACCAACGACAACTACCCGGCCGCCCGCGCCATTCTTTCGGCGGTCTATGAGGGGCTCCAGCTCCCGATCGATCTCGGCCTCAAGGTCGAGAGCCGTTACTTCGCCAAGATCCTGCGGACGAAGGAGGCGGCATCGATGATCCGCTCGCTCTTCGTCTCGATGCAGGAGCTCAACAAGGGCGCGCGCCGCCCGACCGATGTTCCCCCAAGCAAGCTGAAGAAGGTCGGCGTCGTCGGCGCGGGCTTCATGGGTGCCGGCATCGCCTATGTCACCGCCCAGGCCGGCCTCGAGGTCGTGCTGGTCGATCGCGACCAGGAGGCCGCCGACAAGGGCAAGGCCTATTCGCACAAGCTGGTCTCCGACCAGATCATGAAGGGCCGGGCCAAGACCGCCGACCGCGACGCGCTGCTCGGGCGCATCACCGCGACCGCCGACTATGCCGCGCTGAAGGGCTGCGATCTCGTCGTCGAAGCCGTCTTCGAGGACCCCAAGGTCAAGGCCGAGGTCATCGCCAAGGTCGAGGCCGCCGTCGGCCCCAAGACCATCTTCGGCTCCAACACCTCGACGCTGCCGATCACCGGCCTCGCCACCACGAGCCAGCGGCCACAGAACTTCATCGGCATCCATTTCTTCTCGCCGGTCGAGAAGATGCTGCTGGTCGAGGTCATCATGGCCAGGAAGACAGGGAAGAAGGCGCTCGCCATGGCGCTCGACTTCGTCCGCGCGATCAAGAAGACGCCGATCGTCGTCAACGATGTCAGAGGCTTCTATGCCAATCGCTGCGTCGGCAACTACATCCGCGAGGGCCACCTCATGCTGATGGAGGGCGTGCCGCCAGCGATGATCGAGCAGGCCGGCAAGCAGGCCGGCATGCCGGTCGGCCCGCTCTCGCTGAACGACGAGGTCGCGGTCGATCTTGCCTTCAAAGTGCTGAAGGCCACCAAGGCCCAGCTCGGCGAGGGCGCCGTCGATCCCGCGCAGGAAAAGCTGCTCTCCGACATGGTCGAGAAGCACGGCCGGCTCGGCCGCAAGAACCGCAAGGGCTTCTACGATTATCCCGAAGCCGGCCCCAAGCGCCTCTGGCCGGGCCTTGCCGATCTCGTCGGCAAGCGGCTCGCGCCGGAGCAGGTCGATATGCAGGAGTTGCAGCACCGCCTTCTGGTCACGCAGGCGTTGGAAGCGGCGCGCACCTATGAGGAAGGCGTCGTCACCGACCCGCGGGAGGCCGATGTCGGCTCGATCATCGGCTTCGGCTTCGCGCCCTATTCGGGCGGCACGCTGAGCTACATCGACAACATGGGCGCGGCCGCGTTCGTGAAGCTCTGCGAGGCACTGGCCAAAAAGCACGGCGAACGCTTCAAGCCCAACCGCCAGCTCAAGCGCATGGCCAAGACCGGCGAGAGCTATTACGGCGCGGCGGCGGCCGTTTCGGCGACAAAGTCGGTGGTGAAGTCGGCCGCCTGAGGCCGGCATGGCGATCCTGTCCATCGTCCGGTTCCCCGATCCGCGCTTACGCGCGATCGCGGAACCGGTCGAGCGCTTCGACGCGGATCTGCAGCGGCTCGCCGACGATCTGCTGACGACGATGCGCGCTGCGCCCGGCGTCGGCATCACGGCGCCGCATGTCGGCATGCTCCAGCGCCTCGTCGTGCTGGAACTGTCGCCGGGCGAGGTCCGGATTTACGTCAATCCAAAGCTCCTCTGGTCGTCGCCGGAGACGGCCCGCGCCACCGAGGGCAGCGTCTCGATGCCCGGCGTCACCGAGGAGGTCGAGCGCTTCGCCAGGGTTCGCGTGAGCTATCAGGATCTGTCGGGCGCCGAGCAGACCGAGGAAGCGGACGGCTTCCTGGCCATCTGCCACCAGCACGAAATCGACCAGCTCGACGGCATCTTCTGGCTGCAGAGGCTCTCGCGCCTGAAGCGGGAGAGGGCCGTGGCGCGCTATGGGAAGCTGCAGCGCGGTTAGCTGCCCTCATAGCCAGCTTGTCCAATATCTGGTACATAGTCACTCATGAAAGTCGTGACCTACTCTCATCTGCGCGCCAACCTCGCCAAGATCATGGATCAGGCGGCGGACGATCATGATCCCGTCATCGTCACCCGCGCCAACGGCAAGGCGGCGGTCTTGCTGTCGCTCGAGGATTTCGGCTCCTACGAGGAAACGCGCTATCTCCATGCCAGCCCGGCCAATGCGAAGGCGCTTGACGAGTCGATCGCCGAACTCGACCGCGGGGAAAGCATCACCTTCGGGTCGATCGACGAGCTTGAGGCCTTTGTCGGGAAAGCCGTATCCAAGCGCCAAGACGCTGCCGAATGAATGTCGTCATATCGCGTCGAGCGATGGGCGAACTGGTCGCCTTGGCGGCTGATGAGCCCAAATCGGCGTTGAAGGCGCTGCAACTCATCGAAGAATGCATCCGCACGCCATTCACCGGGCGAGGCAAGCCCGAGCCGTTGAGACACGACAAGGCCGGGTGGTGGTCTCGCCGCATCACCGACGAGCACCGTCTGGTCTATCGCGTCATCGAAGACCGGCTCGAAATCGTGCAGTGTCGCTATCACTATTGATCGGCCAGCGGACCCGCTCGGCCTTGCAACCCGCTGCATCGCTGCTTCAGCTACCCTCGCGCCGGAAGCGCAAACGCTAATCGCCCGTTATCGGGACCTACGCTCTCCTTCATCGAGAATATGGGCACAGCCGGCTTCGTGAATCTCTGCGAGATCCTAGCCAAGAAACATGGCGGGCGCCTCAAGCTCAACCGCCAACTCAAGCGCGTGGCCAAGACCGGCGAGAGCTATTGCAGCGCGGCGAAGGCGGCTGCCTGACCAAAACGAGCAGCCACTCTTGTTGCACAATTTAACATTCACCCAGGAGAGATTAAGCTTCTCTCCTGGGTGAATTTTTTCCAATTCCAGGCATTGACGATAAATATCCCATGGGGTATTTATCGATCTGCGCAACGCGGTCGGGAAACTCGTAAGCGCTATCACTGCTCTCAGAAAAGGATTTCACCAATGTACAATAAACCGGGACAGTTGCCCACCCCACTCGCAGCACAGCATGATCTGGATGATCTCGATACGCTGTCCGGCGGGGGGGACGTCAACGAAACGCCCTATAACGTTTTCATTGGGCATAATCTGGGACACCGCGTCTTTGCTATGTCGGTGCCATTCCGGAAGTTCTTTGAGATATCGGACGTCGCCAATGACAGGGACTCCGGCCCTGTCGCGCAGCGACCTCTCGATCCCAATCATGCGAAGAAGCTTGCCGTGTATATGTTGAAGGGCCTTGTTTCGGCGGCCAGGCTGAAGAGGTCCGTCACTGGTAAGCCAGAGCATCCAACGTTCGATCTGATTCTGAGAGCGCTTGGTGAACAGCCCTATTTCTCGCTTCAACCGATCGTAGCAAATATCCGAAATGTCCCGCCGGGTGGTAACGGAAACGGTGGAATTCGAGGTATGCGGTTGGAGACGATAAGCGGCGAAACGGCCGCTTTTCGAGTTTTCCTATCTGAGCGGCATACGTTGTGGGTCGTTGATGGCCAGCATAGACGCAAGGCGGCAGAGCAATGCATGGCCTTCTTTGATGCAGTAAGGTCAAGTGGCCGATATCCCGCTAAGACGCCGGTTCTTTATCCAGCAAAGGGAGCTGAGATTTCAGAAGAGGAGATGGTAGTGTGGAACGAAGCTTATGACGCTGCCCGTTCATACGCTACCTTAACGGTCGAAGTTCATCTCGGTCTTGATATTCACCAGGAACGCCAACTCTTCCATGACCTCAATCGCCTTGGCAAGAAAGTTGACGCTTCTCTTGCGCTTCAATTTGATGGCTCCAACCCAATCACGGTTTTCATCAAAGAGCGATTGGCGGGTGACTTGCAGGTGCAGATAACGGACCGCGAACCGAAGGATTGGTCGGAAGACACAGGTGCGATCCTCCTCAAGGACGTTGTGGCAATCAACGCGATTGCTTTTCTAAACAAGGGCAACGTTGCGGGAGCTACTCCTGCTGTAGTGGAGCCGAGAGAGCCTGCAGTCCTTCAACTTTGGGAACGAATCATCGAGATTCCCAGTTTTGGAGTTCGCCAAGCAAAAGAAATCACAGTTTCTGCGCAGCCCGTTGTTCTAAAGGGGCTTGCAAAATTGACCTATGATTTGAATTTTTCAAATCGGCGGCCTGAGGACGCGGACCATCAATTCGCGAAATTAATTGACGCAATTTCCGATATGGATTTCACGCATTCGAATCCGATGTGGAATTACTATGGAATGGGCGAAGAGGAACGAAATAGTTCCGGTTTGTCGGGTCTTGCCGCCTATCTACCGCCCGACGATGGAGCAAATCGCGACATCGGCAGTCTTCAAAGCGGCTACATGCGTTTCGGAGCAAAGCACAACGATATTTATCCCCTCATTGCTGATATGATTCGTTGGAAAATCGGGCTGCCTAGTCGTTTTTCAGCGGTTTAATCTACTATAGTACTCAGGGCTGAACCCTTAGGCTCAGCCCTGTTTGCGTTTCGGTTATTCTCTACCCCGCCACCGCCCGGATCACTCGCCGCGTCTTCTCGACGATCTCGCCGATCTGCTCTTCGGTGACGATCAGCGGCGGGGTCAGGGCCAGCGTGTCGCCGGTCAGGCGCACCATCAGCCCTTCCTCATGGAAGGCGTGCTCCATCGCCTCGTAGCCGCGCTTGCCGACCCCGTCGGGGCGTGAGGCGAGATCGATGCCGGCCACCAGCCCAAGCGTGCGGATGTCGAGCACGTTGGGCTCTTCCTTCAGATCCATGACCGCATCGGCCCAGATCGGCTCCAGCATCTTGGCGCGCTCGAACAGGCCCTCGTCGCGATAGATGTCGAGCGTCGCCAGCGAGGCCGCCGCGGCCAGCGGATGGCCGGAATAGGTGTAGCCGTGGAACAGCTCGATCGCATTGTCGGGGCCGTTCATGAAGGCGTCGAAGATCGGCTTGCGCACGATCACGCCGCCCATCGGCACGGTGCCGGAGGTCACGCCCTTGGCGAAGGTGATCATGTCGGGGACGACATCGTAGCGCTCGGCCGCGAAGGCATGGCCGAGACGTCCGAAGCCGGTGATGACCTCGTCGAAGATCAGCAGGATGTTGTGCTTGGTGCAGATCTCGCGCAGGCGCTTGAGATAGCCCTTCGGCGGCGGCAGCACGCCGGTCGAGCCCGACATCGGCTCGATCATCACGGCGGCGATGGTCGAGGCGTCGTGCAGGGTGACGATGCGTTCGAGCTCGTCGGCGAAATGCGCGCCATAGTCCGGCTCGCCTTTGGTGAAGCGCTGCTTCTCGCGGTCATAGGTCGCCGGCATATGGTCGGAGCCCGCCAGCAGCGAGCCGAAGAACTTGCGGTTGGAGACGATGCCGCCGACCGAGATGCCGCCGAAGCCGACACCATGATAGCCGCGCTCGCGGCCGATCAGCCGGGTCTTCGAGCCCTTGCCGAGCACGTTCCAGTAGGCGATCGCGATCTTCAGCGCAGTGTCGGCGGCCTCGGAGCCGGAGCCGGCGAAGAAGACATGGTCGAGATCGCCCGGCGCCAGCGCCGCGATGCGGGCGGCGGCCGCAAACACCTTGGGGTGGCCGAACTGGAAATTGGGGGCGAAATCGAGCTCCTCGGCCTGGGCCTGGATCGCCTCGATGATCGGCCGGCGCTTATGACCCGCATTGCAGCACCACAGGCCGGCGGTGCCGTCCATGATCGGCTTGCCCTCGGGGGTGTAGTAATACATGCCGTCCGCCCGCGCGATCATGCGCGGATTCTTCTTGAACGCCCGGTTCGCCGTGAACGGCATCCAGAAGGCTTCGAGGTCGTTGGGGCTTGCGATCGGGGACGGTGCTGGGGTCATCGGGCGGTCCTGTGGATTAATCTTCCCTCAACCTAACAGCACGATGCGGGCTGTAAATCACCAGCGCGACACGCCATCCCTGCGCCCGGCGGGATTCGGCAGGACGGGTCCCGCGGCAGATGACGTAGCGTCGCTTATGGCGTAGGCTGTTGATAGGGGCGCAAACTGGACCGGACCCCGATGGACGACAGTGGCGCAGCTTCGGATCTGCCGGGCGGCGAAACCTCCGCGGTCATCCGCGCGGGCCTTGCGCGTGTGCTCGACTCAGACGCGTTTCGCGCCGCTCCGCAATTGTCGGCCTTTCTCGGCTTCGTGGTCCAGCGCGTCATCGCGGGGCGCGGCGCGGAGCTGAAGGGCTACACGATCGCCGTCGAGGCGCTGGGCCGCCCCGCCGATTTCGATCCGCAGACCGACCCGATCGTGCGCGTCGAGGCCGGTCGCCTGCGCCGGACGCTGGCGCAATACTATGCGGGTGAGGGCGCCGGTGATCCCGTCCGGATCACGATGCCGGTCGGCGCCTATGTCCCGGTCTTCGAGCTGGCCGAGCAAGCGCCCGCCGAGGCCGCCGCTCCGGTTCGTTTGGCGGACGAGGCATCCGTCGCGGTTCCGGAGCCCGCGCCGGGCGACCTGCTCGAGCCGCAGCCGGAGTCGCAGCGGGAGCATCGGATCGCGAAGCGTTGGCCGCTGATGGCCGGCCTTGCCCTTTGCCTCGCATTGCTGTCGCTGACGGCATGGTATCTGGGCCTGCTGCACGGTGGGCCCGGTGTTGCACCGGAGCCGTCCGCGCGCATGGCGGTCACCGGTGCCGGTCCTGCCATGCGAGACGCACCGCTGGAATTGACGGTCGTGGCGGTATCGATTCCCGATCTGCCCAACGATCCCGCGATCACCGCGCTCGGGCGCCGGTTTTCCAGCGTTCTGGTCGATGCACTGTCCCGCTTCGACGATCTCGTGACCGTCAAGGTGCCCCCGGTCGGCCAGGAACCGCCCGTCAATATCGACTATATCTTCGAAACGACGGGCCAGATGGTCAATGGCAAGGTGGAGGGCTTCGGTCGCCTCCGGTCGGTCCGCGATGGCCGCATCGTCTGGTCGGCGTCGTCGACGCGGACGCTGGGGGCTGAGGATAACGACCTGCCCGATGTCGCCCGACGTCTGGCGACCCGGCTGGCTGAGCCCTTCGGCATCATCCACGGCGATATCCGCCAGAACCCTACGCCCGGGCCGATGCGTTGCATCTATCAGGCGATCGACGTCCGCCGCACGATGAAGCCCGAGGATCATCTCGCAGCCCGCAAATGCGTCCAGGAGCTGATCGACCGGGACCCGACCTTCTATCCCGCCTGGATCCAGCTGACCTTCCTCAGCCTGAGCGAATACACCTCCGGTCTCAATCCCCAGGCGGGCTCGCCGCTCGAGCGAGCCCTCTCGGCCGCGCTGACGGCGGTACGTCTGGCCCCCTCCAGCGGCAGAAGCCTGCAAGCGATGATGGACGCGCTTTTCGTACGCGGCGCGACTGAGGAAGCGATCAAGGCGGGGCGCGAGGCCCTGATCCGCAATCCCTTTGACTCCGATATCATGGCCAGTCTCGGGGGGCGTTACATCCAGCTCAACCGTCCCGCCGAAGGACTGCCGCTTGTGGAGCGTGCGATCGAACTGAGCGTCGGGCGCCCGCCATCCTATGATTTCTTCGCCCTGCTCGGCGCGCATCTGCTGGGTGCGCGGCAGCTTGCCAGGGGGCATGGCGAGTTTCTGGCGGCCGACGAAAACCCCTACGCGCTGCTGGGGCGGGCGATCCAGGCGGTGCAGAAGGGCAGCGAAACGGACAAGGCTGAGGCGATCGCGGTGCTGCGCAGGCGTTTTCCGCTCTTCGAGACGGAGCCGCGGCTCTGGCTCATGCGTCGGGGCTTCGGCACCGAGGTCATCGACCGCATCCTCGCAGACCTCGGCATCCTGCAGCCCTGAAACCTGCGGAAGACCGGCCGGTGCGGGTCATCGACCATGCCATGCGCCCGTCAGGCATCAAACGAGGGCAAAAGCTCGCTTGCAGGCTGGCGTAAGGGTACTCTCGACGTAATGGTGTGATTCGCCGTCCCGTCCCGATCAACCCCTCGCGCGATCGCTGCCTTGGCCCCTCTCCGACGCAATGCCCTGCACCCCCTCGTCAGCGCCGTTACCGGGCTGTCGGTTGGCGCGATCGCGACGCTTCTTCTGCCCGCGCCGCTGAGCACGGCGCTTGGACTGCTTCTGGCCGGCGGGGGCTGGCTCGGCTCGGCCTGGCTGCTCGAGCGGCGCGGCCTGGCGCAGCGCGAACAGGTTCTGGCCGCCATCGGCGAGGTCAAGGTCAGGCTTGCCACCAATGCGATCCGGCTCGACGCCCTCTCCAAAAGGGTGGAGCAGATGCCGATGCGTGATGTCGATGCCGCGCCGGCGCGCGCCGCCATCAACGAACTGACCGCCGAGGTCGGGCTGCTCGGCGACCTCATCCACCAGGTCGCGACGACGCTGGCCGACCACGATGCCGCGATCTCGGCGGTGCAGTCCCGGACGTCCTCATCCACACAGCCGCCTGCACCCGCGCCTGTCGTGGTCGTCGATCCCGAGGCCGCGCGCCAGGAGCGCCTCCGTGTGCTGGCCGCGGAGCGCGCCGAGGCCGCGCGCCAAGCCGAGGAATACGCGGCGGCGGAACGGGCCGCTGTCATCAGTGCCGCGCTCTCGGAGGGCCGGGTCGAGGTCCATCTACAGCCGATCGTGCAACTGCCGCAGCGCCGCACGCGCGGCTACGAGGCGCTGGTGCGGCTGAGGCTCGACGAGAACACGCTGCTGCTGCCGCATGAATTCCTCTCCGTCATCGAGGAACGTGGCTTCGGGCCGACGCTGGACGCGCTGGTTCTGACGCGTGCGCTCGCCATCGCCCGCCATCTCGGCTCGAAGGAGGGCGACCTCTTCGTCTCCTGCAACTTCAGCACCGCAACCTGGAACTCGTCTAAGGCGCTGGCGACGCTGTCGCGCATCCTCGAAAAATACCGCGAGCACACCGGGCACCTGATCATCGAGATGCCGCAGAGCGTCTTCCGTGGGCTCGATCCGACGAGTCTCGGCCTGCTTGGGGCGATGTCGGCCAATGGCGTGCGCTTCGCACTCGACCAGCTCGTCGATCTCCGGCTCGATCCGACCTCGCTGTTCGACCGCGGCATCCGCTTCGTGAAGGCGCCCGCCGCGCTCTTGATGGAGCATGCCGACGGGCAGGATTCGGACATCGCCGCGGGTGACCTCTCGGCCTTGCTGGCGCGCGCCTCGGTGGTGCTTATCGCCGATCAGGTCGAGGACGATCCGACCGTCGCGGACATGATCGATCTCGGCGTCATGATGGCGCAGGGGCTGGTCTTCTCGCCGGCGCGGCCGGTCAAGCCCGATGTCTTCGCCGAACCCGCCCCGCCAGTGGCGGCGCCCGAGCCGAGTCCGGAGCCGCCGCGTCAGGAGGCCGAGATCGTCGGCTATCCCACGCCCCCCGCCGCACCTGTGCAGGCCGCCCCTCCGCAGCGTCAGTCTTTCCGCTCCGTGCTGCGCCGCGCCAGCGCCTGATCCCATCCTGATCGATTGGTCGCGCACGTTTTGGCACGCCGATCGCCGAACATCGCGGCAGGCGGCAGGGCTTCGTTGCAGGTGCGAGATCACCCCCGATGCTGTAGAGCCACCGCACCCAGCCAGAGGGAGTGACACGTCTTGCCGCCATCGAAGCTCACAGCCACTTTGCCCCTGTCCGGCTTTTCCGAGATCGCCGACCGCTTCGATCTGTGCCTCTGCGATGTCTGGGGTGTCGTCCATAACGGCGTCGCCGCCTTCGGCGAGGCGGTCGAGGCGCTGGTGGCGATGCGGGAGCGCGGCATCACCGTGGTTCTCGTCACCAACGCGCCGCGTCCCAATGCCGGGATCGCGCTCCAGCTTGCCGGCTTCGGGGTCCCAGAGTCCGCCTGGGATGCGATCGTGACCTCGGGCGATGTCTGCCGCGCCCTCATCCAGGTCCGCGCCGGCCAGCCGATGTTCAGGCTCGGCCCCGATCGCGACCTACCGCTGATCGCGGGTCTCGACGCTCCCGAGGTCGGGGCGGGCGAAGCGAGCTATGTCCTCTGCACCGGCCTGTTCGATGACGCCACCGAAACCGCCGAGACCTATGCCGATCTGCTTGCCGGCTTCGCGGCCCGCGGCCTCGAGATGATCTGCGCCAATCCCGATCTCGTGGTCGAGCGTGGCGGCCAGATCGTGCCTTGTGCCGGTTCGGTGGCGCTGGCCTATGAGGAGATCGGCGGCAAGGTCGTCTACGCCGGCAAGCCGCATCCGCCGATCTACGAGGCGGCGCTGGCGCTCGCCGAGGAGAAACGCGGCGGGCCGATCTCCCGCGAGCGAATCTGCGGCATCGGCGATGCGATCCGCACCGACATCGCCGGCGCGGAGGCTTTCGGGGCGACCGGCATCATGGTGCTGGCGGGCATTCACGCCCAGGATCTGATGGAGGCTTCATGGGACCAGCGTCATGGCTGGTTCGCGCGGCAAAGCCATCGCCCGGACTATGCGTTGCCGCATCTCGTCTGGTGAGCCGGTCGGCTCACGCTCTCAGATGGCGCAGACGGACTCGATCTTGGAGCGCAGCGTCTGGGCGTTGAACGGCTTGACGATGTAGTTGTTCACGCCGGCCTTCTTGGCGGCGACGACGTTCTCGGTCCGGGATTCGGCGGTGACCATGATGAACGGCGTCGCCGACAGGCCGTCTTCCTCGCGCACGCGCTGCAGCAACTCGAAGCCCGTCATCGGCTCCATGTTCCAGTCGGAGATGACCAGCCCGTACTGCTTGTCGCGCATCTTGGCGATGGCGGCCTGACCGTCGGAGGCGTCATCGACATTCTCGAAGCCGAGCTGCTTCAGGAGGTTGCGGATGATCCGGACCATCGTCTGGTAATCATCGACCACCAGGATGGGCATGGACGGGTCGAGAGCCATTGCGGTGCTCCAATCAAACGTGAAGACGCGGGAACGATAGCCCGCGTCGCGCCGCCTTGATCGGGCAGCGGTTGTTGATGGAAGTCATAGCGCGCCCGTGTTTCAAAGCCGTTAATCCAATGCTGGAGTGACGCAGCGGAATACGCCCTATGGCGAAGCCACCAAAGTCCAATGGCCGACCTGCCGCTGCTGTGACAGGTTCGGATCGAGACACAATCGATCCCGGCGGCGAGCCTTGAGTGCCGCGCCGCAGGAAGGCAATTCACCTCGATGCGCAGCGCCCTCTACACCGTCCACGCCTTCGAGGATCTGGCCATCCGCCAGAGCGAAAGCCTCATGCGCACGGTGATGGAGCGCGACGTCTCGCTCTTCGCTGACCTCTCGGGCGACGCCAACCCGATCCATCTCTGCGACCGCTACGCCGCCTCGACCAAGTTCGGCCAGCGCATCGCCCATGGCATGCTGACCGCGAGCCTGGTTTCGGCCCTGCTTGGAACCAAGCTACCCGGTCCCGGTGCCGTCTATCTCTCGCAGACGCTGACCTTCCTGGCGCCGGTGAAGATCGGCGATGTCGTCATGGCCAGGGTCGAGGTCATGGAACTCGTCGCCGAGCGCCGTCGCGCCCGCCTGTTCTGCGAATGCCTGGTCGACGGCAAGGCAGTTCTGGAGGGGGAGGCCTGGGTGGCGCTGCCGCGATCCGCGTCCGGCGATCGCCCCGCGGATTGACCGGCCGGCTTGACGCCCCGCCGCGTCTGGCCAATGACGGGCCGGCCCGACGAGCGCCCGGGCGCCCGGATAGTCCTGCCCGATGACCTCTTCCGCCTCCGCTGCCTCGACCTTCGTCCTCGACCCCGACAAGCCGATCCCCGCTGAGCTGCGCGGCGCGGTGCTGGCGCTGGGCAATTTCGACGGCGTGCATCGCGGCCATGCCGAACTCGCCCGCGTCGCACGGGAAATGGCGGCCCTGCGGGGCGCCTCGTCGGCTGCGCTGACCTTCGAGCCGCATCCGCGCAGTGTCTTCCGGCCCGACCAACCGGTCTTCCGCCTCACGCCCCCAGCGGTGAAGACGGAGCTTCTGGCGCAGGCCGGCCTGCCGCTGACCTTCGTGCTGCCCTTCAACCGCGACATCGCCGCCGTTCATGCCGAGGCCTTCGTCGATGATCTCCTGTTCGGCAAGCTCGGCGCCGCAGGCCTCGTCTGTGGCTTCGATTTCCATTTCGGCCAGGGGCGCAGCGGCTCGCCCGAGATGCTGGAGGCGAGGGGCGCCGCGGCCGGTGTTCCGGTCTCGGTCGTGCCGCCCTACGCCTGGGCTGGCGAGCCGGTCTCCTCGACCCTGATCCGAAACCTCCTGGAGCAGGGCGATGTCGCCCGGGCCGCGGAGTTCCTCGGCCGGCCCTGGTTCGTGCGCGGCGTCGTTGCCCATGGCGACAAACGCGGCCGCGATCTCGGCTATCCCACCGCCAACCTGCATCTCGCCCGCGATTGCCGGCTGAAATACGGCATCTATGCCGTGCGCATGAAGATCGACGGTGTCTGGCATGACGGCGTCGCCAGCTTCGGCAGCCGCCCGACCTTCGACGACGGCGCGCCGCGGCTGGAGACCTTCGTCTTTGATTTTTCCGGCGATCTCTATGGCAAGCAGGTCGATGTCGCGCTCGTCGAATGGCTGCGCGGCGAGGCGAAGTTCGATGGACTTCCGGCCCTGATCGCGCAGATGGATGCCGACAGCCTGCGCGCGCGCGACATTCTCAGCAAGACGCCGCCCTTCCTTCCGTAAGCCGCGCCTGCTAGAAGCCGCTCATGCTCGCACTCCGCGCCATCGTCATAGACCGTTTCGGGCGAATTACGGACCCGGCCGCCGCCCTGCGCTGATCCGCAGGCGCTCGCGCAGGCCGGGATGCCCATCGCTTTCTTTCCTTTCTCGATGGACCAGCGCCGCGCCAGCCTCCCATGGCCCGCTTGTCCGCATTGCCCGGGCCGATCATGACCGACAAGACCCAAGACAAACCCGCAGATACATCCGACGCCGTCGACTATTCCCAGACGCTGTTCCTGCCGCAGACCGAGTTCCCGATGCGGGCCGGCCTGCCGCAGCGCGAGCCGGAACTGCTCGCCCGTTGGGCCAAGATGGACCTCTACCGCAAGCTGCGCGAGGCCGGCAAAGGCCGCGACCGCTTCGTCCTGCATGACGGCCCGCCCTACGCCAATGGCAACATCCATATCGGCCACGCGCTCAACAAGGTCCTGAAGGACCTCGTCACCCGCTCGCAGCAGATGCTCGGCCATGATTCGAACTACGTGCCGGGCTGGGACTGCCACGGCCTGCCGATCGAGTGGAAGATCGAGGAGCAGTACCGCGCCAAGGGGCTGAACAAGGACGACGTTCCGGTTGTCGAGTTCCGCAAGGAATGCCGCGCCTTCGCCGAGCATTGGGTCGATGTCCAGCGCCAGGAGTTCAAGCGCCTCGGAGTCGAGGGCGACTGGGACGATCCCTATCTGACCATGGCTTATCCCGCCGAGGCGCAGATCGCCCGCGAGATCATGAAATTCGCCGAAACCGGCCAGCTCTATCGCGGCTCCAAGCCGGTGATGTGGTCGGTGGTCGAGAAGACGGCGCTCGCCGAGGCCGAGGTCGAGTACGAGGAGCACGTCAGCGACACGGTGTTCGTGGCGTTTCCTGTCGAACTCGCGACCGAACGAGAAGACCAAAATCTCTACTGCGATGCGTCGGTCGTCATTTGGACGACGACGCCTTGGACAATTCCCGGGAACCGCGCGATCTCATTCAACCACAAGATCGCCTACGGTCTTTATCGCGTCACTGCCGCCCCTGAGAACAACTGGGCGAAGATCGGTGCGACCTACATCCTCGCGAAAAACCTGGCCGAAGGCGTATTCAAAGCTGCAAAGGTCGAAGCTTTTGAACTCGTCCAAGAAATTGACGCGACGGATGTTGCCGGCCTGACCTGCGCCCACCCCCTGCGCGGCCATGGCTACGACTTTGACGTCCCCCTGCTCGACGGCGACCATGTCACCGATGACGCCGGCACCGGCTTCGTCCACACCGCGCCCGGCCATGGCCGCGAGGACTTCGACGTCTGGATGAGCAATGGCCGCCAGCTCGCCGAGCACGGCATCGACACGCATATCCCCTACACCGTCGATGCCGATGGCCGCTTCACCAAGGACGCGCCGGGCTTCGAGGGCGCGCAGGTCATCACCGACAAAGGCGAGAAGGGCAACGCCAACGAGGTCGTCATCAAGGCGCTCGCGGCGTCCGGCAATCTCGTCGCGCGTGGCCGCCTCAAGCACCAGTATCCGCATAGCTGGCGCTCGAAGAAGCCGGTGATCTTCCGCAACACGCCGCAATGGTTCATCGCCATGGACAAGGGCGTAGACACGCTCGGCAACCGCACGCTGCGCGAGGTCGCGCTCGGCGCGATCAAGGACACGCAATGGGTTCCCGCGGCCGGCGAGAACCGCATCAACGGCATGATCGCCAACCGCCCGGACTGGGTGGTCTCGCGCCAGCGCGCCTGGGGCGTGCCGATCGCCGTCTTCGTCGAGAAGGAGACCGGCACGCTGCTGGTCGATGCCAGGGTCAACGCCGCCATCGCCGACGCTTTCGAGGCGGAGGGCGCCGACGCCTGGTTCACCGATACGGACGGTGCCCGCTTCCTCACGCCCTTCGGCTATGATCCGGCGCTCTATGAGCGCGTCACCGACGTGCTCGACGTCTGGTTCGATTCCGGCTCGACCCATGCCTTCACGCTGGAGAAGCGCGCCGATCTGCGCACCCGTCGGCGCGGCGAGGGCGGCAATGATCGCGTGATGTATCTGGAAGGGTCCGACCAGCATCGCGGCTGGTTCCATTCCTCGCTGCTCGAAAGCTGCGGCACGCGCGGCCACGCGCCTTACGACATCGTCCTGACCCATGGCTTCTGCCTGGATGAGAAGGGCGAGAAGATGTCGAAGTCGAAGGGCAACGTCACCGCCCCGCAGGACATCATCAAGGATTCCGGCGCCGACATCCTGCGCCTCTGGGTCGCGGCGGCGGATTATTCCGACGATCTGCGCATCGGCAAGGAGATCCTCAAGACCTTCGTCGAGACCTACCGCAAGCTGCGCAACACCCAACGCTGGATGCTCGGCACGCTCGCCCATTTCAGCGAGGCCGTCCGCGTTACGGAGCCGCAGACCATGCCCGAGCTGGAGCGGCTGATGCTGCATCGGCTCGCCGAACTCGGCCCGCAGGTCGAGGAGGCCTATCGAACCTACGACTACAAGAAGGTCGTGACGCTGCTCTCGCAGTTCATGAACACCGAGCTTTCGGCCTTCTATTTCGACGTGCGCAAGGACGCGCTCTATTGCGATCCGCTCTCCAGCCATGTCCGCAAGAGCGCGCTCACCGTCGTCGACCATCTCTTCCGCTGCTTGACGACCTGGCTCGCGCCGATCCTGGTCTTCACCGCCGAGGAAGCCTGGCTCGAACGCTATCCCGACCAGAAGACACTCGACGGCTCGGTGCATCTCGAACTCTTCGCGGAGGCACCCGATGCCTGGCTCGATCCGGAACTGGCCGAGCGCTGGAGCAAGATCCGTAGGGTTCGCCGCGTCGTCACCGGCGCGCTCGAGCTGGAGCGCGCCGCCAAGCGCATCGGCTCCTCGCTGGAAGCCGCGCCGCAGGTCTTCATCGATGACCCCGATCTGCGTGCCGCCTTGTCGGGGCTCGACCTCGCCGAGATCAGCATCACCTCGGGCATCGTCGTGACAGCCGGCGAGGGGCCGGCCGAGGCCTTCCGCCTGGCTGACGTCCCGGGCGTCGCCGTCGTCTGCGCCCGCGCACCGGGCGTCAAATGCGCCCGCTCCTGGAAGTATTTCGACCCGGCCATCGCTGATCCTGCCTATCCGACGGTGACGCCGCGCGATGCGAAAGCGCTGCGCGAACTGGGTCGGGGCGCGCGGTGAGTTCTGTCCGTCGTCTCGGAGTCGCCGTCGTCCTGGCCGTCTTCCTGGCAGACCAGGCGCTCAAGCTCTGGCTGCTCTTCGGGCTGCGCCTGGCCGAGACGGGGCCGTATGCGGTCACGCCCTTCATGAACATCGTGCTCGCCTGGAACCGCGGCATTTCCTACGGGCTGTTCCAGCAGGGCACCGATATCGGGCGCTGGGCGCTTGTCGTGGTCTCGATCGTCGCGGCAATCTGGCTTGGGCGCTGGATGTGGCGCGAGCAGCGCCCGGTGACCGTGGTCAGCCTCGCGCTGGTCGTCGGCGGTGCGCTCGGCAACGGGCTCGACCGCGCCGTCTACGGCGCCGTCGTCGATTTCGTTCACCTGCATTACGGCAGCTTCAGCTGGTACATCTTCAACATCGCCGATGCCGCCATCGTTGTCGGGGTGGCCGGGCTGCTGTATGAGTCCTTCCGCCCGGGCGCGGAAAAGTCGGTATAACCTCCGGCTTCGCCATCGTTTTGCCGTTGGTCTGGGGTTTGAGACGGGGAAGCAATATCCCCGAGGGAGGTTTGACATGGCTCATCGCATCCGCGTGACGCATCTGCTTCTGGCCGGCGGCCTTCTGCTCGCGGCCCAGCCCGCGCTGGCTCAGGAGGGCATGCTCTTCAAGAATCTGATGGAGGGCGTCATCGGTGGCCGTCCGGGCGACGACATCGAGTACCGGCAGCGTCCGCCGCTCGTCGTCCCCCCGGGCTCGGCCCTGCCGCGCCCGCAGGAGCCCGCGAGCACCCGCAATGCCGCCTGGCCGAACGATCCCGACGTCGCCGCCCGCCGCGCTGAGGCGCAGGGCGCCCGCGCGCCCGCCGGCTCCAATCCCAACTGGCGCAACAATCCCATGCTCAGCCAGGAGGAACTGCGCCGCGGTCGCACGACGCGCGATGCCGGCCGCCCGGAGATCGCCGAGGAGCACAACAACTACAACAACCAGATTGCCCCGATCCGGATCGGGCGCGAACTGGCGACACGCCACAATCAGGCCGCTGCCGACCAGCTGGTCTATGGCGAGGAACCGCCGCGCCGTCTGCTGTCCGAGCCGCCGGTGGGCTATCGCCGCCCGGCCGGCTCCGCCCCGGTGGGCCCGGGCAGGGGCGGCCCGGTCGAGGACAAGCAGGCCGTGGGCCAGCGCGAGTTCCTGAGCGGCACCATCCCGATGCAGTGAGCGATGCCGGGGTCGTGACCGCATGACGGACCGACTCCGGCTCGCCCGAAGGCGCGGCTCTGGCGTTTCGCGCTGTGCCGCCCTATCTCCTGAGTCTCGGACATTCCGGCGCGGCCACGCTTCCGCGCCCAATCCCTGCGCGCGATGCATCCGCGCCAGTCATGGAGACGGCCTCAGGTGAACATGCATTCGCAGCCCCAGGCCGCCCAGCAGGTCGAATCCTTCAGGCTTGCCAACGGCCTCGATGTTGTCGTCGTGCCGGACCGGCGCGCGCCGGTCGTGACCCATATGGTCTGGTATCGCAACGGCTCGGCCGACGATCCGGCGGGCAAATCCGGCATCGCGCATTTCCTCGAACATCTGATGTTCAAGGGCACGGCCCGCTGGCCGGCGGGTGAGTTTTCCAAGATCGTCGCCGGTTTCGGCGGCCAGGAGAACGCCTTCACCTCCTTCGACTACACCGCCTATTTCCAGCGCGTGCCGAAGGAGCATCTGCGCGCGATGATGGATTACGAGGCCGACCGGATGACGGGCCTCGCCTTCGACGAGAGCGTCGTCGGGCCGGAGCGCGACGTCGTGCTGGAAGAGCGCAAGATGCGCGTCGACTCCGATCCCGCCGCCCAGCTCGGCGAGGAGTTCTCCTCGGCGCTCTTCGTGCATCACCCGTATGGCACGCCGATCATCGGCTGGGAGCACGAGATCGAGGAGCTCAACCGCGCCGACGCCTTCGCCTATTACCAGCGCTTCTACACGCCCGAGAACGCGATCCTCGTCGTCGCCGGCGATACCGATGCGGACACCGTGCGCCGCCTCGCCGAGGAAACCTATGGCACGATCCCCGCCCGCGGCGAAACGCCCGTCCGCAAGCGCCCCGCCGAGCCGGAGCCGCGCGCCGCACGCCGCATCACGTTGAGCGATCCGCGCGTGCGCCAGCCCTCGCTGCGGCGCGGCTGGCTGACGCCGACCTATCGCAGCGGCGACACCGACGAGGTCTTCGCGCTGGAGATCGCTGCCGAGATTTTGGGTGGCGGCACGACCTCGCGGCTCTACCGCAAGCTCTGCGTCGAGGACGATCTGGCGTCCGGCGCCAGCGCCTATTTCATGGGTTCGATGGTCGACCGCTCCGCCTTCCAGGTCTCGGCCAGCCCGCGTCCAGGCGTGACCATGGCCGATCTCGAGGCCGGTCTCGACGCCGCGCTCGCGACCTTCCTGAGCGAGGGGCCGAGCGAACTCGAACTCGCTCGCGCCCGCACCCGTCTCGTTGCCGAGACGATCTTCTCTCGCGACAGCCAGTCCTCGCTCGCCCGCATCTTCGGCGCCTCGCTGGCCGTCGGCGAAACCGTCGAGGACGTGCTGGCCTGGCCCGCCCGGATCGAGGCGGTGCAGCGCGAGGCCGTGGTCGAGGCGGCGCGCCGCTATCTCCGGCCCGACCGCTGCGTCACCGGCCTGCTGCTGCCTTCAGCCTGAGCCCGCTTCCCCTTCTCGACAGGGCAGGGCCGGATTTCCGATCGGAACTTGGCCCGCCGTCAGGACATGACATGAACGCACCCGTTCCCGCCGTCACCGGCCTCGCCGGCCCCTCCGTCCCCGTCCAGAAGGTGCGCTCGCCCGCAGGCGTCGAGGCCTGGCTGGTCGAGGAGCACAGCCTGCCGCTGATCGCGGTCGATTTCGCCTTCGATGGCGGCGCCACGCGCGACCCCGACAATGCCGCCGGCAGCGCCTATCTGATCTCCGGCCTGCTCGACGAGGGCGCCGGCGATCTTGACGCCGAGGCCTTCCAGGGCAAGCTCGCCGACCATGCGATCAGCCTCGGCTTCGACGCCCGCCGCGACGATTTCCACGGCCATCTCCAGACCTTGTCGAGCCATCGCGACACGGCCTTCGAGTTGCTGGCGCTCGCGGTGAACGCGCCGCGCTTCGATGCCGACGCCGTCGAGCGGGTGAAGGGCCAGGTGATTTCCGGCCTGCAGCGCCAGGCGCAAAACCCCGAGACGCTCTGCCGCAATGCGCTCTATGCGGCGGCCTTTGCCGGCCACGCTTACGCCCGTCCCGACAAGGGCGATGTCGACAGCGTCTCGCGGCTGGAGGGCCCCGCGCTGAAGGCGCTGTCGCACGGCCTTCTCGCCCGCGCCGGGCTGAAAATCGTCGTCGTCGGCGACATCACAGCCGAGGAACTCTCCCGCCGCCTCGACCAGCTCTTCGGCGCGCTGCCGGAAGGCCTGCCGCGTGCGCTGCCGGGTGAGCCGCTGCCGATCCAGGGCCTCGGCCAGACCCATGTCATCGATCTCGACGTGCCCCAGACGGTCATCCGCTTCGTCCGCCCCGGCCTGATGCGACACGATCCCGACTTCATCACCGGCAGCGTTCTCAATCACATCCTCGGTGGCTCGGCCTTCACCTCGCGGCTGTTCCTGGAGGTCCGCGAGAAGCGCGGCCTCGCCTATGGCGTCTCCTCCAGCCTGCTGCCTCTGCGCGAGGGGGCCATGCTGGTCGGCGGCACCGCGACCAAGAACGAGCGCGCCGCCGAATCGATGACGGTCATCCGCGAGGAGATGGCGAAGCTCGCCAATGAAGGCCCGAGCGAACACGAGGTCGAGGAGGCCAAGCGCTACATCATCGGCTCCTATCCGCTGCGCTTCGACACTTCGCCGAAGATCGCCTCCGAACTGCTCAGCCTGGCGACCAACGGCTTCGAGCCGGAGTTCCTGAGCGAGCGCAATCGGCTCTTCGCCGCCGTGACGCTGGCCGACGTCAAGCGCGTGGCAGGCCGCCTCTTCGGTGATCCGCGCCTGCTGGTGCAGGCGGTGGGCCGGCCGGTCGATCTGGTTTGAGCCGCCTCGGCACGGGCATTCGACAGGCTCAGGCGCTATCCTGATCGTCGGCAGCGGCGCGATTCGGCGCCGCGCCCTCTCGCCGCCCCGGAACCAGCATGTCCGTCCGCCGCCTCGATCCCGTCCTCGTCGACCGCATCGCCGCCGGTGAGGTGATCGAGCGGCCGGCTGCTGCCGTGAAGGAACTGGTCGAGAACGCGATCGACGCCGGCGCGCGCGCGATCTCCGTCACCATCGCGGCCGGCGGGCGCGAACTGATCCGCGTCGTCGACGACGGCTCCGGCATGACGCCCGACGATCTGGCGCTGGCCGTCGAGCGCCATGCCACCTCCAAGCTGCCCGACGGCGACCTCTTCGCCATCCGCTCGCTCGGCTTCCGGGGCGAGGCGCTGCCCTCGATCGGCTCGGTCGCGCGGCTGTCGATCGCCACCCGGCGGCATGATGCGGCCCAAGGCTCAGGCCTCGTCGTCGAGGCCGGCGAGAAGGGCGTGGTGCGTCCCGTCGCGGCAGCTATCGGCACGCGCATCGAAGTCAGCGATCTCTTCGCCTTCACCCCGGCCCGCCTGAAATTCCTCAAGAGCGACCGGGCCGAGGCGCAGGCCGTCTCGGAGATGCTGCGGCGCCTCGCCATCGCCCATCCCGCGATCCGCTTTTCGCTCGAAGGCGAGCACGTCTCGCCCTTCGACTGGCCGGCCGAGGCCGAAGGCGATGACGGCCGCCTGCGCCGGCTCGGCCGCGCGCTCGGCCGCGATTTTCCGGAGAATGCGCTCAGGCTCGATGCGGGGCGCGAGGGCTTCCACGTCACCGGCTTCGCCGGCCTGCCGACCTTTCATCGCGGCACCTCGGCCGGCGTGCATCTCGCGGTCAACGGCCGCCCGGTGCGCGACAAGCTCCTGCTTTCGGCGGTGCGCGGCGCCTATGCCGACGTCGTGCCTTCCGACCGGCATCCCGTGCTCTTCCTGGATGTTTCCTGCGACCCGCGCCTCGTCGACGTCAACGTCCATCCGGCCAAGAGCGAGGTCCGCTTCCGCGACCCGACGCTGGTGCGCGGGCTCGTCGTCTCCGGGCTGAAGGCGGCTCTGGCCGAGGCCGGCCACCGCGCCACCACGACGGGCGGCGCCCGCACGCTCGAAGCCTTCCGCGCCGTCTTCGCCGGCACCGGAAACGCCAGTTCGCCGATGCGCCCGAACTTGCCCGACATGCCCGCCTGGGGCGCAGCCGCGACCGGCTTCGACGCCCGCCCGCAGCAGGGCTTCTCCGGCTTTGAGGCTTCCTCGGCCGATGCCCGCGCCCATCTCGCCGAGCCCTCGCCGGACGGGCTCGACCGCCCGCTCGGCGCCGCCCGCGCCCAGCTCCACGAAACCTATATCGTCGCTCAGACCCGCGAGGGCGTCGTCATCGTCGACCAGCACGCCGCCCATGAGCGCCTGGTCTATGAGCGCCTCAAGGCCGAGCGCGCGAAGACCGGCATCGCCAGCCAGCCGCTGCTACTGCCGGAGGTGGTCGAGCTCGATCCCGTCGATGCAGACCGGTTAAACGCGGCGGCCGACGATCTGGCGACGCTCGGCCTGCGGCTGGAGCCCTTCGGGCCGGGCGCGGTCCTCGTGCGCGAGGCGCCCCAGCAGCTTGCCGGCGGCAACCTCCAGAAGCTCGTCCGCGACGTCGCCGATGCGCTGGCCGAGCAGGGAACAGCGGCTTCGCTGGAACGCCGCCTCGACCATGTGCTGGCGACGATGGCCTGCCACAACTCCGTCCGCGCCGGCCGGCGCCTGCGGCCCGAGGAAATGGACGCGCTGCTGCGCGAAATGGAGATCACGCCCAATTCAGGCCAGTGCAACCACGGCCGCCCGACCTACGTCGAGCTAAAGCTGTCGGACATCGAGCGGCTGTTTGGGCGGCGGTGACGAAGCGCCGATTTTGGGCTGCATCGTTACGCGCGGACAATCTATCGGCCGGCTTGCAGGTGGATCTATCGCATTGAAAATAAATGATAATTTGTTCGGGTCCATCGCGCTTCAAAAACGGATGCGCTCGGCGATATGTCTTGCCGGTTTACCCTCTGTTAACCATGCCGGCCCTACACAGAATCAACCGAAAATTTACCAAGATGACCAGCGTGTTAATCCAACCCAGGCCCATTCGCCTCAAGGGGCGAAGCTTCCTTGCGCTGTCTTTGAGCCCCGAGCTGCCCTTCGCGGACTGGCTCTCGCGGCTCGACGATCTCGCCTCGCGCTCGACCGGCTTCTTCATGCGGCGGCCGGTCGTGCTGGACATCGCCGGGCTGGAGGTCGACCGCGCGCAGCTTCGCGATCTCGTTGAACAGCTTGGGGTGCGTCATGTGCGGATCATGGGCATTGAGGGCGCGCGTCCGTCCCTGCTCGATTCGAGCCTGCCCCCGGCAATGACCGACGGCCGCACGACCTCGGACATCGAGGCACCCGTCGCGGCTGAGCAGGCCGCGGCGGACAACGCGGCTGTGGGCAAAAGCGTCGCGGCCTCACCTCCGCCGCCGGCGCGGTCGGTGCCCTCCCTGGTCGTGACCGAGCCCGTGCGCTCCGGCCAGTCTCTGATTTTCATCGAAGGCGACGTGACTATCGTCGGATCGGTCGCCTCGGGGGCCGAGATCGTCGCAGGCGGATCGATCCATATTTACGGTACGCTGAGAGGTCGCGCGCTCGCCGGCACCATGGGCAATGCCGGGGCGCGCATCTTCTGCCGCAAGATGGAGGCCGAACTGGTCGCCATCGACGGCTACTACAAGGCGGCCGAGGACCTGGATCCCGGCCTGCGTGGCAAGGCCGTCCAGTTCTGGCTGGAGGGCGACACCTTCAAATTCGGATCGCTCGCCTGATCCTAGGGCAGTTTCGACATCAACGGGAGAGGTCTATGGGCAAGGTCATCGTGGTCACATCAGGCAAGGGCGGCGTCGGCAAGACGACCTCGTCCGCCGCGCTCGGGGCGGCTCTCGCGCATGACGGCGCCAAGGTCGTGGTCGTCGATTTCGACGTCGGGCTGCGCAATCTCGACCTGATCATGGGCGCCGAACGGCGCGTCGTCTACGACCTCGTCAACGTGATCCAGGGCGAGGCCAAGCTGACCCAGGCGCTGATCCGGGACAAGCGGTTGGAGACGCTCTACCTGCTGCCGGCCTCGCAGACCCGCGACAAGGACAATCTCACGGCCGAAGGCGTCGAGAAGGTCATCAATGCGCTGAAGAGCGTCTTCGACTGGGTGATCTGCGACAGCCCGGCCGGCATCGAGCGCGGCGCGACGCTGGCCATGCGCCACGCCGACATCGCCATCGTCGTGACCAATCCGGAGGTCTCCTCCGTGCGCGATTCCGACCGCATCATCGGCCTGCTCGATTCCAAGACGGTCAAGGCCGAGAGCGGCGAGCGCATGGAGAAACACCTGCTGCTTACCCGCTATGACCCTGCCCGGGCCGAACGCGGCGACATGCTGAAGGTCGACGACGTCCTCGAAATCCTCTCGATCCCGCTGCTCGGCATCATCCCCGAAAGCATGGAGGTGCTGCGCGCCTCCAATCTCGGCACGCCGGTCACCCTGGCCGACCAGCGCAGCGTGCCCTCCGTCGCCTATTTCCAGGCAGCGCGCCGGCTAAACGGGGAAGACATCCCGATGATCATCCCCGGCGAAAAGCGCGGCTTCTTCGGCAAGATGTTCGGAAGGAAAGCGGCATGAACCTGCGTCGGCTCTTCTCCCGCTCCCGCTCGGCGCCCGCCGCGCGGGATCGCCTGCAACTGCTGCTGGCCCATGAGCGCGCCGCCGTCGGCGGATCGGATCTGCTGGCCAAGCTGCGCGACGAGATCCTCAGTGCCATCGCCAAGCACGTCCAGATCGACGGCGACAAGGTCAGCATCAAGATGGAACGGGGCGCCCAGGTTTCGACGCTGGCCGTCGACATCGAGATTCCCTTCGAGGCAGCCAAGAAGGCGGCTTGAAGCCGCCTTCGGGCATCCTTCAGGAACCGGCGGACGCGGCCCGCAGGATCAGCACCTGCGTCTCGCCATAGTCGCGGCGCTCCAGCGTCTCGAACGCTTCGGGCAGGGCGATCTCGATATCGCCTGCCTCCTCCAGCACGACCAGCGCGCCGGACTCCAGCCAGCCGCCGTCGCGTGCCGAGATCAGCGCCTTCTCGCCCAGCCCCTTGCGATAGGGCGGATCGCAGAAGATCACGCCGAAGGGGGCCATCGGGCCGATCGCGCCGAGCTTGGTCGCATCGCGCCGGAAGACGCGGCTGTGACCGGCGAGCCCCAGCGTCATCTGGTTCTCGCGGATCAGACCGCGCGCCTCGGTGCCGTCGTCGACCAGAAGCGCGAAGGTCGCGCCGCGCGACAGCGCCTCGAACGCCATCGCGCCAGTGCCGGAGAAAAGGTCGAGCACGCGCGCCCCGTCGAGCGGGTCGTCATAAGCATGCGCCAGCACGTTGAACAGCGATTCGCGCAGACGGTCCGAGGTCGGGCGGATACTCCCGATCCCCGGTTTCGGGCCGACCAGCGGCCGGCCTCCCAAGCGCCCGCCGACGATCCGCATCGGCTAGGCCTCAGTCACGCTTGCCGCCCGAACGCGGGCCTTTGCCGCCGCCGCCGGGGCGGCTGCCACCCGGACGACCACCGCCGCCGGGCTTGCCACCGAACGGCCGCCCGCCACCGGGCTTGCCGCCGGATGGCTTGCCTGCGAAGGATTTGCCGCCGAAGGACTTGCCGCCGCTGCGTTCGCCGCTGCTGCTGCGTCCTGCCGGGCGTTCGCTGGAACGCGCCGCATAGCTCTTGGGCGGACCGCCCGGCTTGTCACTGAGGCTGCGGCCACGGCGCTCCTCGCCGGGTCGCTCGCTGGCGCGGCGCGGCGGGCGCTCGCCACCCTCACGCGGCGTGCGTTCGGACCTGTCTCCACCGGGCCTGTCGCTGCGCGGCGCGCGTTCGGGGCGCTCGGTACGAGGTGCACGCTCCGGACGCTCGGCACGCGGCCCGGCATCCTGCCAGGGACGGTCCTGCGTGCGGTCGCGCTCGCCACCTTCGATGCGCGGGCGGCGCGCAGGCCGCTCACTGCTGCCGGCGCGCTCCTGCGTGCGGGGAGGACGTGCCTGCGCTGCGCCGCGCTCGCTGCGGGGCAGGCGGTCGGGGCGGCGCTTGGGGTTGACGCCCTCGCGGGCCGGGCGTTCCGCGCGCGCGGGGCGTTCTGCACTGGCAGACGCGCTGACACGCTCGACCAGCACGCGGCGGCCATTGGGATCCTCGATCGCCTTGCCGCGCCGGCGCACGACCTCGCCGGTCGCCTCGCGCGACTGGCGCTCGATCTTGGGGTCGGCACCACGGCGCGGCGGAGCCTTGCGCTCGCGCTGCGGCTCGGCTTCGGCATCGCGCCAAACGGTGCGCTTCCACGGCTTCTCGCTGCGGTCGTCCTGCGAGGGCGTGCGCACGGCGTCGCTCTGCCAGCGCTCGCGCTCCGGCTTGCCGTCGCGGTCGCCGGCCGGGCGTCGGCGCTGGCGGTCGTCGCCGCTGGGCGCAGCCCTGCCTGGCTGAGGTTTTGGCGGGGCTGCCGGCAGCTCGTCACGGCGCGGCGCTTCGAGATCGACGCCGGCCTTGGCCATCAGATCCTCGCCGAGCTGGTCGCGGATGACGCGCGAGCGCACCTCATCGGCCTCGCCCTCGGCGAGGTCGGCAAGCTGGAACGGTCCGAACGAAACCCGGATCAGCCGGTTCACGTCGAGGCCGAGATGCTCCAGAACCGTCTTGACCTCGCGGTTCTTGCCCTCGCGCAGATCGACCGTCAGCCAGGTGTTCGAGCCCTGCTGGCGCTCGAAGCGCGCCACGACGGGGCCGTAGGAGACGCCCTCGATGGTGACGCCATCGCGCAGCGTGTCGAGCTTGTCCTGCGTCACCGAGCCGAAGGCACGGACGCGATAACGCCGCAGCCAGCCGGTCTCGGGCAGTTCGAGCATGCGCGCCAGCCCGCCATCATTGGTCAGCAGCAGCAGGCCTTCGGTGTTGATGTCGAGCCGCCCGATCGAGAGCACGCGCGGCAAATCCTCCGGCAGCGCGTCGAACACGGTCGGCCGGCCTTCGGGATCATGGTTGGTCGTCACGAGGCCGCGCGGCTTGTGGTAGAGCCAGAGCCTTGTGCGCTCGCGCGCCGGCAAGGGCTCGCCATCGATCAGCACGACGTCGTCGGGGCCGATATCGAGCGCCGGGCTCTCCAGAACCTTGCCGTTCACGCTGACGCGGCCTTCCGCGATCATCGCCTCGCTGTCACGCCGCGAGGCGACGCCGGCGCGTGCCATCACCTTGGCGATGCGCTCCGGCTCCTGGATCAGCGACGGCAGCAGCTTGGCCTCGGAGACCGGAGCCTCCTCGCGCGGGCGCCGCGGCCGCTCGGGCCTGTCGGAGCGGGGACGGTCGAAACGCTTGGCGCCCGGGCCGCTAGGACGCTCGCCACGCGGCGCGAAGCCCTCGCGCGGAGGCCGGCTCGAACTGCGCTCGCCCTCGGGCCGGGCACGGAATGGCCGCTCGCCGCCTTCACGGGGAGGCCTTGCTTCGCGCGGAGCTCTGCCCTCGCTTGGTGGCCTGCTGGAGCTACGCTCGCCATCGGGCCGTGCCCGGAACGGACGCGCTGCGCCGTCAGTGCGGGCTGGCCGCTCGGCGCTGTCGCTGCGGCTCCGGAATGGCTTGCGTTCGCCGCCCGCCGCTCCGCCGGAGCGGGGGCCCTTGCCGCCGAATCCGCCGCCATCGCGCCCGCCGCCGGATCCGCTGCCACGGCCGCCGGTCCCGCCGCCCTTGCGCGGGCCCCGGCTTTTCTGGTTGTTGTCGTCGCTCATGATCGCTCCGGAGCATGGTCCGCGGAAGGAAAGACACGTTCCACGAAGGGCCGATGCTCAATAATGTGATGTCGCATGCGTGCCTGTCAGCGGTTTGAAACCGCGTGGCACGCTGGCTGATAGCCGGCGCTTGTAGCAGAGCGCCTTGCCGCTCGCGAGCGGTAAAGCAAGGTTTTGATGGTGCAGGATAAAACGCAGGGCCAAGACAAGGCGCAAGGCCGGGACAGAACGCACAGCCTCGATCCGATGGCGCTGGCCTTCGACGAGGCCCGCGCCGCAGCCGCACGCGGCGAGGTGCCGGTCGGCGCCGTCGTGACGCGTGACGGCGTGGTGCTCGCCCGCGCCGGCAACCGCACGCTGGAGCTGAAGGACCCGACCGCCCATGCCGAGATGCTGGCGCTGCGGATCGCCTGCGAGGCGCTTCAGTCAGAGCGGCTGATCGGCTGCGATCTGCACGTCACGCTCGAACCCTGCCCGATGTGCGCCGCCGCGATCTCCTTTGCCCGTATCCGCCGGCTCTATTTCGGCGCGGGCGATCCCAAGGGCGGCGCCGTCGAGAACGGCGTCAGGCTCTACGCGAGTCCCACCTGCCACCATCAGCCCGAGGTCTATGGCGGCCTGCGCGAGAGCGAGGCGGCGGGGCTGTTGCGCGCGTTCTTCCAGGGACGGCGCTAGGATCGATCGATCATCCCAGCCAGCGGCTGCTCGATCCTGCACGACCTCAGCCGCCGATGCGCCTCATCGGCTCATGACGGCGATGGCGGCATCGAGGCGCCTATCCATGGCACCCGCCTGACTGGGTGTCGATCGCTCCAGGACGATGGCAAGCGTGTCGATCGCGGTCAGGGCATCGCGCCGCGCCTGCTCGATGGCGCCGATCGGAGCCTGGGCGTAAAGCGCGCGCGCGAAGGCGGCAACCGTCGTGATGGTCAGGAAGGTCGCATCCTCGATCGCGGGCGAGACGACGACGAAGCGCAAGACGTTTTCGAGATGCGCCTCGGCAATGGGACCCAGCGTCTTGGCGTTCAAGGCTCCGGCCCGGAAGACGGCGCTGCGAAGCGTCTCGATCTCCGAGATCAGATAGTTCTGCACCTCATCGATCATCCACGCCTCCAGACGGAACGCACACGCGACGGAACGCATCAAACAGGCCGACAGTACCACAGGCCGGCAGGGGCCGCATGGCCGGGTGGATCGTCGGTTAGCGAGCCGTCAAACCGATCCGGCGAAATCGCCGGATCATCGGCGCCTCCGCTCCGGGCCGCGCAGCGACATAGCCCCGGACGATCGCATTCCGGACGCGATATCGTCATGGAATGACCAGACCAGGTCCAGCTTACGGACCCATTCACGCGCTCAAATCGGCCGCTCATCCGCAACCGATGGAAGGAAACTCCATGCGCATGATCACGCTGGCCGCCGCAGGCGCCGCGCTTATCCTCGCCGGGCCGGCCAATGCTCAGGCCCCCTCGACCAACCCGACGCAAACGCCACCCCCGGCATCGGCGCCCCAATCGTCGGCACCGGCCATCAAATCCGTTAGCGTCGTCGATCTCGACGAGCTTCCCGAAGCGACCAAGGGCCAGGTCAACCAACTCCTGGCGACCCGCACGGCAGACCAGCTCGAGCGGCTCCGCAATGCCATCGAAACCGCGCCGGTCGCGAAAACCGCGCTGGAGGCCAAGGGGCTCACCTCCCGGGACGTGGTGATCGCCCAGATCGATGACGAAGGCGAGTTGACCATCATCACCAAGAAGGCCGGCTGACCCAGCCGAAGCCCGGCGTCGAGACGGCGCCGGGCGGCCTGTCTGCCGCAGACGAGAAAACGCATCCGTCCGAAGGCCAATCGTGGTCTTCGGACGAATCGTAAAGCAGACGCATCTGGCGATGGTCGACGCCAAATCTCAAGGATGATCACCGTCGCGGCAATGGCGGTGTGGCTATAGCGCGAGATCACCTGTTCAGACCGTGCCTTGTTTTGGCCTTGACGGCAATCTATTGGGGCGCCGAACCGCTCAGCCAGACCATGTGATGGTGGCTTGAGCCTTCCATTCCCCAGTTCATGTCAGGTTGATAATGCGTTGTATTGCTGCGGCCGTGATCCTCACGGTCTCTATGCCTGTGCTTGCGTATGCTGATGGCTCGATCAAGCAGGTATCCTTCCAGCCGCAGGTCAAGGGGCTGGGCTGTCTCAAGCCCGCGGCCGTGGTAATGATCAAGGAACTGACCGACAAGATCGGTCCCATTCAGATCACCTCGACCTGTGGCGGTCGCCACGCCAGGCATTCGCAGCACTACAGCGGCAAGGCGATCGATTTCCGGCCGCTTGCCACCTCCGCCCGGAAGGCGGTCGCGGTGGCCAAGGCGCTCGACAGCACCGGCGGCGTCGGCTCCTATCCCAACGGCATCGTCCATGTCGATGTCGGCGAGCGGGAACTGTCCTGGTTCGGCCACAAGCGTGCCGGTCGCCGCTACGCCTACAACCGCTGAGGTGGCGCGTCGGGCGGCGGCTCAGGCGGCTGCCCGCAGCACCAGATAGCCTCCCAGCGCCAGCAGCCCTGCGAAGAAACAGAGCTTGAAGGTCTTCGCCGAGATGCGGTTGCGGATCATCGTCCCGACCGCCATCCCGGCTAGCGCGGGCAGCAACGCCAGGGCAGAATGCCAGGCCACGGTGGCATCCAGCGCGCCGTTCCCCAGAAGCCCCACCGAGAGCGCCAGCGTCGAGATGATGAAGGAGAGGCCGAGCGCCTGCACCAGTTCGTCCTTGTCGAGCCCGAGCGCCTGCAGATAGGGCACGGCCGGCAGCACGAAGACGCCGGTCGCGGCCGTCGCAATTCCGGTTGCGATCCCGATGAGCGGCGCGAGCCAGCCCTCCACCCGCTGCGGAACGTGCAGCTTCGCTGCGGTCAGGCCGACCAGCGCATAGAGCACCAGCGCGACGCCGAGCCAGAGTGTCGCCGAGCCGGTCTTCTGCTGCTCGAGCAGTCCGGCGCCAGCCCAGGTCCCGACGCAGATCCCGGCGAGCATCGGCCAGAGCCGCAGCGCGATGGTCTTCAGCCCAGGGCCGGTCGCGATCTGCCAGCCATTGGTGATGAGGTTGGGCACGACCAGCAGCGCTGCCGCCTGCGCCGGGGCCATCACCACGCCGAGGATGCCGACCGCGATGGTCGGCAGGCCGAGCCCGATGACGCCTTTGACGAAGCCGGCCAGCAGAAAGGTGCCGGCGATGAAGAGGATGAGCTGCAGGTTTTCCATGGACGGCTTTCTGGCACTGCCGCCGCCGCCTGTCGCGCCCCGATACTACGGTGCGCGCCGTAGCGTTCGCGCTTGCCAGTCGTTGCATCGGGAGCATGATGCCGGGATGAGCACCAACGGTCCCTATCTCGCCGAGATCGCCCATCTGATGGGGGATCCAGCCCGCGCCAACATGCTGCACGCGCTGATGGATGGCCGCGCTTTGACCGCCAAGGAACTCGCCTGGCTTGCCGGCGTCGCGCCGCAGACCGCGAGCGGCCATCTGGCGAAGCTGATGGATGGCGGCCTGCTGGCGGTCGCGGTGCAGGGGCGCCATCGCTATTATCGGCTGGCCGGCCCTGAGGTCGCACAGGCGCTGGAAGGGCTGATGGTTCTCGCTGGCGGCGAGACGTCGCGCCGCCGCCTGCCGTCCCGCGTCGGCGCGGAGTTGAGTCAGGCCCGCACCTGCTATGATCATTTCGCCGGTCGGCTCGGCATCGGCATCCATGATGCATTGGTCGCCGGTGGGCATCTCGCGGTCGCCGAAGGCGGTTACGGGCTCACAGGATCGGGCGAGGCCGTCTTTGCCGCGCTCGGCGTGGTCTCCTCACGTTTAGGCAGCCGGCGCGTTGCGTTGCGGCCCTGCCTCGACTGGAGCGAGCGCCGGCCGCATCTGGCCGGTCATCTCGCCGCCGCCCTGGCCTGCCGCTGCTTCGAGACGGGTTGGGTCACGCGTCGCAAGGACAGCCGTGCCGTGACGTTGACGGAGGAGGGCAGGGCGGTTCTGGGCGCGGCCCTGCCGGGTTTCCGCTGCGACGAGCCGGAGGCGCTCACCCCGCCTGCGCGAGAGCTGCTTCCAGCCTCCGCTTGACCTCGTCCTTGATCGGCTCGGCCGCGTCCAGGATGGCTTTCGCCTTGAGGAAGTCGAGCCCGCCGACGCCCTCGACGCCGGTGCGGATCAGGATGTCGGGCGGGCTGCTCTCGATCATGCGCTGCACGATCGCGCGGGACAGCAGCTGCGACACGCCGACCATCGCTTCCAGCGGCTCCGGAATGCGCAGCTCGCTCATCGTCGTCGGTGCGCTGGTGTCGATCGCGACGACGATGCGTCCAGGTGCCAAAAGCCGCCGATAGGGCAGGGGATCGATCGCCCCGCCATCGACCAGCACCCTGCCGTCGAGCAACACAGGGCGCACGAGGCCGGGAATGGCCAGCGATGCGGCGACGGCAGGCGTAAGCGGCCCATGGTCGATCAGCACCTCGGTTTGCAGATGATAATCGGCGGCGCAAGCGATGAAGGGGATCGCGAGCTGCTCGAAGCGGTCCGGTACCGCCTCAGGCCAGAACAGGTCCAGCAGCCTTTCGCCGTCGATCAGGACAGGGTTGCCGAGCCCGCGAAACAGGTCGGTCAACTTGCCGACGCGCGCATCGAGCAGCCGGCGGATCACGCGCGGCCGGTCGGAGAAGGTCGTCAGCACATGCTCGCGTAGCGCCGCGCCGGGCAGCCCCGCAGCGAAGGCCGCGCCGATGATCGCACCTATCGAGCAGCCGGCTATGATTCCCGGCTTCAGACCGAGCTCGTCGAGCGCCTCCAGCACCACGATATGGCTGAGTCCCCGCGCTCCTCCGGCGCCCAGCACCAGGACGAGCCCCGGCTCTGTCGGTGCCGGCAGGGCAAGGGGCTTGCGGTTCGCCTGGGCCATCGTTCGATCGGCTCCTGCCAGAGATTCGTGATTCGCCATTCCTGTTCTGCAACGCCTGAGCGACCGCACCGAGACCGCCGAAGCGAAAATTACGGTGCGGCATTTTGCCCGGCCGGCAGGTCTGCTCAGCCGCCGGGCTTCGACAGGAACGGCACGAGCGCCGCCAGCGTCGCAGCGGGGTTTTCCTCCGGCAGGAAATGCCCGCTGTCGATCGCCTGTCCCTCGGCCTGCGGCGCGAAGCTCTCGCGCCAGATCTCGAGCGGGCTTGCGCCCTTGGCCGGAATGCCCGCCTCGCCCCAGAGGACCAGCACGGGACACAGGATGCGTTTGCCTGCGGCGAGATCGGCCTTGTCATGCGCGACGTCGGTGGTCGCACCGGCGCGGTAATCCTCGCAAGCCGCGTGAATACGGGCGGGGTCGTTGAAGGATTCGCCGTAGGCCTGGAGGGCCAGCGGATCGAACAGGTCGAGCGACTTCGCCCGCGTCCAGCTCGCGATGGTGTGGTCGAGCCAGCCGAGAGGATCGGCCTTGATCAGGTTTTCGGGAACAGGCTCGGGCTGGGCCAGGAAGGTCCAGTGATAGACCTGCATGGCGCGCGCGGCATTCATGCCCTCCCACATCGAGACCGTCGGCAGGATGTCGAGCAGTGCCAGCCTTTCGACGCGGCCGGGATGGTCGAGCGCCAGCCGGTAGGCGACGCGGGCGCCGCGGTCATGTCCGACCACGGCAAAGCGCAGATGCCCGAGCGACTGCATCACGGCGACGATGTCCTCGCCCATGCCGCGCTTGCTGTAGGTCGCGACTCCGCCATCGCCATGCGGCGCGGCCGACCAGCCATAGCCGCGCAGATCGGGGCAGACGACGGTATGCGTCTTCGCCAACTCGCCCGCCAGTTTGTGCCATTCGGCATGGGTCTGCGGAAAGCCGTGGATCAGCAACACCGGCGGCCCCTCGCCACCGACACGCGCGAAGATCTTGCCGGCCGGACCATCGACCCAATGCGCCGTGAAGCCGGGGAACAGGCTGTCGAGATTGCTCATGGACGGGCTCCTGCCGCTGTCGCCGAAAGGATGTCGGTCTTGGCAAAGTCCTCGCCCTTATAGAGCAAGGGAACGTCGAGCGATTTTGCCAGCGCGTATGAGAAGCAGTCGCCAAGGTTGAGTTTGGCCGGATGGCGGCCCTTGCCGAAGCGGAGGAAGGCTTCGGCTGCCAGGGCCGATTGTTCTGCATCGACCGGGCGTTGCTCGATCGCCAGACTCTGCAGCGCCGCTGCCAAGCCTGCTACGCTTATATTCGCGATGCGCGATGTCAGGACCATGAACGTCTCGACGAAGGTTGCGCTGGAGCAGTAGCTGATCGGTCTCGCATCGAGGAGATCTGAAAAGACCGCAGCCTCGGCCTCTTCCGTCAGGATCGCAACGATTGCCGAGCTGTCAACGACGAGGAGGCCTTGAGTCACGAAGGCAGGCCGTTCTCGTCGTAGCCGATGATTTCGTCGTCAGTACGCGGATCATCGACGCGATTGGCCCGAAATTCGGCCAGAATCGCCTCAAGTCTGGCCCTGTCGATCGAACCGGAACGCCGTACCTCCGCAGCCGGCAGCTTTGCCAATCGCTCTTCCGCCGCGATCGCGACCGCCTCGGCTATCGTCTCCCCGGTGCGGCTCGCCAACTCGCGCACGACGCGATCGGCACGGGCGTTCTTGATCATCAACACCATCGCACGCCTCCCGTATATATCGATCCTTCACGTCATATATACGTCGTCCGCCTGACTTTGTCAGCCTTCGCGCTCGCGCTTCACGGCCTGCCAGCCGATGTCGCGGCGGCAGAAGCCTTCCGGCCAGTCGATCGCATCGACCGCCGCATAGGCCCGTGCCTGCGCCTCCGCGACGGTCTTGCCGAGCCCCACCAGGTTGAGCACGCGGCCGCCGCTGGCGAGCACGCTCCCGGCGGCGTCCTGCTTCGTGCCGGCGTGGAAGACGAGCACGTCGTCGAGTGCCTGCGCCCTGTCGATGCCGCGGATGACGCTGCCGGCCTCCGGCTTGGCCGGATAGCCGCGCGCCGCCAGCACGACGGTCAGTGCGGCCTCGTCCGACCAGCGCAGGTCGAACGAGTCGAGCACGCCGTCACAGGCCGCCAGCAGCGCTGGCACGATGTCGCTCTTCAGGCGCGGCATCAAAACCTCGCATTCGGGGTCGCCGAAGCGGACATTGTATTCGATCAGCTTCGGCCCCTGCGCCGTGATCATCAGCCCGGCGAAGAGCACGCCCTTGAATGGCGTGCCGCGCTTGGCCATCCCGGCCAGGGTCGGCCGGATGATCTCTTCCATGACGCGGGCTTCCAGCGCGGGAGTCATCACGGGTGCCGGTGAGTAGGCGCCCATGCCGCCGGTGTTGGGGCCGGTGTCGCCATCACTGAGGCGCTTGTGGTCCTGCGCCGAAGCCAGAGCCAGCGCATGTGTGCCGTCACAGAGTGCAAAGAAGCTCGCCTCCTCGCCGATCATCCACTCCTCGATCACGACCTCGGCCCCGGCCGCGCCGAGCCCGCCGCCGAACATCATGTCGATGGCGGCGTTCGCCTCGGCCAGCGTCTCGGCCATGACCACGCCCTTGCCGGCGGCGAGCCCATCGGCCTTGATCACGATCGGCGCGCCCTGCTCGGCGACATAAGCCTTGGCGGCGGCGGCATTCGTGAAGCGGCCGAAACCGGCGGTGGGGATGTCGAACTCGGCGCAGAGCTCCTTGGTGAAGCCCTTCGAACCTTCGAGCTGGGCTGCGGCCTTCGACGGGCCGAAGGTCTTGATCCCGGCGGCGACGAGGTCATCGGCGATGCCGTCGACCAGCGGCCCTTCCGGCCCGACCACGACGAGATCGATCTTCTGCAGCTTGCAGAACGCGATCACCGCCTGGTGGTCGGCGATATCGATCACGACGTTCTCGCCGCATTGCGCCGTGCCGGGGTTGCCCGGCGCGATGAAGAGCCGGTCGCAGAGCGGCGAGCCGGAGATCGCCCAGGCCAGCGCGTGCTCACGGCCGCCCGAACCGATCAGAAGGATGTTCATCGCCGCATCTCCGCTTGCCTGCCCGCGCAATAGCGGTCGGGCGATGGCGGGGCAACGCTTCTGCTGCGTCATCCACCTCGCTATGGTCGCGCCCATGGATACCGAATCGTCCGACGCCAAGCCCGGCAACGCTCCCGAATGGTCGGTCTCCGATCTCTCGGGTGCGCTCAAGCGCACGCTGGAGGATGCCTTCGGCTTCGTGCGGGTGCGCGGCGAGATCTCGGGTTATCGCGGCCCGGTCGGCTCGGGCCATGTCTATTTCTCGCTGAAGGACGCCAACGCCAAAATCGATGCGGTGATCTGGAAGGGCGTCTTCGGGCGCCTGAAGACAAGACCGCAGGAGGGGCTGGAGGTCATCGCCACCGGCAAGATCACCACCTTCGCCGGCAAGTCGAGCTACCAGATCATCATCGACTCGCTCGAGCCCGCCGGCATCGGCGCGCTGATGGCGCTGCTCGATGAGCGCCGCAAGCGCCTTGCAGCTGAGGGGCTGTTCGCGGAAGAGCGCAAGCAACTCATTCCCTATCTGCCCCGCGTCATCGGTGTCGTGACGTCGCCGACCGGCGCCGTCATCCGCGACATCCTGCACCGGCTGGAGGATCGCTTTCCCCGCCATGTCCTGGTCTGGCCGGTGCGGGTTCAGGGCGAGACCAGCGCGGCCGAGGTCGCAGCCGCCATCGCCGGCTTCAACGCGCTGCCCGAGGGCGGCCGCATCCCGCGGCCCGACGTCATCATCGTGGCGCGCGGCGGCGGCTCCCTGGAAGACCTGATGGGCTTCAACGAGGAAATCGTGGTACGGGCCGCGGCCGCCTCGCTGATCCCGTTGGTCTCGGCCGTCGGCCACGAGACCGACATCACGCTGATCGACCACGCGGCCGATTTGCGCTGCCCGACCCCGACGGGCGCGGCCGAGAAGGTGGTGCCCGTCAGGGCCGAACTCATGGCATTTGTCGCCGATCTTTCGCGCCGGCAGGCCGGAGCGATGCGCCGCCTCGCCGATCGCCGCCGCAGTGATTTTCGTGCACTCGCCCGTGCGCTGCCGGGGCCCGAAGCGGTGCTCTCAGGCCCGCGCCAGCGGCTCGATCTGGCCGGAACCCGGCTAGCACCGGCGCTGGCGCGCAATGCCCGCGTGCATGAGCAGCAACTGGCCCTCGCGTCGCAGCGTCTCGCCCGGCATTCGCCGCTGCTGCGTTTGGCGACCGCACGCAAGGACGTCGAGCGGCTCTCCAGGGCCATGGCCGTTGCCCGCGACACGCTGCTGCGTCGCGAGCGCGACCGCATCGCGCGTGCCGAAGATCGCGTCAGTGGGATGGCCGGCAATCTCAGGGCCGCCTTCGCCCGCCTGCTGCAGCGCCGCCGCGATCGTCTCGACAGCGTCTGGGCACTAGCGGCGTCGCTTGGTCCCGATGCGGTTCTGGCGCGCGGCTATGCGCTGGTGCGCGACGAGGCGGGCGCGCTGGTGCGCGGCGTCGCTCAGATACGCAGCGGTCAGGCCCTGAGCGTGCAGGTCAGCGACGGACGCTTTGGGGTGGCAGTCGCGGGATTCGGCGACGCGCCGTCGCGGCCTGCTCGACCGGCGCGACGCGAGAGTCCGAAGACCGGACAGGGCGACCTGTTCTGAAGCCGGGGCTCAATAATTTCATGTGGAAACAGGCCGTCATCCTGGGCGACCGGAGGTCGTCCCGGGATCCATCGTAAGACACGACAGAACTCTATGATGGATCCCGGAGCTGCGCCGCTGCGCGGCTGGTCCAGGATGACGGCGCGATTGTTATCAGGGCTGAAAGGCGAAAAACGTGCTCAAAGCCCCTTCAGGAATGCCTTCACCCGCTTGATCGCATCCTCGCGCGCCGCAGGGTTGGTCCCGACGGTGGCCTTGCCGGTTCCCGTGGCGGAATAGGCGATGTCGCTGCGTTCCCTGATCTCGAGGCGGGGGTGGTCGAAATCGTGCAGCGCGCCGGGATAGACCACCAGCTCGACCTTCTCGCCGCGGCCCTGCGCAGCCTTGGCGAGGTAGTCGCAGGGCGCGGCCGGGGTCCAGTCATCGGCATCGCCCATCAGGATCATCAGCGGCAGCCGCGCCATGAAACTCGCGGATTCGGACTGGATTCGGCAGCCTGGATAGAAGGCGATCGCCTGGGCGAAGTCTGGTCTCTCATCGGCCGGCCGACGATCCCTGCGGATCGCGGCGAGAACAGTCGAGCCGCCGCCCGACCAGCCCAGCAATGCGATCCTGTCAGGGCGGATGTCGGTGCGCGATTGCAGCCAGTAACGTGCGGCGGCAGCATCAGCGACGCGCTCCCGGCTGGCCCGGACGGTCAGCTCCTTGACTCCACATTGCGAGCCGAGCTTGCGCGAGCCATAGCTGTCGGGCATCAGCACGGCGAAGCCCTCGCGCACCAGCCGCTCGCCCCAGTCGGAATGCCGTGTCGACAATGTGCCATTGTCGCGCCACAGGCCGCCGCAACCATGCAGGGCGACAACGGCCGGAAACGGCCCGGGTCCTTGCGGGCGATAAAGCACCGCGTCGAGGTCTCCGTCATAGCTGGGCAGGCGCACGCGCTCATAGCCGCCGGCCATGGCGACATTCGTCAGGAGCGCGAGCCCCGTCAGGGCCAGGGCGAGGCGTGCAATGCTGGACATCACAAGGCTGGACATCATCGATGAGAACGCTATCACGAAGCTGGATTATTTCGGTAAACCGTTCTCCGAGCAACATTTTAGACAAATCGTCATGAACATCAGCGAACGCCCCCCGATACCCGGCCCCGAAGCGGCGCTCGATTACGGCCATGGCGAATTTCGCGTGGTGCGCCCTGGCGCCTTCGTGCGCTGTGCCGTCACCGGCGCTCCGATCCGGCTCGACGAACTGCGCTACTGGTCGGTCGACTGGCAGGAGGCTTATGTTTCGCCCGAGGCCGTGCAGCTCAGGCTACGGCGCGCCGGCCGCGCCTGAGCCGACTGTCAGCGCAGCGAAGACCATTGCCTCGATCCGGCGGGCTTCAGCGAAGACGAGCGTGACCGGCACCGGCAGCAGGCGGTGGCGCTGCTCCGGGGGCCAGAGCGGCCCGAGCTTGACCATATCCTTCTCCGTCGTCGCGACCACGCAGTCATAGAGCAAGGCCTCGTCGACAAGCACGGCGACATCGCGCTGCGTATAGGCATGATGATCGCCAAAGGCGCGTTCCGCCACGATCCGTGCTCCGGCCTCCCGCAGGGTTGCGGCGAATTTCTCCGGCCGCCCGATCCCCGACAGCGCCAGCACCGCCTGTCCCTGAAGGCGCGACACGGCCTCCTGAGCCGGCTCCAGGCGGGCCTGCATCACCGCCGCGCCCTGAGTCTGCGCCTGCGCCGCGACAGCCTCTCCGGCCGCGCCTGCGCCGATGACGAGCACCGCGTCCGTCTCTCCCAACTGCCCATCCAGAGGCGCGCGCAGCGGACCGGCCGGCAGGCACAGCCCGTTCCCGACACCTGACGCGCCGTCGACCACGGCCAGCCGCAGCCGCTTGGCGAGCGCCGGATTTTGCAGCCCGTCATCCATCACGATGACGCTGGCGCCGAGCGCCCGGGCGAGCGCCGCGCCGGCAGCCCGGTCGCGCGCGATGACGGTGCGGGCATGGCGGGCCATCAGCAGCGGCTCGTCGCCGACGGCCTTGGCGGCGTGATGGGCGGGGTGGACTTCGACAGGGCCAGGAAGCGACCCGCCATAGCCGCGCATCAGCACGAAAGGCGTCTCGCCGCGCCGGGCCAGCAGGGCAGCCAGGGCGATAGCGGTCGGCGTCTTGCCGGCACCGCCGGCGACGAAATTGCCGACGCAGATCACCGGCACACCGACATCGACGCCCCTGCCGCGCATTCGCCGCAGCGTGATCGCGCCATAGAGCCACCCGAGCGGAGAGAGCAGCCGGGCGAGCGCTCCGCGCGGGCGCCACCAGAAGCGCGGCGCGCGCATCAGGACGCGGCGTCGCGCTGCCCGAGCGCCATGCGCATCAGCAGCGGCTCCAGCGCCTGCATGGTCCGATTCAGTGCGCCGCCGAGCTGGGCGCTGGTCTGGGCCGCGGCGCGTGCCGCCTGGCGTGCGCTGGCCGGGTCGCTCAGCCAGCGATGCACGGCGCCGGCCAACCCTTGCGCATCGGCGACCTCGCGGGCGCCGCCATCTTGGTCGAAGGCGGCGAAAATCTCGGCGTTGTTGTGGACGAAGGGCCCGTGCAGCAGGGCGCAGCCGAGCTTGGCCGGCTCGATCGGGTTGTGGCCGCCGATCATCGGCACCAATGAGCCGCCGAGATAGGCCACCTGCGACAACCGATAGAGCAGGCCAAGTTCGCCGACGGTATCGGCGATATAGAGTTCGGTGTCGCGCTCGGGCATCTGCCCGGCGCCGCGCCGCGCCACCGCAATGCCGTTGGCCTTGGCCAGTGCTTCGATCTCGATGCCGCGCTGCGGGTGGCGCGGGGCGATCATGGTCAGGAGCTTGGGCAAATACGGCTTGATCCCGAGATGGGCCGCGATGACCTGCTCTTCCTCGCCTGGATGCGTGCTGGCCGCGACCCAGACCGGCCGGCCGGTGGTCAGCCCGTCGAGGATCGCCAGCGTGTCGGCATCGGCGGGAGGGGCCGGCACGTCGAATTTGAGATTGCCGGCGACGCCGACGCGCGGCGCCCCGAGCTGCGCCAGCCGCTCCGCATCACCTTGCGACTGGGCGAGGCAGGATTCAAAGCAGGAGAGCAGGTAGCGGGAGGTTCGCGGCGCCTTGTACCAGCGCGCGAAGGAGCGCTCGGACATGCGGGCATTGACCAGCACCAGCGGCACCTCACGCTTGCGCGCCTCGATCAGCAGGTTGGGCCAGATCTCGGATTCACAAATCAAGCCAAGCGCCGGCCGCCAGTAATCTAGGAAGCGGCGCATGTAGCGGGGGACGTCGAGCGGCAGATACTGGTGGATGACGCCGGCCGGCAGCCGCGCCGCCAGGAGCTTGGCGGAGGTGACCGTGCCGGAGGTCACGAGCACGGTCAGTCCGCGCTTCTGCAGCCTCGAGACCAGCGGCAGAAGCGTCACGGTTTCGCCGACGCTGGCGCCGTGCAGCCAGACGAGCGGCCGGTCGGGCCGCCGGACGCCGGGATAGCCCCGCCGCTCGGCAAGGCGGGTCGGGTCTTCCTTGCCGCGCCGCCGCCGCCAGACCAGGAGCCCGGCGGCAGCAGGTTCGAGCAGGCTGGTCAGCACGCGGTAGCCGGTGAGAATGGGACCCTTGCCGATCATGCCGGCAGATCCTTCCCAGGATGGTTCCTCACGGGAGTCTGCGCCTGCCTCAAACCGGCGCCGGGGTCCTTCGCGCCGACGAGCGCATAGGCGCGGGCATGGACTGCGTCGAGGCCAGCCTCGAGCGCTAGCCGAGCCGCCTCGCAGGCTGCCTCGTCGGCCTCGCGCGCGACATGGATCGCCTCGCCCACGACGATCGCCCCGCGCCCGAAGGGCAGGCCGATCGAGGCCCGGTCCCAGCTCTTGAAGTCGATGCGCCGGCTGGTCACCACCGCGATCGGATGCACCGGCCGTCCCGAGGCCCGCGCCAGCTGGATGATGCCTGGCCCGGCGATGCGGGCGCGCTTGGGGATGTCGGCGGTCAGCACCATGGTCTCGCCGGCCTTGAGTCGCCTGATCATGGCGAGGAAGGCGCTGGCGCCGCCCTTTTCGCGGATCTTCTTGCCGAGCGCGCCCGAGCCGCGGATCGCACCGATGCCGAGTTCGCGCAGCGCCACGGCATTGAAGCCGCCATCGCCGTGACGCGAGACCAGCGAGCAGGCCGGCATCCAGTCTGGCCGCGAGAACGGGATCATGATGTGCTGGCCGTGCCACATCGCGATGATCAGCGGCAGATCTGGCCGGACGCGGTCATAGATGTCGGCCGGTTCGACCACGAAACGGTTGGTCTTCCGCACGAGGCGCAGATAGCCAGCCAGCAGCCGGCCGAGCGCTTCCTGCGCGACGCGCGTCTTGAGGATCGAAAAGCCCATGAATCCGTATTGAGACCTGAAGTTTGCGTGGGACCTAGGCTGTCTCGGGATCGAGCAGGCGGTGCAGGTGCACGACGAAGTAGCGCGTCTGCGCCTGATCGACGGTGGCCTGCGCCTTCGCCTTCCAGGCCGCATGCGCGGTCGCGTAGTTGGGGAACACGCCGACGACGTCGAGCTTGGACAGATCCTTGAAGGTTACTCCCTCGAGCGAGCTGAGTTCGCCGCCGAAGACGAGGTGGAGAAGCTGTTTCTGTTCCGGTTCCGCAGCCATCGATCCCTCCAGCACGAACGGTTCACGTCATGAACGACGCGGCACCCGTTACGCCATCCGCACGCCGGGCGCGAGTGCCGAACGGCTCGCAAGCCCGGTATCGACGGCAATTCCGGCGAAAAAATCTCAGCTGCGCTGCGGTTGTCCGTCGCGCATGCGCTGAAGCGCGGAGATCAGCGGCTCGGACAGGCCCCTGCCGCTTGCCACCAGCATGCCGTGGACCGGCGTCTCGCGGTTGTAGACGACCGCCTCGCCACCGCCCCCGCTGAGCAGGCCGCCTGCTTCCTGCAGGATCAGGTCGGCGGCTGCGAGATCCCAGTCGCGCGCATCGGTCGAGATCAGCCCCGCATCGATGGTGCCGTCGGCGATCCGCGCCAGCCTGAGCGCCAGCGAGGGAATCTTGTCGGCTTGCTCGAAAGTCTCGGATCGCGCCAGCGCGTCGAGCATCGGCTTCGGGCCTGCGATGCGGGAGCCGGTGAGGCTCGTTACCGTGGAGGCGAAGATGCCGGCGTTGTTGCATTGGGCTCCGCCGCCGCGCAGCGCCTGGTAGGTTGCGTTGCAGGCCGGTGCATGCACCACGCCGAGGATCGGCACGCCTTCGTCGAGCAGCGCCACGCAGACTGCCCAGTCCGGCGAGCCGCCCATATAGGCGCGCGTGCCGTCGATCGGATCGACCACCCAGACGAAGCGCCGCGACAGCCGCAGCGCGTCGTCGACCGTCTCCTCGGACAGCCACGCCGCCTCCGGCAGCAGCACGGAAAGCCGGATGCGCAGGAAGGTGTCGACGCCGATATCGGCTTCCGTGACGGGCGAGCCGCCGCTCTTGGACCAGGTCCGCGCGGCGGTCTTCGCACCGGGCCGGAACAGCTCGACCGCGATCTCGCCGGCTTCCAGGCAGCTCTCACGCACGGCCCTGAGCAGATCGGGCGCGATGGGTAGCGGGGGCGTGCTCATGCGTGATCCGTACGAATGCAGGCGCAGCGGTTCAAGCCGAAAATGCCCGCGCGCACCGAAAGATTCCGTCAAGCATCATGCATGAAACAGGCCACCGAGGCCACTTCGAGGCCGCAAACACGCTCCTTTAACCCAAACGCTTAAGCGCTCGGAGACACCTCGGACGCAATCTCGGCTGGCAAGCACGAGGGCCCCGGACTTCACAGAGGGCTCCGTAGCGGCAGGGATTACAGAGAGGCGTAAAACCGATGGCCAGAGTCACGCCGGCCGCCGGGGAGTTCGGATTCATGCCGAATTCGCCCGGCGGCTCGACCGACCCCACGATCGTTCCGCGCAACCCGATGCCGGTCCAGCCCGAGGCTCCCCGCATCGAGCGGATCGGCTCGGTGCGGATCCTGCGCGGTGCCGCCGGCTGGCGCGGCGTCGCCTTGCGGCTGGCGAATACGACGGGCGAGGACGAGACCTTCCAGCTTGCGTTGACGGCCGGCGACGGTCGTTCGATCACGGTCGCGACGGTCAATCAGGACGATGCCGTAGCACTCTGGCGCGATTGCGGCCGGGCCAGCGGCCTCACGCTGCTGCTCGAGACCAGCGACGGCGCGATCACGGAACCCTTCCCGCAGATCGGCCCGCTCGCTTTGGGACCGATCCGGGTCCGGCGTCGTCATTCCTTCCTGAACGGCCGCCGCCCGCGGTTCCTCGTCCGGCGCAAGACCGGCCGCCTCGCAGATCGGCCGGTCGTGATCGGCGGCGACAGGCTGACCGACTAACTCTGGAGCGCGAACCGGCTAAGTGCATCGAGCGCGAAGCCGGTCGCCAGCAGGAGCCCGGCGTTCCAGTTCGAGCGGAACAGCTTGAGCGCCAGCGGCGGCGTCACGCCCTTGATCTGCGCCACCTGCCAGCCGAGATGCCCGGCGAAACCCGCGACCCCGAGCCAGGCGACAATGCCGCCGCCGGCCGTCCAGGTCGCGGCGGCGCTCAAAAGCACCGCGAGCCCGAAACACGCCCCGATTGCCTCGCGGTTGAAGCTGCCGAAATAGCGCGCGCTCGATTTGATCCCGGCGATGACGTCGTCCTCGATGTCCTGCAGCGCGTAGATCGTGTCGTAGCCGATCGTCCAGACCACGGCTGCGGCATAGATCAGATAGGCCGGCGCATCGAGCCGTCCGAACACCGCGCTCCAGCCGACCAGGCCACCCCATGAGAAGGCCAGACCCAGCACGAATTGCGGCATCTGCGTAATGCGCTTCATGAAGGGATACACCGCGACGATCACCAGCGAGGCGATGCCGAGAACCACGGTGAAGCGGTTGAATTGCAGCAGGATCACAAGCCCGACCAGCGACAAGCCGACCATGAACAGGGCCGCTGCCTTGGCCGTGACCTGGCCCGAAGGTAGCGGACGGCCGCGCGTGCGCGCGACCTGCGCATCGAGCTTGCGGTCGACGATATCGTTAAAGGTCGAGCCCGCCGCGCGCATGACGATCGCACCGACGAGGAAGAGCAGGCAGTGCCAGACATCGGGGAAGGCTTTGCCGCCCGCGATCGCGGCCAGCCCCCCGGCCCACCAGCACGGCAGCAGCAGCAACTGCCAGCCGACCGGCCGTTCGATCCGGGCGAGCTTCAGATAGGGCCTAAGCGCGCGCGGCGCGCGGGTATCGACCCAATGGCCGGTGAGCGCGTCAGGCAAGGGCGCGTCGGGAAGTGGTGCGCCCGGCCCTGATCCGAGATTTGCGGGGATCGGGTCGGGCATGGCGGTCACGACAGTCGCTTAAAGCGCGCCCTGGGGAATGCGCATACCGCCGCCGGTGATGGAATCGCCGCCGCTGAACGGGTTGGCGCCACCGCCGCCTTGCGCCTGCTGCTGCGCCCTGCGGATCATGTCGGCCTGCTGCTTGACCGCGTTACAGGCCTGGTTGCGGATGTTGGTTGCCTTCTGGTTGTCGGTCTTCATGCCCTCGATGAAGGTCGGCGGAATCTGGCACCAATCCTGATTGTCGGTCGCGAATTTCACGGTCGTTGCGCCGTTGCTGACGAGCCGGCCCATCGTGCTGCAGGCCTGCTGCGGCGTCAGCTTGCGCTTCGACTTCTGCGCCGCGTTCAGCGAGGCGACCAGCGACTGCCGCTCCTGCAGAAGCGCCTGCATCTTCTCGCAGCCCGAGGCCTGGGCGCGCACGGGAGCGGCGTCGATGAAAGCGGCCGCCACCAGGCCCATCGTCGCGATCACTCCGGAAGCCATCCTCAGCCGCATTTCGTTCCGCTCCCAATATCCTGCGCGGGCGCTTCTGCGCCTCCGCGATTTCCTTACCAGCAACGCCGTGTTAGCGCCAAGGACCCTTGCGAGTCCACGTGCTGCCTGTTGGCAAGCGCTTGTTTCGCTTGTCGATAAGCCCTTGCCGATAAGCCGGGATTGTGGCGGTTTTCGCGCAAAGCGGCCCCTGCCGGCGAGATATCAACACGCGTCACGGCCTGATCGGCCCTGTCCGCAGGAGGCGTTGCCGCCGATGTCCATCCCCGATTTCGCCCGCTACCGGCTCTGGCTGGAGCACGACCTGACCGACGGCGCGCGACTGCCACTGGAGCGCGAGCAGGCCAACTACCTGCTCAACGTGTTGCGCATGAAGCAGGACGATACCGTGCTGGTCTTCAACGGGCGCGACGGCGAATGGCTGGCCGCGATCACGGTCGAGGGCCGCAAGCAGGCGAGCCTCACGCTGGTGAAGCAGACGCGTCCGCAGCCGCCGGCGCCCGATTTGCACTACCTTTTTGCGCCGCTGAAGCATGCCCGGCTCGACTACATCGCCCAGAAGGCGGTCGAGATGGGGGCCGGCGTGATCCAGCCGGTGCTGACGCGCCGCACCCAGGTCTCGCGGCTGAATTTCGACCGGATGCGCGCCAATGCGATCGAGGCGGCCGAGCAGTGCGGCATCCTGGCCTTGCCGGACATCCGGGCCGAGCAGTTGCTTGATGCCGCGCTCGACGCGCTCGAGCCCAACCGGATTCTGGTCTTCTGCGATGAGGCGATGGCGCGGGAAAGCCCGGTTGCGGCGCTCTCGCGCGTCGCGCCTGGGCCGCTCGCCGTGCTGATCGGTCCCGAGGGTGGCTTCGACGAGGCCGAACGCCGTCGCATCCTGGCAAGGCCGATGACGCTGCCGATCTCGCTTGGCCCCCGCATCCTGCGCGCCGACACCGCTGCGGTTGCGGCGCTGGCATTGGTTCAGGCCGTACTGGGCGATTGGCCCCGGACTTAGCGACCGAGGAACGCGCCGCCGTCTCGGGCGTTTCTCCGATCATGCGGGGGGACGCATTCTCGACTCATTCGGGAGCAGTCTGGCGCGCGGCCTTGAAGGCCGCGTTGCCGGCGTTTCGTCGCCAGCACGACGGAAGCGACTTGCCTGCAATGACCGCGCGAGGATGACGCCATGACAGAACCCTGCCGCTTCGGAATCGAGGAAGAGTATTTTCTGTCGGATGCCGGCAGCCGAGGCATCGTGCGCAAGGTCTCGCCCGCTTTCATCAAGGCGGCGCAGGAGGCTTTTCCCGACGAGGTCCAGCGCGAGATGCTGCAGTCGCAGATCGAGGTCGCGACCCCCGTCTGCGAATCGATGGATCAGGCACGCCGTTCGCTCACAGCCCTGCGCACCGGGCTCGCCGGGCTGGCGCTCGAACACGAAATGCTGCTGCTGGCCTGCGGCACGCATCCCAGCGCGGCCTGGGCGCGCCAGCGTGCGACCGACGCCTCGCGTTACGACACGCTGATGCGCGACCTGCAGATGCTCGGCAGCCGCAACCAGCTTTGCGGCCTGCATGTCCATGTCGAGGTCGCCGATGAGGACGAGCGCATCCGGCTAATGGCGCGGATCATGCCGTTCCTGCCGATGCTGCTGGCGCTCTCGACCTCGTCGCCCTTTTGGCAGGGCAGGCGCACGGGGCTGATGGGCTACCGGCTCGCGGCCTATGGCGAACTGCCGCGAACCGGCCTGCCCGAGCTCTTCACCGATCCGGCCGACTACCGCGCCTACATCCAAACCATGATCGCGGCCGGCGCCATCCGGGACGCCAGCTATATCTGGTGGGCGATCCGTCCCTCGCACAAGCATCCGACACTGGAATTGCGAATCGCCGACAGCTGCACGCGCCTCGACGACACGCTGGCGATTGCTGCGCTCTATCGCTGCCTGGTGCGGCACCTGCTGCACCAGCCCAGGCTGAATGCGGACCTGACGGGGGCGTCACGCGGTATCGCGACGGAAAACCTCTGGCGGGCCCAGCGCTACGGCATCCATGGCGGCCTGATCGACGCCAAGAGCCGCAGCATGCGTAGCGTGCCGAGCCTCGTCGACGACCTCGTCAAGCAGCTTGCCCAGGATGCGGCTGCGCTCGGCTGCGAGGCCGAACTCGCCACCTGCCGCGAGATTGCCTCGGACGGAACCAGCGCCGATGTGCAGCTTGCGGTCTATGAGGAGGCGCGGACCCGCGATGGCGGGCAGGCGGGTGGTCTTGCCGCCGTGGTCGACTGGATCGCCTCCGAGACGAGGCTCGACCACAATGGCCTGGGCCGGGAGGCCGCCTCCCGACGCGGTGCAGCCTGAGGCCAAGCGGCGAGGCGCCCCTGCATCGGCCGTGTGTCGATTGTCGCCCAACGCGCAGCGGAGGTCGTTGTCGAGCGTTCCGCGCTCGCCTATGTCTGGCGCTCCTGGAGCCTGATCCCCTGCGCCGCCCGGCGCGGGTGGAAGCCCGGCTGCCTTCAAGTCTTCTGCCGGAGCGCCCATGGCTCGCGATGTGTCCGATTCGACCCCGATCGGTTCCAAGGACGAACTGGTGTCCTGGATCGCAGCCGGCGAGAAGCCGCCCTCTGCCTTCCGGATCGGCACCGAGCACGAGAAGTTTCCGTTCTATCGCGACGATCTCTCGCCCGTTCCCTATGAGGGCCGTCCCGACGCGGGTGGCATCCAGCACCTCCTGGAAAGCATGCAGGCCAAGCTCGGCTGGGAGCCGATCATGGATGCCGGCCATGTCATCGGTTTGGCCGGTCCCGATGGCGGCGGCGCGATCTCGCTGGAGCCGGGTGGCCAGTTCGAGTTGTCCGGCGCGCCCGTCGAGACCCTGCACGATACGGCCGCCGAACTCGCCGAGCATCTGACCGACATCAAAGCGGTCGCGCAGCCGCATGGCATAGGCTTCGTCTCGCTCGGCCATTCGCCGCTCTGGACGCGGGCGCAGACGCCGATGATGCCGAAGCGCCGCTACAAGATCATGGCGAACTACATGCCCAAGGTCGGCACGCGCGGCCTGGACATGATGTTCCGCACCTGCACCGTGCAGGTGAATCTCGATTTCTCGACCGAGGCCGACATGGTCCGGAAGCTTCGGGTCTCGCTGGCGCTACAGCCGCTGGCCACCGCGCTCTTCGCCGCCTCGCCCTTCACCGAAGGCAAGCTCAACGGCTTCCAGTCGACGCGCTCCGAGATCTGGCGCGACACCGACAAGGCCCGCTCGGGCATGATCGCCTTCGCCTTCGATGAGGGCATGTCCTATGAGCGCTATGTCGACTGGGCGCTCGACGTGCCCATGTATTTCGTCAAGCGCGGCGACACCTATCACGACGTCGCGGGCGCCTCCTTCCGCGACCTGCTCGCCGGCAAGCTTACGCAATTGCCGGGCGAGAAGGCGACGATCTCCGATTGGGCCAACCATCTCGGCACGCTGTTTCCAGAGGTCCGGCTGAAGCGCTTCCTCGAGATGCGCGGCGCCGATGCGGGCCCGCCCGAGATGCTGAACGCCCTGCCGGCCTTCTGGGTCGGGCTGCTCTACGACCAGTCGGCACTCGATGCGGCCTGGGATCTGGTCAAGGGCTGGAGCGACGAGCAGCGCCAGGCCCTGCGCGACGCCGTGCCGAAGCAAGGACTCTCCGCCACGATCGCCGGCCGCAGCCTGCGCGACATCGCGCGGGATGCGCTGGCCCTGTCGCGCGCTGGCCTCGCGCGCCGCGCCCGTCTCAACCAGGCGGGTGCCGACGAATCCGGCTTCCTCGATCCGCTCGATGCGATCGTCGCCTCGGATCATACGCTCTCGCAGCATCTGGCTGAGCGCTATCGTGGCGCATGGGGCGGGCAGATCGAGCCGCTGTTCTCGGAGTTCGCGCTGTAGAGCGCGCCGCCATTCCGCAGGCGGGTCGTCATTCCCGGACATGCCGCGAAGCGGCACAGCTCCAGGTTTTTCGCAGAGTTCAGTCTCTGTGACGCAACTGCTCGGTGGTGCGTTGGAGGTGCCGGATGCGTTTTGTCTGGACGTGGAGCGTCTTTGTCGCCCAGAGTAAGATGCCTTGCGAGATTTTGGTTTAAGAATAGCACTTGATTGATCGGCCGACCGAGCCTTTGCCGGCCAGATATCTCGCGGCGCAAGACTGTTGCCTTCGTGAGATGCCAGCCATGCGATTGTCGTTACAGGTGCGGAGCAGAGCCGGTGTTGCCGGGCTGGCAAGACGCGCCTGTCTGGGCGCGGTGCTGGCGATCTCGGTTCTGGCGGCAGGATGCGGCTCGCGACCCGAGGAAGGCTTTCTCGCCCCCGTCGCCGAAGTCGATAGCGGATCCACGCCGCACACGCTGCTGGTTGCGACGACGCGCAAACGCGACAACCGGCCAGGCACCCTGTTCAATGGCGAGCGCAGCACCCCGCTCGATTTCGCAAAAATCGTTGTCTCGGTGCCGCAGAAACATGCCGACGGCGAGGTCGAATGGGCGTCGACGGCGCCGGGCAATCCGAAGACCGATTTCGTCGTGCGCCAGGCCGGCTATCTCGATGGCGAAATGGCCTTCGTGAACACGTTGAACGCGCAGCTTGCCGCAAAGCCGAAGGGGCAGCGCAAAGTCTTTCTCTTCATACACGGCTACAACACGATGTTCGCCGAGGGACTCTATCGCTTCACCCAGCTCGTGCATGACGCCCATGCGCCGGCCGTGCCGGTCCTGTTCACCTGGGCATCGCGCGGTCAACTGACGCAATATGTCTACGACACCAACAGCGCCACGGTGGCGCGCGACGATCTCGAGCGTACCATCCGGCTTCTCTTCGCCAGCAATGCCGAACAGGTGAACATCCTTGCGCATTCGATGGGCAACTGGGTCACGGTCGAGGCGCTGCGCCAGATCCGCATCTCCGGCGGCCTGCCGCAGATCTCCAAGCTTGGGCAGCTCATTCTGGCAGCTCCCGACATCGACCTCGACGTCTTCAAGTCGCAGATGCGCCGTTTCGGCAAGCCGGCAAAGCCGTTCTTCATCGTGCTCTCGAAGGATGACAAGGCGCTGGGAGCTTCGAATTTCCTGGCCGGCGGCCAGGGCCGGCTGGGCGCCGATTCCAATCCGGAGGAACTGGCCGCGCTGGGCGCCGTCGTGATCGACATGACCGAGGTCAAGGGGCTGGATTCATCCAATCACGGCAAGTTCGCGCAGCTCGCAGCGGTGGCGCCAAGGCTGACCGCGGTGCTCGAGGGCGGCGTGACGACACAGCGCTCGTCGCTGGGCGCCGACGAGATCGCCAGCGGGTCGCTGGAGTCCATCATCAAGCTGCCCGTCACCATCATCGGCACACCGTTCCGGTTGATCGCGGGCGCGCGCCGCTAGAATCGGGCGAGCTGAAAAACCATACGATCCAGCGCATTGCGCCGTCCGCATTAACGATTTGGCGGCGTTTGCGCGCTATACCTGCCTCCCATGCGTCAGATGGCCGCCATGCTTGTGAAGTTCTCGCGCGACGAACGCGGCGCGACGGCAATCGAGTATACCTTCATCGCCGCGTTGATGTCGGTCGCGACGATCGCCATCATCCGTCAGATCGGCCTCAATGTGAGCGATCTGACGGGCGGCATCATGGCCGGCTTCAAATAGCTGCGCCGGCGTCATCGAGGCGCACTTTTCTTTCGTCTACTCCGCTGCCGTCTTGAAGCTCGCCAGATTGTCCAGGCTCTGGATGATGTGCTCGGCCAGTGCGTTCGAGAGCACCGAGGGGTCGAAGCGGGTACGCAACAGTCCGATCTTGCAGGACGGCAGCGTCGCATAGCCCTCCGACGGGCCGAGAATCCGCATCCCAGGCCTCACAGCGCTTTCTGGCAACACCGAGACCGCAAGCCCCGCGACGACGGCGGCGCCGACGGCAGTCGAGTTCCAGCTCGCATAGAGCACGCGGAAGCGCCTGCCCTTGGTCTCCAGCGCATCGACGGCGGCCTGCCGCCAGTTGCAGGTCGGCCGGCCCAGCGCCAGCGGCAGGGGGTCCTCCTCATGCACCGTGTGGCGCGCCGAGGTGACCCAGAGCAGCGGCTCGATGCGGATGATCTCGCCCTGACCCCGGCTTTCGACATGGGTGATGATGGCGAGGTCGATGTCGCCGGTGGCGATCCGTTCCGCCAGCATCGGCGTCGGCTCGCAGACGACCGTCACTTCGGCGCGCGGATTGGAGCGCGCGAAGCGGGCGAGGATTTCCGGCAAATAGCGGTCGGCATAATCGTCCGGCACGCCCAGCCGGATGCGGCCCTTCAGATCGGCGTCGGTGAAGCTCGCGACGCATTCGAGGTTCAGCCGCACGATCCGCCGAGCATAATCCAGCAGCCGCTCGCCATCCTCGGTCAGCTTGGCGTGGCGCCCGTCGCGGCCGAACAGCGGCCGGCCGACACGCTCTTCCAGCCGCTTCATCTGCATTGAAACCGCCGACTGCGTCTTGAAGACGATCTCGGCCGCGCGGGTGAAGGACCCCGTATCGGCGATCGCGACGAAGGTCTTGAGCTGGTCGGCATCGAGCACATGCGCCATGGCGGCCCCTCCCATCGGTCCATCAATATTCGTTCTGTGAAGCATCATAAGCATTCGTTTGGCTTATGACCAGCGCAAAGCTATCGTTTGGTCAGTTTCCGGTCCTTGCCAGCGGCGCGTCCAGGCAGGGTCGGGGGATGCCCGTCGCTTTGAACCACAGGAGGCCGTCATGCTGCTCATGACATTCGCAACGAAGTCGCTCTCGTCCGTTCCGGTCGTCGCCACGCGTGTTGCTGCCCGTGGCTTCACGTCGATCGTAGCCCTCGTGAAAGCGCTGATTCACCGCCGTGAGGTCCTGCGTCTCGGCGAACTCGATGAGCGCGGCCTGAAGGACATCGGGCTCGTGCGCTCTGATCTCGATGGCGCGCTTGCCGTGTCCTGGCTGTCGGATCCGTCGGTCATTCTCGCGCAGCGCTCCAGTGCCCGGTCCGGCGTGGCGGCGACGCGCCGCGAGGCCGGCGTTCAACAGGCTGTGACGGCGCAGCAGGCTGTCAGGCCGGTCGTCGGCAAGACAGTCGCCGCCCGCTCATCCAAGCCTCTCGCCGTCCCGGCGCAGGCCAGCAATTCGGTTGCGTGCAGCGCCTGACCCCTTGGGGCTGCACGTTCCTGTGGGCGGAAGCTTCGTGCTTCCGCCCTTTTTATGTCTGGGTGCCCCATGGGCACCGCGTCGCGAATCGGCACGAGATCGGCATGAGCGGGGCATAGTGGCCGTCAGGCGCGCTGCGACAGGGGCGATTTTCAGCCGATTATCCGGAAATTCGTGAAGCGAGCCGGGCGGGCTAACGCAAGATTCACCAATCGCAACGATTCTTCGTGCCATGGCGGGCGTCTGCCCGCATCGGCTTCGCACGAGGATGTCGTCAATGCGGTTCTCCCTTCGCCTGCGCGATCTCTCGATCCGGACCAAGATCGCCATCCCGCTGCTGATCATGGGCGCGATCAGCGCGGCGACGGCGGCATATGGCGGCATGGAGTACGGCCGCATCCAGAAGACCTACTCGGAACTGATCTACCAGCGCTCGGCCGCGATCCTCGATTCCGCCCGTGCCACCCGGGCGATGAGCGAGATCCTGCGCGATCTCTACAAGGCGATCGCCTATCCCGACTACATGAAGCAACTCGACGTCGCCCTGAAAGCGGTCGATCAGTCCTATCTGACGGCGCAGGGCCAGCTCATCGATGCGAAGATCAGCTTCCCGGCCCGTGCCGCAGAATTCGACGCGTTCTCCCGGCGCTTTGGGGCGCTGAAGGGCCAGATCGACGACATCGTCAAGCAGGCCGCCAAGGACGAGGATCTCGCCGCACTGTCCGTGATGTCCCAGCTCGACACTGCCATCAGCGGGATCGTCGCCGATGCCGTGAAGCTCAACGACGCGATCAAGACCGACACCCAGAACCAGGCCGACGAACTCGACGCGACAGGCCAGGCCCTGAACCGGCTGATGCTGGTGCTCACCGGTATCGGCGTGCTGTTTGGCCTGCTCGGCGCGATGCTGCTGGCGACGCGCACGATCATCCGCCCGCTCGACCTGCTCAAGCGTCGGATGGGCGACCTCGCTGCTGGCGATTATACCGTTGTGATCGAGGGGCAGGCGCGCAAGGACGAGATCGGCGCAATGGCCTGTGCGGTCCAGATCTTCAAGGAGAACGGCCTGTCGGTTCAGCGCCTCGAAGCCGAGACCGCGGAAGGCCGCGAGGCCTCGGAGGCGCAGCGTCGTCAGATCGAGGACGACCGCCTGGCTCGCATCCGCGAACAGGAGCGTCTTGCCGCAGAACAGCAGGCGGTCATGGCCGTCCTTGCCGAGGGACTGGAGTGCCTGTCCCTCGGCGATCTGAGCTACCGCATCGACGCCGCCGTGCCCGACGACTACGTCAAGCTCTGCAACGACTTCAACCTCGCCGTCGGTCGTCTCGCCGATACGGTTCGCACCATCCAGGCGACGTCGGGCGATGTCAGCGCGGCAGCCCACGAGATCAACATGGGCGCCGACGACCTGTCGAAGCGGACGGAAGAACAGGCCTCTTCGCTGGAGGAGACCGCCGCCACCACCGAGGAACTCGCGGCCTCGGTCAAGGCCGCGGCTCACGCCTCGCGTCAGGCCGTCGCACTGGCACAGGAAGCGATGGAGATCGCGCATAAGGGCGGCGCCATCGTCACCGATGCCGTCGATGCGATGACGCGCATCGAGGCCGCCTCGAAGAAGATTTCGGACATCACCTCGGTCATCGACGAGATCGCCTTCCAGACCAACCTGCTCGCACTGAACGCGGCCGTCGAGGCCGCCCGCGCTGGCGATGCCGGCAAGGGCTTCGCGGTCGTGGCCTCCGAGGTGCGCACCCTGGCGCAGCGCTCGAGCGACGCCGCAAAGGACATCACGGCCCTGATCAGCGAGTCCGGTGCGGAGATCGCGCAAGGCGTCGGCCTGGTCCGGTCAGCCGGCGAGGTGCTGGAGCGGATCGTCGAATCGTCGCGCAAGGTCTCCACCACCGTCGCGGACATTTCCTCGGCCTCGGCCGAGCAGGCCAATGGCATCGACGAGATGAGCCAGACCGTCGCCCATATGGACGAGATGACCCAGCAGAACGCGGCGCTGGCGGAGCAGAGCGCAGCGAGTGCAACCTCGCTGACAACCCAGATTCAGCGTCTCAACGAACTCGTCTCCGGCTTCCGCACGGATGACGACGGCAGCCGGCGGGATGAGGTTTCAGCCGCGATGGCGCGCGCGGACGCAGGCCGTCTCGCGGCCTGAGCGGATGTCTAAGCTATAGTGATTGCACACGGAAACGCTGCGTCATCCTGGACAAGCCGCGCAGCGGCGCAGCTCCGGGATCCATCATAGAGTTCGGTCGCTGCCTTATGATGGATCCCGGGACGACCTCCGGTCGCCTAGGATGACGGCCCGTTTCACCGTGGAAGCATTCGGCCTTAGCGCTTCGGCCCGCCGAACATCGTGTCGAAGATCGACTTCATCGCGTCCTGATGGCTGTCCTGCACCTTGCGGCCATGCTCGAACATCTGGTTCAGCGCATCGAGGCCGATCGAGCCGGGGCCGGTCGCGGGCGAGGCGGGTGCGTCTTCCGGTTCCGGCTCGGGCGCACGGCGCGGGAAGGGGGCCGCGCGGGGCTCCGGTTCGGCCCGCGGTGGCTGCGCCCCGCCGAGCATCCCGGTCAGGATCTGGCCGAGCATTCCGCCCATCTGGTCCATGCCGGTTTGCCCGCCCGGCATCTGCCCGCCGCCGAAGGGCCCGCCGCCTTGCGTCTGGCCCCCGCTCGGCTGCTGGCCGTTGCCGAAGAGACCGCCCAGGATGGCCTCCAGCGGGTTGGCCGGATTCGCCTGCTGCTGCGGCGCCGGGGTCGGCTGCATGCCCGGCATCTGGCCGCGCATCATCTCCGAGAACTGGCCGAGGATGCCGCCCATGCCCTGGCTGTTGACCGATTTGAACAGCCCGCCCATCACCATCGAGGCGATGATCGGCAGCATCTGCTTCAGCACAGCCTGGCCGACGCCGCTCGTCGCCGCGGCTTGAGCCGCGACCGCGTTGCTGACCTCCTTGGAGCCGAAAAGCTGGCTGAGGACGTCGTTGCCCGCACCCCTCGCATTGTCGGGAATGCCGTCGCCATTGGCGTCGAAGATGCGGCCGAAGGGCTGCGCCGTCATCATCTGCGCCAGCGAGCCGAAGGCGTAGGGGTCCTGCGTCTGGCGTTGCAGCCCCATCGAGAAGGCCGGCAGCAGCGCCTCGATCGCGGCCTGGGTCTGCTGCTGGCTGAGCCCGTATTGCCGCGAGAGGTTCTGCATCGCCTGGCCGTTCTGGGCCTGCTGCATCATCTCGAAGAGATTCATCATGGCGTGCCTCCAACCGGTGCGCGGTCTGTCGCCGCCTGCACCGGGACGATAGCAGTGTCGGGGGTCGAGGCAAGCGGCGCGCCGCCTCCTGCTTTCCGCTCCAGCCGGTTGATGCCGCGATAGGCAAAGACCAGCGCCAGGATGCCGAAGGCGACCGCGCCGAGAGCCGAGCCGACCAGTGCTCCCTTCGGCCCCGCATACTGCGCGCCGAGCCAGGCGAGGGGCATCGTGCCCAGCGTGGCGCGGCCCCAGCTGAACAGCGTCGACAGGAACGGCATGCCGAGATTGTTGAAGGCGGCGTTGGCGACGAAGAGCAGCCCGACGAACAGCCACATCGGCCCGGCGATCAGGCAGAAGAACATCACCAGTTCCGCCGTCAGCCCGGTCGCGCCGAAGGCTGAAACGATTGGCCCGCGCAACAGCGCCAGCGCCAGGCCGGCGACGATGACGCAGCCTATCGCGAAACGGGCGGATGCCGCCAGACCGCCGCGCATCCGGTCGAACCGCCCGGCGCCCCAGTTCTGCGCCAGGATAGGCCCGACCGCCCCGGTCAGCGCGAAGAGCACGCCGAAGGCGACCGGCACCAGCCGGTCCATGATCGCGAGCGCCGCGACCGCCCCGTCGCCGAAACGCGCGAAGATGCTGGCGAAGACGGCGTTGGCGATCGGGTTCGAGAGATTGGTCAGGATCGCCGGGCCCGCGATCGTCATGGCGCGTCCCGTGTCCTGGCGCAGTCCGGCGAGGCTTGGCCGCGCGATCATATCGTGGACCCGAATTGCGCCGTGAAGACCCGTGGCGACGATGATGACGCGAGACACCACGATCGCCCAGGCCGCACCGTCGGGCCCGAGCCCGGCCCAGAAGATCAGCAGCGGGTCGAGCCCGGCCGTGACGATGCCGCCGCCCAGCGTCACGAACATGGCGCGGCGCGCATCGCCGACGGCACGCAGCACGCCGGACAACCCCATGCCGACGGCCATCAGCACGTTGGAGGGCAGCACGATCCAGAGGAAGGACAACGCGACCCGGTAGGATTCGTCATGCGCGCCGAGCAGCCGCAGCAGCCAGGGCAGGCAGGGCAGGGTGAGAGCGGTCAGGGCGATGGCGGCGATCGCCATCAGCGTCATCGTCGAGCCGGCGATCCGCCTGGCGCTTGGCCGGTCGCCGGCACCGAGCGCGCGCGCCGTCAGGGCGGCGACCGCGATCATCAGCCCGATATTGATCGAGATCATCAAGTATAGCACGATCGTCGCAAAGCCGACGCCGGCGGTCGCCTCAGGGCGGCCGAGCCAGGAGACGTAGAGCAGCGACAGGAGGTCGACGACGAAGATCGCCATCAGGCCGATCGCGCCCGTGCCGGTCATGACCGCGACATGGCGCATCAGCGAGCCGCTGACGAAGACGGCGGGCTTCATGACGGGAGACTCAGAACCGGCGGATGCGCTCACCGTTCGGGCTCGCCGACACCGCCGACCGCGACCTCGGCCCCACCATCCTCGATCACCTCCTGCGTTTCCGGCGTCAGCGCCTTCGATTTGGCCTTCGGCTGGACCAGCGGCTCGGGCGTGACGCGCGGCACCCTGTTGATGCCGGCCGCGATGCCCTCATGGAACTGGATTTCCATGCGCTGCGCGTCGCGGTCGCGGACATGCTCGATCACGAGGCTGGCCTCGTCATAGGTCAGGCCCAGGCCCTCCAGCGTCACGCGGCCGAAGCCCAGCGCCGATTCGAAGGTCTCGCGCATCTGGTAGTCGACATCGGCCTTCATCAGCTCGATGGCGTGGACGCGGTCGAAGGCGCGCGCATGCAGCCGCGCCTGCGGAAACTCGGCCTTGGTCATCTCGACGATGCGCAGCGCCGCCGGCCGGTCGTCGATGCAGATGCAGATGATGCGGGCCTTGTCGGCGCCGGCCGCGCGCAGCACGTCGAGCCGCGTGCCGTCGCCGTAATAGATCTTGAAGCCGAACTTGGCGGCGGAGCGGATGCGCTCGACATCGGAATCGATGACGGTGACGTCGATATGCTGGAGCAGCAGCGCCTGCGTCACGACCTGGCCGAAGCGGCCAAAGCCGATGACGATGACGGAAGGCGTCCCCACGCCGTCGAAATCCTCCTCGATCGTCTCAGGCATGACGCGCGCCAGCAGCCAGGCGTCGGTTAGCTTGGCGACGACCGGCCCGATCAGCATGGACAAGGCGGCGAGCGCGGTGGCGATCGCGCCCTGCTGCTGGTCGAGCAGCCCGAGCGATACGCCCAGCGGCAACAGCACGAAGGCGAATTCGCCTGCGGGAGAAAGCAGCGCGCCGGCCCGGATCGCCTCCGTCGTCGACGAGCACGAGACGCGCAGGATCGAAGCCGCCAGCGCGATCTTGAACAGTACCAGAAGCGGCGCCGCGATCGCCAGCAGCAGTGCGTTGTCGAGCACCAGCCTGAGGTCGAGCGACATGCCGACCGCCATGAAGAACAGCCCGAGCAGCACGCCGCGGAACGGCTCGATATCGGCTTCGAGCTCGTGCCGGAAATGCGATTCCGCCAGCAGCACCCCGGCGAGGAAGGCGCCCATCGCCATCGACAGCCCGACATGCTCCATCAGCATGGCGGCGCCGAGCACGACCAGCAGAGCCGCGGCCGTCATCACCTCCTTGGCACCGGCCTTGGCCAGGATGTGGAAGAACGGGTTCAGCACATAGCGCCCGGCGAGCACGATCGCGGCGATGGCCAGCAGGGCCAGCCCGAGGGCCGCCAGCGCCTGTCCGGTGCCGCCCTTGGCCGCCTCCGTCGTCGCCAGCAGCGGCAGGATCGCCAGCGCCGGCGCGATCGAGATGTCCTGGAACAGCAGGATCGAGAAGGTCCGGCGGCCATAGGCCTCGTGGCCGTCGCCGCGCTCCTCCAGCACCTGCAGCGCGATCGAGGTGGCCGACAGGGCGAGCGCCAGCCCGACGGCCACAGCGCCGCCAACCGAGAGGCCAAGCCACCAGGCGACAGCGCCGATGATCATGGCGCTCAGCGCCATCTGCGACAGGCCGGCGCCGAGGATGTCCTTGCGCATCGAATAGAGCCGCGACGGCTGCAATTCGAGGCCCACCAGGAAGAGCAGCAGCACGACGCCGATCTCTGCCGTGCCGCGGATCGCGTCGGGATCGGCGATCAGCGCGAGCACGGAAGGGCCGATCACGATGCCCGCCGCCAGATAGCCGAGCACGGCGGACTGGCCGAGCTTGCGGAACAGCGGCACGGCGACGACCGCGCCGGCGCAGAAAGTCAGGATCGGCGGCAGATAGCTGGTGTGGGAGACGTCGGCCATGGCTTGCTCGGTTGGAGGCGGTCGGCGGGGCTCGGCAAGCGCAGGGCTGCGAGCGCGCAACCTAATGCGTCGAGCGCGATCCTGCGAGGGGTCCGCGCTAGGATCCTGCTGTGGCTGGCGAGCATGTCACACAGCGGCCAGGAGATTGGATTTGAAGCCCTCATCCTGAGGAGCCGCGGAACGCGGCGTCTCGAAGGATGCTCCAGTTTTCTCCGGAAGCGCCTTCTGGAGCATCCTTCGAGACGCGATCCTTCAGATCGCTCCTCAGGATGAGGGCTGAGAAATGCGATGCGACGACGCCACCACCCACGCCGCGTTTCCTTGACATCGCCGGCCCGACGCCGAAAGAAGGCGCGACATCCACCGGAACCCGTTCGTGACCAAGCCGCCGCTCGATATCCTGCTTTGCGCGCCGCGTGGCTTCTGCGCCGGCGTCGTGCGCGCCATCGACGCGGTCGAGAAGGCGCTGATCCTGCATGGCGCGCCGGTCTATGTCCGCCATGAGATCGTGCACAACAAATACGTCGTCGAATCGCTGAAGCGGAAGGGCGCGGTCTTCGTCTCCGAGCTCTCGCAGGTCCCCGACGCGACGCGGCCGGTGATCTTCTCGGCCCATGGCGTGGCGAAATCGGTGCCGGCCGAGGCCGATGAGCGCAAGCTCTTCGCCATCGACGCGACCTGTCCGCTGGTCACAAAAGTCCATCGCGAGGCCGAGGTCCATCACAAGCGCGGCCGCCATATCCTGCTCGTCGGCCATGCAGGCCACCCCGAGGTGATCGGCACGATGGGGCAGCTGCCGCCGGGCGCGATCACGCTGATCGAGACGCTCGACGACGTCGCGACGCTGGAGCCGCCCGCGGGCAAGCCGCTCGCCTTCGTCACCCAGACGACGCTTTCGGTCGACGATACCCGCGGCATCGTCGAGGCCCTGCAGCAGCGCTTTCCGGAGCTGATCGCTCCCCATAAGGAGGATATCTGCTACGCCACCACCAACCGGCAGGAGGCGGTCAAGCGCGTCGCGCCGCAGGTCGATGCGCTGATCGTCGTCGGCTCGCCGAACTCGTCGAACTCGCAGCGCCTGCGCGAGGTCGCCGAGCGCGCCGGCTGCCCGGTGGCGCGGCTCGTGCTGCGCACCGACGAGATCGACTGGTCGGTTTTTGGCGCGATCGGCAGCCTCGGCATCACCGCCGGCGCGAGCGCGCCCGAGGTGCTGGTCGAGGAGATCATCGATGCCTTCGCCGAGCGCTACGAAGTCCGCGTCGAGACGGTCTCGACCGCCGACGAGAACGTCTTCTTCCCGCTGCCGCGCGAGTTGCGCGATGCGCCTGCCGCAGCCGAGTGAGCGAGACGAATTTTGGCCGTCTACACCGAAGTCCCCGATGACGAGCTGGCGGCGTTTGTCGCGCGCTATGGCATTGGCGATCTGCTCTCCGTCAAGGGCATCGCCGAGGGCGTCTCGAATTCGAACTTCCTGCTGCATACGACGCAGGCCTTCTTCATCCTGACGCTCTATGAGGAGCGCGTCGATGCGGCCGATCTGCCGTTCTTCATCGGCCTGATGGAGCATCTCGCGGATCGCGGCCTGATCTGCCCGCAGCCGGTCAAGACGCCCGACGGCGAAGCCGTGGGCCGGCTCGCAGGGCGCCCCGCCGCGATCGTCACCTTCCTGGATGGGCTGTCGGTGCGCCGTCCCAACGCCATGCATTGCGGCGAGGTCGGCCGTGGCCTTGCGCTGCTGCATCAGGCCGGCGCCGACTTTCCGATGTCGCGGGTTAATTCGCTGTCGGTACCGGACTGGCGGCCGCTCGCCGATCAGGCCGGCACTGCCGCCGATACGGTCTCGCCCGGCCTGCTGCAACGCCTCCATGCCGAGATCGCGGTGCATGAGGCGAGCTGGCCGGAAGATCTGCCGGGCGGCGTCATCCATGCCGATCTCTTCCCCAACAACGTCTTCTTCATCCAGAACCGCCTCTCGGGCCTGATCGATTTCTACTTCGCCTGCACCGACGCCTTCGCCTACGACCTCGCCATCTGCCTGAACTCCTGGTGCTTCGAGGCGGACAACTCCTTCAACCTGACCAAGGGCCAGGCGATGCTGGCGGGCTACCAGAGCGTGCGTCCGCTGACGGAAACCGAGATCGAGGCCCTGCCGCAGCTCTGCCGCGGCTCGGCCCTGCGCTTCCTGCTGACGCGGCTGGTCGACTGGCTCAACGTGCCACCGGGCGCGCTGGTCAAGCCGCATGACCCGCTCGAATACGACCGCAAACTCGCCTTCCACCAGCGCGTCACTGATGCGCGCGATTACGGACTGAAGCTGTGACTGACACCATCGAGGTCTGGACCGACGGCGCCTGCTCGGGCAATCCGGGACCGGGCGGCTGGGGCGCGATCCTGTCCTACAAGGGCAAGGAAAAGGAGCTCTGCGGCGGCGAGGCGATGACCACCAACAACCGCATGGAGCTGATGGGCGCGATCTCGGCGCTGGAGACGCTGACGCGGCCCTGCACCGTCGCGCTCCACACCGACAGCCAGTATCTGCGCCAGGGCATCACCGCCTGGATCCATGGCTGGAAGAAGAACGGCTGGAAGACCGCCGATCGCAAGCCGGTCAAGAACGAGGAGCTCTGGAAGCGCCTCGACACCGCGCTCAAGCAGCACAAGATCGAGTGGAAATGGGTCAAGGGCCATGCCGGCGACGCGATGAACGAGCGCGCCGACGCACTGGCGCGGGCCGGCATGGCGCCGTTCAAGCCGGGGCGGTAGGGCGCAAACGCCTGCCGCCGCCCCTTCCCAGCGCCGCCGCGCCTGTGACAGGATCGTCCACCTGAACGGTCTATGTCCAAGGAGTTTCGCTATGCCCAAAGCCTACTGGATCAGCAGCTACCGCGCGGTCAGCAATCCCGACGCGCTCGCGGCCTATGCCAAGCTGGCTGGCCCGGCGATTGCCGCCGGCGGCGGCAAATTCCTGGCGCGCGGCCTGCCGGCACAGGTCTACGAGGCCGGGCTCCAGCAGCGAACCGTGCTCATCGAGTTCGACAGCGTCGCGCAGGCGCAGGCGACCCATGACAGCCCGGCCTATCAGGAAGCGCTCGCCGCGCTCGCCGGTGGAGCGGAGCGCGACCTCCGCATCGTCGAGGGTGTTTAGCTGCTGATCTGAGACGGAACCACTTCGTCATCCTGGACAAGCTGCGAAGCAGCGCAGATCCGGGATCCATCGTAAGGCGACAACGCTCTACGATGGATTCCGGGACGCCCTCCGGGCGCCCAGGATGACGCGCTTTTCTTTGCGAAGTCAGCGTGCTTTAGACATTCGGCCTCACCTCCAACCCAACCCCGGCGCGACCTGCGTCAGGATCGCCTCGATGACATGGGCGTTGTAATCGACGCCGAGCTGATTGGGCACCGTCAGCAGCAGCGTGTCGGCTTCCGCGATGGCTTCGTCCTGCGCCAATTCCCTGATCAGCTTGTCCGGCTCGGCGGCATAGCTGCGCCCGAAGATCGCCCGCGTGTTGTCGTCGATATAGCCGATGCTGTCGTCGCCCTGGTTGCCGCGGCCGAAATAGGCGCGGTCGCGGTCGTCGACCAGCGCGAAGATGCTGCGGCTCACCGAGACGCGTGGGCTGCGCTCGTGCCCGGCCTCCTTCCAGGCCTCGCGATAGGCGCGGATCTGCTTGGCCTGCTGGATGTGGAAGGGTTCGCCGGTCTCGTCATTCTTCAGCGTCGAGCTTTGCAGGTTCATGCCGAGCTTCGCCGCCCAGATCGCGGTGGCATCCGAGCTGGCGCCCCACCAGATGCGCTCGCGCAGGCCCGGCGCATGCGGTTCCAGCCGCAGCAGGCCGGGCGGATTGGGAAACATCGGGCGCGGATTGGGCTTGGCGAAGCCTTCGCCGCGCAGCACGTCGAGGAAGACCTCGGTGTGGTGCCGGGCCATGTCGGCGTCTGTCTGGCCCTCCGTGGGCGCGTAGCCAAAATGCCGCCAGCCCTCGATCACCTGTTCCGGCGAGCCGCGGCTGATGCCGAGCTGTAGGCGCCCGCGCGAGATCAGGTCGGCAGAGCCGGCATCCTCCGCCATGTAGAGCGGGTTCTCGTAGCGCATGTCGATCACGCCGGTGCCGATCTCGATGCGGCTGGTCCTCGCGCCGACCGCCGCCAGCAGGGGGAAGGGCGAGGCGAGCTGCCGCGCGAAATGATGCACCCGGAAATAAGCGCCGTCGGCGCCGAGTTCCTCCGCCGCCACGGCAAGCTCGATCGACTGAAGCAGGGTGTCGCCGGCCGAGCGGGTCTGCGATTGCGGGGAGGGGTTCCAGTGCCCGAACGAGAGGAAGCCGATCTTTTTCATGAAGTGCCGTCCGCGATGCGTTGCCGACGCAGCTGCGCCGGAGGTGAAACGATGTCACACCGGCATATAGGGATGGTGGCGTCCGCCCCCGATTGCGGCGATGCAAACGCGACGCTGCAGCAGCGCCATCGGCGGGCGGCATTCGAATGGAGGATGTGCCGGCGCCCAAGCTGGGCGGTAACGGCTTTGCGCGCGCGTGGCGATCGGATCAGGCGGCTTGCGGCATTCGCGAGGTGAAGGTCGCGCGCGTGATCGAAATGGTCATGCCGTCCGTGCTGTTGACGGTCTCCATGACTGCACCCAGCTGTTTGACGAGCGCCTGGATGATCGCGGTGCCCAACCCGCTATTGTGCCCGGCTGCGTCGTTGACGGTCTTTCCCGCGCCGTTGTCGGAAACGGTCAGTTTCCAGTCCGTGTCGTCGACCTCGTAAGTCACTCGGATCACGGCGTCCGTCCTGGCCGACGGAAACGCATACTTGACCGCGTTGATGATGAGCTCGGTGACGATCAGACCGAGGCTGACAGCCGTGTCCGACCCGATCTTGCCGCCGTGCGCCCTCACCTCGACGGCGATCGGCTGGCTTTCGCCGATCATCGAGGAGGCCAGGCTGCTGCACAGCTTGTTCAGGTAGGAGCTGACCTCGACCTGATCGATTCCTTCGGATGAGTGCAGGTGTCGTTGCACCTCTGCGACCGACATCACCCGCTGATGAGCGTCCTTGAGATGCTGGCGTGTTTCCTCCGACAGGACCCCCCGCGCTTTCAGCAGCAGGATGCTGGCGATGATCTGCAGGCTGTTGGCGACGCGGTGCTGCATTTCCTGCAGGAGAGTATCTTTCTGCCGCAGCAACTCCTTGGTTTGCTCCAGCAGCTGTTCCTTCTCCCGCTCGATCATGCGGCGGGCCGTGACATCCATGAAAGCGAGAAGGATCGTCCTCTTCGCGCTGTCTTCGTAGACCACCTGACGGGCATTCAGCAGCATCGTCCTGCGGCCGAGATTGGGAAAATCGTGCTCGACTTCGAAGCCATCCATGGCGGCATGCTGGGGAATGATCGTCTCAAGCAGCAGGCGAAGGGCGGGAATGTCCCATTGGCCGTCGCCGAGCGAATACAGCAGGTGTCCCAGCGTCTGCTCGGGCGCAACCTTGAAGGTGTTGTAGAACGACACGCTGGCGGCCAGCACGCGAAACTCGGCGTCGAGTGCGACGAAGGGCTCGGGGATGGTGTTGACGATCGCCTGGGCGAGCGTCTGGGCATCTTCGATCTTCTGGAAGTCCAGCATGGCGCGATCACTCAGTCCGATTGGAACGCGGATGCGCTCCTGCGAGCCAAGGAATGGACGACCCTCCAGGGAGATTACACCTTGTCGAGTGCGCTGTCGCGATTTGATCGGGCCTGCCATCGCCCTCGCGCGACGGACGAGAACCGTAGCGCGGTGCGAGCACGAATGCCCGCTCACCCCAGCGGCTGGCGATAGACGATGAAGCCCGCCTTCTCCGCGACCTTGTCATAGAGCGCCTGCGCCTGGAGGTTGCTCTCATGCGTCTGCCAGTAGACGCGGAAGCAGCCCTTGGCCTGCGCCATCTGCTTCACCGCCTCGATCAGCATGCGCCCGGCGCCGCTGCCGCGCGCTTCGGGGACGGTGAACAGGTCCTGCAGATAGCAGATGTCGCGGATGTTCCAGGTGGTGCGATGGATCACCCAGTGCACGATGCCGATGAACTGGCCGTCGCGCTCGGCGACGAAGCCGCCCATCGGTTCGACGAAGCCCGTCAGCCGTGCGAAGGTCGCGGCCGTGATGTCAGGGGTCAGCGAAGCCTTGTAGAATGTGAGATAGCCCCGCCAGAGCGGCTCCCAGGCTTCGCGATCGAAGACGGCGAGGGGGCGGATGGTGATCTCGGACGTCGCGGTCTCGCGCATGGCAGGCTCCGGCAGAGGCTCGGTCGCGCGGCTTGCGCGCAAACTCACCGGAATCTAGCGCCGGCCGCACCGCCTGTCTCATGACAAGGCGACATCGCATCGATCAAACGCCGCGCAGAATGGACATGAAAAAGCCCGCACCGACCCAATGTCGATGCGGGCTGATCAAGCCAGAATGCGGTCGCTCAGAGCTGGCCGAGCAGCGCCTCGGCGCCGGAGATCTCGGCCTTGCCCGGGCCTTCCTCGACATTGAGCGAGGTCACGACGCCGTCCTCGACGATCATCGAATAGCGCTGCGAGCGGGTGCCGAGGCCAAAGCCCGAACCGTCGAGCGACAGGCCGATTTCCTTGGCGAAGTCGGCGTTGCCGTCCGAGAGGAACTCGATCACGCCGGCGCCGCCGGTGGCCTTCGACCAGGCGTCCATGACGAAGACGTCGTTGGTGCTGGTGACCATGATCGCGTCGACGCCCTTGGCCTTGATCTCGGCCGCCTTGCCGATATAGCCGGGCAGATGGTTCTTGTGGCAGGTCGGCGTGAAGGCGCCGGGAACGGCGAAGAGCACGATCTTCTTGCCCTTGAACAGATCGTCCGTGGTCTTGGCGGCCGGTCCATCCGCAGTCATCACCCGGAACGTTGCCTGCGGAAGCTTGTCACCCACCTTGATGGTCATCGCGCCTGTTCTCCGTGAAGCTCGCGGCAGGGTGCCGCCCGGCTCACGGATTAGGGCTTGGCGGCGGGGATGTCGAGTTCGAGCCGCGTCTCGACCGCGTTCGGCTTGCCACGCACCGTGATGATGAAGGGCACCGGGCCGGCCGTGCCCTTGGGCTGCTCGGTGATCCGCAGCAGCGCGACGGTCGTCCCGTCGGCCTGGCGGCTCAGCGTCGGCTTGCTGAAGGACCACATCCCGGCCCCCTCGATGAAGACATCCTGGACCATGCCCTCGGGCGGTCCCTGCAGCACGAGGCGAAGGCCGGGATCGATCGCGCCGTGGTCGAGCTTGGCCTCCAGGACCGAGATCTTCTCCTTGTGCGGACCGAGCGCCACCGCCTTCGGCACGCGCGCTTCGAAGCTCTCCAGGCGCGGCGAAGTCACCGAGGTCACGCCCGGCTCCAGCCAGAGCCTGGCTTCGCCCTTCACGGGAATGCAGATCTTGTCACAGACCGCATAGTCGAGCTTCAGCACCAGCATGACCGGCTTGGCCGGATCCACCGGCTGCACCGAGACCGGGATCACCACCTCGCCGACATAGCCGATCGAGTAGCCGCCCGCGTCCTGGAAGCGCTCGGGCGTCGGCCAGCGCACGTCGAGTCCGCCGATATTGGTCGACCCGCTCCAGTCGAAGACCGGCGGCACGCCGAAATCGCCGGGGCTGCGCCAATAGGTCTTGTAGCCGGGCGCCATCACGATCTCGACGCCAACGCGCTGCTTGCCGGACGCAGCGGTTGCGCCCGCGATCAGGCGCAATGACGAATGATCGCCCTTCGACCAGGGCGACATCGCAGCCTCTTGCGCATGCGCGGGTGCCGTCAGCACGGCGACGAGGAGCGCCAGGAGGGGAAGTATGCGTTTCACCATCGGATTTTATGCGTTGCAGTTGGAAATTGCGACCAAAACCAGCGTGCCACGCCGAACAATCGCGTGATGAATCGGATCACATCATGGTGGCGCGGCATTGGAGCGCAATGACGGTGCGGGATTTTCCGGCGCCGCCCCCGTTCCCAGGGCGGGTCAAAGTGATCTAGCATGGCCTCCATGAAGATCGGCTCAAATCAGCGCGTCAGCGGTCGCAGCTATCTCGACGGGCAGTGCCTGATCGCGATGCCCGGCATGGCGGATACGCGCTTCAGCCGCAGCGTGGTCTATGTCTGCGCCCATTCCGAGGATGGCGCGATGGGCATCATCGTCAACAAGCCGGCGGCCGATACACGGTTTCCCGACCTGCTGGTCCAGCTCGACGTCATCCCGCCAGAGGAGCTGATTCGGCTCCCAAGCCAGGCCGAGCGCCTGCAGGTGCTGCGCGGCGGTCCGGTCGAGACCAAGCGCGGCTTCGTGCTGCACTCCGCCGACTTCTTCCTGGAGTCGGCGACGCTGCCGATCGACGATGGCATCTGCCTGACCGCGACGCTCGACATTCTCAGAGCCATCGCCATCGGCAGCGGCCCGGAGAATGCGGTGCTGGCGCTGGGCTATGCCGGCTGGGGGGCGGGCCAGCTCGAATCCGAGATCCAGGCGAATGGCTGGCTGCATTGCGCCGCCGATCCGGCCCTGCTCTTCGACGACGGCATCGACACGAAATACAACCGCGCGCTGGGCAAGATCGGCATCGACCCGGCCTTCCTGTCGAGCGAGGCCGGGCACGCCTGAGGCGGGCCTCCAGCCTCAATCACCATCGGCTTCGGCTGCAAGAGCAGCATGGATACAGTCGCCGAAGCGCTGATAATTTCCGGCATGCGCGGCTTTCGAGGCCTCCATCCAATGCTCGCGGACGATGCGGGTCAGGTCGACCGGGTGACCCGCCTGTCGTGCCAGAGCTTCCAGATAGAGCGCCTGCGTCCGCCCATTCCCTTCGCGAAACGAATGGACGTAGTTGATGTCGCCGATAATCTCGCCGGCCTTGTCGGCGAAGGCGCGTGCGGACATGCCCTTGAGGTAACCGGTGGCGACGATGCGCCTGTGAACATCGGCCATGCCGGTTGCGATATACTGGCGAAACTGGAACTGGTTGCCGCCCTTGGCGATCTCAACGGTGCGAAGCTCACCTGCCCAGTCGTAGACATCCTGGAACAGGTGGCGGTGAATCGCGCGAAGATGAGCGAGATCGAACTTTCCTGAGGGGATGCCTTCAGCCGTGCGTTGCGCAACAAGCTCCCTCTCGAAGAAATCGAGCTGTCCTGCATCCCTGAGATTGAGCTTGTTTCTCAAAACCAGATGATCTGGCGGGTAGCAGTAGATGGGATCGCTCATTCGGCGGCTGAAACGAAGCGCGCCTTGGCGACCCTCTCAAGAATGTAGGCCAACCGCTTTTCGTGCGGCCATCGCTCACGCTCGAACATCTCGAACATCGCGACTTGCTCAGTATCGAGTGGATTGCCTTCGATCTCTTGCAAGTGCATGGCAACCAGCCGCCGCTCGCGTGCGAACTCAGCATCGGACTCCGTCAATTGCTTCGGCACGTCATGCATGGGGCTACAATACCAGATCGAGCCGTTGAGCACCATCAGCTCCGCGCCCGGTCGGCTCCCTCAAGCCGCCTCGCTCGAACTCGCCGCAGCCGCGCCCATCAGCCTCCGCGCTTCGGCTGCGCTCATCGGCTGGCCGAAGATATAGCCTTGCGCGTACTGGCAGCCGAGTTGGTAGAGTTCGATCGCGTCGGACTCGCTCTCGGCGCCCTCGGCGACCACGTCCATGCGCAGATCGGCGGCGAGCTGGACGATCGAGCGCAGGATCACGGGCGGCTTGCCGTTGCCCATCTGGCGCACGAAGCTCTGGTCGACCTTGATCGTGTCGAAGGGGAAGCGCTGCAGATAGGACAGCGAGGAATAGCCCGTGCCGAAATCGTCGAGCGAGAGGCCGGCGCCGAGATCGCGGATGCGCGACAGCATCTGCGCGGCATATTCCGGGTTCTCCATCACCAGGCTTTCGGTGATCTCGAGCTTCAGCGTGCCCGGCAGGATGCGTCGGCGGCCGAGCACGGTCTTCACGTCGTGCAGCAGGTCGTGGCGCAGCAATTGCCGGCTGGAGACGTTGACGCTGGCGAAGATCGGCGGATCGACATCCAGCGCCGCCTGCCAGGCCTCGAGCTCGCGCGCGGTGCGGTCCATCACATAGACGCCGAGATCGACGATCAGCCCGGTTTCCTCGGCGATGGCGAGGAAGTCCTGCGGCATCAGCCGGCCTTCGCGCGGATGGTCCCAGCGCACCAGCGCCTCGAAGCCGGCGATGGTGCGGTCCTCCAGCCGGACGATCGGCTGGTAGACCACCTGGATCTCGCCGCGCTCGATCGCGCGCCGCAGGTCGCTTTCGAGCGCGAGGCGGTCGTTGCGGTCGGTCCGCATCGCCGGCACGAAGACCTCGATCTTGTTGCCGCCCTGGCGCTTGGCATGGGCCATGGCGAGCTCGGCGTTCTTCAAGGCGTCGTCCTTGCGCGCCGCCGGCGCGGGGTCGAACAGGGCCAGACCCACCGAAGGCGTCAGCAGGATCTCGCGCTCGGCGAAGGTGATCGGCGTGGAGACGGCGCGGCGCACCAGCTCGGCCAGCGCCAGGATGCGCTCGGGGTCACGCTCGGAGACGAGGATCATGGCGAAGGTGTCGCCGCCGATGCGCGCCAGCGTGTCCTGCGCCCGCAACAGCCGGCCAAGTCGGCGCGCCAGCGTCAGCAGGATCGAATCGCCGGCAGAGAAGCCGACGGATTCATTGACCTGCTTGAACCGGTCGATGTCGATGACCAGCACCGTCGGACGGATGCTTTCATCGGCGCGGGTGAAGCCGAACACGGCCGAGAGCCGATCCTGGAAGAGCTTGCGGTTGGGCAGGCCGGTCAGGTTGTCGTGGACGGCGTCATGCAGCATGCGCTCCTGCGCAGTGCGCTGTTCGGTGACATCCGCGAGCGTGCCGATAACGCGGACGACCTCGCCATCGGAGCCGATCACCGGTCGGGCCTTGAGATTGAACCAGTGATAGGCGCCGTTGGCCGAGCGCAACCGGACATCGAGGTTGAGCTTGCCCCGGCGCTGCTCCAGCACGGCGTCCAGCGAGACGCGGTAGCGGTCGCGATCGGCGACATGCATATGCTCGAACCAGCGCGCGGCCGAGCCTTCGAGCGCGCCTTTTCCCAGGCCCAGCAGCGCTTCGATCTGCGGCGAGACGAAGATCTTGTCGGCGCTGACATCCCAGTCGAAGACGAGGTCGCCCGATCCCGACAAGGCCAGCGCCCGCCGCTCGGTGTCGGAGACGAGGCCTTGCGACAATCCGCTGCCGGCGAAAGCGTGCTGGATCACGGTGAAGCCGATCAGCAGCACGATCAGCACGAGCCCGCCCAACAGGGCAGGCGCGACCAGATCGCGCTGAAACTGGCCGGTGACCGTGAAGCCCGCCGCCGTCACCCAGACCGCGAGCAGGAACCAGGTCGGGATCAGCATCACCGCGCGCTCATAGCCATGCGTTGCCAGATGCAGGATCAGCACGAAACCGACGGCCGCCACGGCCGCGATCGAGATGCGCGCGATGCCGGACGCCATCGGCGCGTCGAAGACGGCAAGGCCGACGAGTGCGGCCAGTCCCAGCATCCAGACGATGGTGACGTGGCTGTAGCGCACATGCCAGCGCGCCAGGTTGAGATAGGCGAAGAGGAAGACCAGCAGCGTCGCTGCCAGCACGACTTCCGCACCGGCCCGGTAGATTCGCTCGATTGCGGGCGTCAGCGGGAAGATGCGCTGGAAGAAGCCGAAATCGAGCCCGGCATAAGCCAGCACCGCCCAGGCCAGCGCCGCGGCTGCGGGAAAGATCACCGCGCCCTTGACCACGAAGATGATCGTCAGGAACAGCGCCAGCAGGCCGGCGATGCCAATGATGATGCCCTTGTAGAGCGTCAGCCCGTTGGTCTTCTGGCGATAGGCCTCCTGCTCGTAGAGATAGAGCTGCGGCAGGTTCGGCGATTTCAGCTCGGCGACGAAGGTCACGGTCGTGCCGGGGTCGAGCGTGATCAGGAAGACGTCGGCGTCGGGGCTGACCTCGCGCTCGGGGCTGAGGCCTTGGCTCGCGGTCACCGCCTCGATCCGGCGGTCGCCGAGATCGGGCCAGATCACGCCCGAGCCGATCAGCCGGTGGAAGGGGGCGACCAGCAGCCGGTCGATCTGCTCGTCGGAATCATTGGTCAGCGCGAACACGATCCAGTCGGGCCGCGCCCCGGATTCGCGCGCCCGGACCGCGATGCGGCGGACGATGCCGTCGGGCCCCGGCGCGGTCGAGATCTGGATGACGTCGCCGTCGGATTTGTTGCGCTCGACGACATTGGTCAGGTCGAGCACCGTGGCATCGACCGGCACGCGCACGGCCTCGACCGCCGCAGCCGGTTCGGCCGCCGCGAGCAAGAGCCAGAGCGCAAGCCCGGCGATAGCGAGGCCGAACCGGATCAGTCGGTCGGGGAGGGTCAAGCTGCGCTCGGATCTGGGGTGGGGAATTGTCATGCGTCTTCGGGGGTCAGTCCTATCGGCGGCTCGTGGCAAGGGCAAGGCATCCGACGCCCTGTCGGCGAGCCATGCACCGCCTGCCGTCACCGGGCGTCGCCCGGGAGCCTGTCGCTCGCCAGGGCGGCATAAAGCAGATGGTCGGCCCAGGCGCCGTTGATCCTGAGATAGGACCGCGCCATCCCCTCATGCTGAAAGCCGACCCGGTCGAGCAGCCGGCGGGAGGGCGCGTTGTTGGGCAGGCAGGCGGCCTCGACGCGGTGCAGCGCCAGCTCCGAGAAGGCAAAACGCAACGCGCCGCGCACGGCCTCACTCATATACCCCTTGCCGGCATGGCGCTGGCCCATCCAGTAGCCCAGCGTGCAGGCTTGGGCGACGCCGCGCCGGACGAGCCCCAGCGTCAGTCCGCCGAGCAGTGTCTCCGAGCGCCCGTCGAGGATGAAGAGCGAATAGGCTTCGTCGGCGGCGATCTCGCGGGCGGCGCGCTTGACCCGCAAGCGGAACGAGGTCCGCGTCAGGTCGTCCTCGTTCCAGGTCGGTTCCCAGGGCGTCAGGAACTCGCGGCTCTCCATGCGCAGCACGGCCCAGGCGGCATAGTCCGTCGCCTGCGGCGCGCGCAGGATCAGGTTCTGTGTCCGGATCAGCGGGCGGGTGGGCGGCTCTGTCGAGAAGCGGAACAGCGCCATGGTCTAATCCGCCGACCGCGCCGCATGTCGCAGCCGTTTGGCCGGGGGCAATCCCTGCAAGGGACCCACCGCCGCGATCGTCGGCTGATGGCCGAGCAGCGAGCGGCCGGCCGCCCGCACATCCTCGAGCGTCACCGCGTCGAGCCGCGCGGCCAGCTCCTCGCGCGGGATCGCCCGGCCGAACAGCAGCACCTGCCGCGCCATCTGTTCGAGCTTGCCGCCGGGGCTCTCCAGCGAGGCCAGCAACCCGACCTTCATCTGCGCCCGGGCGCGCGCCACCTCCGCCTCGCTCGTATCCTCCGCCGCCTGGCGCAGGCAGGCGAGTGCGACCTCGATCAGCTCGCCGACATCTTCCGGTCCCGTCCCCGCGCCGATGCCGAAGACGCCGCAATCGGAGAAGGGCCAATGGAAGGCGTCGATTGCATAGGCCAGGCCGCGCTGCTCGCGCACCTGCTGGAACAGCCGCGACGACAGCCCGCCGCCAAGCACCGCCGAAAAGATCTGCAGCGGATAATGCGCGCCGTCCTTGAAGGCCTGGCCGGGAAAGCCGAGCACGAGATGGACCTGCTCCTCGTCGCTGGTGACCCGCGCCTCGCCGCCGAGATAGCGCCCGTCCTCACGCACCAGCGCGATCGCCGGGCTTGCCGGCAGGGCCGCGAGGTGGGTCTCTGCGAGCTTGACCAGTTCGGCATGATCGACGGCGCCAGAGGCCGCCAGCACCATGTTGCCGGCATGGTAGTGTCGCGCCAGATAGGCGCGGATCGCCTCGGGGGTGAAGCTTTTGACCGTCTTGGCCGTGCCCAGGATCGGCCGGCCGAGCGGCTGGTCGGGGAAGGCGGCTTGCAGGAAACGATCATAGACGAGGTCGTCGGGCGTATCCTGCACGGCGCCGATCTCCTGCAGGATCACGCCCTTTTCGCGCTTCAGCTCCTCTGGGGTGAGCGAGGGCGAGGTCAGGATGTCGGCGAGGATATCGACGGCGAGAGGCAGGTCAGTGCCCAGCACGCGCGCGGTGTAGCAGGTGTATTCGACCGATGTCGCGGCATTGAGATCGCCGCCGACGCTCTCGATCTCCTCGGCAATCTGAAGTGCGTTGCGCCGCGCCGTGCCCTTGAAGGCCATGTGCTCGAGCAGATGGGCAAGGCCATGCTCATGAGGCAGCTCGTCGCGCGAGCCGGAGCCGATCCAGATGCCGAGCGACACCGTCGCGGCATGGTCCATGCGTTGCGACACGACGCGCAGGCCCGATGGCAGCGTCGCCAGCCCGACATCGGGGTCATGCGCGCCGCGCGTGCTGCTGGCCGCGACCTCGGCGATCTCGGCGGGACCGGTTGCGCTCATCTCCGCGCTCATGCCGCCACTCCCCGCACGGCACGGGCCTTGGCCCGGACGAAAGCTTCGATGGCGCTCTGGTCGTTCGGCAGCAGGGTGAAGCGCTCCTGCCGCTCCATCAGATCGGCGAGATGGGCGGGCAGGGCCGGCGTCACGCCGCTTGCGGCCTTCACCGCCGCCGGGAACTTGGCAGGATGGGCGGTGCCCAGCACGATCATCGGCGTCGCCGGATCCTTGGCAAGCCCGCTGCGCGCCGCCGCGACGCCGACCGCCGTATGCGGATCGAGCAGATAGCCGGCGTCGCGCCAGGTCTGGCCGATCTCAGCCGAGGTCGCGGCTTCGTCGATCCCGACCGCGTCGAATTCGGCCCGGATCGCGGCGAGCGGGCCGGGCGCGATCTCGAAGCGGCCGGATTGCTGCAGGGACTGCATCAGCCGGCGCACAGCTGACCCGTCGCGGCCATGCACCTCGAACAGCAAACGCTCGAAATTCGAGGAAATCTGGATGTCCATCGAGGGCGAGGTCGTGGCATGCACGCCCTTCATCTCATAGGCGCCGCTTTCGAGCGTACGCGCCAGGATGTCGTTGCTGTTGGTGCCGATCAGCAGGCGCTCGATCGGCAGACCCATCCGCTTGGCGACGAAGCCGGCGAGCACGTCGCCGAAATTCCCCGTCGGCACCGCAAACGAGACCTTGCGGCCGGGCGCGCCGAGCGAGACGGCGGCGGTGAAGTAATACACCACCTGCGCCGCGATCCGCGCCCAGTTGATCGAGTTGACGCCCGACAGCCCGATCTCGTCGCGGAAGGCGTGGTGGTTGAACAGCGCCTTCACCAAATTCTGGCAGTCGTCGAAGGTGCCGTCGATCGCGATAGCGTGGACGTTATCGGCCTCGACCGTCGTCATCTGACGGCGCTGCACATCGGAGACGCGGCCCTGCGGGTAGAGGATGAAGACGTCGACCCGCTCCAGCCCCTTGAAAGCGTCGATCGCCGCCCCGCCGGTGTCGCCCGAGGTCGCGCCGACGATGGTCGCGCGCTGGCCGCGCTGCTTGAGGACATGGTCCATCAGCCGCCCGAGAAGCTGCATCGCCACATCCTTGAAGGCGAGCGTCGGGCCGTGGAAGAGCTCCAGCACGAAGAGATTGTCGCCGATCTGGTTCAGCGGGCACACCGCCGGGTGGCGGAAGGTGGCGTAAGCCTCGGCGATCATCGCCGACAGCGCCGACCCCTCGATGTCGCCATCGGCAAGCGCGCCGATCACCCGCTCGGCGACCTGCGCGTAGCTCTGACCGGAAAACCCGGCGATCTCGTCGGGCGTCAGCGTCGGAAACGTCTTGGGCACATAAAGCCCGCCATCGCGGGCAAGCCCGGCGAGCAGCGCATCGGAGAAGGAGAGGGCGGGAGCCTCCCCGCGGGTGGACACATGCAGCACGGCGTCTTGTCTCGGTCTGGGCTCGTGGAGGTGGTGCCTGAAGCTATAGGCCCGTGGGCCGTGGAGGGCAAAGGGCCAAGGCTGCCCCAAACTCGGCCCTCATCCTGAGGAGCCGCGCAGCGGCGTCTCGAAGGGTGCTTTAGAAGCCTCCGGAACCGACTGGATCATCCTTCGAGACGCCGGCTTTGCCTGCTCGGCAGGATGAGGGCTGAGTATCGGACGGCGCCGTCTCAATCCGTCTCGTTGACTCTCCTGCGCCCCTGCCAGGCAAAGGCCACAAACACCCCGATCAGCGTCGCCGCCAAGCCGAACCAGGTCAGCGCATAGGACAGGTGGTTGTCGGGGATGCGCGCGATCAGCTCCTTCGCGTCGACGCCGGCCGGCGGCGTCAGCCCGTCGCCCTGGCGCTCGGCCTCGAGATAGAACGGCGCGGCGGCTCCCAAGCCCAACGAAGCGGCGATGGCCGCCGGGTCGCGGGTGTAGAACTCGCGATTGGCCGGCAAATCGGCCGGCGTGAACGAGCCGCGTGGCTCGGGCGCGCGCAGGAAGCCGGTGACGGTCGCTGCGCCTGAGGCCGGCTTGATCTCGCCGAGCCGGCTTTCCGGCACGAAGCCGCGATTGACCAGCACCACGCCGCCGTCAGTCAGCTTGAAACCCTGGAAGATCCAGCGGCCGAAGCCCGAGAGCTGGCGCGTGCCGGGCGCCCCGGCGGCGATCGTCGTGCGAACGCCGGCGAAGGCGCCGTCGAGGAAGCTGCCCTGCGCTGTGACGCGGGTCAGGTCGAGCGTCGCAGGATCGAGCCCGGCCCAGGAGGCCGAGGCCGGCATCGGCGCCGGAATGCCCGCCGACTGCGCGGAAAGCCGCTCGATGAAGACGCGCTTATCGCCCATGCGCGCGATCTGCCATGTCCCCAGCGTGCACAGGATCGTAACGCCCAGAATCGACAGCAGGGCCGGCCACAGCAAACGCGGGCGCGGCCCTTCGTGAGACGCTGTGCCGCTCACCTGTCCGAACCGCCCTTGTCGAGCCTGCCTTCCTGCGCCTTGTGGGCGTATTGCAGCGCGACCGCGAGTCCCTTCATCGGCCGCAGCAGCGACAGGCAGACGATCACGGCGAGCGGCAGCCAGATCATCATATGCACCCAGATCGGCGGCTCGTAGGCGATCTCGACATAAAGCGCCGAGCCCAGCACGGCGAACCCCGCGATCAGCATGATGAACACCGCTGGCCCGTCGGCCGAATCGGCGAAGCTGAAATCGAGCCCACAAGCCGAGCAGCGTGGCCGCACCTTCAGGAAGCCGTCGAACAGCTTGCCCTCGCCGCAGCGTGGGCAGCGGCCGGCAAGGCCGGTCGAATAGGGCGAGGGCGGGCTGTGCTGGTCGTCGGCCATGATGGCCTCCATGAAGCATGATGCTGGAGCATGATGGCCTCGGCCAGAACTGCGCCGTCATCCTGGACAAGCCGCGAATGCGGCGCAGCTCCGGGATCCATCATAGGGCTGCGCCGTGCCCTATGATGGATCCCGGGACGACCTTCGGTCGCCCAGGATGACGACGTGTTTCCACGCGAAATCATCAAGCTCCAAAAAGCGCAAAGGCGGCCGCGAGGCCGCCTTTGCCGTTGCGGTATCGTGTCGGCTCAGTGCGCCGCGGCGACGCCTGAGCCCGCCCCCCAGACATAGATCGCGGCGAAGAGGAACAGCCAGACCACGTCGACGAAGTGCCAGTACCAGGCGGCGAACTCGAAGCCGAGATGCTGGTCCGGCTTGAAGTGGCCGAGATAGGCCCGGTACAGGCAGATCGCCAGGAAGATCGTGCCGATCACTACATGGGCGCCGTGGAAGCCGGTCGCCATGAAGAAGGTCGCGCCATAGATGTGGCCGCTGAAGGCGAAGGAGGCGTGCGAGTACTCGTAGACTTGGCAGGCTGTGAACAGGATGCCGAGGATCACCGTCAGCCAGAGGCCCTGCTTCAACCCCTCGCGGTCGCCATGAATCAGGGCGTGGTGGGCCCAGGTCACGGTGGTGCCCGAGGTCAGCAGGATCAGCGTGTTGAGCAGCGGCAGGTGCCAGGGGTCGAAGGTTGCGATGCCGGTCGGGGGCCAGACGCCGCCGGTGAATTCCTTGCGGGTGAAGTTGATCGCCTCGCCCGAAAACAGGCTGGCGTCGAAGAAAGCCCAGAACCAGGCGACAAAGAACATCACCTCGGAGGCGATGAACATCAGCATCCCGTAGCGGTGATGCATCTGGACGACGCGGGTGTGGTGGCCCTCATGCTCGGCCTCGCGGACGACGTCCATCCACCAGGCGAGGAAGGTGTAGAGCACGCCGATCAGGCCGACGAAGAAGACGAGCGGGCCGAGCTTCATCCCGCCCAGCGTCATCGCCTTCATCCACATCACGGCGCCGGTCGCCATGATCGTCGCGCTGGCGGCGCCGACGAGCGGCCACGGGCTCGGATCGACGAGGTGGTAGTCGTGGTTCTTGGTATGGGCCCCGGCCATCGTAATCAGTCTCCGCGTCCGACTTTGCAGCACCCGTCTCCGGGGCCGATATTTACAGGTTCGATGTGGCTGCGTCACCCTTGGCGGGGGCATCCCCGCTTTGGGCGAGCGGCTGCCCCGCCTTGGAGGCGAAATAGGTGTAGGACAGCGTGATCGCGTTCATGCCGTCGAGCTCGCGATTCCCCGCGATCTCCGGGTCGATATAGAACACGACCGGCGCTTCCAGGCTCTCGCCCGGCTGCAGCGTATGCTCGGTGAAGCAGAAGCACTGGATCTTGACGAAATAGGCGGCGCCTTTTTCCGGCGCGATGTTGTAGCTGGCGATGCCGGTAGAGGCGCGGCTGGTCTTGTTGGTGATCTTGTAGAACACCGTCTTCGTCTCGCCGACGCGCAGGCGAATCTCGGGGCTTTCGGGCGTGAAGCTCCAGCCCAGACCCGGCGCGACATTGGCATCGAAGCGCACCGCCATCGTCCGGTCGAGGATCGTGCCCGCGCCGGCCGTCCCGGTCATCGGCGTGCCGCCAAAGCCGGTCGCCTTGCAGAACATGTCGTAGAGCGGCACGGCGGCGAAGGAGAGCCCGGTCATGCCCATGGCGACGCCGGCGCAGATCAGCGCCGTGCGGCCGAGATTCTTGGGCTTCTCGCGAACAGGCTCGGGCGCGCTCATCACAGCGGCCTGTTCATGATGGCGGGGCCGGTCTTCACCAGCGTCACCACGAAGAAGAACACCACGAGTCCGGCCAGAACCAGCGCCAGCGCGATGTTGCGGCGCTTGCGGCGGGCCATGTCCTCCGGCGAGAAGGCGGCCGGCGCGGGCAGCTTTCTGCGCGACTCGCTCATCCCATCACCTTCGGCAGCGCCCACATCAGGCCGAGACCGTTCTCGACCAAGAGGACAGCGAACAGCGCGAACAGATACAGGATCGAGAAGCCGAACAGGGAATAGCAGGCCTTGGTCGCGGCCTCGCCCTCGGTGATCAGCCAGACGCGGATGGCCAGCGCGATCATGGCAAGCCCGGTCGTGACCGAGACGACGAGATAGGCCAGCCCGCCGAAGCCCATCAGGGCCGGCAGCACGGCGACGGGCGCCATCACCAGCGAGTACAGCACGATCTGCCGGCGGGTCGCGGCGGGGCCGGCGACATTGGGCATCATCGGAATGCCGGCGCGGGCGTAGTCGGCCGACTTCACCAGGGCGAGCGCCCAGAAATGCGGCGGCGTCCACAGGAAGATGATCGCGAACAGCACCAGCGAATGCATGCCGAGATCGCCGGTGACGACGGCCTCGCCGATCATCGGGGGGAAGGCGCCAGCCGCGCCGCCGATGACGATGTTCTGCGGCGTCCAGCGCTTCAGCCACATCGAATAGACCACGGCGTAGAAGAAGATCGTGAAGGCGAGCATGGCCGCCGAGAGCACATTGGCGACGAGGCCCAGCACCAGCACCGCACCGATCGACAGCGTCAGGCCGAAGGCCAGCGCCTCGGCCGGCAGCACGCGCCCGGCCGGGATCGGCCGCTTGGCCGTGCGGGTCATCAGCACGTCGATATCGGCATCGTACCACATGTTGAGGCAGCCGGACGCGCCGGCCCCGACCGCGATCGCCAGCAGCGATGCCAGCGCGATGACGGGGTGCACCGAGCCCGGCGCCGTCGCCATGCCGGCCAGCGCCGTGACGATGACGAGCGACATCACGCGCGGCTTCAGCAGCGCGAAGAAATCGCGCGCCTCGCCGGTGGAGGTCAGCGCGACGCCGTCATTGCGGGTGTCGAAGGCAGCGGACATGAGCGTGGTCGTCTCGTTCCTCAAAAGCGCGTGGACGCGCCTGTGGGCTTGGTACGGCGGCGGGGTCCTGGGAGCCCCGCCGCCGAAAGATCAGTGGTCCGAGCCGGTGATGCGCGGCAGGGTCTCGAACTGGTGGAAGGGCGGCGGCGAGGACAGGGTCCACTCCAGCGTGGTCGCACCTTCGCCCCACGGATTGTCGCCCGCCAGCACCTTCTGCGAGAAGGCGACGTAGATACCGTAGAAGAAGATCAGCAGGCCGGCGGCGAAGATGTAGGAGCCGATCGACGAGACGAAGTGCCAGCCTGCGAAGGCGTCGGGATAGTCGGCATAGTGACGCGGCATGCCGGCAAGCCCGAGGAAGTGCTGCGGGAAGAACAGCACGTTGGCGCCGATGAAGGCGATCCAGAAGTGCAGGCGGCCGATCCAGTCCGGGATGATGTAGCCGCTCATCTTCGGGAACCAGTAGTAGAAGCCCGCGAAGATGCCGAACACGGCGCCCAGCGACAGCACGTAGTGGAAGTGGGCCACGACGTAATAGGTCGCGTGCAGCGAGCGGTCTACGCCGGCATTGGCCAGCACGACGCCGGTGACGCCGCCGACGGTGAACAGGAAGATGAAGCCGATCGCCCAGATCATCGGCGCCGTGAAGCGGATCGAGCCGCCCCACATCGTCGCGATCCAGGAGAAGATCTTGATGCCGGTGGGCACCGCGATGACCATCGTCGCGAACACGAAATAGCGCTGCGTGTTGAGCGACAGGCCGGCGGTGTACATGTGGTGCGCCCACACGATGAAGCCGACGACGCCGATCGCGACCATGGCATAGGCCATACCGAGATAGCCGAAGATCGGCTTCTTCGAGAAGGTCGAGATGATATGGCTGACGATGCCGAAGGCCGGCAGGATCATGATGTAGACTTCGGGGTGGCCGAAGAACCAGAACAGGTGCTGGTACAGGATCGGGTCGCCGCCGCCGGCCGGGTCATAGAAGGTCGTGCCGAAATTGCGGTCGGTCAGCAGCATGGTGATGGCACCTGCCAGCACCGGCAGCGCCAGCAGCAGCAGGAAGGCCGTCACCAGAACGCCCCAGGCGAAGAGCGGCATCTTGTGCAGCGTCATGCCGGGCGCGCGCATGTTCAGGATCGTGGTGATGAAGTTGATCGCGCCGAGGATCGAGGCCGCGCCGGCCAGATGCAGCGCGAAGATGCCGAAATCGACCGACGGGCCGGGATGGCCCGAGGACGAGAACGGCGGATAGATCGTCCAGCCGGTGCCGACGCCATGGGCGCCGGGAGCGCCCTCGACGAACATCGAGATGATCAGCAGGACGAAGCCGGCGACCGTCAGCCAGAACGAGATGTTGTTCATGCGCGGGAAGGCCATGTCCGGCGCGCCGATCATCAGCGGCACGAACCAGTTGCCGAAGCCGCCGATCACGGCGGGCATGACCATGAAGAAGATCATGATCAGGCCGTGGCCGGTGACGAAGACGTTGTAGCTCTGGCCGTTGGCGAAGATCTGCAGGCCGGGCTGCTGCAGCTCGATGCGCATCATGATCGAGAGGAAGCCACCGACGAGGCCCGCCATGATCGAGAAGATCAGGTAGAGCGTGCCGATGTCCTTGTGGTTGGTGGACATCAGCCAGCGGCGCCATCCGGTCGGATGCGCGTGTTCCTCGTCGTGATGTCCGTGGGCGTGAGCGTGCGGAGCCGCTGTTGCCATCGCCTTGGTCTCCTCGTGCGAATTCACTTCGCCACAGTCAGTCAAATCAGGTTCGATGCGGGCCCCGGAAGGCCCGCGACGCGTGAACGGGCCGTTACTTCGTCGCCGCCGCGACCTTGCCGACCGCATCGCCGGCATTGGCGAATTTCTGCTTCGATTCGGCGAGCCAGGCGGCATAGCGCTCCGGGCTGACGACGCGGAAGGCGATCGGCATGTAGGCGTGGTTCTGGCCGCAGATGAAGGAGCACTGGCCGTAATAGATGCCCTCGCGATCAGCCTTGAACCAGGTCTCGTTGAGGCGGCCCGGGATGGCGTCGATCTTGATGCCGAAGGAGGGAACGGTGAACTTGTGGATCACGTCGGCGCCGGTGACCTGCACCCGCACGATCTTGCCGACCGGCACCACCGCCTCGTTGTCGACGGCGAGCAGGCGCGGTGCCTCTTCGGCGGCGATCTTCTTGCCGGCGATGGCCTCGGCGCGCTGCTTCTCGTCCAGCATCAGCGAATCGAAGCCGAAGGCGCCGCCGTCCTGCGCGTATTCATAGGACCAGTACCACTGCTTGCCGGTCACCTTCATGGTGATGTCGGCCTGCGGGATTTCGAGCTGGAGCTTGAGCAGGCGGAAGGACGGGATCGCGATCACGACCAGGATCAGCACCGGGATCACCGTCCAGGCGACCTCGAGCAGGGCGTTGTGGGTCGTCTTGGAGGGAACCGGGTTGGCCTTCTCGTTGAAACGCCAGGCGATGTAGATCAGCAGCCCGAGCACGAAGATCGAGATGACGAAGATGATGACGTTGAGCCAGTCGTGGAACCAGTGGATGTATTCGGCGACCCCGGTCGCGGCACCCTGCAAGTTCAACTGCCAGGGGCTCGGCATGCCGGTTCCGGCGAACGCGTTGCCCGTGACGATCGTCGTCGCGGCGACGGCAAGGGCCGCGGCGGCCACGCTTGCTGGGGTCCTGCTCAGAAATCGCATCGATCCGACATAGCTCCTCAAATCATGCCCTGCATGGGGTGTTCGCCATGGCACATTCCCTGGGGAACGCACATGAAGAACGGATGTCCATGCGTGGCTCGTGCGACCGCGAGGCCACCTTGCTCTTCGAGATTGCGATAAATCAAACATCACGCTTGCGCCAGTGGGGCAATGCGGGGCGTCAACGCATCTCGTGCGGCATAATCGCGCGAGGTCTGGCGTGAACGGCACTCTCGGCTGAGCCCTTTGCCTTGACAGGACAGGGCCTGCATGGTCCCAACGCAATCCACGACGGGACGAAGCAGGATTCCGCAGCGAGGAGCCGGTTTTCTGCCCGAATTCCGCTCTTTACTTCGGTGACAGGTTTGCGCGGCAGGCGCCGGTTTGGAGGAATCGCAAGGATGGGTAGGCATATCGGACCTGTCTGGGCGGCTGTTCTTGTGTTCGTCGGTGCTGTTTGGGCCGCTGGCCCGGCTCTGGCCCAGGGCGCTGTCAAGTCGACCCATGGCGACTGGCAGATGCGCTGCGAGGTTCCGCCGGGCGCCAAGACCGAGCAATGCGCGCTCGTGCAGAACGTCGCGGCCGAGGACCGGCCCAATCTGACCCTCCTCGTCATCGTGCTGAAGACGGCCGACCAGAAGAGCAGGCTCTTGCGCGTCGTCGCACCGCTCGGCGTGCTGCTGCCGTCGGGCCTCGGCCTCAAGATCGACGACAAGGATATCGGCCGCGCCGGCTTCGTGCGCTGCCTGACGACCGGCTGCGTCGCCGAGGTGGTGATGGACGACGCCCTGCTCGGCCAGCTTAAATCAGGCAAAAGCGCCACCTTCATCGTATTCCAGACGCCGGAAGAGGGGGTGGGCGTGCCTGTCTCCCTCAACGGCTTCGGCCCCGGCGTGGAGACCTTGCCGTGAGTGAACAGCTTCTTCGCCGGCAAACCCTGCTGGCTCTCCCCTTTCTGTGTCTCGGCCTCGCCGGTTGCGGCTCGTCGAGTTCGTCCTCGGGCCAGCCGAGCACGATGCAGACACTGGGCAACGTCCTGATGTTCCAGTCGACGACGCCGCCGCCGCCCGATCAGTTGCCGAAGGACGAGGCGGAGGAGCAGCAGGTCTGTCCCCAGGTCATTATCGCGGACGGCGGCGCGGCCGTTCGGGCCCAGTCCGGCCAGGACAGCGGCAGCCTGCGCCACCAGATCTCGATCCTCAACGTCGCTCGCGAGTGCACGCCCACCGGCAATGGCGGCTTCCGCCTCAAGGTCGGTGTCGAGGGCCGCATCCTGCTCGGTCCGGCGGGTGGCGCCGGCAATTACGGCGCGACACTGACGACGGTCGTTATGCGCGGCACGACGCAGGTCGCCCGCCGCGCCGCCCGCGTCGGCGGCGCTGTAGGCTCGGGCCAGGGCGGCACCGACTTCTCGCATGTCGAGGACGGCATCGTCGTCCCGGCCGGCCGCGGCGATGTCGAGATCATCGTCGGCCTGGGCGGCGGCGCGGCCACGCCGGTGCGTTCGCGCCGGCGCTAGGCCGATTTGGTGACGCGCCGCAAAGAGCAGCGTCGATTGCCGTGAAACGAGGCAGCGCCGCGATTGACTTAGGGCGGCGCTCTTGTATCTCTGCCAACAGCCGCAACATCCCCGCGGGAGAGACCGGGACTGGTTTTTGGCCAGACCCGGCGCCGAAGGCGCAACCGCCCCGGAAACGCTCAGGCAAACGGACCGCGTGGGAACTGGCACTCTGGAAAGTGGTGGGGGAAACTCCGCCCACCGACGGGTGTAACCTGTCCGGCGCCACCATGCCGGTATGGGGAAATCTCTCAGGTTCCAAGACAGAGGGGGCGCGTTCCGGACACATCCGTCCGGGGCTTGCGCTTGTCTCTGGAAGGGGCCGTCCATGGCTGATGTTGCCGATGCCACCGTTGCCGATGTCGCGGCTGCGCCCGAGGCCGTCGTTCTCAAGACCCCGCTCCATTCTCGCCATGTCGCGCTCGGCGCCCGCATGGTGCCGTTCGCCGGCTACGACATGCCGGTGCAGTATCCGACAGGCATCCTGACCGAGCACAACTGGACGCGTGAGAAGGCGGGCCTCTTCGACGTCTCGCATATGGGCCAGTGCTTCCTCGTCGGCCCCGACCACGAGACCACGGCGCGTGCGTTAGAGGCCCTGATTCCCGCCGATATCGTCAATCTCGCTCCGGGCAAGCAGCGCTATTCGCAGCTCCTGAACGAGGAGGGCGGCATCCTCGACGATCTGATGGTGACGCGCTCGATCGATCCCGACGAGGACGGCGCGCTCTATCTCGTCGTCAACGCCGCCTGCAAGACGCAGGACTACGCCCATGTCGAGACGCGGCTGCCCGCCAATGTGAAGCTGATCAAGGCCGAGCATCGCGCTTTGATCGCGCTGCAGGGTCCTGCCGCCGAGGCCGCGCTGGCGGCCATCGCGCCTGAGGCTGCCGAAATGGGCTTCATGACCTCGCGCACCATGAAGGTCGCCGGGATCAAGGCCAATGTCAGCCGCTCCGGCTATACCGGCGAGGACGGCTACGAGATTTCCGCCGCCGCGACGAAGATCGGCGAGATCTGGGACACGCTGCTGCTCGACGCCACCGTCAAGCCGATCGGGCTCGGCGCGCGTGATTCGCTGCGGCTCGAAGCCGGGCTTTGCCTCTATGGCCACGACATTGACACCACGACCTCGCCGGTCGAGGCCGCGCTGACCTGGTCGATCCAGAAGCGCCGCCGCGAGGAAGGCGGTTTCCCTGGCGCCGGGCGCATCCAGGGCGAGTTCGCGAATGGCGTCTCCCGCGTCCGTGTCGGCCTGCTGCCGGAAGGCCGGGCGCCGGCCCGCGAGGGCGCCGAGATCGCGACCCCCGAGGGCGAGATCGTCGGAAAGGTCACCTCGGGTGGCTTCGGCCCCACGCTGAACGCACCCTGCGCCATGGGCTATGTCGCCAAGGCTCATTCCGCGCCGGGCACGCAGGTTCACCTGATCGTGCGCGGCAAGCCGCTGCCGGCCGTCGTCGCGGCGATGCCCTTCGTTCCCAACGGCTACAAGCGCTGATTCCCAACCGAACCCGTTCCCTATCCGGAGACTGAGATCCCATGGCCGAGACCCGCTACAGCAAGGACCACGAATACATCCGCGTCGAGGGTGACATCGGCACCGTCGGCATCACCGACTATGCCCAGGGCCAGCTCGGCGACGTCGTCTTCGTCGAGCTCCCCGCCATCGGCAAGGCCGTCGCCAAGGGCGGCGAAGCCGCGGTGGTGGAAAGCGTCAAGGCGGCCTCCGAGGTCTACGCCCCGGTCTCCGGCGAGGTGGTCGAGGTCAACAGCGCGCTCGAAGCCGCGCCCGGCACCGTCAACGAGGACCCGGCCGGCAAGGGCTGGTTCCTGAAGCTCAAGCTCAAGGACGTGGCAGAACTCGAAGGCCTGATGAGCGAGGCCGAGTACCAGAACTACGTCAAGACGCTGTGATTTCAGGCGCACCGTCATCCTGGACAAGCGGCGAAGCCGCGCAGCTCCGGGATCCATCCTAGAGCACCACAGCCCTCCGATGGTTCCCGGGACGACCTGCGGTCGCCCAGGATGAACGTTGCGGGTTTGGCCGGCCTCATCGCCAATTGAACGATACGGACATTTGCCATGCGCTATCTCCCCCTGACCGACACCGACCGCGAGGACATGCTCGCGCGCATCGGCGTTCCCGATGTCGACGCGTTGTTCTCCGACGTGCCGGCCGGCAAGCTGCTGACGGCCCCGCTCGATCTGCCCCGCACCAAGGGCGAGCTCGAGGTCGAGCGCATCATGGCGCGCATGGCGGGCCGCAACGTCGCGGCCTCCTCGGTGCCGTTCTTCGTCGGCGCGGGTGCCTACAAGCACCATGTCCCGGCGACGGTGGATCACCTGATCCAGCGCTCGGAGTTCCTGACCAGCTACACGCCCTACCAGCCCGAGATCGCGCAGGGCACGCTGCAATATCTTTTCGAGTTCCAGACCCAGGTCGCGGCGCTGACCGGCATGGAGGTCGCCAATGCCTCGATGTATGACGGCTCGACCGGCACCGGCGAGGCGGTGCTGATGGCCCATCGCGTCACCAAGCGCCGCAAGGCGGTGCTCTCGGGTGGCCTGCATCCGCATTATGTCGAGGTCGTCCGGACGCTGTCCGAGATGGCCAATGACGCTGTCGTCTCGCTGCCGCCGGACGTTTCGGCGAGCGAGGACATCCTCTCGCAGATCGACGACGAGACCTCCTGCGTCGTCGTCCAGAACCCCGACGTCTTCGGCAATCTGCGCGACCTGACGCCGATTGCGCAGAAGGCCCAGGCCCATGGTGCGCTGCTGATCGCTGTCTTCACCGAGGTGGTGTCACTGGGCGCCGTCGTGCCGCCCGGTGCGATGGGCGCCGACATCGTCGTCGGCGAGGGCCAGTCGATCGGCAATGCGCTGAACTTCGGCGGCCCCTATGTCGGCCTCTTCGCGGCCAAGTCGAAATATATCCGCCAGATGCCGGGACGGCTTTGCGGCGAGACGGTCGATTCGACCGGCCAGCGCGGTTTCGTGCTGACGCTCTCGACCCGCGAGCAGCATATCCGCCGCGACAAGGCGACCTCGAACATCTGCACCAATTCGGGCCTCTGCGTGCTCGCCTTCACCATCCACATGACGCTGCTCGGCCAGGCCGGGCTGTCACGGTTGGCGGAGGTCAATCACGCCAATGCGGTCAAACTCGCCGACATGCTGGCGGGCGTGAAGGGCGTGACGGTCCTCAACGCCAGCTTCTTCAACGAGTTCACGGTGAAGCTGGGCAAGCCTGCAGCCGCCGTCGTCGAAGCACTTGCCGCAAAGGGCATTCTCGCTGGCGTCCCGGTCTCGCGCCTGCTGCCGAAGGCCGGGCTCGACGACCTGCTCTTGGTCGCCTCGACCGAAATCAACACGGATGAAGATCGGGCGGCCTTCGTGGCGGCGCTCGCGGAGGTGCTGTGATGCTGAACCGTCAGGGACGACCCACCCAATCCAGCGCTGCCGCTACCGAGCAGCACGCCACCTTCACCGGCAACAAGGCGCTGCAGCAGATCGAGCCGCTGATCTTTGAGATCGGCCATCACGAGACCACCGGCGTCGATATCGACGCGCCGGCGCCGTTCAAGAGCCGCCTCGGCAAGCACGCCCGAAAGGGCGAGATCGGCCTGCCCGGCCTTTCCGAGCCCGAGACGATGCGCCATTACGTGCGCCTCAGCCAGAAGAACTACGGCATCGACACAGGGCTCTTCCCGCTCGGCTCCTGCACGATGAAGCACAATGCCCGTCTCAACGAGAAGACGGCGCGGATGCCGGGCTTCTCCGACGTGCACCCGCTCCAGCCGGTCTCGACAGTGCCGGGCGCTCTCGAGGTCATGCTCGAGCTCTCGCACTACCTGATGACGCTGACCGGCATGCCGGCCGTGGCGCTCTCGCCGAAGGCCGGCGCCCATGGCGAGGCCTGCGGCATGATGGCGATCAAGGCCGCCATTGCCGCCAAGGGCGAGGGCGCGACCCGCACCGTCGTGCTCGTTCCCGAATCGGCCCACGGCACCAACCCGGCGACGGCGGCCCTGATCGGCTTCTCGGTGCGCTCGGTTCCGGCTCGCGATGACGGCACGGTCGCGGTCGAGGACGTCAAGGCGCTGCTCGGCCCCGACATCGCCGCGATCATGCTGACGAACCCCAACACCTGCGGCATCTTCGAGCCGCAGATCGTCGAGATCGCTGCCGCCATGCATGAAGCCGGCGCCTATTTCTACTGCGACGGCGCCAACTTCAACGCGATCGTCGGCAAGGCGCGCCCGGGCGATCTCGGCGTCGACGCCATGCACATCAACCTGCACAAGACCTTCTCGACGCCCCATGGCGGCGGCGGGCCGGGCGCAGGTCCCGTCGTGCTCTCGGAGCGGCTGGCGCCTTATGCGCCGGTTCCGTTCATCCATGTCGAGGCCGGCACGCCCCGCCTCGTCGAAAACGCTGCCGACGCGCCGGCGGGCAACGTCCCCTTCGGCCGCATGACCGCCTTCCACGGCCAGATGGGCATGTATGTTCGCGCGCTCACCTACATGCTCAGCCACGGCGCCGACGGCATGAAGCAGGCCTCCGAGGACGCGGTCCTCAACGCCAACTACATCCGCGCCGGGCTGTCGGATCTGATGTCGCTGCCCTTCCCGGACCACCCGTCGATGCATGAGGCGCTGTTCGACGATGAATGGCTCAAGGGCACCGGCGTCTCGACGCTCGATTTCGCCAAGGCGATGATCGACGAGGGCTACCACCCGATGACGGTGTATTTCCCGCTCGTCGTCCATGGCGCCATGCTGATCGAGCCGACCGAATCGGAATCGAAGGCCTCGCTCGACCTCTTCATCGCGACGCTGCGCGACCTCGCCATGGCCGCCAAGGGCAATGACAAGGAGCGCTTCACGGCAGCCCCCCACCACGCCCCGATCCGCCGCCTTGACGAGACCCGCGCGGCCCGCCAGCCGGTGCTGAAATGGGTGAAGCCGGCGCCGGTGGCCGAGGCGGCGGAATAGGTAGCGGGCACAAGCTGGCGGCCCGGGCCGCCAGCAACATTCCGATACGGAAATCTCCGCGCGCCTTAAGGCTTCCTTGACCATGCGCGAGGGATGCTTGGCCTCATGCGCCGATGGCGCAGTGTGGGATTGACATCCATGGCCGTGCGTTTCGTCAGATCAACCGTCGCTGCGGCCTTTGCGGTCCTTCTCGGCACCACTGCCGTGCGCGCCAATGAGCCGAGCTACGGCCCCAACACCTATGACCGCACGCTCGACGCCCTGATCGCCCATGAGGACATCGCGGGGCGTGGCGGCTGGCCGAAGCTGCCCGGCAGCGTCACCGCGCTGAAGCCAGAGGCTCAAGGTCCCGATGTCGCGGCGCTGAAGCAGCGCCTGCTTTTGAGCGGCGATCTCTCGCCTGACGCGCTGCCGGGCGATGTCTACGACGCGAATGTCGTCGCCGCCGTGAAGCGCTTCCAGATTCGCCATGGCCTCTCGGACCTTGGCACCGTCGGCCGCCTGACCCTGAAGGCGATGAACACGCCGGTCGAGGTTCGCCTGAACCAGCTCACCGCGACGCTGGAGCGGCTGAAAGGCAACGGCTTTTCCTTCGCCGAGCGCTATGTCGTGGTCAATATTCCCGGCGCCAGCGTCGAGGCGGTCGAGAATGGCCAGGTCCAGCGCCGCCATCTCGCCATCGTCGGCCGGCCGGACCGGCCCTCGCCGGTGCTGCAGGCCAGCATCTCCTCGGTCAACCTCAACCCGACCTGGACGGTGCCGACCTCGATCGTGAAGGCCGACATCATTCCGCATATGCGCAAAGATGCCGGCTTCCTGACCAAGTCGCACATGCGCCTGCTGGGCGCCGAGAACCGCGAGATCGACCCGGCCACGGTCAACTGGGCGACCCTGACATCGCCCTATTTCACCGTGCGGCAGGATCCGGGTCCCGATAATTCGCTCGGCCAGATGAAGATCGACATGCCCAACACGGAGGCCGTCTATCTGCACGACACTCCCAAGAAGTCGCTCTTCCGCAACGATGTCCGCTTCAATTCCTCCGGCTGCGCCCGCATCGAGGGGGTGCGTGACCTCGGCGCCTGGCTGCTGGAGGGCACGGAATGGACCCTGCCGGCGCTCGAGGCCGAGATCGCCAAGGGCGAGCGCAAGAACATCCCCCTGAAAAAGCAGGTCCCGGTCGCCTGGGTCTACCTCACGGGCTGGCAGGGGGCCGACGGGCTCGTCCAGTTCCGCGAGGACATCTACGGCCTCGACACGCCGCAGGGCATCGTGACCTCGACGATTGCGGCGCGTAAGACCAAGCCGAAGCCGGTGCAGCCAAAGCTCGAGGCAAGGCCCGCGGTCGTTGCACCTGTGCGGCCGGCCAAGACACTGACCGTCTCGAACTGAGGTCTCTTACATCCCCTGCAGGATCGCCATCGTCGCGGCGATCGCTTGCGCGCGTGCATCGGCCTGCGTGCCGAGCGTCACCAACCCGTCCGCACGTTCCGAATAGCCTGCCTTGCGTTCGCGCAGAGGCAGGTTGGGATGGTCGAAGCCGTGATAGGCCTCGGGGTAGCCGACAAACTGTGCGCTGCCCTTGCTGGCGAGCCGCTGGCAAGGCGCAGCCGGAGTCCAGTCATCGGCCAACCCGTGCAGGATCGTCGTCGGGGCACGCGCAATCCAGCCGCGCTTGAGGAGGAGGCGGCAGGCTGGGTAGAACGCGATGACCGCGCGAAGCCCGCCCGCACCCGTTGCTGCGGTCTCTCCAGCGACCTCGAGCGCGGTCGATCCTCCGTTGGACCAACCGATGAGCCCGACGCGTTCGGATGCGATGAAAGGTTGTTGCGCCAGCCAGTCGCGCGCGCCGAACGCATCCTGCGCCCGGTCGGCAGGCATCAGGCTGCGAATTCGGTCATTGCAGAGGGCTGATACGCCACGAGGGCGAAAGCTGTCGGGCAGCAGCACGGCATATCCTGCGCCGACAAGCCGTGCGGTCCAGTCGGTTTCGCGAGCGCTCAACTGGCCGGAACCGGTCCACAACCCGGCGCAGCCATGCAGCATTATGACCGCGGGGAAGGGCCCCAGCCCCTCGGGCCTGGAGAGCCAGCCCGAGAGCATGGTCCCGTCACGCGAGGAAAAGGCAACCTGTTCCAGCGCCTGCGCTGGCGCCGCGATGCCGACGACCAGGGCGACGAGGCTACGAAGGAGCCGCATGACAGGATCCGTTTCGATTTAGAGCATTTTCGAGCGAAGTGGACACCGGTTCGCGTGAAGAAAATGCGATAAGACAATAGCTTGGAGAATTTTCGTGATTTAGAGAAGCGCGGAAATGCTCAGTTGCGCCAGAAACGTCAACGCCGCGATCCCGGGAGATCGCGGCGTTGACATCAATATCGGTGCGGCAGGCTTCAGTTCAGCTTCGCCTTGACCTCGCTCAAGCCAGCGGCGAACAGCGCCTCGCCGGTCTTGCCGCCCACCTGGGCGCGGATGATGACCTCGGCGGCCTTGGTCGCAGCCTCGGCGGCGGCGGCGCGGACTTCGGCTTCGGCCTGGCTTTCGGCCAGCGCAATCTTGTCTTCCGCCGATTTGGTCCGGCGGGTGACGAAATCGTTCAGCTTGGCTTCCGCCTCGGCAGCGAGGCGCTTGGCCTCTTCATTCGCGGCGGCGATGATCGAGGCGGCCTCGGATTCGGCAGCCTTCCGCTTGGCCTCGTATTCTGCCAGCAGCTTCTCAGCCTCGACGCGCAGGCGGCGCGCCTCGGCGAGCTCCTGCGCGACCTTCTCGCCGCGCGAATCAAGCGCGGTGACGATGGCCTTGGGCACGCCGAAATAGGCGAGGATGCCGATGAAGATGAAGAAGGCGACGCCGACCCAGAACGTATCCATTGATATTCTCCTCAGCCGCGCGCCAGAACCTGGTCGACCGCCTCGGACGCCTCGCTGGCGCTCGGAGCCTGGCCGGTCAGCTTGGTGACGATCGCGATGGCGACCTCGCTGCCGAGGCCGCGGACATTGGTCATCGCGCTGGTCTTGGTCGTGGCGATCGTCGCCTCGGCCTTGGCGAGCTTGGCCGAAAGCTCGGCCTCGACGGCATGGCGCCGCTCGTCCGACGCCTTGGCGCCGGCATCGCGTGACGCCTGGGCGATGGCCTGCGCGTTCTTGCGGGCCTCGGTCAGGGCGCTCTCATAGGCCTGGGCGGTCTCTTCCGCCTTGGCCTGCATCTGGGCGGCATTGTCGAGATCGCGCGAGATCGTCGTGGCGCGCTCCTCGAGGATCGCTCCGACGCGGGGCAGGGCGATCGTCGACATCAGCCAGTAGAGCGCGCCGAAGGTGATGGCGAGCCAGAACAGCTGACCCGAGAAGGTCGCGACGTCGAAGGGCGGGAAGGCGGCCTTTTCGCCGCTCAGCGGCGGCGTCGCGGCAGCAGCCGCTCCTGCCAGCAGCGTGGCGGACAGCACTGATGCGACGAGGCCGGCCCATCCGTGCCTGACGAACCGTGAAGATCGAACCGGCATGGGCTGCCTTTCAGCGGAAGGAACAGAAAGCCGCGCCCGAACCCTCGAGGGGCGATCGGGCGCGACGGGAAGCAGGTGGGCTGAAGCGTCAGACCACGAAGAGCAGGACGAGCGCCACGACGAAGGCGAAGATGCCCAGGCCTTCGGCGAGCGCCGCGCCGATGAAGGCGCGCGGGAACTGGCCGTCGGCGGCCGACGGGTTGCGCAGGGCGCCCGAGAGGAAGTTGCCGAAGATGGTGCCGACGCCGATGGCGGCGAGGCCCATGCCGAGCGAGGCGAGGCCAGCGCCGATGTACTTGGCTGCAACGGGATCCATGGTCTTTCTCCAGTGTGAAAAGGCTAAGAGGCGGGTTGGATGGTCTCGCGAACTCTGCCTGGCTCAGTGGCCGGGGTGCAGAGCGTCGTTGAGATAGACGCAGGTCAGGATCGCGAAGACATAGGCCTGCAGGAAGGCGACGAGGAATTCGAGGGCGGTCAGGGCGACCGCCAGCAGCAGCGGCAGCGGCGCGATGATGGTCGCAGCGCCACCGGCGGCGAACAGCGCGACGACGAAGCCGCCGAAGACCTTGAGCGCGATATGGCCGGCCAGCATGTTACCGAACAGGCGCAGGCTGAGCGAGATCGGCCGCGAGACGAAGGACACCGCCTCGATCAGCACCATGAAGGGCAGGAGCCAGCCCGGCACGCCTGACGGGACGAACAGGCCGAAGAAATGGCTGCCATGTTTGACGATGCCGTAGACCAGCACGGTGCCGATCACCAGGAAGGCGAAGGCGGCGGTGACGATGATGTGGCTCGTCACGGTGAAGGAGCCCGGGATCATGCCCAGCATGTTGCCGGCCAGCACGAACATGAACAGCGAGAAGACGAGCGGGAAGAACGTCATGCCTTCCTTGCCCATCACGCCGGTGACGGTGGAGGCGACGAATTCGTAGATCATTTCGGCGAGCGACTGCAGCCGGCCGGGAACGACCGAACGCTGGCTCGAACCATAGATCATGATGACCGAGACCACGGCCACAACGCAGACCATGAGCAGCGACGCGTTGGTGAAGGACAGGTCGAGGCCGAACGGCCGCAAGCCGACGATCGGCTTGATCTCGAATTGGTGGATCGGATCGATTCCGCCGCCAGCCGCCATGTCTCTCCAGCCCCTTGTCGTGCGGCCATCCGGCCGCCAGCCTCGGTCAGTCCTTCGGTGCGCTGTCCTTGGACCCGGAGGTCGGACGCGAACCGAGCCGATAGACGGAACGCAGCCCAGCCATGGCGCCGATCACCAGGAAGATGATCAACAGGAACGGAGACGTTCCAAGCCACCGGTCTGCGAGGATCCCGATCAGGGCGCCTGCGATGATGCCGCCTGCGAGATCCGTCGCGGCGCGAAAGCCTGAAGACATGGCACCTGCAAGGGCCCCGTCCGGTCCAGCCTGGCTCGCGCCCGGCTTTTCGTTCTTGTCGGCCTGCCCGAGGGCAGTCTTCAAAGAACCCAGTCTTGCGCGCAACTCCGAGTCTGAAGCGTTTTTGTCGGGTTCGGACATGGCAGCAGCTCCTTGTACGATCGTGAAATGGCCACGATCCTGCAAAAAAACCACACGATCCCTGTTCGAGCCCGCGCATCGAGCCGTCGTCAGCACGGCCTCCTTTATTGCCCGTCCCCGATGCTGTCAAGGCAGGGCAATGTCACCTAACGCATTGGAATATCTATAAATTCGGGGCAAGTGCGACATTCTTGCCGCATTGCGAAGACGATTGTGGCGTTTTTTCAGCCGCTCAGACCGCTTCGCGGATGCGCTCGGCCGTCGCGAGATCGACCGAGACCATCTGGCTGACGCCGCGCTCGGCCATGGTGACGCCGAAAAGCCGGTCCATCCGCGCCATGGTGATCGGGTTGTGGGTGATCAGGATGAAGCGGGTCTGGGTGTCGCGCGCCATCTCGTCGAGCAGGTCGCAATAGCGCTCGACATTGGCGTCGTCGAGCGGCGCATCGACCTCGTCGAGCACGCAGATCGGCGAGGGATTGGTCAGGAACACCGCGAAGATCAGCGCGGTCGCGGTCAGGGCCTGCTCGCCGCCCGAGAGCAGCGTCATCACCTGCGGCTTCTTGCCGGGCGGCCGGGCGAAGATCTCGAGCCCGGCATCGAGCGGGTCCTCCGCATCGACCAGTTTCAGCTCGGCCGTCCCCCCGCCGAAGAGCACGGCGAACAGCCGCTGGAACTGTCCGTTGACGATCTCGAAGGCGGCCAGAAGCCGCTCGCGCCCCTCGCGGTTGAGCGCGCTGATCGCCTGCCGCAACCGGCGGATCGCCTCGCTCAGATCGTCGCGCTCGCCCGTCAGCCCCTCGCGCTTGGCCTTGATCTCGATCAGTTCGTCCTCGGCCCGCAGATTGACCGCGCCAAGCCGCTCGCGCTCGGCCTTCAGCCCCGCTAGGCGCCGCTCGACCCCGTCCTGCTCCGGCGGGTCCTCGCCGGCCTTCAGCCCGGCCATCGCCTGTAAACCGTCGAGACGGGTCTCCAGACCATCCTCGATCTGCCGAGCCACATCCGAGGCGCGCTGGCGCGCCGCCTCCAGCTTGGCCTCGGCGGCGGCCCGGATCTCGCGCGCGCCCGACAGGCCTTCCAGCGCTATGCGCGCCTGCCGATCAGCCTCGGCCAGCGCCGCCTCGCCGATGGCCAGCCGGTCGGCAGCCTCGCGCCTTTGCGTCTCCGCGCTCTCGATCTCGGCGACCAGCCGGCGCCGCTCGGTCAGGAAGGTGTCGGGGGCCTCCAGCAGCGCTGCTTGCTCCGCAGCGACCGTCTCGATTCGGCGCCGCGTTTCCTCGGCAGTCTGGCCGCCGGTCTCTGCGCGCTCGCGCCAGGCTTTGACGTCGGCGGCGATGGCGGCGCGGCGGCTCGCCCGCAGTTCCGCCTCGCGCGACAGGGTCTGCACCCGCGCCCGGGCATCCGAGGCTGCGATGCGCTGTTCGCCAAGCGCGACGCGCGTCTTCAGCAGCGTGCTCTCCAATTCGGCCGAGGGCGGCAGCGCCGCGACCGACTGCTCCTGCGTTGCAGCCTGCGCGGCAGCCTCCGCGATGGTCTGGCCGAGCCGGCCGATCGCCTCCGTCAGGGCCGAGCGCCGCGTCGCGACCTCGCTGGCCTTGCGTTCCGCCACAGCGAACTGCTCGCGCGCCTGGTCGAGCAGGCGCCGCGCCTGGCGGGCGGCATCGAGCGCCGTCGCCTCGGCCTGCGCGGCCACTTTCGCGTCCTGCATCGCCAGATCGAGCGCCTCCCGGGCGGCTTCGGCGGCTTCCTGCGCGCCTTGCGCCTCGCGTTCGAGATCGCCGAGCCGGTTCTTCTCGGCGAGCCGCCGGGCGGCGGGGGAGGGCGCCTCGGCCGCGCCGGTAAAACCGTCCCAGCGCCAGATGTCGCCCTCGCGCGAGACCAGCCGCTGCCCGGGCTTCAGGGCTTCGCGCAGGCGCGGGCCTTCGCCGCGCGCCACGACGCCGATCTGGGCGAGGCGACGTTTCAGCGCGTCGGGGCCGCGCACATGCGCGGCAAGCGGCTCGGCGCCCGCCGGCAGGGCCGGATCGTCCGCACCCGGCCCGGTATCGCGCCAATGGCTCGGTGCGGAGAGATCGGTGGCGGCATCGAGATCGTCGCCGAGCGCCGCCCCCAGCGCCACCTCGAAACCCTTGGCGACAGCGATCGAATCGAGGATCGCTGGCCAGCGCCCGCCGCTCGCCGGCGCCAGCAGCTTCTGCAGCGTCCGGATCTCGGTCTCCAGCCGCTGCGCCCGGCGGTCGGCATCAGTCAGCGGCGCCCGCATCTGCGTCTCACGCTCGCGGGCAGTCGCCAATGCCGATCGTGCCGTGGCCGCAGTCGCATCGCTGTCGCGCATCGCGGTCTCGGCGCTGGCGACGGCATTGCGCAACCCTTCGAGCGGCACGGCGGCTGCGCTGGCATCGAGCGCTGTCTGGTCGCGCAGCAGGCGCTCGCGCTCCGAAGCCGCGCGGGTCTCACGCTCCCTGGTCTCGCGCAGCGCCCGTTCCAGCGCCCCGCGCCTCGCGCCGAGCTCGGACAGAGCCGCTTGCGCTGCGGTGTGGTCGGCCTCCGCCGTGGCGAGCGCGGCTTCGGCCTCAGCCAGCGCTGCGGCAGCCGTCTGGGCTCCCTCAGTCGCGCCCTCGCCATCGCGGGCCAGCGCCGCATCCTCGTCGGCCAGCCTTGTCAGGCTCTCGGTCGCGTCGCGCGCCACGCTCTCCTGCCGGGCGAGATCGCCCTGCAACTCCGCCAGCCGCCGGCCAAGCTCTTCGGCCCGCTGTTTGGCGCGCCTGTTCTCGGCTTCCAATTCGTCGAGCCCGCGTTTGAGCCGCACCAGCCCTGCAGCGGCTGACGCCTCGCCTTCACGCAGCGCCGGCAATTCATGGGCGGCCACGGCCTGCCGTTTGGCGGCTTCCGCCTGGATGCCGGTCTGGTCGGCGACCCCGCGCAGCGCCGCCTCCAGCGCCCGCTCGGCATGGGCCTCCTGCGTCCGCGCCTCGTGATGCGCGATCAGCGCCAGCGTCGCCTCGGCCCGGCGGATGTCGGAGGCGAGGCTACGATAGCGCGAGGCCTGCCGTGCCTGGCGCTGCAGCGCCTCGATCTGCTGGTCGATCTCGCCGAGCACATCTTCCAGCCGGGTCAGGTTCTCCTCAGCGCCCTTCAGCCGCAATTCCGCTTCGTGGCGGCGGCTGTGCAGCCCGGCGATGCCGGCGGCGTCCTCAAGGATGCGCCGGCGCGATTGCGGCTTGGCCGAGATGATTTCGGCGATCTGACCTTGCCTGACGAGAGCGGGCGAGCGCGCGCCCGTGGCGGCATCGGCGAAGAGGAGCTGCACGTCCCGCGCCCGCACCTCCTTGCCGTTGACGCGATAGGTCGAGCCCTCCTCGCGCTCGATCCGGCGGGTGACTTCGAGCACGTCGGTCTCGTTGAAGGCGGCCGGCGCCTTGCGGTCGGTATTGTCGAGCGTCAGCGCGACCTCGGCCATGTTGCGGCCGGGGCGCTCGTTGGAGCCGGCGAAGATGACGTCGTCCATCCCCGAGCCGCGCATGTTCTTGAATGAGCTTTCACCCATCACCCAGCGCAACGCTTCGACGAGATTGGACTTGCCACAGCCATTGGGCCCGACGACGCCGGTCAGCCCGGGCTCGATCAGGAATTCCGTCGGCTCGACGAAGGTCTTGAAGCCGGTGAGTTTCAGGCGCGTGAGATGCATCGACGCGCCTCGCTCGCCCTACCCACCGCCGTCATCCCGGACAAGCGGCGCAGCCGCGCAGCTCCGGGATCCATCATAGGGAACGACGGCGCTCTAGGATGGATCCCGGAGCTCCGCTTCGCTGCGTCCGGGATGACTTGGAGACTGTATCGACGAAGACAGCCATCCTCAGCCCGCCAGCAGCGGCTCCAGCAGCTTGTCGAATTCGGCGATCGAGAGCGCACCTGAACGCTTCTGCCCGTTGATGAAGAAGGTCGGCGTCGAGTCCACGCCAGCCTTGGCTCCACGATCCTTCACGACTGTGACGGCGTCATAGATATCCTGCCTTTTCAAGCAGGCTTCAAACGAATCCTGTGTGAAACCGGCCTGCTTGACCATGGCCGAGAGCGCATCGACCGGCTTGTCGGTGAAGGCCCAGGCCCGCTGCTGGGCGAAGAGCAGGTCGGTCATCGCGACGTATTTGTCGTTGCCATTGCAGCGCGCCAGCATGAAGCCCGCCGTCGCCAGCGGATCGAGCGGGAATTCGCGCAGCGTGAAGCGCACCTTGCCGGTGTCGATGTACTTCGCCTTCAGCGCCGGCCAGGTGTCCTTGTGGAAGGCCGCGCAATGGCCGCAGGTCAGCGAGGCGTATTCGATGATCGTGACCTTGGCGCTCTCCGGGCCGAGCCAGACATCGCCGAGCGGGCCGGGCGTGGCGAGATCGGCCTGGGCCTGCGCCGCGGGCGAACCCAGCATCGCGGCGGCCGCGAGCCCGGCTGTCCCCGTCAGAAGCTGTCGCCTGTTCGTCATGGTACTCGTCCCTGGAAGTGCAGATGGCTGAAAGTCGCAAATCGCTTGCCGGGACCATAGAGGCCGCAACGATTGTGGCAAGATCGTCACCGCCCGTTGTTGCGCCTGCTCACGAAGCCGTGTCGAGGGCGCTGCGCTTCGTGCCCTGAACCACATGCTTCTCCGCGACATGGCGCCCGAGCCGCTCCAGCGAAGCCCGCAAGGCCGGGTCGGAAACGCCGGAGACCTGCTGCTCGACACGCGCCGCGATGGCCGGATCAAGCGGCTGCGGCGCGCGTTTCGGCGCGGCTGCCTCGACCGGCCCCTGCTTGAGCACGAGCTTGCCGACGGCGCGCCAGCCGAGATGGGTGTTGACCCGTTCCAGCACGATCGGTCCGAGCTGCTGCATTTCGAGCGCAAAGGCGCTCTCGACGCGCACCACCATCGTCGCCGGCTCGGCCGTCTCGCCCGGCGCTGGCCTGCGGCGCGGCCAGTCGATCTTGAGCGGCCGCGTGCGCAGGCTCAGCCGCTCGCCGACGATCTCGGGCCAGAGCGAGACGATCGCCCGCCCGGCAAAGCCCTGCGCCGCCAGCGCGGGCGCCAGCAAATCGTCGATCAGATCGGCAAGGGGTTTCACGGCCATGCGCCATTGTGGGCGCGCGTCGATCCGCCCGCAAGCCTGCGGGCGGATCGGATCGTCAGGGTGAGCGGATCGTTGCGGCTCAGGCGTTAGCACCGCCATCGACGGAGATGCCGGTGCCTGTGATCTGCCGCGCGGCCGGGCTGGCCAGGAAGGCGACGGCCGCCGCGACATCCTCCGGCTTGCCGTAATGGCCGAGTGCGGTCAGTGCGCGCTGGCCGTCCGCGTCCTCGCCCGTCGCCGGGTTCATGTCGGTGTCGGTCGGGCCAGGATGCACCAGGTTGACGGTGATGCCGCGCGGCCCAAGTTCGCGGGCCAGTCCACGCGTGAAGGCGAGCAGCGCCGACTTCGTCATCGAATAGATCGTGATGCCGGGGAAGGGCACACGCTCGGCGAGGCAGGAGCCGATCGAGACGATGCGGCCGCCCTCCGACAGATGCGCGATCGCGGCCTGCGAGGCCAGCACGACGGAGCGGATGTTGACGGCGAGCAGCGCGTCGATATCGGCAAGGCTCGCCTCTGCCACGGGGCCACCACGGGCGATGCCGGCATTGTTCACGAGGATGTCGAGGCCGCCGAGGCTCTGCGCCGCCTGATCGACGGAGCGTTTCACGGCCTCCGCATCGGCGCTGTCGGCCTGGATCGCGAAGCCGCGCCGCCCCTTCGCCTCAATGGCGCGCACCACCTCCGCCGCCCGTTCGGCCGAGCGCTCATAGGTGATGGCGACATCTGCGCCCTGTTCCGCCAGCGCCAGGGCGATCGCCGCTCCGATGCCGCGCGATGCGCCGGTGACGAGGGCGCGCTTGCCAGTCAATTCAATCATGGTTCGATCTTTCTGTATTGAACGATACAGAATTAGCTAGGCACGTTGCCTCCTGGCGTCAAGGGAATTATATATCGACCGATGCAGAAATCGGGTGGACAGAATTCCGGAGTTGAGTCGGCGCGCAGCCGGGGCCGCCCGCGCCGCTTCGATCGTGAGGCGGCGCTGGCAACGGCGACCCGCCTGTTCTGGCTGAAGGGCTATGCGGCAACCTCCGTCGCAGACCTCACCGACGCGATGGGGATCGGTTCGCCGAGCCTCTATGCGGCGTTCGGCTCCAAGGAGGAGCTCTATGCCGAGGCTTTGCGCTATTACGCAGAACGTTACGAGGGCCTGGTCTGGCAGAACTTTCGCGCTGCTCCCACGGCACGCGAGGCGGTGACGGCGCTGCTCATGGATTCGGCGGCGGCGCTGACCGGCTCTTGCAGCCAGAACGACCCGCTCGGCTGTATGGTAACCCTCTCGGCCGTCGGCAGCGAAGGCCATGCCGAACTCGGCGAGCGGGTGCGGGCCGCGCGGACCTTGGCTCTGACGCGTGTGGAAGAGCGCCTCGCCCGCGCGGTCGCTGACGGCGAACTCCCCGCGGATACCGACATTCCCGGCCTCGCGCGTCTTGGTGTGGCGGTGCAGAACGGCATGTCGATCCTTGCCCGCGACGGCGCCAGCCGCGCCGAACTCGAGGCCGCGGCCCGTCACGCCATGCGAGCCTGGCCGGAGCCGGATCGAACCTGAACCACATCGACCATCGCATGATTGTGCGTCTGTAGCCGGGGTCCTAAAAGGCCCACGGGCTGGTTGGGGAACGACGATGCGCTGGGTTGTGGCGGCGATGGCCGCTTTTTTTGGGTTGGGTGGCGAGGCCTTGGCGGTCGAGTTCCTGCAGAAGGGGATCGTGCTGGCGATCGGCGGACCCATCCGCAATGGCGATCAACATCTGCTGCGCGACTATCTCGGGCGGCCGGAAGCCGGCCAGATCAAGGTCGTTTATCTGAGCAGCGTCGGCGGCTTCATCTTTCCGGCGAATGAGATGGCCCGGCTGATCCGTGAAAAAGGCTATGCCACGGTTGTCGACGCGGCTCGCGGACAGTGCAGCAGTGCCTGCACCGGGCTCTTCGCCGCCGGCACGCGACGTTACTACCTGAACGCCGGCTTTTCCGACGGTGACGCCAAGCAGCGCGGCGGCCTCGGTTTTCATGCCGGCAGCTCGGTCGGCCGTACCGGCCATGACTATTCCGGCGCTGCCAGCGCCGCCATGATCGCGATGTATTATGAGATGGGCGTCCCCGGCGCCGCCTCGTTGATGACGGGCTCCGAATTCAAGGGCGTCCATCGGCTCTCCGGCAAGACGGCGCTCTCGCTCGGCATCGCGACCAACCTGTCGCTTCCATGAGAGCAGGGCCCGCCGCCGCCGATCTCCTCGCCTGGTACGACCGCCACCGTCGTGTCCTGCCCTGGCGCGCGCTGGCCGGTGAGCGGGCCGATCCCTACCGGGTCTGGGCCTCCGAGATCATGCTGCAGCAGACCACGATCGCGGCGGTGAAGCCCTATTACGAGCGCTTCATGGCGCGCTTCCCGACCGTGGCCGCGCTCGCGGCCGCGCCCTCCGAGGAGGTCATGCAGGCTTGGGCGGGCTTGGGTTACTATTCGCGCGCTCGCAATCTCCATGCCTGCGCGATGGCCGTCGTCGCCAACCATGGCGGGCGCTTTCCCGACACCGAGGACGGCCTGCGCACCCTGCCGGGCATCGGCGCCTATACGGCCGGCGCCGTCGCGGCGATCGCCTTCAACCGGCCCGCCGCAGCGGTGGACGGCAATGTCGAGCGGGTGATGACGCGGCTCTTCACCATAGAGGATCTGCTGCCCGGCGCCCGCCCGCTGGTGCGCGAGCGCGTTCTGGCGCTAATGCCGCACGACCGGCCGGGCGATTTCGCGCAAGGCTTGATGGATCTCGGCGCCACCATCTGCACACCGCGCAATCCGGCTTGCGGCCTGTGCCCCTGGCGCGAGCCCTGCCTCGCCCGCATCGCGGGCACGCAGGAGAGCTTTCCGAGAAAGGCGGCGAAGAAGGCTGGCGCCACCCGCTATGGCGCGGCTTTCGTGCTGCGGCGCGAGGATGGCGCGCTGCTGCTGCGCACCCGTCCGCCCAAGGGCCTGCTCGGCGGCATGGCCGAGGTGCCGACCAGCGAGTGGCGCGCCGACTACGAGCTGGACGGCGCCGCTCAGGACGCGCCGGTCGTCACCCGCTGGCGCCAGTTGGCCCCGCCGGTGCGGCATGTCTTCACGCATTTCCCGCTGGAGTTGACGGTGTTTGTCGCGACGGCCCCCGCCGGCATGCAGGCCCCGCCGGGCATGCGCTTCACAGCCGTCGGCCGCCTCGGCGAGGAGCCGTTTTCGAGCGTGATGTTGAAAGTTCTGGAGACGGCCGGCGCTATGGCATGACGCCCCGGGCTTATTGCAACTCGAAGACGCGATAGGTCATCGTCGGCAGCTCGACGGCCCATTTCGCATAGCCCTTAGAGTAGATCTTGCCGCGATTGGGCGGCCAGGGGTCGTGGATCCGCAGAGTGGTGCCGAGCCCGTCGCCCTCGCCATCGCCGCGCATACCAACGATCACGATCATATGGCCGGGGCTGCCGCGGCCGGCGGTGTATTCACCGACGTTCCAGAGCATGTCGAACATCAGCGGGCCGCGCATCAGCGCCTGTTTCAGCTTGTCGACCGACCAGGATTGCGGCGCGTTGCAGAGCAGCCCGTGAATCTTGCCGTAGCGGGTGCCGGAGACGATGGCCTGGTCGGTTTCAGACGAGTTCGCCAGGCTGCCATCGGGCAGGATCATGTCCGCCGGCGTCTTGGCGATGACGATCGGCACCGTCGACCTCTTCATCATCGCGGTCGATGTCGCCCAGCAGGTCGTATTCGTCGGCTGGGCGATGAAGGAAATCTTGTGCAGGATCGGCGTGAAGGCTTCCGTGTTGTAGAGGCAGGACTGCGTGGCAGCTCCCGCCTCGCCATCCTCGACGAGCCAGTTCGCCTTCTGGAATGCCTTGACCGCGGTGCGCGTCAGGTTGCCGAAGCGTGCATCGGGTACGAGTGGCGGCTTGGGCTTCAGCTTGGCGTTCAGGGCTTCCTGGAGTTTCTTGACCTCCGCCCCTGTCGAGCCGGCCTTGAGGATCGTCACCATCGCCGCCGCCTCCGTGCCAGACGCCTCTCTTGGCGGAGACGACCATAGGTCAGCGCGGCAGGCCCAACGTCATTTGAACGAAGGATAGGCCGCCAAGATCGGCACTGGGGCCGCCTGTCAGGCCGCCGCCATCTGCGTCCGGATTTCGGCCCGAAGGTTGTCGAGCAGCATCAGCCCGCCCGGCCGTTCGACATGCCAGAAGGTCCAGCCATTGCAGCTCGGCAGGCCCTGCGCCAGCGCGCCGACCTTGTGGATCGAGCCGACTGCCGGCCCCAGCACCAGCGTGCCGTCGGCGCGGATCACCGCCTTGTGGCGGCGCTTCTCGTCGGTCACGGCCTCGCCGGCCTTGACCAGCCCGGCCTCGACCAAAGAGAGGAACGGCACGCGCGGCTCGCTGCGCTTGGAGGGCGCGATCGCGAAGGCCTCCGGCGGCAGCGGCGTGATCGCGTCGATGCGCTTGCGGGCGGCATCGGCATAGGTGGCGTCGCGCTCGCAGCCGATGAAATGCCGGCCGAGCGCCTTGGCGACGGCGCCCGTCGTGCCCGTGCCGAAGAACGGATCGAGGATCACGTCGCCGGGATTGCTGGCCGAGAGCATGACGCGGGCGAGCAGGGCTTCCGGCTTCTGCGTCGGATGCACCTTTGCGCCGAGTGCGTCCTTCAGGCGCTCCTCGCCGGTGCACAGCGGCAGATACCAGTCCGAGCGCATCTGGAGGTCGTCATTGCCCCCTTTCAGCGCCTCGTAATGGAAGGTGTATTTGGAACTCTCGCCGCGCGCCGCCCAGATCAGCGTCTCATGCGCATTGGTGAAGCGCCGGCCGCGGAAATTCGGCATCGGGTTGGCCTTGCGCCAGACGATGTCGTTCAGCATCCAGAAGCCGAGATCCTGCAGGATCGAGCCGACACGGAAGATGTTGTGATAGCTGCCGATGACCCAGAGCGCGCCGTCGGGCTTCAGCACGCGGCGGCAGGCCGAAAGCCAGGCGTGGGTGAAGGCGTCGTATTCGGCAAAGGACGAGAACTTGTCCCAGTCGTCGTCGACGGCATCGACGAGGCTGTCGTCCGGCCGGCGCAGATCGCCGCCAAGCTGGAGATTATACGGAGGGTCGGCGAAGACGAGGTCGACGCTGGCCGCCGGCAGCCGTTCGATCGCGGCGATGCAGTCGCCGACGAGGACCTGGTCGAGCGGGAGTTCGAGCGGGACGCTCGCAGGCTTCAATCGGGACTGCAGCGCGGGCCGTCCGGTACGCGGAACCTGAATCCGGACGGCGGCGCTGGTAGCCTCGGCACGCAAAATACCCATGACGCCCCAAGACCGTTACGCAACTTCAACAGTCGCGATCATGCCGAGTCAGGGTAAAAGCCGGGTTTCCGCGATGAAAAAAATGCGTCTCGTTTTGGGGCTGCAGTTTTTGCCCAGCCCCTTTGGTGGATAAGGGCAATTGCTAAGAGCGGGTTAATGGTCGGAGGCTCGCAGCGCACGCGATTCCCTCGCTGTCATGGTCGGGACAAGCCCGACCATGACAGCGGAAACGTCTGGCGACGCTCCCGGTCACCGCCGCCAGACGCCCTTCACCGGCGCGAACGAGTAGCGATGCTCGGCGCAGGGGCCGTGCGCCTGCAGCGCCGCGCGATGCTGCGGCGTGCCGTAACCGGCATGGGCCGAGAAGCCATAGGCCGGATAGCGCTGGCACAGCCGCGCCATCATCGCGTCGCGCGTCACCTTGGCGATGATCGAGGCCGCCGCGATCGAGGCCACCAGCGCATCGCCGCCGATGATGGATTCGCAGGAGCAGGCCAGCACCGGCGGGTCGTTGCCATCGACCAGCACGCTGAGCGGCTGGACCGGAAGCGCCGCCACCGCCCGGCGCATCGCCAGCAACGTCGCCTGCCGGATATTGATCGTATCGATCTCGACGGCGGTCGCGCTGGCGATGCCGATGGCGAGCGCCGATCCGGCGATGATCTCGAACAGTTCCTCGCGCCGGGCCGGCGTCAGGTTCTTGGAATCATCGAGCCCATCCGGCACGGCCTGCGGATCGAGGATGACGGCAGCCGCCACCACAGGCCCGGCCAGCGGCCCGCGCCCGACCTCGTCGATCCCGGCGAGCGGCCAGAGTCCTTTGGAGATTGCATGCGTCTCGCGATGGAAATGGGCGGTCATGGCGGGCTTATGCAACATCCGGTGCCGGTGTGCGATGCTCTCGACGAAGCTGTCCACGGCATCAGCCCGATCATTGCCGCCGAACGGGAGCCATGCGAGATTCTGCCAATGCAGGACGTGCCGTCATCCTCCCCGCCGCTGATCTCGATTGCGATCGAGCCAAAGTCCAGGGCCGATCAGGCGAAACTGGGCATGGCGTTGACGAAGCTCGCCAGTGAAGATTCGTATCTGCGCGTCTCGACCGATCCGGAGTCCGGGCAGACCATCCTGGGCGGCCGGAGCGAGTCGCACCTTGACGATGTCATCCATGCGTTGAAGGACGGATTTGGGCCCTCCTTCAACATCGGTGGGCCGCAGGTGGCCTATCGCGAGACGATCACCAGCAAGGTGGAGATCGACTACATCCACAAGACGCAGACCGGCGGCCTCGGCCAGTTCGCCCGCGTCAAGCTGGTGGTCGAGCCCAACGAGATCGGCAACGGCCTCGCATTCGACGAGGGCGTCGCGTTTGAGTCGAAGATCGCCGGCGGCGCGGTGCCGGAGGACTACATCGTAGGCGCCGAGAAGGGCGTGAGCTCGGTCATCGGCTCGGGTGTGCTCGCCGGTTTCCCCGTGGTCGACGTCAAGGTGACGCTGATCGACGGCGCCTTTCACGAGGTCGACTCCTCGGCCCTGGCCTTCGAAATCGCTTCGCGCGCTGCGTTTCGCAAAGGCCTGCAGCAGGGCAGCCCGGTGCTGCTCGAGCCGATCATGGAGGTCGAGGTCGTGACCTCGGAAGATTATACCGGTTCGGTCATCGCCGATCTCAAATCGCGCCGCAGCCGCGTCGAAGGCCGCCAGAACCGCGGAGCCGACATCGTCATCGACGCGACGGCGCCGCTCTCGCATCTGTTCGGCTACGCCACCCAGTTGCGCGCCCTGACCGAGGGGCTTGGCACCGTGACGATGCGGTTCTTCCGCTACGAAATGGTCCCTTCGACGCAAGATGGCGGCGAGCCTCCGCCCGCCGTTGCCGCGGCCCTGCGCGCCTGACGGCCACCGACCCGACCGCGCCGCCGTCAGAACAAGCTCAGCTGCACCTTCTCCTTCTCCGGCCTAAGGAACAGGTCGCTGCGCAGCCGCGTCCTTGCCCCGTTGAAGCCGAACCGCTCGGCCGCCATCTCGAAGCGCCGGCCGATCATCCAGGCATAGGGGCCCGAGCCGACCATGCGCTGGCCCCAGTTCGCGTCGTAATCCTTGCCGCCGCGCGTCGAGCGGATCAGCGAGACGACATGGCGGAGCTTGTCGGGATGGTGCGTCAGGAGCCAGTCCTGCACGAGGTCCTTCACCTCCAGCGGCAGCCGCAGCAGCACATAGCCAGCCTCGCGCGCACCGGCAGCCTTGGCGGCGTCGAGGATGCGCTCGATCTCGTGCTCGTTGATCGCCGGGATGATCGGCGCGACCAGTACGGTCACCGGGATGCCCGCCTCCGACAGCGCCTTGATCGTCTCCAGCCGCTTGGCCGGCGAGGCGGCGCGCGGCTCCATGCCGCGTGCGACCTTGGGGTCGAGCGTCGTCACGGAGATCGCCACCTTGGCCAGCCCCTTGGCCGCCATCGGAGCGAGGATGTCGATGTCGCGCTGCACCAGCGCCGATTTCGTCACGATCCCGACCGGATGGTTGAAGCGCTCCAGCACCTCGAGGATGCCGCGCATGATCCGCAGCTTCCGCTCGATCGGCTGATAGGCGTCGGTGTTGGTGCCGATCGCGATGGTGCGCGGCTGGTAGGAGGCCGCTGATAGCTCCTTCTCGAGCAGCAGCGCCGCATCGGGCTTGGCCGTCAGCTTGCTCTCGAAATCGAGCCCGGGCGACAGGCCGAGATAGGCATGGGTCGGCCGCGCGAAGCAGTAGACGCAGCCATGCTCGCAGCCGCGATAGGGGTTGATCGAACGGTCGAACGAGATATCGGGCGAGTCGTTCTTGGTAATGATGGTGCGCGCCCTCTCGACCGAGACCTCGGTCTTGAAGGCCGGCAACTCGCCGAGCGAGCCCCAGCCATCATCCTCAGGCGTACGCTGCTCGGCCTCGTAGCGCGCGCCCGGATTGAGCGTCGCGCCGCGCCCGCGCCGCCGGTCTGGATCGATGCGATGGCCGATATGGGCGAGCGGATCGACGGGCGCGACGCGCGCGGACACCGACATTGGCGCCGCGTCATGCCGCTTGAGCGGCTGGGCCGGAATCGGCCGCGATGAGGCTCTGCCTTGGCTCATGGCGTTGAACCATTCCTGAAAATCGCCGGGAATCGACGATATCTGTGACTGTGAATGTGAACATATAGAGAACAGATTGCAAGTGACAGGATTGCGACATGCTGCGCTGCGCCATAAGGATTTGCGCATGCTCACTGCGGTCATACGCGTCGCTGGCTCGGCTGAGGCGCTGGCCGCGACCTTCTCGGTTCTCATCCCGGCCGTCGCCGACGGCTTCCTCGGCCACGCCGTTGTGGTCGATGCATCGGGCCATGCCGATATCGAGCGCCTCGCCGATGCGACGGGCGCGAGCTATCTGCGCGTAGGCGGGGCCGAGGGCTGGCATCTCGGCGCGGCCCAGGCGCGCGGTGACTGGCTGTTCCTGCTCGAAGCAGGCGACGTGCCGCAGCCGCACTGGGCCCAGGTCGCCGAGCGCCATCTTATCGTCGCGCCCGACGCACCGGCGCTGATTCCGCTGCGCGGCGTCGCAGGCTCGCTACGCGAGCGGGCCGCCATCTCCTTCGGTCCCCGCCGCCTGCGTCCCGGGCTGATCGTCCCCAAGGGCCATGTCCTCTCGGGCCGCCTCGGAGCCGCGCCGCGTCGTCTGTCCGTCAGGCGCGAGCGCGCCGGGGACTGATGGGGGTGACGTCGCCGTAAGCCGGCGCACTGCGGCGTCAGGCTCTCCGGGCCATATCTATGCCGGAGACGGCAGTGAACAGGAGAAAGCGACGATGGAGATCAAGCGAAGCGGTTCTCAGCCCTCAGGCTAAGAGGTCGGCGGACCATTTCACAGGCGCTGTCCGCATCGGCCTGCTGTTCAACCCGCCCGAGCCGGCGCGGATCGCCACGGCGCTGGTCACCTTCGAGCCCGGCGCGCGCAGGGCCTGGCACACCCGCTCGCTCGACCTGACCCTGATCGTCACCGCCGGCTGTGGCTGGGTGCAGCGTGAGGGTGGCCCGATTCCGGCAGGCGCTTGAAAACGCCGCCCGCTTTTTGCGTGGGTTGATGATGAGGGGCGGGCGGCGCACCGCCAGGCGCGTTTTGTAATTTTCCGCAGAATGACCAGGCGCGGGGCCGGTTGGCCCGCGCCTGGCAACGGCGAGTGGGGCGAGGATCAGGCGGGCCTGACATTGAAGGGGTAGGGCGCGATCCCCTGCAGCACCCCGGTGATGGATTTGCGGTACGCTGTCTTGATGAAAAAGCGCCCGACGGGAATCGTCGCGCAATCTTCCATCGCCGTCGCGCCGATTGCCTCGGCGATGCGCGTCCGGTTCGCCTCGTCCTTCGCGTCGAGCCAATCCTGTATCATGGCCTCAGCCTTGGGGTTCTCCGGCCAGCCGAACCAACCAGATGTTCCCTGCTCGCGAACCAGCGAGGAGACCGCAGGGTTGGAGTAATTTGGTGCGCTGCCAAAGCTATGGAAAACGCTCCAGCCGCCCTTGTCGGTACTCTCGCGGCTGGCTCTTCTCTGCACCACCGTACCCCAGTCGCTTTCCCGGAGATCGACGTTGAAGCCGACGCGCTGCAGGAGGTCGGCAGTCACCTGCCCGAGCGGGCCGATGGCTGGAAAATCCGTCGGGTTGATGACGACGGTCTGCTCGCCCTTGTAGCCGGACTCCGCGAGAAGCTTCTTGGCAGCCTCGATATCGCCCTTCATGAGGGTCGAGCCGTAATCCTTTTCGTAGGCCGTCCCGCACGGATAGGGGCTCCGGCAGGCCGACCAGAGCGATTTGTCGTCGCCCTGTACAGCCTGCATGTAACTCTGCTGGTTCACCGCCATCATGAAGGCCTGGCGCACCTTCTTGTTGTTGAACGGCGCTTGGAGGTGATTGACCCGTGCGAAGGCGTGGCGCCCGCCCGGCTGATCGACCTGCAGCGTGATGCCGGCCTTCGCAAGCACCGGCAGAAGATCCGGCAGGGGCTGTTCCCACCAGTCGATTTCGCCATTCTGAATGGCAGCCGCGGCGGTTGCAGGGTCCGGCATGATGGTCCATTCGATGCGCGGAAAATGCGCGATCTTGGCCCCTGAACCCCATTCGACAGGCTCGGAGCGCGGAACATAGGCGCCGAATTTCTCATAGGCGCAGCGGCTGCCCGAGACGTATTCCCCGGGAAGGAAACGGTAGGGACCGGAGCCGACCGCCTCGGTGAAGGCCTTATAGGGATCGGTCTCGGCAAAACGCGCCGGCATGATCCAGGCAATACTGGAATCGGGTTTTGCGAGCGCATCCAAGAGGAGAGGGAAGGGGCGCGTGAGTTTGATGACGAGGGTCTTGTCATCCGGCGTCTCGTAGCGGTCGACGGTCTTCCCCATGATCTGGCCGAACGTGTCACGCTTGCTCCAGCGCTCGATGCTCGCCGCGCAATCACGGCTGCGCACGGGAGTCATGTCATGGAACATCAGGCCATCGCGCAACTTGATCGTCCAGGTGCGACCATCGTCCGAGACCTGGTGTCCCTCCGCCATCTGCGGGCGCGGCTTCATATCGGCCCCGCAGGCGTATAGGACGTCATAGACGTAATAGGCGTGGTTGTTGGTGACCGTTGCGGTTGTCCAGATCGGATCGAGCGACGTCAGATTCGCTTGCGGCACGAAACGCAGCGTCGCGACCTTCTGCGCGATGGCGGGCGCAGCAAAAAGCGTAGCGGCGCTTCCTGCCAGAAACGTACGGCGTCGCATGGTAACCTCCCTGTTATTATTTTTTTGAAAAGTAGGCTGTTGAGGCCAGTTTAGCGATGCCTTTTCTTCTCATTCCGGGCTGCACGGCGTACATCTATGATCGGGCTCATGGCGTGGCGCAGATCGGCCTCTCCCTCCCCGATCCGCGCCCTCATCCCCCTACAACTGCTGCGCCCTGAACGTGTCGCAGCTCTGCATCGAGCCGCTCTTCAGCCCGGTGTTGAACCAGCGCTGGCGCTGGGCCGAGGAACCATGCGTGAAGGAATCGGGCACCACCTCGCCGCGAGAGGCCTTTTGCAGCATGTCGTCGCCGATCGCTGCGGCCGTGCGCATCGCTTCCTCGACATCGCTCTGATCGATCCGCCCCATCGCCTGGATGTTATGCGCCCAGACGCCGGCGAAGCAGTCGGCCTGAAGCTCGATCCGCACCGAGATCTCGTTGGCCTTGACCTCGTTCGAGCGCTCGCGCAGCTCGTTGGCCTTGGGCAGGATGCCGATCAGGTTCTGGATGTGGTGGCCGACCTCGTGGCCGATCACATAGGCATAGGCGAAATCGCCGCCGCCGCCGAGCTTGCGCTGCATCTCCTGGAAGAAGGAGGTGTCGAGATAGACGCGCTTGTCGGGCGGGCAGTAGAACGGCCCCATCGCCGACTGCGCCCGGCCGCAGGCCGAACTGGTGGCGCGATTGAACAGGACCAGGCGCGGCTGCTCGTAGCGCTTGTTGGCCTGTTGCGGCAGAAGCTTCGTCCAGACATCCTCGTTCTGCGCCAGAACGGCCGAGACGAAGCGACCCATGTCGTCCGCCGGTGGCCCGGCCGAGCGGCGCGTTTCCTGCGTCGGAGCCTGTCGCCCACCGATGCCGCCGATCAGCTCTGCGCCGCCGATCAGCAGGCGCGGATCGATGCCGAGCGCCCAGCCGACGAGGCCGAGCACGACCATGGTGCCGATGCCCAGGCCTCCGCGCCCGCCGGGAAGGCCGGCGAAATCGCCGCCGCCACCGCCGCCGCGCCGGTCCTCGACATTCTCGGACTGGCGATAATCTTCCCATTGCATGGCGTCGGTCCCCGTAAGCCTGCGGGCAATCTCCGAGCCCGCCCGCAATCTCAAGGAGAGACGGCCGGAACTCAAGCCGTCATTCAACCCCGGCCGTCGCTGCCGGTTCCGGCGTCCCCGCCGCTTCGAGCGCCGTCTTCAGCGCCCTCATGTCGCGCCAGGCCAGGCGCTTCTGCAGCGGCTGGCGCAGCAGATAGGCCGGGTGCAGCGTCGCCATGGCGCGGATGCGCCGCGTGCCGGTGTCGTATTCCAGCCATTTGCCGCGCGAGGCCAGGATGCCGGAGAGCCCGAGCAGCCCCTGCGCCGACGGTCCGCCGATGCAGATCAGGATGTCGGGGTCGGCGAGCTGGATCTGGCGCTGGATGAAGGGCAGGCAGATCGAAACCTCCTGCGGCGTCGGCGTGCGGTTGCCCGGCGGCCGCCAGGGCAGCAGATTGGCGATGTAGACGTCGTCCTTGCGGCTGAGCCCGATCGCCGCCAGCATCCGGTCGAGCAACTGCCCGGAACGTCCGACGAAGGGCAGGCCGATCCGGTCCTCGTCGGCGCCCGGCGCCTCGCCGACGAACATCACGCGCCCGGCGGGGTTGCCGTCGGCGAAGACGAGGTTCTTCGCGGTCGCCTTGAGCGCGCAGCCCTCGAATTTTGCCAGAGCCTGCTTCAGATCGTCGAGCGTCGCCGCCTCCGCAGCCAGCACCTTGGCGCTGACCGTGGCGTCGTCGGGCGCAGTCGCAGTGGCCGCGCTGGGGCGTGCGACCACGGCCGGCGCCTGTCCGGGACGCGGCGGGAGCGTGGGGCGGGGGCGCGGTGCGTCGCCCACGGATTGCGTGCTTGCGACACGGTCCTGCGCCTGCGCGAAATGGTCGTGGGTCACCTCGTCCAGCGCCTCGGTGATGCCCATCTCGGCATACCAGGCGACAAGCTCGGCGGGTTCGGGCGTTGTGGTGAGGGACATCGTCGCGTGTCTACCACGGCTGCATGCGACTTCGCGAGCCAGCGCGGTTGCAAATTGGAACGCGTGCTTGGATAGAGGGTTTCCAGACTGTCGTTATGCCCGTCTTGAATGGGCAAGCAAGATAGTTCATATATAAACTAATTGGTTTTGAGGCCGGCGCGGGCCTTCGGGAGAGCAGGATGGATCTCGAACAGGCACAGGCCGAACCGCGCGAGAGCATGGATTATGACGTCGTCATCGTCGGTGCCGGGCCTGCGGGCTTGGCCGCGGCGATCCGCCTCAAGCAGCTCGACGAGAACATCTCGGCCGTCGTGGTCGAGAAGGGCGCCGAGGTCGGCGCGCATATCCTCTCGGGCGCGGTGATCGATCCCTCGGGGCTCGACGCGCTCCTGCCGGATTGGCGCGAGGACGCGGAGCGGCCCCTGACCACCGAGGTCAGCGAGGACATCTTTTATTTCCTGACCGAGCCGAACGGCATCCGCCTGCCGAACTTCGCCATGCCGAAGCTGATGAACAATCACGGCAATTTCGTCGGCTCGCTCGGGTTGGTGACGAAATATCTAGCGGCCCGCGCCGAGGCGCTCGGCGTCGAGATCTATCCGGGCTTCGCCGCTGCCGAACTGCTGTTCGACGAGAACGGCGCGGTGCTCGGCATCGCCACGGGCGACATGGGCATCGCCAAAAACGGCGAGGTCTCCGAGCGTTATACCCGCGGCATGGAATTGCGCGGCCGCTATACGCTGCTGGGCGAGGGGGCCCGTGGCTCGCTCTCCAAGATCGCGATCCGCAAATTCGGCCTCGACGCCGGCCGCGAGCCACAGAAATACGGCATCGGCCTGAAGGAAATCTGGCAGGTCAAACCGGAGAAGTTCCACAAGGGCCGCGTGCAGCACTCCTTCGGCTGGCCGCTCGATGCCGGCACCGGTGGCGGCTCCTTCCTCTACCATTTCGACGATAACCTGGTGACCGTCGGCTTCGTCGTCCACCTCAACTACACCAATCCGACGCTCTCGCCCTTCGACGAGTTCCAGCGCTTCAAGACCCACCCGATGATCCGCGACCTGTTCGACGGGGCCAAGCGCCTGTCCTACGGCTCGCGCGCCATCACCGAGGGTGGATACCAGTCCGTGCCGAAGCTGACTTTCCCGGGCGGCGCGCTGATTGGTTGCGCGGCCGGCTTCGTCAACGTGCCCCGCATCAAGGGCAGCCACAACGCCATCGTCTCCGGCATGCTGGCGGCCGAGAAGCTGGTCCCCGCGCTGGCGGCCGGGCGTTCGCATGACGAGATCGTCGAGATCGAGACGAGTTGGCGCGATTCAGCCATCGGCGCTGATCTCAAGCCGGTGCGCAACGTCAAGCCGCTCTGGTCGAAATACGGCACCCTGCTCGGCATCGGGCTCGGCGGCATCGACATGTGGCTGAATCAGCTCTTCGGCTGGTCGCCTTTCGGCACGCTCAAGCATGGCAAGCCTGACCACGCGACGCTGAAGCTCCTCAGCGAGGTCAAGCCGATCGTCTATCCCAGGCCCGACGGCAAGATTTCGTTCGACAAGCTGTCCTCTGTCTTCCTGTCCTCGACCAATCACGAGGAAGACCAGCCGGCTCATCTCAAGCTGACCGACCCCTCGATACCCATCGACAAGAACCTGCCGCTCTACGGCGAGCCGGCGCGGCTCTACTGTCCGGCGGGTGTCTATGAGGTCGTCTACAAGGATGCCGAGGCGAAGACCGATCCCCGTTTCGTGATCAACGCGCAGAACTGCGTCCACTGCAAAACCTGCGACATCAAGGACCCGGCCCAGAACATCACCTGGACGGTGCCCGAGGGCGGCGGCGGCCCCGGATACGCGAATATGTGATGCGGCCGATCATCGCGGCCTGTTCCCAAAATCTCAAAGAAAAAGGGCGTGCCGGGTTACGGCACGCCCTTTTCGTGGCTGTCTGCGTGATCGTCCGCGAGGACTGATCAGCCCTTGCGGATCACGGCCGGAGCCGGCTTCTCCGGCTGGGCGCAACCGGCAGCAAAACCGGCAAGCAGAACAACGGCGGCAACGCTGAGAACGATCTTTTTCATTAGAATGATCCTGTTCGAATCGTCGCGGCACAGGCACGACGCAAGCACAGTAGCGCGTCAATCCCTGATGTAACGATAACGAATGCTTGGGAACGTTGCGGCGCCGCACGGTTTCGCGCGACTGTGACATGGCCGCTACGGCGCCGCACCATTCGGCCGGCGCACGGCTTGCCCGCCCGCCTGGAAACGGCCATCTTGCACCTCTACGCGAAGCGGTCACGGTCGAGCACAAAGACCACGCCCCCCGCGACTGGCGAGGCGGCCGACCGAGGGAGAATGGCAGTCGTGGTATTTGGAATGAACAGCCGTGGCCCGATCACGGCGGCTGCCTTGGCGTTGCTGCTGGCCTTGCCGGTCGGCGCAGCGGCGCAAGGTGCGACTCCCCGCGCGCATGATCAGCTCGACACGGCCGAAAGCCTCGAGGGCAATTATCTCGCGGCCATCGTCGCCGGAGCCGGGCGAGATCTGGGCGCGGCCTCCGTCTATTTGCGCGAAGCGATCAAGGGCGATCCGCAGAACAATGACCTGCTGGAACGGGCTTTCGTCGCCTTTCTGGCCGATGGCGCGATGCCGGACGCCTTCCGCGCCGCCGACAGACTGATCCAGCGCGATCCGAGCAACGGGCTGGCGCAGCTCGCCGTCGGCATCCGCGCACTGAAGCAGAAGAGCTACCAGACCGCCCGCAACCACCTCCAGCGCGGCGGCCGCGGACGCGCCGCCGACATCACCGCGACGCTGCTCTCGGCCTGGTCCTATCTCGGCTCCGGCCAGGCGACGCGCGCCGTCGAGACGCTGGAGCGGCTGAAGGGCGAGACCTCCTACAACCTCTTCCGCGACTACCATGCAGGGCTGATTCTCGACGCCGCCGGCCGCAAGGCTGATGCCGAGAAGCGCCTGAAGAGTGCTTATGATTCGGAGAAGACGACCCTTCGCCTGGTCGATCTCTGGGCCCGCATGCAGGCGCGCAATGGCGATTTCGAGGCTGCCGCCGCGACCTATGGCGAATTCGATCGCCTGCTGCCCAATCATCCGATCGTGCGCGAGGGCCTCGCCAAGGTCGCCGCGAAGCAGGCTCCGCCTCGCCAGGTCGGCAATGCCCAGCAGGGCGCCGCCGAGGTGCTTTATGGCCTCGCCAGCGCCGGCAACCGCCAGGGCGACGAGGCGGCCGCGCTGCTCTATCTGCGGCTCGCCATCTATCTCGACCCCAACCACGATCTCGCCATCCTGACGCTGGGCGACATCCTGGAGCGCGCGCGCCAGCCCGAGGACGCGGTCGCGGTCTATGAGAAGATGCCGACGACCTCGCCGCTGCGTCCCAATGCCGAGATCCAGGCCGGTCTCGCGCTGGAGAACCTCGGCAAGCCTGACGAGGCTGTGAAGCATCTGACGGCGCTGATCAGCGAGCGGCCCGACGATGTCGATGCGCTCTCGGCGCTCGGCAACATCTACCGCTCGCGCAAGCTCTTCCAGGAAGCCGCCGACACCTATGACAAGGCGATCGCCAAGATCGCTGCGCCCGGCCGCGCCAACTGGGATCTGTTCTATTTCCGCGGCATCGCCCGCGAGCGCATCAAGCGCTGGCCCGAGGCCGAGGCCGATCTGCGCAAGGCGCTCGAACTCCTGCCCGAGCCGCTCGGCCGCGAGCGCGCGCTGGTGCTGAACTATCTCGGCTACTCGCTGGTCGATCAGCATCTCAAGCTCGACGAGGCGCTCGACATGCTGCGCCGCGCCGTCGAACTGCGCCCGCGCGACGGCTACATCACCGATTCGCTGGGCTGGGCCTATTACCGTCTCGGCCGCTATGCCGAGGCCGTGCGCGAGCTCGAACGCGCCATGGAACTGCGCCCCTCCGACCCGGTGATCAACGACCATCTCGGCGACGTCTACTGGAAGACCGGGCGCAAGCTCGAAGCCGGCTTCCAGTGGAACCATGCGCGCGACCTCAATCCCGAGCCCGAGGATCTGGTCAAGATCAAGCGCAAGATCGAGCGCGGCATCGAAGACGGCCCCTCCGCCAGCGCGGTCGATCCGAACGCGACCGAGCCCAAGAAGGACGGCGGCTGAACCCTGCCGCCGATCCCCGCGTGCCCGCATCGCTGACCACCCGCGCGCGGGCCAAGATCAACCTCACCTTGAAGGTGATCGGCCGGCGCGCCGACGGCTATCACGAGCTTGAAAGCCTGGTCGCCTTCGCCGGTGTCGGCGATACGCTGACGCTCGAACCCGGTCCCGAACTCGGGCTGACAATCGGCGGGCCGCGCGGCGAGGGCTTGGCTGTCGATGACAGCAATCTCGTCCTGCGCGCGGCGCGCGCACTCGCAGAAGAAATCGGCCCGCTTCGCAGCGGCCACTTCCACCTCGTCAAGCGCCTGCCGGTGGCCTCGGGCATCGGCGGCGGCTCGGCCGATGCGGCCGGCGCGCTGCGCCTGCTGGCGCGGCTGAACGGTCTGGCGCCGGACGATCCCGCGCTGTTTCGCGCCGCGGCTAAACTCGGCGCTGATGTGCCTGTCTGCGTCGAGTCACGCGCCCGCATCATGACCGGCATCGGCGAGCGCCTCGGCCCACCCCTGCCGCTGCCGCCTCTGTTTGCCCTGCTGGTCAATCCGGGCGTGCCGGTCGAGACGGTAGCGGTGTTCCGCGAACTCGGATTGCAGGCCGGCGAGGCGGGCTTGGGGGCAGGGATATCGGCCTCGCTCGTCCCCGACACGATGCCCGGCCTGATCGCGGCGCTTGCCACAAGCGGCAACGACCTCGAAGCCCCGGCACTGCGGGTCGCCCCGGTCATCGACGCGGTGCTGGCGGCGCTGCGCTGCCAGCCGGGCTGCCGTCTCGCCCGCATGTCGGGCTCGGGCGCGACCTGCTTCGCCCTGTTCGATGACTGCCGCGCGAACGCTGCAGCGGGCAGAGCGCTGGCGCAAGCGCAGTCGGGCTGGTGGGTCAAGGCCACCCTGCTGCGGTGAGACCGCACGCCGTTGCCCATGGGGCAACCAGGCGGTAGCGTCGAGATCGCGTTCGGACGCTCTGTGGCGTTGCGACAGACAGAAGGAATCCGCCCGATGCGTATCCTCCTGGCCTTGGCTCTCATTTTTTCGGCCGTTTGCCCCCTGCGTGCCGCAGCGCTCGATGATGCGATCGCGGCCTGGCTTGCGGGTGACGACGCGGTCGCGCTTCCTGCCCTGTCGGCTCTGGCGAAGGCCGGCGACGAGGACGCGATGCTGGCTCTGGGCGTGATCGAGCCTCGCGTCTGGCAAGGCGACTATGTGCCCGCTCTGGAGCGGGCGCAGCGCATCGCCCTGCTGCGCAAACCGGGCGGGCTTTCCGGCGAATCCTGGCTGAACAGCGTCAAGGCCCGGCGCGCGCTGGCCGAGGCGTTCGAGGCGGCGCAGCAGAAAAGCGATCCTGCGCCCTTGCTGGCGCTCGGCCAGATCGATGCGGCGCGGACGGCCCTGGCCATGGCGTTCAACCACAGGCCGGAATCGCTCGCCGAGTTCGATGCCGGGTCCCGCCTGCCCAACGAGATGCGCTTCTGGGTCTGGTGGGGCGCGGCGGTGCGCCTGTGGCCGGCGGCCTATCCGACACCGCCCGCGCCCGAGGCGGCCGGACGCTTGCGCGCCGCCGTCGCCGAGGCGCTGTCGCCGGAATGGACCGGCAGCCTGCAGCAGATGCTGTTCTTCAGCGTTGATGTCGGAGGCCTCGCGGGCATACCCGTTCCGACGGCGGCCAATCTCATCGGACGCGTCCTGCGCAAGGGGCGGATTGCGGCCGAAGCAGACGTCGCCTTCAAGGCCGCCTCCGCTCCGGCACGCGAGCAGGCCCTGACATCGGCGCGCGCCATCCTGATGACGGCCCCCGAGGCAAAGCCGGTTCGGGATTTCTGCGCCGCATCCTGTGCGGAAACGCGGGAGGCTTGCGTGGAAACGCTCTGGACGCTGACCGGCGGCGCCGAAATCCAGACCTTCCTGCACACGCCGCTCGACACGCTGATCCCGCAGCAGGCCTATCTCGGCAGCCCGCGCCATCGCGCCGACATGGTCCACATCGCCCGCAAGCGATTTCCGGCAGGCGCGCCGCCCAACCTCGACGCCTGCGGAGCAAAGCTGATGTTGGGCCGCTGAGCGCTGCCCGCCCGCTCCCGCAATCGGCGGTGAGCCGGATCACCCGGCATCCGGTGCGACGCTGTCGATCACCTCGTGATGCGTGACGTGCGCGTCATAGTCCCGCAGCGCGGCCACCGCGCCGGGCTCGACCACCGCCTTGGCTGCGTCCTCGCCGGCGAAGGTGCGGATCGCAGCCATCGACGCCCATCGCGTCAGCACCGTGAACTCGACCGCATCACCGAGATCGCGCCGGACAAGCTCCGCCCACAGGAAGCCGGGAACGTGCCGGAGTTCCTGCACCACCCTTGCGCGAAAATGCGCGGGGTAGGCGCCCGCTCGGCCGGGCTCGGCGCGGCCACGCCATTCTCGAAGGATCACGACAGCTCCTTGGTCATCACGTCGAAGGCTCCTCCCACGCCTCGCTTGCCGCTGCGCGTAGCCGGGCAGGAGTGGCTGCCAAGAGCCGGGCTCGCAGTTTGTTAAAGATGCACAGGCATTTTAAGTCCCGAAGCGAACCATATGCCTGGTCGGGGGTTGGTGGGCGTTATGGGAGTACCATCGATGGAACCGCTCGTCGTGCTGGTGATCGAGGATGAGCCGCTGATCCTCATGGATGTCGAAGCAGCTCTTGCCGAGGCGGGGTTCGAGGTCATCACCGCTTCCTCAGCCGCCGAGGGCATGGCGGCCTTCGATGATCGCGCGGGCGACATCAGAGCCGTTGTCTCGGACATCAGACTGGGTAAAGGCGTTAGTGGCTGGGAGGTCGGACGGCATGTCCGGCAAGCCGTGCCGACGATGCCAATGATCTATATGAGTGGCGATAGCGCCGTCGATTGGTCCGCACAGGGCGTTCCAAACAGCGTGATGATCTCAAAACCCTTCGCATTCCCCCAGATGATCACAGCGATTTCGACTCTGCTCAACCAGTTGGAGCAGATCGACGCCGTATCCGGCGGACTCGGAAACGATCGTTAGAGCGTTTTCGAGCGAAGTGGATACCGGTTCGCGTGAAGAGAATGCAGAAAACGAAATGCGTAGCCTGCGCTTGATGCCATCGCTGTGATCGCGATCCAGCGGGCATAACCCTCACCACCTTATCCCCGCCCCACCACTCCCATGCCTATCCTCCCCGCGCTGTGCCCGACCAAGGGGGCTGTCGCGAGGCGTCGTGCGGCCGGGTGCAGTTGCGGGTTTCGTGAGGTCTCGCCGTCGCTGGCGGGGACTTGCGGAGGCGACCCGATCCGACGTTCCTTAGCCAGGGACAATGGACCGGCCATGCCCAAAATCCCCGCGCGCGGAGCCGGGCGGCGCGAGATCGGCGTCGCATCGACATCTCGACATCGACATTCGACATCGGCACGCGGCAAAGCCCGCGCGCCCCCCGTCTCCGCGCATCCCCTTCGGGATCGTCTGTGAGAAACCCCGCGGCTTGGGGCCGGACGGGCCTTTCGGTATGCGGACAGGTCGAAGGCCGCGGGGAACCCTCTCCCGTAGGGAGAGGGTTCCCCGCGCTTGGCGCTTAGGCGTGGTGGGAGTTGATGCTCAATGCGCCCGCGCCACGCAGAAATCGACCGCCTCGTTCAGCGCCTGCTTCATGGCTGTGGCCGGAAACAGGCCGAGCGCGTCCTTGGCCATCTTGGCGTAGTGCTCGGCGCGCTGGATCGTGTCGTCGAGCGCGCGGTGGCGCTTCATGATGCCTTGCGCCTCCTCGAGGTCGCCGTCGCGGACGTCGCCGTTCTGCAGCGTGCGCTTCCAGAAGGCGCGCTCGGCATCGCTGCCGCGCCGGAAGGAGAGCACGACGGGCAGGGTGATCTTGCCCTCGCGGAAATCGTCGCCGGTGTTCTTGCCGAGCTTGGTGGCGACGCCGCCATAGTCGAGCGCATCGTCGATGAGCTGGAAGGCGATGCCGAGATTGAGGCCGTAGCTGCGGCAGGCGGCGGCGTCCGCCTTGGTCGCATTGGCGATGACCGGGCCGACCTCGCAGGCGGCGGCGAAGAGCTCGGCCGTCTTGCCGCGGATCACGGCGAGATACTCGTCCTCGGTGGTCTCGGTGTTCTTGGCGACCGAGAGCTGCAGCACCTCGCCCTCGGCGATCACGGCGGCGGCCGTCGAGAGAATGTCGAGCGCCCGCAGCGAACCGACCTCGACCATCATCTTGAAGGCCTGGCCGAGCAGGAAATCGCCGACCAGCACGCTCGCCTCGTTGCCCCAGAGCATGCGGGCGGCGAGCTTGCCCCGGCGCATGTCGCTCTGGTCGACGACGTCGTCATGCAGCAGCGTCGCGGTGTGCATGAACTCGACCGAGGCTGCGAGCTTGACATGGCCCTCGCCGCGATAGCCGCACAGCCCCGCCGTCGCCAGCGTCAGCATCGGCCGCAGGCGCTTGCCGCCCGACGAGATCAGGTGGTTGGCGACCTCGGGAATCATCGTCACGCTGGAGCCGGTGCGCGACAGGATCATCGCATTGACGCGCTCCATATCGGCGCGCACGAGCTCGACCAGGGTTTCGATCCGGGCATTGCCCTGGCTCTGGCCGGCTTCCTTGTCCTCGAACGCGACGACGACGCCCATATCATCCACTCCGGCAGCCTGCGCAGCTTGCGGCGCGGTACAGCCTTGCCACAACCGTCGCATGGGTGACCAGCCCCCGCACATTGGAATGACGCCGCAGGAGGGCAGGCGACGTGCAAGGGGCTTGCGCGGCGGTGCCCGGATGGGCTCCATCAGGCGATGCATGAACTCGTCCGTACCAACGACATCGTCCTGCTCGGCGCCATCGAGGCGCTGCTGGCTTCGGCCAATCTCGATTGCCTGATCGCCGACCAGCATATCAGCGCGCTCGAAGGCATGATCGGCGCCTTCCCGCGCCGGCTGCTGGTGCGCGAGGCCGACCGGATGCGCGCCCGCGCCTTGCTGACCGAAGCCGGATTCGGCCCCGAATTGCGCGATGGTTGAGACGTTTTCAGGGCTGGGCGAAATCGTCGAGGACCGCTTGCTCGACGGCCGCCTCCTGCTGCGTCAGCCCAGGCGCGGCCATCGCGCCGGCAGCGACGCGATCCTGCTCGCCGCCGCCGTGCCCGATCTTGGCGAGGGGCCGCTGCTCGACATCGGCGCCGGCGTCGGTACCGTCGGGCTGGCCGCCGCGCTGGCGCAGCCGGCCTTGCAAATCGTGCTGCTCGAGCGCGACCCCGATCTCGCGGCGCTGGCGGCCGAGAACATCGTGCTCAACGGGCTGACCGGTCGTGCGCGCGTCGTGGCGGCGGATATCGCCGGCCCGGCGGCGGAGACTGGCTTGCATGCGGGCAGCTTCGCCTGCGTCGCGATGAATCCGCCCTTCTACCCGCCGGGCGGGACCAGAGCCTCGCCCGTGCCCAACCGCCGCGCCGCCCATGTCGTCGATGGTTCGCTGGAGCCCTGGTTCAGGGCGGCGCGCCGTCTGCTGCGGCCGGGCGGGCGGATCGTGCTGATCCACCGGCCCGAGGCTCTGGCGGAGATTCTCGGTGCTCTCGGCACCGGCTTCGGCGATGTCGCCATCCGCCCAATCCATGCGCTGGCAGACCGGCCGGCGATCCGCATCGTCGTGACGGCGGTCATGAGTAGCAAAAAGCCGGCAGCGTTGCTGCCGGCTTTCGTTCTCAATGCGCCCGAGGGCGGCTTCACGTCGCAAAGCGAGGCGCTGCACCGGGGCAGGGCGGCGCTTGCGATGACGGCTGAGACCGGGCCATCACCGCCAAACCGCGATCAGTAATAATAGCGCGGCCCGTAGAACGGCACCGGCGGCACGAACAGCGGCGGCGGGCCATAGAAGCGCGGCGGCCCGTAATAGCGGCGCGGACCGTAATAGCGCGGCGGGCCATAGTAGCGGCGCGGGCCATAGTAGCGGCGCGGGCCGTAATAATACTGCGCCTGCTGCAGCAGGCCGGTCTCGGTCTGGACGCTCTGGCCGGCTGCGACCGGGGCGGCGCTGGCCGGGGCGGCGGCAAGCGATAGGCCGCCCAGGGTCGTCGCAGCTGCGAGGGCGAGAAGTGTCTTGCGGAACATGATCGTGATCCTCCTCGTTAGGGCGCCGCCAGCCTCTCGCTGCGCGGTCTGCCGCCGTCCTGAGTGCAAGGCTACTCTGACGTTCAAGGCTACTCTGAACGGCAGTTTAGGTTCCCAAAGCTGAACGGCACTTGGTCGCGCCGTTCAGCTTGTCTTCAGATTGAGGCCGCATCTCGGCAGCCGGGGCCGGGCTCAGCGGCAGACGCGCACCGGGCGTACCACCCAGCCATAGCCGGTCCAGACGCGGCGCTGGGTGACGAAGCAGCGCGGGCGATAGACCGGGCGGCCGTAATAGCGCGGCCGGCCATAATGGCGGCGAGGGCCATAATACTGCGCCTGTTCGACGAGGTCGCCCTGGGCCTGCGTGGTCTGGACCGTCCCAGTGGAAACCGGCGCGGCGCTGGCCGGAGCGGCGATGAAGGCGGAAGCGGCCAGGGTGAGCGCGCCGAAGGCCGCGGCGACGATGCGGGATGACAGCATGGTATTCTCCTACTCGACTTCGACGCCGCCGATCCGGCTCAAGCGCTCGCCCCGAACGCCGCGGATCTCACGGACGAGGGAGATTATCGCGCGCTGGATGAACGGAAGCTGTCCGGCTCCAATTGCCTCCCGCGCTTGACCGAAAGCACCGCCAGCCCCTAAGCACGCGGCCATTCCCGTCATTTGGAAGGCTTCGACATCTTGTCCGTCCTCGCCTCGCATCCCGTCGCCGCGACCTCGCCCGCAATGGACCCGACGCGCTCCTTCCAGGGGCTGTTGCTGACGTTGCAGCGCTTCTGGGCCGAACGCGGCTGCGTCATCCTCCAGCCCTATGACATGGAGGTCGGCGCCGGCACCTCGCATCCCGGCACGATGCTGCGCTCGCTGGGTCCCAAGCCGTGGAACGCGGCCTATGTCCAGCCCTCGCGCCGCCCCAAGGACGGCCGCTATGGCGAGAACCCCAACCGGTTGCAGCATTACTATCAGTTCCAGGTCATCCTGAAGCCGAACCCGCCGAACCTGCAGGAGCTCTATCTCCAGTCGCTCGAAGCCATCGGCATCGACATGCTGCTGCACGATATCCGCTTCGTCGAGGACGACTGGGAGAATCCGACGCTTGGCGCCTGGGGGCTGGGCTGGGAGTGCTGGTGCGACGGCATGGAGGTGAGCCAGTTCACCTATTTCCAGCAGGTCGCGGGCATCGAATGCGCGCCGGTCTCGGGCGAACTCACCTACGGCCTCGAACGCCTCGCCTGCTATCTGCAGAATGTCGAGAGCATCATGGAGCTCAACTTCAACGGCCTCGAAGGCGACGCGAAGGTGACCTATCGCGACGTCTTCCTGCAGGCCGAGCAGGAATACTCCCGCTACAACTTCGAGCACGCCGATACGGCCGCGCTGTTCCGGCGCTTCGCCGAGGCCGAGGCCGAATGCCGTGCCCTGCTCGACAAGGGCGAGAGCGGCGAGCGTCATCTGATGGTCCAGCCGGCTTATGACCAGTGCCTCAAGGCCGGCCACAGCTTCAACCTGCTCGATGCGCGCGGCGTGATCTCGGTCACCGAGCGCCAGAGCTACATCCTGCGCGTCCGCGAACTCGCCAAGGCCTGCGGTGCCGCCTGGCTGAAGACGGCGGGCGGGGGAGCAAACTGATGCCCGATCTCCTGCTCGAACTTTTCTCCGAAGAGATCCCCGCCCGCATGCAGCGCAAGGCGGCCGACGATCTGCGCAAGCTCGTCACCGATGCGCTGGTCGAGCGCGGCCTCGTCTATGAGGGCGCCAAGGCCTTCGCCACGCCGCGCCGGCTCACCCTGCATATCGCCGGCCTGCCCGTGCGCGGCAGCGATATCCGCGAGGAGCGCAAAGGCCCGCGCGTCGGCGCGCCCGATGCCGCTGTTCAGGGCTTCCTCAAAGCGTCCGGCCTCTCCTCGCTCGACCAGGCGACGATCGTCAGCGACCCGAAGAAGGGCGATAGCTACATCGCCGTCATCGAGAAGCCCGGCCAGGAGACGATCGCGGCCATCGCCGAGATCGTCCCGGCCGTGATCCGCGCCTTCCCCTGGCCTAAATCGATGCGCTGGGGCAAGGCCTCGGCGGCCGGCGCGAGCCTGCGCTGGGTGCGCCCGCTGCATACGATCCTCTGCACCTTCGGCGCCGAGACGGAAGAACCCGAGATCGTGGCCTTCGAGGTCGACGGCATCGTCTCCGCCAACATCACCTATGGCCACCGCTTCCATGCGCCGGGCGCGATCACGGTCAGGCGCTTCGACGATTACGTCGCGGCACTGGAGAAGGCCAAGGTCGTGCTCGATGCCGACCGGCGCAAGGAGATCATCCTCGCCGACGCGAAGACTTTGGCCTTCGCGCAGGGCCTCGAACTGGTTGAGGACGAGGGCTTGCTGGAGGAGGTCGCAGGCCTGGTCGAATGGCCGGTCGTGCTGATGGGCTCCTTCGAGGAACGCTTCCTCGAAATCCCCGCCGAGACGATCCGGGCGACGATCCGGGCGAACCAGAAATGCTTCGTGCTGCGCGATCCCGCCACGGGCAACCTCGCCAACCGCTTCCTGCTGACCTCGAACCTGATCGCCAGCGATGGCGGCGCGGCGATCACCGCCGGCAATGAGCGCGTCGTGCGGGCGCGTCTCTCCGATGCCGCCTATTTCTTCGCGACCGACAAGGGCAACCTGCCCGATCTCGACACGCTGACGGACAGCGCCGACAAGCTCGGGCTTGATCTGTCCAAGCCGCTCGACCAGCGCATGGCCAAGCTCGACAAGCTCGGCGTCGTCTTCCACGCCAAACTCGGCACGCAAGGCGAGCGGGTGCAGCGCATCGCGGCGCTGGCGCGCGAACTCGCCCCCATCGTCGGCGCCGATCCCGACCTCGCCGAGCGCGCTGCCAAGCTCGCCAAGGCCGACCTCCCGACCGAGATGGTCGGCGAGTTCCCGGAATTACAGGGCCTGATGGGCCGCAAATACGCGGAGCTTCAGGGCGAGCACGCTTCCGTCGCCGCGGCGATCGAGGAGCACTACAAGCCGCTCGGCCCCTCAGATCGGGTCCCGACCGATCCGGTTTCGGTGGCGGTCGCGCTTGCCGACAAGCTCGACACGCTCGCCGGCTTCTGGACGATCGACGAGAAGCCGACCGGCAGCAAAGATCCCTATGCGTTGCGTCGGGCCGCGCTTGGAGTGATTCGGCTGATTCTCACCAATGAGATTCGGATCGACATCGACCATGTCTTTGGCGGCGCTGCGGACAGGTACAGCGACGGCAATGCCAACGAGATCGATCCTAACGACGGGAAAACTGTCGATCTTACGGAGGTTTTTCTAGGCAGTTGGGCCTTCATCGATGGGTTCAATCAGTTCATCTATGAAAGATTGAGGGTTCTGATGCGCGATCAGGGCGCTCGCCATGATCTGATCGATGCCGTCGTGCCCCCTCCGGCCATCGTCACGGAAAGCAAGTTCAGCATCACGATTGCCGAAACGAACGACCTCCTGCTCATCACCCGCCGCGTCGCGACGCTCGGGCGTTTCCTCGAAACCGAGGACGGCAAGAGCCTGCTCGCCGGCTACAAGCGCGCCGCCAACATCCTCAGGGCCGAGGAAAAGAAGGACGGCGAGGGTGCCTTCGCCGGCGCTGCCGACCTCCAGCTCATCGCCGATGCCGGGCTGATCGAGGAGAAGGCGCTGGCAGTGGCGCTCGCACAGGCGACGCCTAAGGCCGAGGCCGCCGTCGCGGCCGAGGACTATGAGGGCGCGATGTCGGCGCTGGCGGAACTGCGGCCCGCCGTCGACGCCTTCTTCGACAAGGTCACGGTCAACGACCCCGATCCGGCGCTCCGCGCCAACCGGCTGCGGCTGCTGAACCAGCTCCGCGCGGCGACGCGCGCGGTCGCGGATTTCGGGCGCATCGCGGGATAGGCTCGGTCTCTCCGGAAGAGCGCGGGGAACCCTCTCCCGTAGGGAGCGGGCAGGGTGAGGGGTCGGCCGTTTGACACGGCTGCCGTGCCCTCACAGCCGCCAAACTGTGAGGGTATCGTCCCACTGGTCCAGGGGCCGACACCTCACCCCTACCCCTCTCCTTAAGGAGAGGGGTTCTCCGTCGCGGCTCCCAGCGTACCCGCCCCCTTCGCCAGCGAACCATCCCAACGGAACCAAGTCCCACACTGCGACGTTCTGTCATCGGATGGGGGTGCTGCGAATGCGTCGCGGCATCGGCTCCGGGGGGCCGGCTACGGCCGATTTAAAAGGTTCATTTTCATGAGCATTCTCATTTCTCTGCTGATCACCGTTCTCGTCATCGGTCTTGTGCTTTATCTCGTGCGGATGCTGCCGCTCGACAGCCAGATCAAGAACGTCGTCCAGATCATCGTCATCGTCATCGGCATCATTTCGCTGCTGCGCTATCTCGCAGTGTTCTGAGCCAAGGCCGTCATGCTCGCCCTTGTGGCGAGCATCCACGTCTTGAACACAGGTCTCGCCGAAGGACGACGTGGATGGTCGGGACAAGCCCGACCATGACGGCAGAGCGCCCAAAGCGCCCCGATTGACGCTGCGCTGTCGCTGCTGCACACTTGACTAGGTCCAGAGGGCCCCGGACGTTTTTGCGTCGCGGGGCCCTTTCCTATTGCAGGCGAACATCGCGATGAACGCGTCGAACCGCACGACCCATATCCGGCTGACCTCCCACCCCGAGCCCGGCAGCGCCGCGACGCGCTTCCCGATCCGCTGGGACGCAGAGACACCGGCGCAGCGCGGACCCGTCATCGCCTCGACCACGACGCCGGGAGACCGCAACGTCATCGGCGCCCATGGCGGCTCCTATTCGATCTATCGCGCGCTCGCGATCTCGGCCCGTGCCATGAACCCCTCGCAGCGCCCCGATCTGCACAACACTCATCCGACCGCCGAGATCCGCGAACAGCCGCAATGGTTTGCGCCGGGCAGGATCGTCTCGATGGACCCGTTTGGCCATCGCGTCGCGCAGGATTTCGGCCGGTTGATCGGCGAGGGCATCGACATCCGCCCGACTATCGCCGTCACCAAGGCCCGCCTCAACCTGCCCGAGATTCTCGCCGCGATGGCGGCCCACCGGCTCGCGCCCGACGACCACATCCTGCACAAATCCGGCGATGTCAGCGTCACCAAGATCGCGATCGACCCGGTCTGGCATCTGCCGGGCATCGCCGAGCGCTTCGGCACCAGCGAGAACGAGCTGCGCCGCACGCTGTTCGAGCAGACCGGCGGCATGTATCCTGAATTGGTGACGCGGCCGGATCTGCACGTCTTCCTGCCGCCGATTGGCTCGATCACGGCCTATGTCGTCGGCGAGGTTTCGGCCCTGTCGGATGGCAAGAGCCGCGTCGCCTGCCGCGTTCATGACGAGTGCAACGGTTCGGACGTGTTCGGCTCCGACATCTGCACCTGCCGGCCCTATCTCGTGCACGGCATCGAGGAGGCGGTGAAGGAGGCGCAAGGCGGCGGCGTCGGCCTGATCGTCTACAACCGCAAGGAAGGCCGGGCGCTCGGCGAGGTGACGAAATTCCTCGTCTACAACGCCCGCAAGCGCCAGGAGGGCGGCGATTCCGCCGCGACCTATTTCGAACGCACCGAATGCGTCGCCGGCGTCCAGGATGCGCGCTTCCAGCAATTGATGCCCGACGTGCTGCATTGGCTCGGCGTCACCCGGATCGACCGGCTGATGTCGATGTCGAACATGAAATACGATGCCATGGTCCAGTCCGGCATCGAGATCGGTGAGCGCGTCGCGATCCCGCCCGAGCTGATACCGCTCGACGCCTCGGTCGAGATCGAGGCCAAGAAGGCGGCAGGGTACTACTCGCCCGACGGCGCGCCGGGCGACAATGCGCTCAAGGCAACGGTCGGCCGCGAACTCGACAAGTTCTGACCATGCCAGATCGCGATCCCGAGGCCGTCCGCGGCTTGCTGAAACCGGCCGCCATCCGCGCCCGCGCCCAGGAGATGCTGGAGCTCGGCCTTGCCGGCAAGCTGCTGCATTTCACTGTCGCGCCGCAGCGGCTGGAAGCCTGCGCCGATTATGTGCTCGACACGGTCAGGGCCAATTATCCGACGCTCGACATTCCCTTCCATGCCCGCTGGCGGCATTTCGTCATCGCCGGGATGGATCGCTGGAGCGTGCTCGATCTCGGCGCGAACTTCCGCGATGCTGGCGAGCGCGGCCGCGCCGCTTACGACCTCGCCATCGTCAGCGTGCTGCTCGATGCCGGCGCAGGCGCGGACTGGTCCTATCGCGACGCGGTCAGTGGCAAGCAGGCCGCCCGCTCGGAGGGGCTGGCCCTGGCCTCTCTCGACATGTTCGCGGCAGGCCTGTTCTCCAGCGATCCCGGTCAGCCGCTGCGGGTCGATGCCACCGCGCTGAAGCGGCTCGATCCGGCTGCGCTGGCTGCGGGTTTCCAGGCCGGCCCGGCCAATCCGCTGCTTGCCGTCGAAGGCCGTGCGGCGCTGCTCAACCGGCTCGGCGAAGAACTCGAACGCCAGGGCATGGCGCGTCCCGGCGACCTGTTCGATCGTTTCGCGGGCGCAGCCGAGACCGGCACGCTGCGCGCCGGTCACATGCTGGCCGAGGTGCTGGCCTGTTTCGGTGGCATCTGGCCGTCGCGGCTGACGCTGGCCGGCGTCCCGCTCGGCGACACCTGGCGCCATCCCCTGATCGCGCAGGACAGCGTCACGGCGGGGCTTGTGCCCTTCCACAAGCTGTCGCAATGGCTGACCTATTCGCTGATCGAGCCGCTGCAATGGGCCGGCATCGCGGTCGTCGACATCGACGATCTCACCGGCCTGCCGGAATACCGCAATGGCGGGCTGTTCCTCGATTTGGGCGTGATCGCGCTGAAGGACGAGGCCGATGCGACGCGCGCCCATGAGCCCGGCTCGACGCTGGTCGTCGAATGGCGGGCGCTGACGGTGGCGCTGCTCGACGAGATCGGCAGCCTGGTCCGCAAGCGGCTCGGCCGAAGCCGCGAGGATCTGCCACTGGCCAAGGTGCTGGAAGGCGGCACCTGGGCGGCCGGCCGGCGCATCGCGGCGACGAAGCGTGAGGGCGGCGGTCCGCCCTTGACGATCATCAGCGACGGCACGGTGTTTTGATTCTGGCTGACCATCCATTCAGCCCTCATCCTGAGGAGCAAGGCGCGAGCCTTGCGTCTCGAAGGATGTTCCAGTGCGCTCTGGAGCATCCTTCGAGACGCCGCTTCGCGGCTCCTCAGGATGAGGGCTGAGGGCAAAAAAGGGGAATGGACCGCATGACCACGCAACAGGACGGAGTCACCGTCGTCGATCACCCGCTGGTCCGGCACAAGCTCACGCTGATGCGCGAGAAGGACCGCTCGACCAAGAGCTTCCGCCAGCTCCTCAACGAGATCGGCATGTTGCTCTGCTACGAGGTAACGCGCGATCTGCCGATCGAGATGATCGAGATCGAGACGCCGCTGACGAAGTCGATGCAGCCGATCATCTCCGGCAAGAAGATGGTCTTCGCGCCGATCCTGCGGGCCGGCGTCGGCTTTCTCGACGGCATGCTGGAACTCGTTCCGGCCGCCCGCGTCGCCCATATCGGGCTCTATCGCGATCCCGACACGCTGCAGGCGGTGGAGTATTACTTCAAGGCCCCCTCCGACGTTGCCGAGCGCATGATCGTGGTGATGGACCCGATGCTGGCGACCGCCAATTCGGCCGTCGCCGCCATCGACCGGCTGAAGGAACGCGGCGCCAAGGATCTGCGCTTCGTTTGCCTGCTGGCCGCGCCCGAGGGCATCGAGCGGCTGCGCGGCGCCCATCCGGATGTCCGGATCTGGACGGCGGCGATCGACGAGCGGCTCAACGACCACGGCTATATCGTGCCCGGCCTCGGCGATGCCGGCGACCGCATGTTCGGCACGCGCTGAGCCGGAGCCGACACTCTACAACACAAAGCCCGCCCCCTTTCGGGAGCGGGCCGCTGATCCGCCGGAGCGGTCAGGTCGCGATGACGCGACCACTCCGTGGACCATGCCGGATCAGTTGATGATCTGGACGATGCGGCGGGTGCGCGGCTCAACCACTACGGCACGATCGTTCACCACCGTGTAGCGATAGCCCTGCGCGCCATAGCCGGCCGGCACCTCGCGATAGACGACGCCCTCCTCCGGCAGGACCACGCCGACGGCGACGGGCTGCTGATAGCCGTAGGATGGGACGCGCTGCTCCATCACATAGGTACGGAAGCGCGGTGTATCGTCGATCATCGATCCACCGGCAGGATCGCGAGTCAGAGCCGGGCCGGGAGCCACGACACCAAGCGCAGGATCACGCGTCGCTCCTCCGGCCGGATCGCGGATGGCCGGACCGCTGCTCTGCGCGAAGACGGTGGCGGGAAGCACGGCAAGGGCCGCGGCAAAAGCTAATCTCTTCATCATGGTCGATCTCCTTGAGATGCTGGAGCGTTGCTGAGCGAAGTGGGTTGCGGTTCGCTGTGGGAGCAACGCGTCAAAACCAAAACACCGGAGCCTTGAACGGTCGCATGGGACCGAGACGTCTCCGAAGCTTATGGAATAAACGAGGCGGCCGCGCGGTTGTTCCGAACCCAGCAGGGCTCCAACACGAAAAGGCCCGCCCCATTTCTGGGGCGGGCCGATAGGCTGGTCAGTTCGATCGCAGGATCAGTTGATGATCTGGACCACGCGGCGGGTGCGCGGCTCGACCACGACCGGGCGCTCGTTCACGACCGTGTAGCGGTAGCCGGCGGGCGCGCCATACTCGGCGGGAACCTCGCGATAGGTGATGCCCTCTTCCGGCAGGACCGTGCCGACCGTGACCGGCTCGGCGTAGCGATAGGACGGCACGCTCTGCTCGACGACATAGGTGCGGAACTTCGGCGAGGCCGCGTCGCCGATGATGGCGCCGACCACCGCGCCGCCGACGCCGCCGACTGCGGCACCGACAGGACCGCCGACGATCGCGCCGCCGATGGCACCCGAGGTCGCGCCGCTGACGGCGCCGCCGGTGGCACCACCCGAGGGCTGCTGCTGGACCTGAGTCTGAGCGAAGGCCGTGGCCGGAATGGCGACGATGGCGGCTACAAGTGCAAGCTTCTTGATCATGGTTGTTCTCCTTCCGAGAGCAAGGTTTGCTCAAAGTTCGGAGGGACAACAACCAACCGCTGTGGCGGTTCCGCGACGATCGGTCACGACATGTTACATAACGTCACGCAGCGGCATGAAGCGACGGTTTATCAAAAGGTTGCCGCGTCAACTGCGGCATCGGCAAAAGCAAGCCTGAAACGAAAAACGGCGGGCCGGAGCCCGCCGTCATGTGATTTTTCAGTCGCGGCTGCCTATTTCGGAGCAGCCTTCAGCGCCGGATCGAGCTTGGCGGCGTCGCGTTTGATCAGGGCGGCGAAGCCGTCGGGCGTGCGCTCGGCTGCGGTCGGAATCACCGTGCCGAGATCGAGCAGGCGCTTCTGTGTGCCCTCGTCGTTCAGGGCCTTGTTGAGCGCATCAACCAGCTTGTCGACCGCCTCCTTCGGGATTCCCTTGGGCGCGGCGATGCCGTTCCAGGCCTCGATCTGGTAGTCCGGCAGGCCGGCTTCGGTGGTCGTCGGCACGTTCGGCAGGGCCGGCGAACGCTTCTCCGAGGCGATGGCGTAGGCCTTGATCGTGCCGGCCTTGACCTGTTCGGCAACGCTGACGATCTGGTCGCACATGAAGTCGATCTGGCCGGAGACGAGATCGTTCAGCGCCGGGCCGGTGCCGCGATAGGCCACCGCATTCAGCTTCGGCACGCCGAGCTGGCCCTTCAACAGGGTGCAGGTCGTCCACGAGACCGAACCGAGACCGGCATGGGCTTCGTTGAACTTGTCGGGGTTGGCCTTCACAGCCGCGACGAAGGCCTTCAGATCGGGCGCCTCCAGCGTCTTGCGGGCGACGATCAGGATCGGCGTGCCGCCGGCCAGACCGATCGCCTGCATGCCGGCGAAGGGATCGTATTTCAGGCCTGGATAGGTGGCTGGCGCCGCTGAGAAGGTGCCGAGATGGCCCATCGCGATGGTGTAGCCATCGGGAGCAGCCGTCAGGGCACGTGTGATGCCGGTGGTTCCGCCGGCGCCCGCGACGTTCTCGATCACGATCTGCTGACCGAGCGTCTTCGACATATGGTCTCCGACGATCCGGGCGATGATGTCGGTCGGCCCGCCAGCGGCGAACGGAACGATCATCGTGACGGGCTTCGTCGGATAGGCCTGGGCATTGGCGCCTCCGGCGAAAGCCAGGGACATCGCGGCCGCGAGACCGAGAGCGAGCTTCTTCATGGTGTTCCCTTCCTCATTCTTGTTGGACGGCAAGGTGGTACCGCGAGATCAACGCGGCAACCCCGTCATTCGGTGAAGACCTCGTCGCGCTTCTTGTTGATCGACGGCAGCAGGGCGATGGCGAGAACGGCCACGGCGACAAGCAGCAGCCCCGCCGAGATCGGCCGCTCGACGAAGGTCCAGAACGAGCCGCGCGAGATGATCAGGGCCTGCCGCAGCTTCTCCTCCATCAGCTTGCCGAGCACGAAGCCCAGCAGCATCGGCGCCGGCTCGAAGCCGAGCTTGATCAGGATGTAGCCGAACAGGCCGAACATCGCGGTGAAGGCGACGTCCACCGGCTGGTTGTTCACCGAGTAGATGCCGATGCAGCAGAAGATCAGGATCGCCGGGAACATCAGCCGGTAAGGCACCTGCAGCAGCTTCACCCAGAGCCCGATCAAGGGCAGGTTGATGACGAGCAGCATCAGGTTGCCGATCCACATCGAGACGATCAGGCCCCAGAACAGGTCCGGGTTCTTCGTCATCACCTGGGGGCCGGGAATGATGCCATGGATCGTCATGGCACCGACCATCAGCGCCATGACGGCGTTGGGCGGGATGCCGAGCGTCAGCAGCGGGATGAAGGCTGTCTGCGCGCCGGCATTATTGGCCGACTCGGGTCCCGCTACACCCTCGATCGCGCCCTTGCCGAAGCGGGACGGATCCTTGGCGATCTTCTTCTCGACGGTGTAGCTGGCGAACGGGCCGAGCACGGCGCCGTTGCCGGGGAGGATGCCGAGGATCGCGCCGATCGTGGTGCCGCGCAGCACCGGGTTGATCGACTGCTTGATGTCGCTCCAGTCCGGCAGGAGACGGCCGATCTTGGTGCGCACGACATCGCGCGCTTCGGGGTTCTCGAGGTTGCGCAGAACTTCGGCGAAGCCGAACACACCCATTGCCAGCACGGCGAAGTCGATGCCGTCGGCGAGCGGCGCGAAACCGAAGGTCATGCGCTCCTGGCCGGTTTCGAGGTCGGTGCCGACGGTGGAGAGCAGCAGGCCGAGCATGATCATGCAGAAGGCCTTGAGGATCGAGCCGCGTGCCAGCACGACCGCGAAGCACAGGCCCATCACCATCAGCGAGAAATACTCGGCCGGGCCGAACAGCAACGCCAGCTTGGTCAGGGGCGCGCCCAGCGCTGCGATGACGACGGTGGCGACGCAACCGGCGAAGAAAGAGCCCAGCGCCGCGGTGCCGAGCGCCACGCCGGCGCGGCCCTGCTTGGCCATCTGGTGACCGTCGAGCGTCGTCACCACCGAGGTCGCCTCACCGGGGATGTTGACCAGGATCGCGGTGGTCGAGCCGCCATATTGCGCGCCATAATAGATGCCGGCGAGCATGATCAGCGCGCCCACCGGATCGAGCCCGAAGGTGATCGGCAGCAGCATTGCGATGGTCGCGATCGGCCCGACGCCGGGCAGGACCCCGATCAGCGTGCCGACGAGACAGCCGACGAAGCAGAGCAGGATGTTCATCGGCAGGGGGATGGCGAAGGCGCCCTGCAGGAAGCCCGGCGCCCACCAGACGATCTTCCAAACCGTTGCGAAACCCAGGCCTAGATTGGCAAAAACGTCCATGATGACCTCAGATTCCAAGCAGCCAGGGCGCGAGCGGGATCGGCAGGCTCAGCGCGTATTTGAACAGGAGGGCGCAGAACGTCGTCATCACCACGGCGAAGATGATCAGCTCCTTCCACTTGACGTCTTCCGCGGCGCAGCCGGCGACCAGCACGACGAGAGGGCCGGACACGACGAGGCCGAGTTGCGGCACCTTGACCGGGCCGAGATCGAAGCCGCGGATGGTCAGGCCGAACAGGATCGCGCCGCCCAGCACGAAGATGACGCCGCGCCAGGACCAGCCGGCCAGCTTCTCGCCGTTGAAGCGCAGCGACGCCAGGCACAGCATCAGCCCGAGCGCGGCGCAGATCACCGCGAAGGATTTCGGCAGCATGCCCGGGCCGATCTGGCGCAGCGTGCCGAGCGGCAGGTCGCTGGACAGCACGAGGGCGAGGCCCGCGAGCAGGATCATGAACAGCCCGGCCGCCATGTCCTGGGAAGAGCGGATACGCAGCCCCTGCGCCCGTTCGATCTGGTTCAAACTCATCAGGCTCCTCCGACCGCCGACCCGACGAGGCGGGCGGTCCGTTTCAGCTTCGTTGCGGGAATGGCGAACGGCAGCACATGGCGTTCGTCGATCAGGGTGACGCTCTCGCGCAGGATGGCCAGGAAGTCGTCGCGGCATGCCAGCTTCTGCTGCGGCCGCCAGGCGATGCCGACGAGCGCGCCGGGGGGCGGCGGATCGAGCAGCGCGCCGCGCAGGCGCCGCATCGTCACGCCGGGAAAGCTCAGCCGCGAGACCCAGTCCGGCGCCAGCGCCATGCCCAGCCCCGCCGCGACGGCCGACATCATCGCCGGCTTTTCAGTGGCCTCGATGGTGACGTTGGGGACGGCGCCGACGCTCTCGAAATAGGCCATCACCAGATCATAGGCGAAGGGCCGGATGCGCTTGGAGGGAACCACGAAGGGCTCGCCGACCAAGTCCTGCATCGTCAGGGATTCGCGTGCGGCGAGCGGGTGCTTCTCGTGCAGAACGACAATCGGCCGCTCGACGCGCAGGATCTCGAAGGCGCAGTCGGTCGGCTTGCGCGGTGGTCGTGTCAAGGCGAGGTCGAGCTTGCCGACCTCCAGCATCTGGACGAGGGCGGCCGTCATCGCCTCGACGAACTTGATCTCGACCCCGGGATATTGCTGCCGGAAGGCGACCAGCGCTTCGGGCACGAAGCTCGACGAGGCGGCATCGATCGCGCCGACCCGCAGCACCCGGCCCGAAGAGAGCGAAGCCTGGCGCACGGCGCGCGAGGCATGCTCCATCTTCATCAGGATGCCCTTGGCCTCCTCGAGCATGATCAGCCCGGCCCGCGTCAGCGCGACCTGCCGGGTGGTCCGGGTCAGGAGGCTCACGCCGAGCTCGTCTTCCAGGCTGCTGATCTGCCGCGAGAGGGCTGGTGGTGCGAGGCCGAGCCGCTCGGCTGCTCGGCCGAAGTGAAGCTCCTCCGCCACCGCGATGAAACATCGCAGTTGCCGAACATCCATGGTGTTCCTCTGGTCCCCTCTGGCGTACCGATTTTTTCGATATCTTCCAGTCGTTGCGTTCTGCCCCGATAACGGCTGCTGCCGCGAAAGCGACCCTAGAACATTTCACATTTTTTTGGCAATAAAGCTCAGGCGGTTTGAGGAGCGGTGTGGTTTTCAGAGTCCGGCGGCCGGCCGCATCCGTCTGAAAAGCCTGCCGTCGATCAGGGCGAGCCCTGCGAAGATCGCCGCCATCCCGGCGAAATGGCGCGGCAGCAGGCTTTCGCCGAGCAGTCCGACGCCGAGCAGGATGGCACTGACCGGGATCAGGAAGGTCACCAGCATGACGTTGCTTGGCCCCGCGGTGCGCATGATCCGGAAGAAGAGGATGTAGGCCAGCGCCGTCGAGATCAGCGCCAGGCCGATGGCAGCCAGGACAGCCTGTTGCGAGGGCACGGGCAGCGTCCAGGGCGGATGCAGGACGAAGACGATCGGGATCATCATCAACGTGGAGGCGGAAAGCTGGCCGGTGGCGGCGACGAGCGGCGACAGACCGCGGAAACGCTTCCCGAACAGGCCGGAGAAGGCATAGGAGACCGCTGCGAGGACGCAGGCAAGCTGCGCCGCCAGATTGGAACCAAGGCCGCCGAACGCATCGGGGCCCATCAGAATGCCGACGCCGATGAGGCCGGCCAGCACGCCGCCGAGCTTCAGCCCGGTGGCCCTCTCATTGCCGAAGCAATGCATCACCAGCACGGCGAAGATCGGCGTCGTCGCGTTCAGGATCGAGGCGAGGCCGCTGGCGATCTGTTGCTGCCCCCAGAGGAACAGGCTGAACGGGATCAGATTGTTGAGGACGCCCATGCCGAAGAAGGCGAGCCAGAGGCTGCGACCTACCGCCATCGACTGTCCGCTGATCCGCACCGCCAGAAGCAGCGCCAGCGCCGCCAGCCCGACACGCACCTGGACCACCGCGAAGGGCGGCCATTCCGACACGGTGAGCTTGTTGAAGAAGAACGAGCCGCCCCACAGGAGCGACAGGACCACGAGCAGGAGCCACTCGGTCGGGCCCATGCGCAGCGAAGGAGCGGGAGTCGGCTGTGTCACGGCAGGACCTGTGCTCGCTGGGCGGGTCATCCTGCGTCAGTAGGCAGCCGGGCACGGCCCGACCACCCGATTCCCGCCAGCATTGGCCCGAAAAATGGAATGCGGTTTTCGGGGGAGGCGGATGCAAAAACAAGGGCCTGATCATCGGACCGGGCATGATGCTCGGCCCGATGATCAAGGGCGGCCTCAGGCTGCCTCGGCTTCGCGCGCCTGCCACATTGCCTTGAAGGCGGGGCGGGCATGGCAGGCGTCGAGCCAGGCTTTCACGCGCGGCGCGGCGTCGAAGAGCTGCGTCGCCGGCTTCGCATAGCGGATGATCTCGGCGACGTTGATGTCGGCAACGGTGAAGCGGCCGCCCATGACGTAGCCGCCACCCTCGGCCAGCACGCCGTCGAGGACCGTGAAGGGCGCGGGCAGGGCGGCGAGCGCCGCTTCCGCCAGCTCGGGCTTGCGCTTTTCGGGCGGATAGGCGGCCATGTGGTACTGGATGTTCAGCGCATGGGTCTCGCATTCCGTGGCGGCCCAGAGCGACCACATCACGGCCAGGCCCTCTTCCTGCGCATCCGCAGGCGCAAGCGGGCCGCCATGCTTGCGGGCGAGATAGAGGTTGATCGCCAGCGATTCGTGCAGCTTGAAGCCGTCATCATCGATGCTCGGGATATGGCCGTTGGGATTGACCTTCAGGAAGTCCGCGCTGCGCGTATGCAGCGGCGCATCCGCCGCCGACGGGTCGGGCAGCCGGTAGGCCTGGATCACCGGGACATGGGCGAATGCGAGGCCGAGTTCGTTGGCGAGCCAGACATTGCGTGTGGCACGCGAGCGATAGCAGCCATAGATCGTCAGGGTCATGGGCGGGGGCCTTTGCAGGAGAGATGCGACGGCCTTGTCGTTACAGCAGAGACCGGCTGCGCGCATCACGCCTGAAAGAATATTTGCCCTGCGAATACGCGGTTTCCGGATGGATGATCTCCATCGCTGCGTTACCGCCGGACGCTACGCCCCATCGGTGCATCCAGCGCGAAAGTCGTGGAATTTCCGGTTGACGCACGCAACGGGCGGGTGCAATGCGGCCGGCGCGGCGGCCGGTTCAGGTCCGCTGCTCAACAGGAACCCCCCTCCCGATGCCAAGCGACAGTCCCAGTCGACAGTCGATGCCGTCTGCCGCCGAAAAGCGGGCCTGACCGGGAAACCGGCTCGCCTGTGATCGGCCGATGACGGCCGATCACAAGGAACAGAGCCGATGAACGACATCATCGATCCCAAAGTCGTATCCGATCCCAAAGTTATTTCCGATCCGAAGACGGATCTGCTTGCGCGGACGCTCGCGGCCAGCCTGGCAGGCGAGCATGTCGCCGATATCGTCGAGACGCTGAACGACCAGGACGCCGAGACCGCTACCGCGGTCCTGCTCGCCCTGCCGTTCGAGCGCGCCGTCGAAGTGCTGGACCAGCCCGAATTCACGGCTGCTGCCGCGGCGCTCGCGCTGTTCCCCGATGAACGCACATCCGCCTTTCTGGGCGCGATGTCGGCCGACCGTGTCACCGATCTCATCGACGAGGTCGACGAGCCGGTGCGCGCGCGGCTGCTGAGGCATCTGGACAGCGAGATGCATGCGGCCGTGATCCGGCTGCTGAGCTATCCCGAGCACAGCGCCGGCTCGCTGATGACCACGGAGTTCGTCAGTGTCCCGTCGGATTGGACGGTCGCGGCAACGCTGGACCACATCCGCCATGTCGAGCGCTCGCGCGAAACGGTCTACGCGATCTACGTCCTCGACGGTGTCGGTGGTGCGCTGCTGCATGCGGTGCCGCTGCGCCGCCTGATCAGTGGCGATCCGATGGCCGCCATCGCGACGCTGGCGCCCGAGCACAAGCCCCTCACGGTCACGCCCGAGGTCGATCGCGAGGACGTCGCGCGGCTGATCTCCAAGTACAACCTCCTGGCCGTGCCGGTGGTCGATGCCGCCGGACACGTCATCGGCATCGTCACCGTCGACGATGTCATCGACGCGATGATCGCGGAGACGACGGAGGACGTGCAGAAGCTCGGCGGCATGGAGGCGCTGGACGAACCCTACAACCAGATTGGTTTCCTCTCGATGATCCGGAAGCGCGCCGGCTGGCTCTCGGTGCTGCTGGTGGGAGAGATGCTGACGGCCTCGGCCATGCAGGTCTACGAGGCCGAGCTCGAGAAGGCGATCGTGCTCGCCTTGTTCATCCCTCTGATCATGTCGTCCGGCGGCAATTCGGGTTCGCAGGCGACTTCGCTGATCATCCGGGCGCTGGCGCTGCGCGAGGTCTCGCTGCGCGATTGGTGGCGCGTCGCCCTGCGCGAGTTGCCGACCGGCCTGACGCTCGGCGCCATCCTGGGGGCGATCGGTATCGCGCGCATCGTGCTCTGGCAGAAGGCGGGTTTCTACGATTATGGCCCGCACTGGGTGCTCGTCGCCGCCACGATCGGCGCGACGTTGGTCTGCATCGTCACCTTCGGCTCCCTGACGGGGTCGATGCTGCCCTTTGCGCTCAAGCGGCTCGGCTTCGATCCGGCCAGCGCCTCGGCGCCCTTTGTGGCGACACTCGTCGATGTCACCGGGCTGGTGATCTATTTCGGCGTCGCGGCCGCAATCTTGAGCGGAACCCTGCTCTGAGCGCGGAAGCTCACGCGTCGTCGCCATCCGCGACGACGCGGTTGCGGCCGGCTGCCTTCGCCCGATAGAGGGCGCGGTCGGCGGCCGCGACCAGCTTCGGCCAGGCGCAGGGCCGATCCTCGATCAATGCGGTGCCGAAGCTGGCGGTCACCTCCAGGCTCCGGCCTGCTTCGAGCGTGTAGTGCGGAACCTGCAGGGCCAGCCGCAGCCGCTCGGCGATGTCGACCGGCGCTTCGGCGTCCTGGCCGAGCAGCAGGATGGCGAATTCTTCCCCGCCGAAGCGGGCGATGACGTCGTCCTGCCTGAGCGTGGCGCGCAGCCGCAGCGCCGTCTCCTTGAGAACCTCATCGCCGGAGGCATGGCCGAAGGCGTCGTTGATCGCCTTGAAGCGGTCGATATCGAGCAGGATGAGTCCGATCCGACGAGGTGTCGTTCCCGTCTCGGCGAGATGCGCGGTCAGCCTTTCCAGGGCGCCGCGATTCAGCACGCCGGTCAGCCCGTCGGTGTCGGCCTGCTGCTTCAGCCGGGCGGCGAGGGCGGTGCGTTCCCGGTCCAGCCCGTTGCGCTCGATCAACTGGAGCCGTAGCGCATCCAGCGCCTGGAACAGGCTGCGCATCTCGCCCTGCGCTCCACGCCCTGCGATGGGCTCATCGACCTTGCCTGCGGCGAGTGCGACGATGCGGTCGCGCGCGGCGAGCAAGGGCCGAAACAGCAGCGTCTGGCTGGCGGCGAGAAGCGAGAGTTCGACCAGCAGCACGAGACCGGTCGCCGCGCCGACCATCATCAGCGCTCTCCGGGCCGCCGCGCCTTCCACATGCAGTTGCGTCACAGCTGCGTCGAGGAAGGCGTCGCGAAGCTGTTCGAGCGGCGCGAAGCTCGGCACGATCGCGTTGGTGAACTCGGCCGGGCTGAGCCCGAACTGGCCGGTGCGGCCGGCGTCGAGGGTTCGCTCAAGCAGCGGCATGCCCTCGCCGAAGAAGCGTTCGACGACGGCGCGATGTGCGGCGCCGATCTGCGGATCGGCATGCGCGCCCGTCTGCTGCTGCGCGAGGTGCCAGAGCGCGACGACCCGTCCGCGCGTCTGCTCGAAGGCAGCGCGGCGCTCCGGTTCGATCGGGCTGGCATGGGCGATCGGGATGACAAGGTGCGAGCCCATGCGGCCGGCATGCTCGCGCAGGTCGCTGAGCATGCGGGCGACCAGGGCGCGTCCGATCAGGACGGGGTCATCGGCCAACAGGTTGGTCATGGCGGCATCGATGAGGGGCTGCGACGCATCGAAGACGCCGAACATCGCCTCGATGACGCGCTCGATGTCGGCATTGCTCCGCGCCGAAAAGGGCAGCCCGGACAGCGCATCGACCTGCCGCCGTGCCAGCTCCAGCCGCTGCCGCAGCGCGGCGGCGATCTCGGTCAGGGACGCGCTCGTGGAGACGCGCTCCAGCGCGGCATCGCTCGCGGCCCGAAAGGCCAGCAATCTCTGCTGTGAGGGGCTGTTGGGCGTGGGCTCCTCGCCCAGTACGGCATTGGTCGGCCCGCGTTCGGCCGACAGCCTGTTGGCGGCGGTCATGACCTCCCGGAAGGCCGTCAGCCTGGCGATGCTGCCATCATTGGCTTGCAGGTTGCTATGGAAGCCCGCGATGAGCGTGCAGCCCAGCGCGAGCGAACAGGCCAGGATGACGGCGATGGCCGCGAGGAAGCGATGCTGCAGGGTCGTGTTACTTAAGGAAAAGCGACGTCTTCCGGCATTCTTACTGTCTGGACGCATCGGAAGGGCGAAACTTTTCCAGATGTCTGCATCGCAAGCCCCGTGAAACCGGGCCTTTCGACAGAACAGAGGCAAGACGGGGCGGCTGATTGCGTGCTCTTGGCAGATTGATCCGGCCTCAGCAACTGGCCGTGGGAGAAAAAGCGCCGCTATCGTCGCGCCGGGCTCTGGAGCATCCGGGCCGGCGCAGCGCCGGCCCGGCCGATGCAGCAGCTTTCAGCCCGCCAGCACGCGCTGCGGCGGGAAGGTGATCTCGACCAGCGTGCCTTCCTTCTTGACTGAAGTGATCGACATGGCTGCCCGGTTGGCCTCGACCAGCGCCTTGGTCAGCGGCAGGCCTAAGCCCGTGCCGCCGGCCCGCCGCGTCGTCGGCACCTGGCGGAACGGCTGGAGCGCCAGTTCGATCTCCTTGTCGTCCATGCCGATGCCGGTGTCGCGCACCCGCAGGATCGCCTCGCCCTGGTCACCGAGCGCGGTGGAGATGATGACCTGCCCGCCGGCATCGGTGAACTTCACCGCGTTGGAGAGCAGGTTGATCACGATCTGCCGGATCGAGCGCTGGTCGGCGACAACCGGCGGCAGCTTCGGCGAGAGCCCCGAGCGCAGCACGACGCGGCCGCGCTGGGCCTCCGGCTGCAGCAGGCTGACCGCCGAGAGCGCGATCTCGTTGAGGTTGACGCTGACGAAGTCGAGGTCGAGCTTGCCGGCCTCGATTTTGGCGAGGTCGAGCAGGTCGTTGACGAGGCTGATGACGTAGCCGCCGGACTGGTGGATGTCGCGCAGATATTCCTTGTAGCGCTCATTGGCGATCGGCCCGAAGCGCTCCTCGGCCATCACCTCGGCAAAGCCGATGATCGCGTTCAGCGGCGTGCGGATCTCGTGGCTGATCTTGGCGAGCACGTCCGATTTCTGGGCGCTGGCCTTCTCGGCCGCCTTGCGCGCCTCGACCAGCTCGCCTTCAGTCTTCTTCCAGGCGGTGATGTCGCGCAGCACGGCGCAGAAGCGGCGCTCCGTGCCCTCGGCGATCTGGCCCATGGTCATGAACAGCGGGATCTTGCCGCCCTGGCGCACGCGGCCGACGACCTCGCGGCCATCGTTCATCACCGAGGCGACGCCGCCGCCTTTCAGCCCTTCGAGATAGTCCAGCGCCGGCGCATGGCTCTCGGCCGCGAAGAGCAGCGTGAACAATTCGCCGGTGACCTCGCGCTGGTCGTAGCCGAACAGCGCCTCAGCGGTCTTGTTGAGCGAGAGGATGCGACCGCGTTCATCGACCGTGACGACGCCGTCGGTGGCCGTGTCGAGCATTGCGACGAGCTCGCTGATGCGCGTATCGCGGACATCGGCATCGAGCCGCAGCGCCTCGACGCGAGCGGCGCTCTCGGATTCCTCGGCCTCGAATTCCGCCGCCAGTTCGGCTTCTTCGGCCTCCTCCGGCGTTAGGATCTTGACCTCGCCGCCGCCATTGGGGTGGCGGAAGGCCATCAGCGTCGCCTGCTCGCCCTGCCAGGCCACGCTGGAGAGCACGGCATGGACGCTGACGAGATGGCCGAGCCGGTCGATCAGGACCATGCTGCCGCCATCGGTGCGGGTCGCTTCCTTGATCAGGCGGCTGACGCCGCCGCCGGCCGCCAGATCGTCGAGATCGGCATAGTCCAGCAGGTCGAGCAGCGTCCGGTTGGCGTAGAGCGCCTCCTCGTTGCGATTGACCAGCACAGCGATCGGCAGCTTGTCGAGCACATCGGCATGGGAGTTGGGCAGACGCGGTCGCGTGCCGACAGCGGTCGCCGTCTCGGCCTCGACGCCGGCCTGCGGGATCTCATCGGGCGCGGCGGACGTGCCGGTCTCGTCCTCCTTCAGCCGCAGCGGTGCGGCCGGCGGTAGCCGCGGCGCCAGGGCCTCGTCGTCGCCGGCGATCCGCGCGCCGAGCGCCTTGGCGATTTCGCGGAACGCGTTGCGCTCGGCCGAGCTCAGATTCGGCTTCGAGGGTTCGAGCACGGGACGCATCGAGGCGAGGTGCCCGTTGCGCAGCGGCACGATGTTGGCCGCAGGCGCGGCAGCTTCGCGCGGCGCCGGTTCCTGCGGCGCCGATTCCTGTGACGGAGGTTCTGAAGCGGCTGGCTCTTCGACAGCCGCCAGCTCGGCTGCGGCAGTGTCCGGCTCGCTCGAACGGGTGGGGGACTCGGTGGCGATCTCCGCCTCGGTCGCGGGCTCGGCCTCAAAGGCCTCCTGCGCTGGCGCGACCACGGCTGCATCCAAGGCTTCGACGATCTCGGCCTCCGAAACCGGCGCTACCGTCGCAGGATCGCCGACGGATTCGTCTTCGACCGCCGCCCGGCCCTCGTCCTGGGGAGCGGTTCCCTCGGGAATGGCGTCCTGGAGGATGCCCGGCTCCTCAGGATGAGGGCTGACGGAATCGGACACACTCTCCAGCGGGGCCGAATCGGCCGCGGGCTTGTCCTCGACCGGCGCGGTCTCGGCGATCGGATCGGCCCCGGCCGGTTCGACAGGCAGCACGAACGGCTCCCGTGCCCCGGGGCGCACGACGCCGAAGCCTCGGAAGCCGGTAGCCTGCCGCGCGGCATCCAGCACCGGCACGCCCGACAGCTCGACGCGGGCACCTTCGCCCGGCGTCGTCCGCCACAGCACCTCATGGCCGCTCCAGGTCGCGCTGCCGGTCAGGCGCGCGACCAGGCCACCGCTGCGGTCAATGATGTCAGTGCCGATCAGTTCCGCCCAAAGACGGCCGGGGAGGGCGCCGGCGGCGTTGGCGCCGATCAGTTCGGCCATGTTGGGCGACAGGCTGGTGAGGCGCCCCTCAGGGTCGCTCTGCCAGAGGAAACGGATGGCGCGAGTGGGGGCTGCCGGTGTCGCGCGGGGCTCGTCCACCATCGGCGCCGGTTCTGCCACCACGGGAGCCTGCGGTGCGGGCTCGGGCGCGGCCGCGGGAATCACGATGCCGAGGCGCCGCAACTCCGCCGCCTGAACGGCGATGGCGAGCACCGGTTCACCCTCGCTGTCCGCGATGAGCTTGCAGCCGCAGGTCACGATCGTTGCGGCAAATCCGGCGGTCAGCCGCAGCCGCTCCAGCCTGATGCCGTCGCGTGAGGCGAGCCCGCCCGCGAGCAGGCTGAAGCGCTGGCGGGTCGGCGCGGGAAGGCTGGCAGCGTCGGCGTTCCCGGCTAGAAGCGCGTGGCCCGCAGGGTTGGCGAAGCCCGGCCGCTGCGCCTCGCGGTCCCAGAGCAGCAGCGCGCCGCCGGCCGCAAAGGACGCGATGCTCGCATCCCGTGCCGCCGCCGCGCCGCGTCGCGCCCAGTCCTGTCCGGCTTCGCTCATGCCCGCCCGCTCTTGGTTCGCGCCATCATGGTCCGCGCCATTATGGCTAACAAAGCTTTAATAGCGGTCAAATGCACGCAAATCCATGCGGCGGGTCTGCCTGTCCCCGCCCGCATCGAAACAACGTTAACGCGTGCGGCCGTTTGGGCTATGATTGTCATCGCAACGCAACAATGATATTGCACCGCACAATAAGCGGACGATGCGTGGCCGTCACAAGGTCAAGGCACAACGGTCGATACCACGGCAACCAGGAGGACGACCCCATGACAGACAAGACCCCCTACGAAGTTCCCCCCGAAATGCGCGAATTCGCCGAACGCAGCGTCGAGCAGGCCCGCAAGGCCTTCGACGGCTTCATCGGCGCGGCCACCAAGGCCGTCGATTCCGCTCACGGCTCGGCCGAGACCGCCCGCGTCAACACGCATGACGTGGCCCGCAAGGCGATCGGCTATGCCGAGAACAATGTCGCGGCGGCTTTCGAACTCGCCCAGAAGCTCGTCAAGTCAAAGGACCTGACCGAGGTCATGACGCATCAGTCGGACTTCATGAAGGCGCAGCTGGAAGCGCTCCAGACCCAGCTCAAGGACATGGGCGCAGCCGCGCAGGATGTCGCGACGAAGGCGGCCGAGACGATCACGAAGGCTGCCAAGCCCAAGTGACGGCTGATTAAGTGACGGCTGCAAGCCGATCGCTGCAAGACGACTGCGCCGACCTGATCGACAGGACAGCCCCGGCGCGACCCACAAACGAGCGGAAGGCCGGGCAACCCGCCCGGCCCCGGCTGTTTCAGCGCTGAAGGAGAACCGTGATGGTCAAGCCTGCTCCGACCCGGACCAAGTCCAAGGCCCCGGTCAGCCTGTCTCCGGTCAAGGCCCTCTCCGCCGCCGCGCCGGCCGAGGCTGACAAGCCGTCGCCCAGCGCCCCGCCGCCGAAACCGCCTGTGGCGGCCGCCTCGATTGCCGCTCCGGCCCCGGCGCCAAAGGCGCCCGAGACCAAGGGGCCTGAGACCAAGGCATCCGAGACGAAATCTGTTGCGCCTGCGGCGGCCAAGCCGGCTCCGGCCGCACCGGTTGCGCCCAAGCCTGTCGAAGCCAAGTCAGCTGCCGCCAAGTCAGCTGCCGTCAAACCTTCGGCTACCAAGGCGGCGGCTCGCTCCGTCAAGCCCAAGCCCGAGACGCGCGTCGCCTCCGTGAAGGTCCGCATCGAGAAGCCGATCGCCAAACCCGCCGTCGCTGCCAAGCCGGTCGTTGCCAAGCCTGCGCCGGTCGTCAAGCCCGCCGCCGCGCCTGCCCCCAAGGCGGTCGTCGCACTCGTGCTGAGCGAAGCTGTAGCGAAGGTTGTGGCCGCCCCCGTCGAGGCCGCCGAGACGGTGGCCAAGACCGTCGTCAATACGGTCGAAACGGTTCAGGCAAAGGTCAAGGCGATTCCGTCGCTGATCACCACGCCGCCGCCGAAGCCGCCCGAATTCGTCTCGATCACCTCTGCGACCGTGATGACGCAGGCCGTGGCGATGGCGAAGGCCTTCGGCGCGCTCCAGGCGACGATGCTGGACCATGCCTGCGCCGAGCTGAAGGCGACGCTCAGCGATGCCGAGACGCTGGCCCGCACCGACAGCGCGGCCGACGCCGTCGCCCTGCAGGCAAAGGCCGTGCGCCGCTCCTACGAATCCTATGCCGAGCACCTGAAGGAACTGGCGCGGATTGCCGGCAAAGCGATGGGCAAGGACTGAAGAGAGGTGACTGAAGCGGGGTATCGCGGGTCGGCCGGATTCTTAACCGGAAAACCCGCAATTCCCCGGTTGCAATCGCGGAGCGTCGGTTCTAGGTTCCGCGCCGCCGCCGATCTCGCGAAAGCGACGATCGCCAAGCGCCGGGTGCGGGCAGCCATAGCTCAGTTGGTTAGAGCGCTAGATTGTGGATCTAGAGGTCCCCCGTTCAAGCCGGGGTGGCTGTACCACCCGTCACCCGCACCGAAAGATCGCCCCGCGAATGATACTGGGTCGGCCGTCCCGCCGCCGCGCGGCGAGGGCGGGCTCAGGCCCTTGAAGCGGTCTCCGGCATTCGCCATATCTGGGTCAAGCGGAAGGGCTTCGCCTTTCGCCTGCGGGGCGCTGCGCTGGCGGGCTCCGGTTGATGGGGAGCGCCTTTCGGGGGCTCCGGCACGGTCAGGGCAAGGTCCTGAAATGACGCGTACGCCCAGTCTCTCGCATCCGTTCCTGCTCGGATTCGACGATATCGAACGAGCGCTCGATCGGGTCGCGAAAGGCGCCAGCGAGGGTTATCCTCCCTACAACATCGAGCGGCTGCCGCGCTCGGATGATGAGCCCGATCGGCTTCGCATCACGCTTGCGGTTGCGGGATTCTCCCGCGAGCAGCTTGAGATCACGCTGGAAGAGAACCAGCTCACCATTCGTGGCCGCCAGAGCGACGACAAGAGCCGGCAGTTCCTGCATCGCGGTATCGCCGCGCGGCAGTTCCAGCGCAGCTTCCTCCTTGCGGAGGGAATGCAGGTCCTGGGCGCCGATCTGTCGAACGGTTTGCTGGCGATTGATCTGGTCAGGCCGGAACCGGAGAGGCTGATCCGGCGTATCGATATCGTGAGCCGTGACTAGGGGCTCCAGAAACAACCTGATGAAGGACGCAAGCGCGGTTTTTGCATCCGTTCATAATTGCAGTCGTATCTTGATAACCGCACTCGCACTGCTCTGAAGGAGGGCGCGATGAACGAAGACAGGACGATGATCCAGACGAACCCCTTGACCCCCGCCGAATTTGCGGCGCTGGGAACCGGAGAGGTCGCCTATCTCAAGCCGATGACTTCGGACGAGCTGCTGCGGATATTCCCGCAGGCGCCCGAAATCCAGTCTGGCCTGCAGCTTTTCGCGCTGCTCTCGGCCGACGGCGCGCCGATCCTGGTGACCGATTCCCGCGAGGCGGCGACTGCCAATGCGTGGGAGCACGATCTCCGGATGGTCAGCGTGCACTGACCCGCTTCAAGGCGCGGTCGCGACACCCGCGACCGCCGCCTGCAGGCGCTGGATGTCCTGCGCCGTCGAGAGCCGGTGATCGCCGTCCTTGACGAGGGTCAGGACGACCGGATCGCCGCTCAGATGCTCGACAAGCTTGAGCGCCTGGCGCCATGGCACGTCGGGGTCCTGCATTCCCTGCAGGATATGGACGGGGCAGCCCGTCCTGATCTCGCGGCCGAACATGAGGTGGCTGCGCCCGTCCTCGATCAGCGCCCGCGTGATCGGTGTCGGCTCCGGCGAATACTCCGAAGCACGCATCCAGACGCCGTCGCGCATGATCGTCTCGCGGATCGCCTCGGGCATCCGCGCCCACATCAGCTCTTCCGAGAAATCGACGGCCGGCGCGATCAGCACCATGCCGGCCGGTGCGAACGCGGTGCCAAGCAGCCGCCGTGCGGCCAGCAGGGCGACCCAGCCGCCCATCGAGGACCCCACCAGGATCGGCCTCTGCTGGCAATGGGCGGCGATCACAGCGAGCGCATCGTCCAGCCAGTGCGACATGGTCCAGCGCCCGAAATCGTTGCCGCTCTCGCCATGGCCAGCATAGTCGAAGCGGACGAAAGCCCGCCCGGCCTCACGGGCCCAGCGCGCCAGCGCCTCCGCCTTGGTCGCGCGCATGTCCGAGCGGAAGCCGCCGAGCCAGACCACCGGCGCACCCGCGCCACCTTGCGTCAGGACCGCGATGCGGCGCTTCTCCGCGCCGTCACCGACCTCAAGCCATTGCGGGGCCTTGTGCTCCAACTCAAATCTCCTGTGACGAATCGGCGGTGCCGCGCGAATATAGGCTGCGCGTTTGGGCCATAGGCGGGCATACTCGCGCAAATCGAAAGCCGCGCGGGCACACTCGCGTGAACTGAAAGCATGTTTCCGAAACGGTGAGTATGTCCTTCCAGCCAGGCGCGCATCTTTCGCTGCCGTCGACCGAGGCGCACCCGCTCGTCGGGCGAACGATCCTGCAGATCATCCCCGATCTCGATACCGGCGGTGCCGAACGCACCGCCGTCGATATCGCCAAGGGTCTCACCGATGTCGGCGCCCGCGCTTTGGTCGCGACCGAGGGCGGCCGGCTCGTGGCCGAGCTCCAGGCCAAGGGCGGCGTCTGGCTGCCTTTTCCGGCGGCCTCCAAGAATCCGGTCGCGATGGCGCTGAACGTGCGCAAGCTCGCGCTGCTCTGCCGGCATGAGGGCGTCGAGCTGATCCATGCCCGCTCCCGCGCGCCGGCCTGGGTCGCGCTCGCGGCGGCCCGCGCGCTGAAGCTGCCCTTCGTCACCACCTATCACGGCTCCTATGCGACCCGCTCGACGGTCAAGACGCTCTATAACTCGGTGATGGCGCGCGGCGACGTGGTCATCGCCAACTCCGCCTATACCGCCGAGCTGATCCTGGCCAAGCACGGCTTCGCGCGCGACCGCATCCGTGTCGTCAACCGCGGCACGAATTTCTCGGCCTTCGCCCCGCAGGCGGTGGCGCCGGAGCGTATCCAGGCCCTGCGCCGGGCCTGGGGCATCGAGGCGCATCAGCGCATCGTGCTGCTACCCGGCCGCCTGACCAACTGGAAGGGCCAGCGCGTCCTGATCGAAGCTGCGCGCATCCTGCGCGACGGAGGCGATACCGACACCGCCTTCATCCTCGCCGGCGACGCGCAGGGCCGCGACGGCTATGTCAGGGAACTCGACCAGCTCATCGCGAAGGCGGGGCTGGAAGGCCGCGTCAAGCGCGTCGGGCATTGCGCCGACATGCCCGCCGCCCTGCTGGCGGCCTCCGTCGTCGCGGTGCCCTCGACCGAGCCGGAAGCCTTCGGCCGGGTCGCGGTCGAGGCGCAGGCGATGGGCACGCCCGTCGTGGTGTCGGATCTTGGCGCCGTGCCCGAGACGGTGCTTGCCCCGCCGCAGACCAGCCCGGCCGAGCGCACCGGCTGGCGGGTTCCGCCCGGCGATGCTGCAGCGCTTGCCGCCGCGCTGGAGGGGGCGCTCAGCCTGCGCCCTTCGGCACGCGACAACCTCGCCGGACGGGCACGCCAGCACGTCGAGCGGCATTTTTCGCTGGAATCGATGGTGAGCGAGACGCTCGACGTCTATTGCGCCCTGCTCGGGCGGTAACCACCTATCAAACCAGCCTCGTCCATTGACAACGCGCATCTTTGTGCAATGTGTCTGCTCACGGGCGCCAGAAGCGCCAGTCACAGGAGAATACAGCCATTCGTCGTCCTTTCCGCGCTGCCCCGACCCCGACCAAAGACGGCCCGCGTTCCAACCGCGACATCCGCGGCGTCCGCGACGTCCAGCTCATTGACGATACCGGCGCCAACCGCGGCGTGGTGTCGTTCTTCGAGGCGTTGAAGATTGCCGAGGATGCCGGTCTCGACCTTGTCGAGATCGCCCCCAATTCCGAACCGCCGGTCTGCAAGATTCTCGATTACGGACGCTTCCGCTTCCTGGAGCAGAAGAAGGCCGCCGAGGCGCGCAAGAAGCAGCGCACCATCGAGATCAAGGAGATCAAGCTGCGTCCGGGCATCGACAAGCATGACTACGACGTCAAGATGAAGGCCATGCTCGGCTTCTTCGAGGAGGGCGACAAGGTCAAGGTGACCCTGCGCTTCCGCGGCCGTGAAATGGCCCACCAGGATCTCGGTGTGAAGGTGCTCGAGCGGGTCAAGGTCGATCTGGCCGAGACCGCGAAGGTCGAGAGCGACTGGCAGCTCGAGGGCCGCCAGATGGTCATGGTGCTCGCTCCGAAATAAGCGACCGCTGATCGCCATGCGATTTGCATCAGGCCCGGCCCCAGTGCCGGGCCTTGTCATGTCCGCCGTCGCGATGCTTGGATTTGATCCTCGATTCATCGACCGCGAGCGACCTGCGCCATGCCCCAGCCCAGCATCACCAGCCAGCGCCGCGATCTCGCCGCCGCGCTCCGTCTTGCCGCGAAGTTCGAGCTGAACGAGGGCATCTGCAACCACTTCTCGGTGGCGCTGCCCGACGGCCCCGATGGCAAGCCGCGCTACCTGATCAACCCCTATGGCGTGCACTGGTCGGAGATGAAGCCGTCCGACCTGCTGCTGATCGACGACAAGGGCCAGGTGCTGGAAGGGGAGGGCGAGGTCGAGGCCACCGCCCGCAACATCCATGTCGCCGCCCACAAGGCCAACCCGCGCCATGTCGCGGTGCTGCACGTCCACATGCCCTATGCGACCGCGCTGACCATGGTCGAGGGCGGCCGGCTGGAGATGGCGCACCAGACCGCCTGCCGCTTCCATGGCCGCACGCTCTATGTCGATCATTTCGGCGGTCTGGCGCTCGACGAGAACGAGGGTGAAGCCATCGTCGCGGCGAGCAAGGGCAAGACCGATGACGGTGCCGACGTCGTCTTCCTCGCCCACCACGGCGTTACCATCGGCGGCCCCTCCGTCGCGGTCGCCTTCGACGACCTCTACTTCCTCGAGCGCGCCTGCCGGCAGCAGGTCCTGGCGATGTCCACCGGCAAGCCGCTGAAGCTGATCCCGCAGCAGGAAATCGACGCCACCGCGCGCGAATGGCGCCAGGTGCTGGTGCACCAGTCGGAGAAGCACTTCGAGGCGCTGACGCGGATCGAAGGCATCTGAAACGAAAAACGCCGCCCCTTGCGAGGCGGCGTCTCAAAGCCGGGCGCGACCGCCTAGCGGATCGGGTGCGGGTATTGCAGCCCGCCCTGCGAGGCAAGCGCGTTCAGGCCGCGCTTGAGCTGCAGGCGCGAGCCCATGCCGACATTGCGCTCGAAGCTTTCGCCGTAATTGCCGACATGCTTGACGATGCGATAGGCCCAGTCATTGCTCAGGCCGAGGCCCTCGCCGAACTTGCCCTCGACGCCGAGCAGCCGCTTGATCTCGGGGTTAGGTGACTTCAGCATCTCGTCGACATTGGCCTTGGTCACGCCGAACTCCTCGGCGTTCAGCATGGCGTAATGGGCCCATTTCACCAGGGTGAACCAGCTCTCGTCGCCGCGCTTGACGGCAGGTCCGAGCGGCTCGCGCGAGATCAGCGTCGGCAGGATGACGAAGTCGTCCGGCTTGGCGAATTTCAGCCGCTCGGCCGCCAGGCCCGAGGAATCGGTGGTGAAGGCGTCGCAGCGGCCCGCCTCCAGCGCCTTGACGCCTTCCTCATTGGTGGAGAAGCCGATGATCTCGTATTTGAGTTTGTTGGCGCGGAAGAAATCGGCGAGGTTGAGTTCGGTCGTGGTGCCCTGCGTCACGCAGATTGAGGCGCCGTTCAGCCCCTTCGCCTCGGTGAGGCCAAGCGACTTCTTCACCATGAAGCCCTGGCCGTCGAAATAGTTGATGATCGGCCAGGCCATGCCGGCCGTCGTGTCGCGCGACATCGTGTAGGTGGCGTTGCGGGCGAGCATGTCGACCTCACCGGACTGCACCACGACGAAGCGCATCTGCGGCGTCGTCGGCACGAACTTGATCTTGTTGGGATCGTTGAAGATCGCCGACGCCACGGCGCGGCACAGGTCGATATCGAGCCCATCCCAGCGGCCATCGGGGCCTTGCAGGCCGAAGCCGGGCAGGGCGATGTGGTTGCCGCAGATCAGTTCGCCGCGCGCCTTGACGCGGTCGAGCGTCGAGGTCTGGGCGTGGGCTCCGCTGGCGAATGCCGTGGCAGTGAGGCTCAGGCAAAGGCCGGTCAGCCAATGTTTCGATGTCATGGATAGTCCCCTGTTTTTGATTTTGAGATGGTTCGCGGCGCGCTAGCGCGCATCCGCGATCGCGGTATCGACGGCTTCTCCGAGCCGTTCGACGATCGTGTCCATCACCGCGGCATCCGCGATGAAGGGGGGCGCCAGCAGCACATGGTCGCCGGAGACGCCGTCGGCCGTTCCTCCCATAGGATAGACCAGGAGCCCGCGTGCCATCGCCGCCTGCTTCACCCTGGCGTTGAGCTTCAGCCCGGCCTCGAAGGGCGTCTTGGAGGCGCGGTCGGCGACGATTTCGATACCCCAGAAATGGCCGCGCCCGCGCACGTCCCCGACATGGTGGTGGTTGCCGAAGCGCTCCTTCAGCCGGCGTTCGAGATGGGCCCCCTGCAGCCGCACATCGGCGAGCAAATCGTCGCGCTCGATGACCTTCTGCACGGCGAGCGCGGTCGCACACGCCAGCGGATGGCCGTTATAGGTCTGGCTGTGCGGAAAGGCGCCCGAGCGCTGCCTGATCGCCTCGACGATCTTGCCCGAGGCCAGCATCGCGCCGATCGGCGCATAGCCGGCGCCCAGCCCCTTGGCGATGGCCATCAGGTCGGGCGCGATGCCCTCCTGCTCGCAGGCATGCAGCGTCCCGGTCCGGCCCATGCCGCACATCACCTCGTCGAGGATCAGCAGCACGCCGTGGCGGTCGCAGATCTCGCGGATGCGCCTGAAATAGCCGGGCGCCGGCGGCGAGGCCCCCAGCGTCGCGCCGACCACCGTCTCGGCGACGAAGGCTGCGACGGTGTCGGGGCCGAGTTCGAGGATCTTGGCCTCCAGCTCGTCGGCCATGCGCAGCCCATAGGCTTCCGGCGTCTCGTCCGCGTGTTGGCCGCGATAGGCATGGCAGGGTGCGATATGGTGGCCGGCGAGCAGCATCTCCTTGAACGGCGCGCGGTCCTTCATCCGCCCGCCGACCGAGAGCGCCCCGACTGTGATGCCGTGATAGCTCTGCCGGCGCGAGATGAAGTTGGTCCGGCGCGTCTCGCCAGTCTCGACGAAATAATGCCGCGCCAGCTTCAGGCAGGCCTCGATCGCTTCCGAGCCGCTGCTGCAGACGAAGACGTTGCTCAGCCCCTTCGGCGCGCGGGCGATCAGGTGGTCGGCCAGCTCCTCGGCGGGGTCCGAGGTGAAGAAGCTGGTATGGGCGTAGGCCAGCTTGTCGATCTGGGCGTGCATCGCGGCCAGGATATCGGGATGGCCATGGCCGAGGCAGGACACGGCCGCCCCGCCGCTGGCGTCGATATAGCTCCGGCCCTCGGCGTCGATCAGGGTGACGCCCTTGCCACCGACGGCGACGGGGTAGCTGCCGTTCAGGCTGCGGTGAAGCAGATGGCTCATGCGGGTCTCCGTTTCGTGCGGCGCGGGCTCTCGAAGGTCGAGAAGGCGTCGAGCTGGGCCTCCGAGGCGGCGATGGCGTCGAGCGCCGGCTGGCCGCGCCGCGCCGTCATCAAGGCCGCGAGGCATTCGACCGCCGCGAAGGCTGGCGTCATCGTGTGGAAGAAGGAGGGCGTCTCCGTGCGCACCAGCGCGAGTTCGTCGGCGAGTGCGGCCAGCGGCGAATGCGCGCTGTCGGTCAGGGCGACGATCGCCGCGCCCCTGTCGCGGGCGTAAGACGCGGCCTGGACGGTGAGCCGCGTATAGGGCGAGACGGAGACGACGAAGAGCACGTCGCCCGGCCCGATCCGGCGCAAGGCATCGATGCCGCGCCCGCCGGCACCATCGGCAAGCGTGGAGTCCGCTCCGATCAGCCCCCGGATGTAATCGAGCATATAGACGGACGGAAAGGCCGAACGCAGCCCGAAGCAGAAGACGCTGCGGGCGTCGGCCAGCCGTGCGGCGGCGCGTTCGAGCCGCGCCACGCAGTCGGGTTCGCGCAAGGCGCGGATATGCTCGGCCAATGCCGCGAACATGTCCTGCGCGATGGCGCTGTCGCCTTCCTCGCCATGGCGCGCCAGCAATTCGGTGGCGCGGTTGGCAAAGCCGTCGGGCCGCTGGCGCAGCGAGGCCGCGTAAGTCGCCCGCAAGGCGTCATAGCCCGAAAGCCCCAGCCGCTGCGCCAGCCGCGTGAAGGTCGCAGGCGTAAGGCCGGCGCGCCGCGCTTGCTCGCGGGTCGCCAGCAGGGCGACATCGGCGGGATGGTCGAGCACCCAGCGTGCGACCGCCCGCAACTGCGTCGGCAGCCTCTCGAATTGCGCGTCCAGCGCTGCGACGACGTCCTTTTGATCCATGGCTTCATCAATAACGGAAATCGCACGCGTCTGAAACAGATATCTCCTAATTCATAAAATGAAACATATGGAACACTTCGCATCGGACGGTTCCGCCTTCTCCCGCAGGCGCGAAACGCGGCCGTGACGGCGTTCATCTCGCGCCTGATGTCGCCGGGACGGTCGAGCCGCTTTGGATGCTGGGGATGAACGCTGCATTTGCTGCAAATTTATGCGAATCTCGAACCACTGACCCGGTGCGAATCAGCCCGGTTGATGGTCTGTTCCAAGGTGGATGCGCTTCCTTGACGTCGTCCTTTTCAGTCGCCCGCCTGGCACCCTCCGAGCGGGCGTCGGCCTGATAGAGAGCACCCAGGACTTGCAGACTCTGCACAAGGGGATTGCGATCGACCCGGCGCTTGCGGGCCTGATCCGGCACATGCGGGCGATCGACGATTATCGCCAGGTCTTCGATCGCCTCCAGGCGTCCTGGGATACGCTGACCCTGCTCGGCCAGCTGTCCGGCAACGCCACCGAAATGTCGGGCACGCGCTCGGCCTTCGAGGAGCTGACTGCCAGCCTGCTCGGCCATCTCGCCAAGGAAACCCGCGACAAGGTCATGACCGACCTGCGCATCAAGGCGCAGAACACCATCGACGTCCTGGTCCGCAACCTGTTCGAGCGCACGGCCGATATCGGCTTCCTCGCCGCCGATACCGATATCCGCGAGATGCTCGAGGCCAGCCCCTCAGCCGAGGCGCGCGCGGCGATCGAGGCCCGCTTCCGCGACTATGTCGCGAAATACTCGGTTTATTCCGACATCGTGCTGATCGATCGCGAGGGCGCGATCCGCGCCAGACTCGCACCGCATGAGGCCAAGACGGCGCGCCACGCGATCATCGACGAGGCTTTGAGCTCGAGCGGCGCCTATGTCGAGCATTACGGCGTGCTGGATTTCGTCTCGGACGAACAGGCACTGGTCTATGCCTGGCGGGTCGAGGATGCCAGCCGGCGCCCGCTCGGCGTGCTCGTCCTGGTCTTCCGCCTGGCCGACGAGATGGACGGCATCTTCCGCAAGCTCCTGCCGGAGCATGACTGGACCGTGCTGGGCTGCGTATCGCCGGAGGGCGACGTCATCGCGGGTTCCTGTGGGATCCAGCTTCCGGCCGGGCTCAAGCTGTCGCCCTCGGCGCTGCAGGGGCGCGATCCGATCATCAAGATCGGCGGGCGACAATATCTCGCCATGGCCTGCCGCAGCGCCGGCTATCAGGGCTATATGGGCCCGGGCTGGATCGGGCTCGGCCTGATCCCGCTGGATGCGGCGTTCGATCAGGACGAGGGCGAACTCAGCAAGGGCATCGGCGAGGATCTGCTCGCTGCCGTGACCAGCCAGGCCGGCCTGTTCTCCGCCGAACTGCGCGGCGTCTCTCGCCAGGCGGCGGCGATCCAGGGCGATCTCAACCGTTCCGTCTGGAACGGCTCGATCCGCCAAGCCGGCTCGACAGCCGCCAATGCGGCCTTCTCGAAGATCCTGCTCTGGGAGATATCGAGCGCCGGTCGCAAGACGCAGGCCGTCTGCGACGCCTCGATCGGCGATCTCCACCGCACCGTCGTCGCGGCGATCATGGAAAAGTGCCGTTCGCGCGCCGCCTTCGCCATCGACGTGATGGACCGCAATCTCTACGAGCGCGCCAATGACTGCCGCTGGTGGGCGCTGAACGCAACCTTCGCACGCGTGCTCGCCGCGCCGACGCCGGAGGGCAACCGTTCCTGCGGCGAGATCCTCGCCACCATCAACGCGCTCTACACCGTCTACAGCAATCTCATCCTGTTCGACGCGCAAGGCGTGGTCACCGCCGTCTCCCAGCCCTCGCAGGCGCATCTCGTCGGCCAGGTGCTCGACGCCGAATGGGTGGCCCGCACGCTGGCGCTGCGCTCCGGCCAGCACTACGCCGTCTCCGCCTTCGAGCCGACCGGGCTCTATGACGACGCCGCGACGCTGGTCTACACGGCGGCGGTGCAATCTCCGGCCGGCGGCAAGCCTTTCGGCGGCATCGCGATCGTCTTCGACTCGACCCCGCAATTCGCGGCGATCCTGGCCGATTCCCTGCCGACCAACGAGGATGGCGCGGCCTTGCCCGGCGCCTTCGCGGTGCTGGTCGGCAGCGACGACCGCGTGATCGCCTCGAGCGATCCGCGCTTCCCGATCGGCTCGGAAACGCCACTGCCGGTCGATCCTGCGAGCCTCGACCGCGACTGTGACCTCGCCTGCATACGCAGCTTCGAGGGCAAGCACATGGCCGTCGGCGCGGCACTCTCGAAGGGCTATCGCGAATACAAGACCAGCGACGGCCACCGCGCCGATGTCGTGGCGCTCTGCGCGGTGCCGCTGGGCGCCGTCGCGACCGGCGCGCTCGCCAGGCCGGCGGTCGGCGGGGCCGGACGGGGCACGCTCGCGGCGCACAAACCGGCTGACGGCGTCGAGGCCTTCGAGGTCGCGAGCTTCCATATCGGCCGGCACTGGCTCGGCGTGAAGGCCCGCGACGTCGTCGAGGCGGTCGACATCGTCGGCCTCAAGCCATCGGCACGCCAGGCCGGCGACGGGCTGCTCGCCGGCTACAAGCTGCATCATGGCCAGCCCGTTCCGGTGCTGCGCCTGGCGCGCCTGCTCGGCATTCCCGATGTCACCTCAGAGGAACAGCAGATCGTCATCGTCCGCGCCGCCGGCCGGACGCTGGGGCTGGTCGTCGATGCGCTCGGCCTGATCCCCGAGATCGCGGCGTCCGAATTGCAGCCGCTGCGCGATCTCACGGCCAAGACCGGCGTGCCGGCGCTCGGCGTCGTCGCGGCGCGTGACGCGCGGGGCGAATCGGCGGGTATGCTGATGCTGCTCGACGTCGACCGACTCGGCGAGCGTGTCACCGGCGAGAACGGCGAGAGCTTCATCCGCGCGGCGGAGTAACCTGCCTCAGGCGGCGAGCCCGAGCAGCGCCCGCGCCTCCTGGGTCGTCGCCGGCCGCCGGCCGTAGTCCGGGCAGAGGTCGACAACGCGCTGCACGAGTGCGGCATTGGACGGTGCCAGCCTGTCACGGTCGAGCCGGACATTGTCTTCCAGCCCGGTGCGGCAATGTCCGCCGAGTTCGAGCGACCAGCGGTTGAGCGTGATCTGGTCGCGCCCGATGCCGGCCCCTGTCCAGGTGGCGTCTGGTGCGAGCCGCTTCAGCGTCGCGATGTAGAATTCGAACACGGCGCGATCCACCGGCATCGCATTCCTGACGCCCATCACGAACTGCACATGCAGCGGCCCCGCGATCGCGCCGGCCACATTCATCTCGACGGCCTTGAAGATCATCGAGAGGTCGAAGGCTTCGATCTCCGGCTTGACGCCATAGCTGAGCATCTCGCTCGCCAGCCAATCGACGAGGTCGGGGCTGTTCTCGTAAATCCGGGTCGGGAAATTGCAGGAGCCGGTCGAGAGCGAGCACATGTCGGGTTTCAGCGGGATCATGCCGCCGCGCTCGCGCCCCGCGCCGGAACGCCCGCCGGTCGAAAGCTGTACGATCATGCCGGGGCAATGCTGGCGCAAACCCTCCAGCAGCCGGCCGAAGCGCTCGGGGTCGGAGGTCGGCGTGCCGTCGTCGTTGCGGACATGGCAATGCGCCAGCGACGCCCCGGCCTCGAAGGCTTCCTGCGTCGACTCAACCTGCTCCGCAATCGAGATCGGCACGGCCGGATTGTCGCGCTTGGTTGGCAGCGAGCCGGTCATGGCGACAGTGATGATGCAGGGTGTGGTCATGGGCGACTCCGGGCCTCGAGCGTTGCCTTGTCGCGGGTTCAGCCGAAGACGGCCAGCCGCAGGCCAAGCCCAATCAAGACGATGCCCATGACGACATCCAGCCCCGATTTGGCCCCGACATAGGCCCGGCTTACCGCAGGCACGGTGAAGAACAGCGTCACCGCGATCCACCACGCCGCCGAGACCGCGACGACGACGGCGACGGCCGCCCAAAACAGCCAGCTTGGTGCGCCGGCCGGGATCATCACGCCGAACAGACTGGCGTAATAGGCGACGACCTTTGGATTGGTGATGTTGGTGATGAAGCCGGCGCGGATCGCCTCCAGCCCCGATACCGGCTCCGACGCCGCATGGGCGGCGGCCGGGCCCTTGTCGCGGATGATCGCGATCAGGAGCTTCGCCCCGAGATAGATCAGATAGGCGGCGCCGGCGATCTGCAGGCCACGATAGGCGAGCGGGAAGCTTGCCAGCAGGGTTCCGAGGCCGGCGGCAGCGGCGATCGCCCATGTCACGGTCGCCAGCACCACGCCGAGGGTCAGTAGCAGCCCGGCGCGGCGATCGCCTTTGACCGCATAGCTCATGACGACCGCGAAGGTGGGGCCGGGGCTTGCGATGGCGAGCGCATGGATCGCCGCGATGCCCGCCAGAATGGCGACCTGATTCATGAACGGCTTCCCCCCGTTGTATGTTATCTCATGGACCTGTGGCGGCGTCATCAGGGCCGGGCACGCGACGCTGCCTCACTGCTACCGTCTTCCCTGGACGGTCTGAGGCACAGCGTCCCTTGCCACCCCCGTCCTTTTCTGTCATACGCGCGGCCTTCGATCGCCCGGCTGATAAGGGCTGCCGTGGCGATCGATCTTTGCTTCCAGCAAGCAAACATGAAGCGGCGCCGTTTGCGCGCTCGCGACCTATGAGGAGCGAAAATGCCCAAGATCAAGACGAAGTCGAGCGCCAAGAAGCGCTTCAAGATCACCGGAACCGGGAAAGTGCTCTACGCGCAGGCCGGCAAGCGTCACGGGATGATCAAGCGGACCAACAAGCAGCTCCGCAATCACCGCGGCACCACCACCCTGTTCGAGGGTGATGCGGCCAACGTGAAGAAGTATTTCCTCCCCAACGGCTGACGCCCCCTAACCTTTCCGGAGATCAAACATGGCTCGCGTGAAACGGGGCGTAACGTCCCATGCCAAGCACAAGAAGACACTCAAGGCCGCCAAGGGCTTCTATGGCCGCCGCAAGAATACGATCCGCGCCGCCAAGGCGGCCGTCGATCGCTCGATGCAGTACGCCTATCGCGACCGCAAGAACCGGAAGCGCTCGTTCCGCGCGCTCTGGATCCAGCGCCTGAACGCTGCGGTGCGCGAGCACGGCCTGGTCTACTCGATGTTCATCAACGGCCTGCACAAGGCCGGCATCGAACTCGACCGCAAGACCCTCTCGGCGATGGCAATCGACGAGCCCGCCTCGTTCACCGCGGTGGTCGAGATGGTCAAGGCCGCGCTCGGCTCCGAGGCGGAAGCCAAGGCTGCCTGAGCTTAGGGCTCTAAAGATATGAAAAAGGCCGGCAGCGATGCCGGCCTTTTTCTTGTCGTGAACATCCGCGCTGCCGTTCCAAGGCGGCCTTCTCCCTCGTTCCCGAGATCACGTGCGACGGCAGCCGCCAGCCGCTCCAACCACACGCGCCACCTCTTCAAGGCGGCAGAATATCGGGACGATGAAATTCAAGATGCTCGTCAGCCGACGGCGCGAAACAAGGGCATGCGCGAGGGAATGGAAGGCTGCCGGAGGGATAGGTCGGGAACTCTGACCGCTAATTCATCGAGGAACATGGGTTTCGCGAAATAATAGCCCTGCGCGAGTCGGATGCGAGTCGCAGCCTGGAGGTACAGGAGTTCCTCAACGGATTCGACGCCTTCGACGATGATCGACATATCCAACGCCTCGGCCAGCGACTCGATCGTCTTGAGGATGCTCTGGCTGCGCGGGCGCTGGTGGATCGCGGTGATGAAGGAACGATCTACCTTGATCTCGTCGGCCGTGATGTCGGCCAGGGCCGACAGCGACGAATAGCCAACGCCGAAGTCGTCGATCGAAACGCGCGCTCCCACCTCGCGGATCATCGGAAGGACCTGCGTCTGGAAGCGGCTCTTCGATAGAAAAGCCTCCTCGGTCAGTTCGATCATGAAGCGTCGGGCAAAGCCGGTGGCCTCAATGGCATCGACCAGCGAGCGCATGAACAGGGGCTCGTCCGCCTGCCGCGCGGCGACATTGAGGCTGATGGTCGAGGTCGCGCCGAACGCATCGTTGATGCGGTCGATCGCGCCTGTGGCCTCTGCAAGGACGAGATGCGTGATCTCGTCCATGAGGCCCAATTCCACGGCCAGATTGACGAAGTCGCCGGGCGGCTGGATTGCGCCTTCCTCGTCCACCCAACGCAGCAGCACCTCGACGCCGACGACGTCGTTCGTGCGGAAATCGACCTTCGGCTGATAGGCGCAGCGCAGGCGCCGGTCCCGCACGGCCAGCCGAAGTCGCTGCTCGACCTTCATGCGTTCGCTTGCGGCGTGATCGACGCCAGGGCTGTAGAACTGCACGCTGCCCTTGGTGGTGCCCTTGATGCGGTACATCGCGCGATCGGCGTTCGTGCAGAGCGCGTCATAGGAGCGGCCATCGGCCGGGTAGAGGCTGACGCCCACCGAGGCGGAGATGAAGATCTCGCTGCCGTCGATGAAGTAGGGCTCCTTCAGCCTGGACAGGAAATGCTCGACCCTGGCGGCGACCTCTTCCACCGGCCCGGCCGGCGAGAGCAGCAGCACGAACTCGTCGCCCCCGACGCGCGCCAGCAGATCGACGGGGCGCAGTTCGCCGCCGAGGCGCTGGGCGATCTTGACCAGTAGCGCGTCGCCGACGGCATGCCCGTAATAGTCGTTGATGTTCTTGAAGCCGTCGAGATCGAGAAAGGCGAGAGCGAAAGTCGTCTCGGAGCCCGATTCGATCAGCGCCGCCACGCTGCGCTCGAGCAAACCGCGGTTGGGCAGGCCGGTCAGACCGTCGAAATAAGCCCGCCGGAACAGATCGTCTTCCAAGGCGCGTTGTTCGGCAACGTCGAGAGTCAGACGGATCTGATGCGGCACGCCGCCGATGGAAAGCGATAATTGCTGTTCGCTGATGGCATCGTCGGATCCCGCGGCGCCGCGCTGGCCGCAAGTCGAGAGAGCGTGCGCCATTGCCTGACGGTTCGCATAGATCGGCATGTCCTGGCTTGAAGCGGCGATTCCGATCGGAATGCCGTCGAGGACTTCCAGCAGCGTCTCAAAGTCGATCGATGTGGTCATCTGCGATGCCGCGGCTATCGCTTGAGTATCTGCTGGCGAGCGTTTTCGAGCAGGCGCGAAACGCCGGAGCCCGGCGTTTCGTCGGAGGTCTCGGTCGCCGGCGGCTCCCGGACGAGAGCGACTCCCGGCTCATCGTCCTTCACTGTTCCGCGCCACCGCGCCACGACGCTCGTGATGAACTCGCGCTGCGACGCCATCTGAGCGTCAGCGAGCGAGGAAGCGGTCGACTCGCTACGCGGCACTGCGGCCTCCTCCAGCCGGCGGAACGTCAGGCGGGCCGGCATCGGCATGCCCTCTCCGAAGCCGACGACCTCGCCGGTGCCGAGCGAGGGAACGAAATCGAGCAGGTTCGCTCCGGCATCGGCGACGGCCGAGCGCAGCAGCGCCTGGTCGTGGTCGTTGGCCATCCGCATCGCCAGCAGGGTGGAACATTGCGAGATGATGGTGGCATCGAGCTCGGCCGGCCGCTGGGTGACGAGACCGAGGAAGACGCCATATTTGCGGCCTTCCTTGGCGATGCGGGCCAAAGCGCGGCGGGTTGGGCCAAATCCGAGGCTGTGATCGGCCGCGGCGTAGCGATGCGCTTCCTCGCAGACGAAGAGCAGCGGCATCGCGCCGTCGCTCCAGAGACCGAAATCGAAGGCAAGCCGGCACAGAACGCAGACCACCGCATCGACGACTTCCACGGGCAGGCCCGCGAGCTGCATCACGGTGATGGGCTTGCCGTCAGGCTCCAGCCTGAAAAGATGAGTGAGCAGGCCAACCATCGTATCGCCGCCGACGCTGGCATTCTCGAACATGAAGGCGTAGCGCGGATCGTTCTTGATGGTCTCGATCCGCGTCATCAGCCGATGATAGTTCATGCGCGAGGAGCGGTTCTCGAGCTTGCCCATGCGATCATCGATAAGCGTCAGCAGATCCTGCAGCAGATAGGGAACCGGCGTGTCGACGGTATAGCCGGTCAGCTTGGGATTGCCGCGTTTGAAGCCGAGCCGGTCGCTGGCCGACTTGTACTGCAGATAGGTGCTCTTCGCGATCGGGATGAGCTCGGACAGGATCTCCAGTTCTTCGGCGACGGCCGGGCGGCCGCCATAGATGACGTCGGTCAGTTCTTCGAAGCTGAAGAGCCAGAAAGGCAGTTTCAGATTGCGAGGGTTGATGACATTGGCCCGTTCGCCGAAACAGCGGCCATACTCGTTGTGACCATCGAGCAGGAAGATCCGCACATCAGGTCGCGCATCGAGGATTTCCTGAAGGATGACGGTGACGCCGCTGGACTTGCCGACGCCGGTGGAGCCCAGAATCGCAAAGTGCTTGGAAATCAGGTTATCGACGTCCATGCGGGCCGCGATGGAACTGTCGTGGTTGAGATGACCGATATTGATCGTGCGTTGGCCGGCCGGGGTGTAGATCAGTCGCAGATGTTCGCGGCTGATGAGATAGGCCGCATCGCCGATGGCCGGGTAGTCGGAAACACCGCGGCGGAATGACTGAGAGGCGCCGGTATCCCCGACGATTTCGCCCATCAACGCGATCTGCGCCACCGCACGGTGCTCTCCGGCGGCCTCGTTGGCGGACCGCTGCGTCGAGACCTCGGTGATCATCCCGATCAGGGACTTGGGGCCTGCTTCGATGGCCAGGAACCGACCTACGGTTGCCCTCGCGCCGCCATGGGGCCAGGTCGCAGGCAGGTCGACATGCGCCTCGGAACCGCGCACGGAAAGCACATGGCCGATGGGGCCGGTCTCGTCGGACCCCGGTTTTGTGTGGGCGTTGCTGAACTGGTTCAAGAGAAGACCTCTTTGGGCAGAAAGCAGCCCGCGCCGGAACTGAGCATCAAAGGGCTTTCGAAGAGGTTGACCCGATCGCTGCAAAGCGGGGCGGATTGGCGTTGGAGTTTCCGCCCCCTTAACGTGCCCCGCCGCCACCGATGGTCCCGCAGGCTGCTCGATCGGCGCAACGACCTGGATTCGCGTGTTGAGAAGTGGAAATCCGGATCCAGTTCAGCGGCAGAGAGTTGGCGCCAGGTCTATGGCTCACCCGAACGTCTCATCCCTTCTTGTCGCCCTGTTCGCGGAACCGAGACCGCCCGGCCAACTGCGGCAGCGCCTCTCGACCCAGGCCTCACGTCTGCACGCTGTCCTCCGTCGCCGGCCGCCAATTGTCTCCCGCTCCCTCGACGATGCGGGCATAGGCCTCCTCGGCTGAATCCGCGTAGCAGAACAGGGCGAGATCCTCGGCCCGGATCATGCCGGCATCGGCCATCACGTCGAGGTTCAGCAGCGCCTTCCAGTAGCGGCTGTCATAGAGCACGATCGGGATCGGGCGCATCTTGCCGGTCTGCACCAGCGTGATGATCTCGAAAAGTTCATCGAGCGTGCCGAAGCCGCCGGGGAAGACCACCAGCGCCGAGGCCCGCATCGCCAGATGCATCTTGCGCATAGCGAAATAATGGAAGCGGAAGGTCAAATCCGGCGTCGACCAGGCATTGGGCTCCTGCTCATGCGGCAAGGTGATGTTGAAGCCGATCGAGAGCGCGCCTGCCTCGGTGGCGCCGCGATTGGCTGCCTCCATGATGCCCGGCCCGCCGCCGGTGGCGATGACATGGTCGCGCCCGAGATCGCCGACCGACAGCGCGCCGCCACGCTCGGAGGCGAGCCTGCCGAAGGCGCGCGCCGCCTCGTACCAGGGCTCGCCCTCGCGCACCCGCGCCGAGCCGAAGACGACGATGGTCGAGAGGATGCCGCGCGCCCTTAAGTGGTCCTCGGCCTTCTGGTATTCGAGCATGAAGCGCGCGCCGCGCGTCGAATCGCCGAGCAGGAAATCGGGGTCGAGCGCCGCCAGGCGATAGGAGGGCGAGTTCTTCTGCGCGCTGCTGTCGGGCTTCGTGGCGGTATCAGGCTTGGTGGCGCTGTCAGGCATGATGCGAATCCGTTCCGGCGATGCGCGGCCAGCTTACGCCAGATAGGAGCGCAGCACCGCCGCCATGCGCTGCGCCCCGGTGTTGTGCGGCAGCAGGGTCAGGAAACGGCCCCGGCGATCCATCAGATAGGTCAGCGAGCCATGGTCGACCGCGTATTCGCCTTGGCCATGATGAGGCTGCGTCAGCTTGCGGCGATGGACCTTGTAGGCTTTCGCCGCAGCCGCGATGTCAGCTTCGCTGCCGGTCAGCCCGACCAGCGCCGGATGGAAGGCGGCGACATAGGCCGCCAGCACCGGCGGTGTGTCGAAAGCCGGATCGACCGTGATGAAGAGCGGAACGACGCGCTCCGCCAGGGGGGCGAGCGCGTCGAGCGTCTGGGCGATGGTCGGCAGGTCGATCGGGCAGGTGTCGGTGCAGCGCGTGAAGCCGAAATAGACCAGCATGAAGCGGCCGCGATAGGCTTCGTCGCTGACGGCCTTGCCTGTATGGTCGGTCAGCGAGAACGGTCCGCCGAAGCGCCCGGCGAGAGGATCGGGCGTCGCTGAGGCGGCACTGCCATGGACATGCCCGCCCTGGCTCTGCGCTTGCGCGGAGGCGACGGCGAAACCGGCAAGCCCGGCCAGGAACGACCGACGCGCGACGACCCCCGGCATACCTGGCCTCAAGGCTTCGGCTTGGGCACGAGGCCCTTGATGCCGAGGGGGCCGTCTTCCGCGATGATGCGATTGGCCTGCGGGTCGGCGCGCCACCATTCCTCGGCCTTGCCGTTGCGCGCCTCCCATTCCGCCTTGAAGCGCTCGGCCGGAACGAAGGGTTCGGCGTTGCCCTCGGTGCGGACGCCCTGGACGAAGAACAGGGTAATGGCCGGGTTCTCGATCAGAAGCCCGTCGGCCTCGATCGCCTTGCCGCAGAAGCCGATCAGATCGGGGATCGCGGCGGCGAAATCGACATTGCCCTTGGCGATCAGCCGGAACGTGCCGTCGGCGAGGACGAGGCCGAGTTGGCGCTTGCCGGCACCGCAATCGGGCGCGCAGCGCCCTTTCAGATGGCACAGCGCATCGACGAGCCGGCCCTTCAGCACGAGCGGCTTCTCATGCGGGATGCCCCAGGGCTCGGCTGCGGGAGCGGCAACGGGCACAAGGACCGCCAGTGTTCCGATGCCAAACCCCAAAGCCCTCATCCTGAGGAGCCGCGCAGCGGCGTCTCGAAGGATGCTCCAGATAGTTCGGGAGCCTTCTGGAGCATCCTTCGAGACGCGCTCCTCTGGAGCGCTCCTCAGGATGAGGGCTGGAGAGACATTCATCGCCTCAGTTCCCGAACGGCTGGATGCCGTATTCGTCATGGGTCATCGTGATGATGCCCTTGTCGTCGGCGATCTTGTCGACCAGCAGGTATTTCACCCCGTCGCGCTCAAGCAGCTCACCATCGACGGTGACCTCATGCGTCGCCATGCGCGCGATGCGGGGATTGGCGACGCTGTCCTCGTCGTCGCCGATCCTGAGGATGAGGTAGAGGTCGCCCCTGGCATCGCGGATGCTGACCGGAATGCCGCCGAGCGCGCACCAGACCGCGCATTGATGGTGCGCCGTGCCCTTGGCGAACATCAGCCCGCTGATCGAGCACCAGGTGTCGCTGATCTCGCCGGTGACGCTGACGCGCCGGCCGTCCTGCGCCACCGACGACGAGGCCGCGAGAACGGAGAGCAGCGCTGCCGCCGCGAGGCTTCGCCAATGCGACATCGTTGTCATGCAATTGCGGCCATCATGGCGAAAAGCTCCGGATTGACCGTCGCGGCGCTGCTTTGCCGGCGTGATTGCCTCTAGCATCGACGCTGGCGACACCCTAGAAGATGCCTCGCAAACGGACCAGAGCAGGTATGAACGAGATCGATCACTTGGGCGCGAGCCTTCTTGCCGACGTCGCCAGCGCGCAGGACGAAGCGGCGCTGGAGCAGGTCAGGATCGCCGCCCTGGGCAAGGCCGGCTCGATCTCGGCCCTGCTCAAGACGCTGGGCGCGATGACGCCCGACGAGCGCAAGGAAAAGGGCCCGCTGATCAACGGCCTGCGCGACAGCGTCCAGACCGCGCTGACCGCGCGCAAGGAAGCGCTGGCCGAGGCCGTGCTCGAGGCGCGTCTGTCCTCCGAGCGCATCGACGTCTCGCTGCCGGTGCAGGAGGGGCCCGAGGCGCGCGGCCGCATCCATCCGATCAGCCAGGTTATCGACGAGATCACCGCGATCTTCGGCGATATGGGCTTCGCTGTGGCCGAGGGGCCGGATGTCGAGACCGACGACCTCAACTTCACCAAGCTGAATTTCCCGGTCGGCCACCCCGCCCGCGAGATGCACGACACCTTCTTCTTCCACCCGGACTCCAACGGCGAGCGCAAGCTTTTGCGCACCCACACCTCGCCGGTTCAGGTCCGCACCATGCTGGCGCAGGAGCCGCCGATCCGCGTGATCTGCCCCGGCCGCACCTACCGGATGGATTCCGACCAGACCCACACCCCGATGTTCCATCAGGTCGAGGGCCTCGTCATCGACAAAAAGGCCCATATGGGCCACCTCAAATGGATCCTGGAGGAGTTCTGCAAGGCGTTCTTCGAGATCGACACGGTCAAGATGCGCTTCCGGCCGTCCTTCTTCCCCTTCACCGAGCCTTCGGTCGAGGTCGATATCCAGTGCTCACGCAAGGGCGGCGAGATCCGCTTCGGCGAGGGCGAGGACTGGCTTGAAATCCTCGGCTGCGGCATGGTTCATCCGAACGTGCTGAGGAATTGCGGGCTCGACCCGGAGGTCTATCAGGGCTTCGCCTGGGGCATGGGCATCGACCGCATCGCCATGCTGAAATACGGCATGCCGGATCTGCGCCCGTTCTTCGAGGCCGATGTGCGCTGGCTCGCGCATTACGGCTTCCGCCCGCTCGACCTGCCGACCCTGACGGGCGGGCTGTCGTCGTGAGCGCTGCGGTGGTCCAAGGGTGGGCGCGATGACCCCGGCGGGATGGGCGGGGCTGTTCGCGGCGCTGCTCGTCGCGACGAACCTTTTGTGCCAGGCGATCGCCTTTGTGCGCCTGCGTCGGAAGGATCGGCGTACGGCCTTGCTCGCGGCCCTGCCGCCGGTGACGATCGTGCGCCCCCTGCGCGGCATCGAGGCTTTCAGCCGCGAGACGGCGATCTCGGGGCTGGAACTCGATTATCCCGACTATGTCACGATCTTCGCCGTGGCCGATGCCGATGATCCGGTCGTGCCGCTGATCGAGGAGCTGATCGGGATCTATGGCGAGGCGCGCGCGCGCCTGATCACCGGCGATGTCGCGGTCAGCGCCAATCCCAAGCTCAACAACTGCGTCAAGGGCTGGGAAGCGGCGACGACCGACTGGGTCATCCTGGCCGATTCCAACGTGCTGATGCCGAAGGACTATATCCAGCGCATGCTGGCCTCATGGCGCGACGACACCGGGCTGGTCTGCTCGACGCCGGTCGGCTCGCGGCCCTACGGCTTCTGGTCCGAGCTGGAATGCGCCTTCCTCAACACCTTCCAGGCGCGCTGGCAATATGCCGGCGAGGCCTGCGGCTTCGGTTTCGCGCAGGGCAAGTCGATGCTCTGGAGCAAGCCCTTGCTCGAGGCGAATGGCGGCATCGCGATCCTCGGCGAGGAGATCGCCGAGGATGCGGCGGCGACGAAGCTGGTCCGCCGCGCCGGCAAGCATGTCCATCTCGTCGGACAGCCCTTCGAGCAGCCGCTGGGCAAGCGCAGCCTGCACGACGTCGTGCAGCGACAGTTCCGCTGGGCCAGGCTGCGGCGCGTCACCTTCCTGCCCTTCTTCCTGCCCGAGATCCTGTCGGGCCCGCTGCTGCCCGTGCTGCTGCTAGCATTTGCTTTGCCGGCCTTCGGCCATTCCGCCTGGCTCGCGCCGCTGCTCGTGCTGATGCCCTGGTATGCCGCCGAACTGGCGCTGGCCAAGGGCGTCGGCTGGTATTCCTCCTGGCGCATGCCGCTGGCGCTGCTGCTGCGCGACATCATCTTCCCCGGCGTCTGGGCCTATGCCTTCGTCGCCGGCGAGGTGAGCTGGCGCGGCAATTCCATGAAGATCAAGACGGATGGGGAGGACGAGCTGAATGCGGCCTCGGCCCCGATGTCCCACGCGAATTTGAGAAGTGACGGACGATCATGAAGTTCACGCTGTCCTGGTTGAAGGACCATCTCGACACGACCGATTCCGTCGATGCGATCAGCGAGGCCCTGACCCGGGTCGGGCTCGAGGTCGAGGGCGTCGAGGACAAGGCCAAGGCGCTGTCGGCCTTCACCATCGCCTATGTCATCGAGGCCAAGCAGCATCCCAATGCCGACCGCCTGCGCGTCTGCATGGTCGATACCGGCACGGGCGAGCCCGTGCAGGTCGTTTGCGGCGCGCCCAATGCCCGCACCGGCATGAAGAGCGTTTTCTCCCCGCCCGGCACCTATATCCCCGGCAAGGACATCACGCTCGGCAAGGGCGTCATCCGCGGCGTCGAATCCAACGGCATGCTCTGCTCGGCGGCGGAACTGCAGCTCTCCGAGGATCATGACGGCATCATCGATCTCCCCGAGGATGCGCCCGTCGGTCAGCCCTATGCGGCCTATGCCGGCCTGAGCGACCCGGTGATCGAGATCGCGGTCACGCCCAACCGCGCCGATGCGCTCGGCATCGCCGGCATTGCCCGCGACCTTGTCGCCGCGGGCCTCGGCAAGCCCACGACACCGGCCGTCCAGTCGGTTCGCGGCACGTTTCCTTGCCCGGTTGGCGTCAAGCTGGAGCTGGCCCCGGAAGACAAGGCGCTCTGCCCGGCCTTCGCCCTGCGTCTCGTGCGCGGCGTCAAGAACGGCCCGTCGCCCGATTGGCTTCAGGCCCGCCTGCGTGCGGTCGGCCTGCGCCCGATCAACGCGCTGGTCGACATCACCAATTTCATGACGCTCGACCGCAACCGGCCGCTGCACGTCTTCGATGCCGCCAAGGTCAAGGGCGACCTCGTCGTCCGCCGCGCGCTCGACGGCGAGACGATTCTGGCGCTCGACGGCAAGACCTACACACTGACCGACGAGCAGATCGTGATCGCCGACGACGCGGGCGTCGAATCGCTCGCCGGCATCATGGGCGGGCAGGCCAGCGGCTGCGACGAGGGCACCACCGATGTGCTGGTCGAAAGCGCGCTGTGGGACCCGCTTAATGTCGCCCGCTCGGGCCGCGCGCTCGGCATCAACTCGGATGCGCGCTACCGCTTCGAGCGCGGCGTCGATCCCGATTTCTGCCGGCCCGGCCTCGACCTCGCCACCACAATGATTATGGAGCTTTGCGGCGGCGAGGCCTCCGAGATGGTCTTCGCGGGCGAACTGCCCGAGAGCGGCGGCGCGATCGATTTCCCATGGTCGGAGGTCAAGCGCCTGACCGGCCTCGAGCTTGGCCAGGTCGAGATGAAAGTCGCGCTGACCTCGCTTGGCTTCCACGTTTCCGGCGCAGGCGACCGCGTCAAGGTCGCAGCGCCGTCCTGGCGCGCCGATGTCGGCGGCAAGGCCGATCTGGTCGAGGAGATCCTCCGCATCGCCGGGCTCGACCGCGTCGCTTCCGTGCCGCTGCCGCGCATCAAGGGCGAGGTCATCAAGCCGGTCCTGACCGTGCTGCAGAAGCGGACGCGGGCCTCCAAGCGCCTGCTGGCCAGCCGCGGCATGGTCGAGGCCGTGACCTGGTCCTTCATCTCGCATGATCAGGCGAAGCTCTTCGGTGGCGGCGCGCGCTCGCTCACGCTGGCCAACCCGATCGCGGCCGACCTCTCCGACATGCGGCCCTCGCTGCTGCCGGGGCTGATCCGCGCCTCGCAGGCCAATGCCGATCGCGGCCTTGGCGATGTCGCGCTGTTCGAGGTCGGGCAGGTCTTCCAGAGCGACGAGCCGGAAGGCCAACTCATCGCCGCGACCGGCCTGCGTCGCGGCACCGCGCGCCTCGAAGGCGCCGGGCGCCATTGGGACGGTGCCGCCAAGCCGGTCGATGCCTTCGACGCCAAGGCCGATGTCATGGGCCTGCTGGCGGGCTTGGGCGTGCCGGTCGGCGGCTTGCAGATCGTCGCGGGCGGGCCGGACTGGGCTCATCCCGGCCGCTCCGCCACCTTGCGCTTCGGCCCCAAGGGCGTCATCGGCGCTTTTGGGGAGGTCCACCCCCGCGTGCTCAAGGCGCTCGACGTCAAGGGACCGCTGGTCGCCTTCGAGATCCATCTCGATGCGCTGCCGCTGCCGAAATACAAGCCGACCAAGGTCAAGCCGAAGCTCAGCCTCTCGGGCTTCCAGCCGGTGACCCGCGACTTCGCCTTCATCGTCGACAAGGCGACCGCCGCCGGCGAAATGGTCAAATCGGCGCAGAATGCCGACCGCGCGCTGATCTCCGACGTCTCGGTCTTCGATCTCTATGAGGGCGCCGGCGTCGAGACCGGCAAGAAGTCGGTCGCGCTCGCGGTCACGCTCCAGCCGGTCGAGAAGACGTTGACGGAAGCCGAGATCGAGGCGGTCGGCGCGAAGATCGTGGCCGAGATGGCCAAGCGCTACGGGGCGGCGCTGCGGGGGTAGGGCAATTCGTCATGGTCGGGCTTGTCCCGACCATCCACGTCTTCCTTCGTCGGGGGCGGTGTTCAAGACGTGGATGCTCGCCACAAGGGCGAGCATGACGGGCGGGCGGGGCCGGCGAGACCTCACCACCATTGATCAGGATTGTGTAATAATCGGCGCGCGCAATCGTTGAGCAATCAAGCTAATTGGCTATGGCAATGTTGCAATAAAGCGCACGAATGTCCGTCACCGATCTGACTGTCACCGACAGCCTCTTTCCAGGCTTCCGCCTCCTCGACGTCGCGACGTCGGGCGCGCGGATTCGCGTGCGGACGGGCGGGCAGGGGCCGGCGTTGCTGCTGCTGCACGGCTATCCGCAGACGCATGTGCTCTGGCACAAGCTCGCCGAGCGCCTGAAGGGCCGCTTCACGCTCGTCTGCGCCGATCTGCGCGGCTATGGCGACAGCGACAAGCCTCTGAGCGACGCCGCGCATTCCCCCTATTCGAAGCGCGCCATGGCGCTCGACATGGTCCAGGTGATGAGCGCTCTTGGCCACGAGCAGTTCATGGTCGGCGCGCATGACCGCGGCGCCCGCGTCGCCCATCGCCTGGCGCTCGACCATGCCGACCGGGTGACAAGGCTCGCCACGCTCGACATCGCGCCGACCCGCGAAATGTATGCCGGCACCACCGATGCCTTTGCGCGGGCCTACTGGCACTGGTTCTTCCTGATCCAGCCGGCGCCGTTCCCGGAGAAGCTGATCGGCGCCGATCCGGAGGCTTATTGGCGCAAGAAATGTGGTTCGGGTTCGGCCGGCCTGACGCCCTTCACGCCGGAGGCGCTTGCCGAATATCTGCGCTGCTTTGCCGATCCGGGGACGATCCATGGCAGTTGCGAGGATTACCGCGCTGCCGCCACCATCGACATCCGCCATGACGACGAGGATGGCGAACGCAAGCTGGCCCAACCGCTGCTGGCGCTCTGGGGTGGCAATGGCATCATCGGCAAATGCTTCGATCCGCTGGCGCTGTGGCGGCAGCGCGCGGAGAATGTGCAAGGCCGCAGCCTGCCCGGCGGGCATTATCTGGCCGAGGAGATCCCCGATCTCGTCGCTGCCGAATTCACGGCCTTCTTTGGAGACACGCCATGACCCGCACCAACCGCGTCTACCGTATCGCCGCCATTGCCGGCGACGGCATCGGCAAGGAGGTCATGCCCGAGGGCCTGCGCGTGCTGGAGGCGGCTTCCAAAAAATACGGCTTCGAACTGCGCCTCGACGAGTTCGATTTCTCGTCCTGCGACTATTACGCCAAGCACGGCAAGATGCTCCCCGACGACTGGAAGGAGCAGATCGGCGGCCATGACGCGCTCTTCTTCGGCGCAGTCGGCATGCCCCAGCAGGTGCCCGACCACATCTCGCTCTGGGGCTCGCTGCTGCTGTTCCGGCGCGAATTCGACCAGTATGTGAACCTGCGCCCGGTCCGGCTGATGCCCGGCGTGCCTGGCCCGCTCGTCGGACGCAAGCCCGGCGACATCGACTTCTTCGTCGTGCGCGAGAACACCGAGGGCGAGTACTCCTCGGTCGGCGGCCGGATGTATGCAGGTACCGAGCGCGAGATCGTCATGCAGGAGACGGTGATGAGCCGTGTCGGTGTCGACCGCGTGCTGAAATACGCCTTCGAGCTCGCCATGCGCCGCCCGCGCAAGAAGCTGACCTCGGCGACCAAGTCGAACGGCATCGCGATCACGATGCCCTACTGGGACGAGCGGGTGAAGGAGATGGCCAAGAACTATCCCGACGTTACCGTCGACCAATACCATATCGACATCCTGACCGCGCATTTCGTGTTGAATCCGGACCGTTTCGACGTGGTCGTGGCCTCGAACCTGTTCGGCGACATCCTCTCGGATCTAGGCCCGGCCTGCACCGGCACGATCGGCATCGCGCCATCCGGAAACATCAACCCGACCGGCGAGTTCCCGTCGCTGTTCGAGCCGGTTCACGGCTCGGCGCCCGACATCTACGGGCAGGGCATCGCCAACCCGATCGGCCAGATCTGGTCGGCGGCGATGATGCTCGACCATCTCGGCGAGACGGAAGCCGCCAAGGGCATCGAGGCCGCGATCGAGCGGGCGCTGGGCGATGCCCGCACCCGCACCCGCGATCTCGGCGGCACGCTCGGGACGGAGGCCGCCGGCAAGGCGGTCGAACAGGCTCTGGGCTGAGGCGGCTGCGCCGGTCCAGCAGGACAAGCGCGGCAGGATTGGCTAGATACCGGTCTACTACGACAAGAAGGGGCTGAGCTTTATGGATATGTCCTCGATCGCGTTTCTCGATCCTGCCCTGTGGGGCAAGCTGGTCGAGATCATCGCGCTCAACATCGTGCTGTCGGGAGACAACGCGGTGGTGATCGCGCTGGCCTGCCGCGCGCTTGCGCCCGATCAGCGGGTGAAGGGCATCGCGCTCGGTGCCGGCGTCGCGGTCGTCCTGCGCGTCGTCTTCACGGTGCTGATCGCCTCGCTCCTGAACATGCCGTTCCTGCATATCGTCGGTGCCGTGCTCCTGGTCTGGATCGCGGTCAAGCTGATCGTCGAGGATGGCGAGAGCGACGAGGATTCGATCACCGCCAGCAGCAAGCTCTGGAAGGCCGTCCAGACGGTCGCCATCGCCGACATCGTCATGAGCCTGGACAATGTGCTGGCGATCGCCGCCGTCGCAAAGGACTCGATTCCCTTGCTGGTCGCGGGCCTCGTCATCTCGATCCCGCTGATCGTCCTCGGCGCCTCGCTGATCACCAGCCTTTTGACCCGCTTCCCGGTCCTGGTCTGGGCGGGCGCTGCCCTGCTCGGTTGGGTCGCGGGCGAGATGTTCGACAGCGACCCCTGGCTCATCACCCGCTTCGGTGCCGAGACGCTCCACCGCCTCGAATACCCCGCGGCCCTGCTCGGCGCACTTCTCGTGCTCGGCCTCGGCTATCTCCTGAAAAACCGCCGGCCAGATCCGGCCCTCTGACAAAGGGACTGACCGACCTATGGACTTCTCATCCTCCCAATTCTGGGTCTCTTTGCTCCAGATCATCTGGATCGACCTGCTGCTGTCAGGCGACAATGCGGTGGTGATCGCGCTCGCCTGCCGGCAGCTGCCTGAAAACCAGCGCAAGGTCGGCATCTGGCTCGGCGCCTCGGCGGCTATCGGCCTGCGAATCATCTTCGCGCTGGTCGTGACCTATCTGCTGCTGGTGCCCTATCTGAAGATCATCGGCGGCCTGCTGCTGTTCTGGATTGCGGTCAAGCTCGCCATGGGCGAGGACGAATCGCATGCCGAGATCGATGGCGGCTCCACGCTCTGGCAGGCGGTGCGCACCATCGCCATCGCCGACGCCGTGATGAGCCTCGACAACGTCATCGCGATCGCGGCTGCCTCGCGCGGACACCCCGAACTCTTCATCTTCGGCCTGCTGCTCTCGATCCCGCTGATCATCATGGGCGCGCAGTTCCTGACCGCGATCATCACCAAGTACCCGATCCTGATCTGGCTCGGCGCGGCCCTGCTCGGCTGGATCGCGGCCGAAATGATCCTGGGCGACATCGCCGTGCTGCAATGGCTCCATGTCAACATGCCGACCTGGGTCAAGACGGTGTCGACCGATGTCAGCGCCATCGGCATCGGGCTGGCTTCGTGGCCCCACTATGTCAGTTCGACCATCGGAGCGGTGCTGGTCTGCGCCGTCGCCTATGCCCTCAAGAGGAAGCCGGTCGACCAGCCGGGCTGAGCGCCGGTTTCAGTCGAGCACCACCATCGCGGCGGCCAGGATCTCCTGGCCGCCGTTTTCAATGGTGCGGCTCATTCCTTCGTGAGCGATGGCACGCAAGGAGTCGGAGACCTCGAACCGGTCCGCCGACAGGAGCGTGACGGCGAAGCTGTCCGGCGCGCGGGTGAAGCCCGTGCCGAGCGCCTTCACATAGGCCTCCTTGGCGGCCCAGAGCCGCGCGAAGGCGAGCGGGCGTTCATCCTCGCGCAATCCGCGCAGCATCGCCGCTTCCTGCTGATGGAGAGCCGCGAAAGGCGGCGTCGCGGTTGCATCCACGCGCTCGACATCGATGCCGACGGGCCGCCGCGCCTGCGCCACCGCGACCAGTCCGGAGCGCGTCGCCAGCGACAGATGCAGCCCCGTGCCATGCGGCCCCGTGAGCAGGGGACGCCCCTTCGCGTCGTGCCCGATCGTGACGGCGCCGAAGGGCATGCCGAGCTGCCTCGCGATGATCTGCCGCGCGGTGTCGCGACGCAGCTGCGAGCGCTCCGTCAGATTGCCGGGCAGCGCCCCGGTCGCGATCAGCCAGGCTGCCGGCAGCGTGGCGGCGGTCATGTCGATGGAATCCAGCCAGATCATCGCGGCAGGTTAGAGCAGTCGCCCCGGTCCCGTAACCATTGCCGCCAACTCCTGGCACCGTCCTGTGTCAGGGGCATGCGCCCCTTCCGCGCCGAGCCGTTGACCTCGCGCCGGCTTCGGACTTGGAAGGGTGGTGTCTCGCGCGCAATGCCGATGAGGCGACTTCGCGCTTCGAAGCCGGATTGACGGCCGCAAGGGAGGGCCGAACCGATGGACAATGCTGCAGTTCCGGTCTCCGGCGCGGGCATGCTGCTGGGCATCCGCAAGGTCTCGGTGCTGATCCCTGGCATCATCGTCTTCGCCGTCGCCTTCGGCGCTGCCGCTTCGGCCAAGGGCATGAGTCTGATCGAGGCGATGCTGATGAGCGCGCTGGTTTATGGCGGCGTCTCCCAGCTCGTGGCGATGGAGCTCTGGCGGCCGGAATGGAGCTGGGGCGCGATCATCGGGCTCGCAGTCGTGACCGCCACGGTCAATGCCCGGATGATCCTGCAGGGCGCCTCGCTGCAACCCTGGTTCGCGCCCTATTCGAAGACGCTGAACGCCTGGCACCTGTTCTTCTTCACCGATGCCAACTGGCTGATCGGCACGCGCTATTACGCGGAAGGCGGCCGTGATCTCGGCGTGCTCATCGGGGCCGGCCTCGTGCTCTGGATGGTCTGGATCCTGTTCACCGGACTCGGCCATCTGCTCGGCGCGCTGGTCTCCGATCCGCGCGCCTACGGCATCGACCTGGTCATGCCGATCTTCTTCGCTGCGATGATCGTGCCGCTCTGGCGCGGAAAGCGGGCGGCCGTGCCCTGGGTGGTTGCCGGCATCGTCGCGCTGGTCACGGCCAAGCTGGTCGACGGCTACGCCTTCATCATCGTCGGCTCGCTCTCGGGCGCGCTCGTGGGAGCGTTTGCCGATGACGCTGCCTGATCCCGGCGCCTGGGGACCGATCCTCGCCATCCTCGCCATGGCGGTCGCCACCTATCTCTGCCGCATCTCCGGCGTGGTCCTTATGGGCTTCATCCCGCTGACGCCGCATGTCCGGCGCGGGCTCGCGGCGCTGCCCGGCTCGATCATCGCAGCCACGGTGCTGCCGCTGATCGAGCGGCTCGGGCTGGCGGCGGCGGTCGCCCTGCTCGCCGCCGTCGGCAGCATGGTGCTGCGGCGCAGCGAGCTCCTCGCCCTACTCGTCGGCATGGGTGTGATCGCCGGCCTGCGCGCGCTGGGGTTCTGATCCGTCACCTGATCCATCACCCCTCGCGATCGCTTCCATCACATCCCGTCATCGGGTTGTGCAGGCCTGCATGTTGACGCAGGTCCGTGCGCGGCAGACGGTGGCCGCCATCAACGACCGGCAGATCGGAGCACGGAATGGCCTGGTACTCGCAGACATGGACCTGGTTCGAGGGGGAGTGGCACGAGGGCAATCCGCCGATCATGGGCCCGCGCAGCCATGCGACCTGGCAGGGCTCCTCGGTCTTCGACGGCGCCCGCTATTTCGACGGCGTCGCGCCTGACCTCGATCTCCACGCCGCCCGCGTCAACCGCTCCGCCGTGGCGCTCGGGTTGAAGCCGACGCAGTCGACCGAGGAGATCATCGCGAGGGCGCGCGAGGGCATCAAGAAGTTCAGCGGCGACGTCGCGCTCTACATCAAGCCGATGTACTGGGCCGAGGCGGACGGCGTCTCGACCATCATCGCCGACGAGGACTCGACACAATACTGCCTGTGCCTGTTCGAGGCGCCGATGGGCGCTCCCGGCGCCGGGCTTTCGGTGACGCAGGGCGCCTTCCGCCGCCCCTCGATCGAGACCGCCCCGACCGACGCCAAGGCCGGTTGCCTCTACCCCAACAATGCCCGCACCTTGAAGGCCGCCAAGGCGGCCGGCTTCGACAATGCGCTGGTGCTCGACATGCTCGGTAACGTGGCGGAGACCGCGACCTCAAATATCTTCCTCGCCAAGGATGGCATCGTGAAGACGCCGGTTCCCAACGGCACCTTCCTGAACGGTATCACCCGCCAGCGCGTCATCGGCCTGCTGCGGCAGGGCGGCGTCACGGTCGAGGAGGTGAGCCTGCGCTACAGCGATTTCGAGCAGGCCGACGAGATCTTCTCCTCGGGCAACTACTCCAAGGTCGTGCCGGTGGGACGCATCGACGATCGCCAGCTCCAGCCCGGCCCGCTCTACCGCAAGGCGCGCGAACTCTACATGGACTTCGCCAACACCAAGACCGCCTGAGCCATGGCCGGCCTCGTGACCCGTCTGACGCGGGGGCTCGGCATCGAGCACCCTGTCCTGTCGGCGCCGATGGCGCTGGCGGCCGGTGGCGCGCTCGCTGCGGCCGTGACGCGGGCCGGGGGGCTGGGCCTGATCGGCGGCGGCTATGGCGACGCGGCCTGGCTCGAGACGCAATTCGGCCAGGCCGGCAACACCCGCATCGGCTGCGGCTTCATCACCTGGTCGATGGCGAAGCAGCCAGATCTGCTGACCGACGCGCTGGCACACCGTCCGGCCGCGCTGATGCTGTCCTTCGGCGATCCGCAGCCCTTCGCCGCCGAGATCGCGGCAGCCGATGTGCCGCTGATCTGCCAGTGCCAGTCGCTCGACCATGTCAGGCAGGCGCTGGATGCGGGCGCTGGGATCATCGTCGCGCAGGGGGGCGAGGCCGGGGGCCACGGCCACCGTCGCGCGACGCTGCCCTTCGTACCCGAGGTCGCCGACCTGCTCGCCCGCCAGAGCCCCGAGACGCTGCTGCTGGCAGCGGGCGGCATCGCCGACGGGCGCGGGCTCGCCGCCTCGCTGATGCTCGGAGCCGACGGCGTGCTGGTCGGCACCCGCTTCTGGGCGAGCCGCGAGGCGCTGGTCCATGCCGGCCACCATGCGGCAGCTCTCGCCGCGACCGGCGACGGCACGGTGCGCACCTCGCTGCCCGATATCGCGCGCCGGCTCGACTGGCCGAAACCCTTCGACATCCGCGTCGCCGCCAACGCCTTCACGATGCGTTGGGCCGGCCGCGACGACGAGCTTAGAGCCGATATCGAGCAGCAGGCGCTCGCCTATCGAGAAGCCTTCATGGCAGGCGATGCCGACAACGCCGCCGCGATCGTCGGCGAGGCGGTGGGTCTGGTGGCGGATGTCCCGCCAGCCGGCGAGATCGTCACGCGCATGGTCGAGGAGGCCGCGATGCTGCTCGGCGAAAAGGCGAGGGGCTTCGTCGCCTGAACGCTTGGAGCGTTTTCAAGCGAAGTGGATACGGGTTCGCGTGAAGAAAACGCGACGATGCAAAAATGCTCTAGCGCAGCATCCGCAGCGTTCCAGAGGCCTTCAATCCGCCGACGACCACGACACTGTAGAGCCCTCCCGCGATCATGCCGATGACGGCGAGTGCGGCCAGCCGCGGCTCGTAAGGAAAGCTCCCCATCGCCGCGAGCAGGAGCGGCGTGGCGACACGCGCCACGATGCCGGCGAGGACGGCGGCGCAGAGCGTCACGACCACCAGTGTCGCCAAACGCGGCTCCGGACGCGCCCAGCCACGCTTGACGCCGAGCACGAACAGCGCGCCGAGATTGATCCAGGCTCCCGCAGCCGTCGCCAATGCCAGGCCCGGCGCTCCGAAATCGCGCCATAACAGCAGCTTCAGCGCGACATTGGCGCCGATGGCGGCCAGCGAGACCAGCATCGGCGTCGTGGTGTCGCCGCGCGCCTGGAAGGTCGAAAGCTGCGTCCGGATCAGCACGATCGCCGGCAGGCCGGCCGCATAAGCGAACAGCACCGCGCCCGCCGCCTGGCTCGCAGCAGCATCGAAGCGCCCGCGCTCGAACAGCGCCGAGACGATCAGTTCGGGAATCGCGAGGAAGGCGGCGGCAAAAGGCGCAGCCGCGACGATCGTCAGCGCCACCGCCCGGTTCTGGGCCTTGTCCGAGCCCGCTTCGTTGCCGGCCGCCAGCAGGCGGCTCATCGTCGGCAGCAAGACGGTGCCGACGCCGATCGCGATCACGCCGATCGGGAGTTGATAGAGCCGCTCGGCATAATAAAGCGAGGCATAGGCGCCAGCCGGCAGAAGCGAGGCGATGATGGTGTCGGCGAACAGCGCGATCTGCACGCCGGCCGAGCCGATCACGGCCGGGCCGAAGGCCTTGAAGAAGCTCCTGACATCGGCATCGAGGCGCGGGCGCGTCAGCGCGGCCGCGACGCCGGCGCGCCGTGCCGCGATGGCAACAAGCAGCCATTCGAGCACGCCCGCCGCAGCCATCCCCCAGGCCGCCGCATAGGCGGCGTTCGGGAACAGGAAAGCCACCGCCAAAGCCGCGATCAGGCAGATGTTCATCAGGATCGGCGCCGCGGCTGCTGCCGCATAGCGGTCGACCGCGTTGAGATTGGCCGAGAGCAGCGTCACCAGCGTGATGAAGAGCAGATAGGGAAAGGTGATCCGGGTCAGCGCGACAGCGAGATCGAAGCGCTGCGGATCGTTGGCGAAGCCCGGCGCCAGCAGCCGCACGATCTCGGGCATCAGCGGCAGGGCGATCGCGACCAGCACGAGCTGCACGATCAGGTTCAGGCTGAAGACGCGGTTCGAGAACAGCGCGGCGGCTGCCTCGCCGCCCTGCTGCCGGATGCGCGCATAGGCCGGGATATAGGCCTGGTTGACGGCACCTTCTCCGAAGATGGCGCGGAAATGGTTCGGCAGCCGCAGCGCCACCGAAAACGCATCCATCATCGCGCCGGCGCCGAGCACGGCGGCGAGAACGATGTCCCGCGCGAAGCCGGAAAGGCGCGATAGAAGAGTGAAGCCGCCGACGGAGAGGATTTTGCGAAGCATCTGGGCGTGACGACTTTTCTCACAGCCAGCACGCGGTCATCCTGGGCGGAGCGAAGCTGAGACCCGGGATCCATGCCTGAGCCTGACGCGGAGACGCTCCGGAATGGATCCCGGATCGGCGCGGCTTCGCCGCTTGTCCGGGATGACGGTGCGTGTCGGCAAGGACCGGCAGCAAACGATGCCGCCTTCATCCCAGATCGGCGCGCTGGCGTCTACCGGATCAGCGGCGGCAGCGCGTCGCCGCGGGGGTGGTCGACGGTGCGGGCGTCGAAGCCGACGCGCTCGCCGATCAGATAGAGCGGCCGGCGCTTCACCTCGGCGAAGATACGCCCGACATATTCGCCGATCATGCCCAGCGAGACGAGCTGGATGCCCGAGAAGAACATGATCGAGACGATCAGCGATGGGAAGCCGGGCAGGTCGGTGCCGTAGAACAGCGTGCGGATGAGGAAGAACAGCGCCGTCAGGGTCGAGATCAGCGCGATGACGGCCCCGGCCCAGGTCGCGATCTTCAGCGGCACGGTCGAGAAGGACGAGATGCCGTCGAAAGCGAAGGAGAACAGCTTGCGATACCTGAACTTCGTCTCGCCATGCTCGCGCTCGGCGACGTCGAAGGTCACGCCGGTCGAGGGAAAGCCGACCCAGGCATAGAGTCCCTTCGAGAAGCGCGCGCGCTCCGGCAGGGCGCGCAGCGCATCGACGACCTTCCGGTCGAGCAGGCGGAAATCGCCCGCTCCCTCGGGCAGCTCGGTCTCGCCGAAGCTGGCAAAGAGCCTGTAGAACAGCTTGGCGAAGTTGCGCTTCAGCGCGCTCTCACCGTCGCGGTCGGAGCGCTGGCCGTAGATGTTGAGGAAGCCCTCGCGCCATTTGTCCAGGAAGACGAGGATCGTCTCGGGCGGGTGCTGGAGGTCGGCATCCATGATGACGACGGCGTCGCCCGAGGCATGGTCGAGCCCGGCCGCGATCGCGATCTCCTTGCCGAAATTGCGGCTGAACGAGACGGCGCTGATTCGCTTGTCCTGGGCACTCAGCAGCTTGAGAACCGCCAGCGTGCCGTCGCGGCTGCCATCGTCGACGCAGACCAGTTCCCAGGACGAGACCTTGCCATCCAGCACCTGCTTCAGGCGCTCGACCAGCAGCGGCAGGTTCTCGGCCTCGTTGTGCACGGGCACGACGATCGACAGCTCGGGCCGTTTCACGGGCGCAGCCGGAGAGACGGCAACGGATGGGGGCGATATTTCGGACACGAACCTTGACCTCTTGGCGACGCCACGGCGGCACCGGCCAGAAGGCCGGGTCGTCGCGGGTGACGCGCCCCGCACAGAACCGTAAAGCTTGCAAGCTCACAAGCCTGATGGGCCTTTAGCGCATCGCGGCTGAATGGGGGACAACAGACGACATGGCGAGCGGATTTGTTCTCTGCGCTGATGACTTTGCCATGACCGATGGAGTCAGCCGTTCGATCCTGGCGTTGATCGAGGCGGGCAAGCTTTCGGCAGCCGGCGCCATGACGAACCGGCCGCATTGGGCGAGCTTCGCCGGGGACTTCGGCGCGCTCGCGGAAAAGGCCGATCTCGGCTTGCATCTCAACCTGACCTGCGCCGCACCGCTTAGCACGATGCCGCGTCTGGCGCCGGGCGGGGAATTCCCGCAGTTGCGCGATCTCGCACGGGCGGCCGCGACATCGCCCGCGGCGCGCCGCGAGATCGCAGCCGAGATCGGCCGCCAGCTCGACGCCTTTGAGGACAGGCTCGGCCGCGGGCCCGATTTCATCGACGGCCACCAGCATGTCCATGTCCTGCCGGGCGTGCGCCGGAGCCTTCTCGACGCCGTTACGAGCCGCTACGCGGCCGGCAGTGTCTATCTGCGGGACCCGGCCGATTCGGCCGCGGCGATCCGCGAGCGCGGCGTCGCGGTCGGCAAGGCGCTGACGATCGCCGCACTGGCGCTGGGCTTCCGGGGCGCGGCCCTGCGGCGCGGCATTCCCGTCAACAGCGGCTTTTCTGGCGTCGCACCCTTCGACCCGGCGCGCGACTTCGGCGCCGATCTCGCCCGCTTCCTGTTGCGGCCCGGGCCGGCTCATCTCGTCATGTGCCATCCCGGCTTCGTCGATGACGAACTCGCGCGGCTCGACCCGGTCATCGCCACGCGCCCGATCGAGCATGCGGCGCTGGCTGCTTTCGAGCCTGCGGAGCTGGCGATGGTTCGCTTCTCGCAACTGCGCTGACCCGCCGGCTACGCAATCGATTGTTTACCAAACTCTGGCAGCTTCGCTGTCGAGGTTCGTCCGCGACGACAGTCGCTGATCGGAGCCAAGTTCGGGGATACTCAGCGCAATGACGTGGTTCAAGCGGGCGGCCAGGACGGAGACCGCTGCGCAGGCACTTCCCGCGGAGCGCAGATCGGGCCGTTCCCTCAGCAGTCGGATCGCGGCTGCGGCGGTCGCCATCGTTGCGCTGGCGATCATGCTCGTGGTGATCGCGGCGGCGCGCTACAACGATTCCAAGACGCGTGACGACCTCGAGCAGAAGATGACGGCCCTGACGCTGATGGTCGTCAATGCGGCGCCATCGCTCATCCTGTCGCGCGACACCAACACGCTGGGCTATATTCTCGACTCGCTCCGGCGCGATCCCGATTTCGAAGCCGGCTTCGTCGCCGATGATCTTGCGGCCCTGGCGAGCGCGGGGCGGACCGAGGCTGCCCGCCTTGCGCTGACGCCCCGCACGGTGGAGGCCAGGCTCGGTCGCGATCCCTGGGACGTGCTGAAGGACGTGGCTTCGACCGAGATCGAAGACGACACCTTCGTGGTCAAGCTCCATGTCGTCAGGGTCGGCGGCCATCAGAAGCAGATCGGCTATATCGCGCTGCGCTTCGACAAGACCCGCCTGCTCGCGCGTGCCGGCTTTGAACAGGTCGCCACCATCGCCTTTGGCGTGCTGATCCTGCTGATCCTCGGGCCGCTGCTCTGGTTCTCGCTGTCGCGGACGATGAAGCCGCTGAAGAGCATGACGCAGGCGATCGTCAGCATATCCGACGGCAAGCTCGATACGCCGATCGACGCGCTGGCACGCCGCGACGAGATCGGCGCCATCGCCCATGCGCTCGGCATCCTCAAGCTGCGTCTGGCCGAGCGTGCGGCGCTGCAGGAGAAGCAGCACGTCACCGAGGCCGAGCGCCGCCAGCACCAGCAGGGCGTCGACGAGGCGATCGGTCTCTTCCGTGGTGAAGTCGGTGTTGCGCTCGAGGCCTTCAAGAGCAACGCCGACCGCATGAGCGAAGCCTCCGACGGGCTTGCCCGGGTGGCCGCCGAATCGTCGGGCCGTGCCGCGCGTGCCGCTCAGAACGCCCATGGCGCCTCCGGCAATGTCGAGAGCGCGGCGCAAGCCGCCGAGGAGATGGGTGCTGCCATCCGCGAGGTCGAGTTCCAGATCCGGCGCGTCCGCACCGAGATCGTCGAGGCGGCCTCGATCTCCCGGGATACCGCGACCTCCGTGCGCGCGCTGGACGAGACGGCGCGCGCCATCGGCGAGGTCGTCAACCTGATCCGCGACATCGCCGCCCAGACCAACCTGCTCGCGCTCAACGCCACCATCGAGGCGGCTCGCGCCGGCGAAGCGGGCCGTGGCTTTGCCGTCGTCGCCTCCGAGGTCAAGAGCCTGGCCTCGCAGACCGCCGATGCGACGGACCGCATCGTCGCCCAGGTCAGCGCGATCCAGGGCGCAACCGGCGAGGTCGTCGGCTCGATCCAGAATATCGCCGAACGCATGAGCGCGATCGAGAACTTCGCCAACTCCGTCGCGGTCTCGATCGAGCAGCAGGCCATCGCCACCGGCGAGATCGCCAGCGGCGTGGCGATGGCGAGTTCCTCGGCCCTCTCGGTGTCGAGCGATCTCAGCGTGCTCGCCGACTCCGTCGAGGAGACCGGGCGCTCGGCGGAAGAGGTGCGCGGCGCGGCCGGCGAGGTCGCGGCCCAGGCGCTGCGCCTGCGCTCGACGGTGGATCAGTTCCTCCACAGCGTCGCCGCTTGAGACCTTTCTACGCCCACCACACTGGGCGTCATCCCGGACGCAGCGAAGCGGAGATCCGGGATCCATGCCGGAGCGTCGATCGGAGAGGTTCCGGAATGGATCCCGGGTCTCCCTGAGGTCGCCCGGGATGACGGCGCGGTTGCTTGGGAGAGCCGGACGCCGCACGCGCTATGGCAGTTTCCCACAAAAAACGGGGCCGCGAGGCCCCGTTTTCGTTTGTCCGGTCGTTCAGGCTCAGGCCTTGGCGCCGTCATACATCTCGGCGACGTAGTCCCAGTTTACCAGGCTCTCGAGGAAGGCCTTGAGATAGTCGGGACGGCGGTTGCGGTAGTCGATGTAGTAGGAGTGCTCCCAGACGTCGCAGCCGAGGATCGGGCTGGCGCCGTTGACCAGCGGGCTCTCGCCATTGGGGGTCTTGGAGACGGCGAGCTTGCCGCCCTTGACCTCGAGCCAGGCCCAGCCCGAGCCGAACTGGCCGACGCCGGCCGCGACGAAGTCTTCCTTGAATTTCTCGACCGAGCCGAAGGAATCGACGAGCGCCTTCTCCAGAACGCCGGGAATCTTGCCGCCGCCATTGGGCTTCATCCACTTCCAGAAGTGGAGGTGGTTGTAGTGCTGGCCGGCGTTGTTGAACACGGCCGGGTTCTTGCCGTGCGAGGCCTTGACGGTCTCCTCGAGCGACTTGCCCTCGAATTCCGTGCCCTTGATCGCGTTGTTGCCGTTGGTCACATAGGCGAGGTGGTGCTTGTCATGGTGAAACTCGAGCGTTTCCTTCGACATGAAGGGCTGGAGCGCATCATGGGCGTAAGGCAGGTCGGGAAGGGTGAAGGTCATGGGGCCTCTCCTTGGGCTGGCAAAAATCGCGTGAACTGAGAATGGCGTTCTGAACTGAGAATGGCTTGCCGCTGGACGGCCCGGGCCGGTTGGTTGCCGCTGGGGCGCCCGCCATTCCCGTCGTTAGTTAAGCCTCTGGCGGCTCCCCGGCAACCGCCCATGCCGTCAATAGCGGATGTCGTTGCGACGAGTCTGCCTCAATAACGCCCGATTCCTTTCCGCTATGCGGGAACCCGATTTGAAACTGTCTCTTATTCAATACGTTACAAGATGGGGTGACGGGTGGGCCGATATCGGCCGGCCGGGCGACGTGCCAAGTTTGCTTTCGAGCGTGCTCCCGAGGACTCGACTTTGATCATCGTTTTCATCTTGCTCGGCCTTGGCTTCCTCTGCGGCGGCGTCGCGGCCATTGTCGATGGGCTGCCCTATATGGTGCTCGAGCGCGGCTTCACGCAGGTCATCATCGGCACGGTCGTGGCGGTCGCGGGTGTCCTGATGCTGGCGCTGTCATGGGTGCTCGTCGAGATCAGGCGGCTCAAGCAGACGCTGTCCAATGCCGCAATGGCGATGTCGGTCGCATCGGCCTTCGCAGGCCCGGCGAGCGAGCGCGATCCCGCCTCGCCGCATGCGGAAGTCCGCTCCGACGATTCGGCTGCAGGGGTGCCGCCTGCCGCCCCCGCCGCCGGCATCGGTGCGCTGGCCGGGGCTGGCGCCGTTCTTGCCGCGACGCAGGCCCTGGGTGCGCCTGCGCGTCAGGAGCCTTTGCATCAGGAGCCTGCCGAGGCGTCACAGGAGCCCGCCGACAAGCCGGCCGAGCCCCGTTCCTCTGGTGGCGACACTGCCGAACATGCGGGCGAACAGGCCGGCCTGCGTGCCGATGAGGCGCCTGTGGTGCCCGAGGCCACACGCGAACCCGATGTTGATGCGATTCCCGCCTTTGATCCCTTCCGACCGATCGACCCGCAGGGCGTGCCGGAGTTCGAGGCGCAAACCAGGACATTCGACGCTGGGGTTGAGCCCGTCGGGTCTACCGCCCCGCTGGCCGAAATCGCCTCCATCAGCGAAAGCGAGCGCGACGCGGTCGAACCCGCTGCCGAGGCCTCGACGGAAACCCCTGCCGATGACGGCCCAGCCGTGCCTGCTGCGCCGGGACCGTCCGATATCGACGATCCGTTTGAGCGCGATCTGGTGTCCGCCACCTCGCGCGACGCCGACACCGCGCGCACCGCGCGCGAGACCGACGAGTTCGGCCTGCTGCGCGAGAGCCTGACGGCGTTGCGGCTCGAAGTGGAGCCTGCCGGTGGCCGCATCGAACCCTCGTTCTCCGGAATCGATGGCGGCGGGGCATCCTCGACGGAGGGGGCCGGCCGCAGTCTCGACGACCTCGCCGCAGCCGGGAACTGGATGGAGCCAGCCCTGCAGCGTCGCGCACCATGGTTCGGCGACACGGGTGAAAAGCCACGTGAGGAAGCGCCACACGACGAAAAGCCGGGTGAGGATGTCGCGCAGCCCGAGACCGCTCCTGAGCCGGCCTGGCCGGCGACCTCCTGGCCCGAGCCTGTTTGGCTGGCGCCCGAGCCGGAAGCGCCGCTTTGGCCTCCGCAGACGCGTGAAGCCACTGCCTTCGAGCCCGAGCCCGAGCCAGCTGCTCCGGCGGCAGCCAGCGAGGAGCCCGCCCGCGACGCGGCCGCTTTCGAGGAGGCGCCGCCCTTCGTGCCTGAAATTGCGCCGGCAGAAGCCGACGTACCGGAGTCGGCCGAGCCGGAACCGACCGCCCCGGACGCCGATGGGGCCGAGCCGTCTACCGGCGCCACCTCCGACGAAGGCATCGTCGGCGCCTATCAGGTCGGCGAGGCGCATTTCACCATCTATGCCGACGGCTCGATCCAGGCGCGCACGCCCGATGGCGACTACAGCTTCACCTCGATGGACGAGCTCAAGATCTACCTCGCCAGCGAGAAGAGCCGGCTGGGCGTCTGATCAGCTCGAAGCCGTCTCCGGCCAGCCCTCTCCGACGGCCTGGATCGCGAAGGCATAGGCCAGCGCGGTCTCCTTCAGCGAGTCGAAGCGGCCGGCCGCGCCGCCATGGCCGGCCTCCATGTTGGTGTGCAGCAGGATCGGCCCGCCGCCGGTCATGGTCGCGCGCAGACGCGCTACCCATTTCGCCGGCTCCCAATAGGTCACGCGCGGATCGGTCAGACCGCCCATCGCCAAGATCGGCGGGTAGGCCTGCGCCGTGACGTTGTCATAGGGCGAATAGCTGCGGATGGTGTTGAACGCAGCGATGTCGCGGATCGGGTCGCCCCATTCCGGCCATTCCGGCGGCGTCAGCGGCAAGGTGTCGTCGAGGATGGTGTTCAGCACATCGACGAAGGGCACCTCGGCGATGATCCCGGCGAAGAGCTCGGGCGCCATGTTGGCCACTGCACCCATCAGCATGCCGCCGGCGCTGCCGCCCTCCGCCACGATGCGGCCGCGCGCCGTGAAGCCGGCATCTGCCAGAGCCTCCGCCGCGGCGATGAAGTCGGTGAAGGTGTTGGTCTTCTTGTCGCGCTTGCCGTCGAGATACCAGCGCCTGCCCTTGTCGGTGCCGCCGCGGACATGGGCGATGGCATAGATGAAGCCGCGATCGACCAGGCTGAGCGGCCGAATCCGGAACGAGGCCGACATCGCCGAGCCATAGGAGCCGTAGCCATAGAGCAGGCAGGGCGCCGAGCCATCGAGCGGCGTATCCGCGCGGTGCAGCAGCGAGACCGGGACCTGCGCGCCATCCTTCGCCGTGGCGAAGATGCGGCGCACCCGATAGGCCGCTGGATCATGGCCCGAGGGTACCTCCTGCCGCTTCAGCAGTACGCGCTCAGCCGTCGCCATGTCGTAGTCATAGGTCTCGGCCGGGCGCGCCATGGAGGCGTAGATGAAGCGCAAGGTCGCGGTGTCGAACTCGTAGCCCGCATCCAGTCCCAGCCCATAGGCCTCCTCGTCGAAGGCGATGCTGCTTTCCGCGCCCGTCGCCAGGTCGCGGATGACGATGCGCGGCAGGCCGTCCTCGCGCTCCAACCGGATCAGCCGGCCCTTCAGGCAGACGAGGCTGAGGATCAGCTGGCCCGCCTTGTGCGGAATCAGGTCGCGCCAGTTTGCGGGCGCCGGATCGGCGACCGGTGCGGTCACGATCTTGAAGTCCTCGGCAGCGTCGGCATTGGTCAGGATCAGAAGCTCGTCGCCGTGATGCTCGACCTCGTATTGCCGGCCGACCTCGCGTGCCGCGATCGTGACGGGCTGAGCATCGGGCTGCCAGAGATCGACGACCCGGATTTCGGAGGTTTCATGATCGCTGATCGAGATCAGCAGGAAGCGCCCCGATTGCGTCTTGTCGATGTCGACGAACATGCCGGCATCGGCTTCGTCATGCAGCAGCGCGTCCTGCGCCGGATTGTCGCCCAGGCGATGGCGGAAGACTTTCGAGGGTCGGTGGTCGGCATCGACCCCGACATAGGCGAAGGACAGGCTGTCGGCCGCCCAGACGATGTCGCCCGTCGTATCGGCGATGCTGTCGGCCAGATCGTCGCCGCTGGCGAGGTCGCGGACCCGGATTGTGTGAAGTTCGGAGCCGGCCTCGTCGGCGCTCCAGGCGAGCAGGCGATGATCGGGGCTGTGGGCGGTGTCGCCGAGGTCGAAGAAGTCCTTGCCCTTCGCGAGCGCGTCGGCATCGAGCATGATCTGCTCGCGGCTGTTGCCGCTGCTTGTCTCGGCCGAGGCGGGCTGGCCGGTCCGCGGCCTGCGACAGATCAGCGGGTGTTCGCCACCCTTGCGATAGCGCGAATAGTACAGGAACGGCCCATCCGGCTGCGGCACACTGGCATCGTCTTCCTTGATCCGGCCGCGCATCTCCTTGACGAGGTCGCGCTGCAGGCTCCGCGTCGGCGTCATCAGCGCCTTCGAATAGGCGTTCTCGGCCTCGAGATAGGCGCGGATGTCCGCGGGCAGCGCCTCGGGCTCGCGCAGAACCTCCTTCCAGTTCGGCGCACGCAGCCAGTCATAATCGTCGCGCAGCTCGACACCATGGACGGTGGTGACCTTGGTGCGGATCTCGGCGCGCGGCGGGGAGGCCTTGCGCCGTCGGGGCGTCGCTGCGCCGGAAACCATGTTTGAGCGCATCGCGACGTCTCCACCATCCGTTGGCTCAGACAGGTAGAGAGCAGAGCCCGGTGTGGCAAGAAGCTCAGCCTGGCAAGAAGCTCGGCGTGGCAAGACGCTCAGGGTGGCAAGACGCGCGACATGCAGGCAGATGCAGGCTTGTGCGGATTTCAGTTACCATGATCATCTGGACGTCATCGCAATATTTCGTTGTGATAATCGTATTCGCGCCCGCACTACGTCTTGCAGCGTCGTAGCGCATCGACTAAACGGTCTCCATCGACCCATTGCGGGTGAGTCTGAGTCGATTGTGCTTTGTCCTCTTGGTCAGGACCACACAAGGCACCGATGCATGATGATGAGGTCGGTGATCGAAGATTCTGAAAAGAGACATCTCAAGGAGAGGCGCCATCATGGCTGATATTGACGGCTCGGATTTCATCGAACTGACTGCGGATATTGTGTCCGCTTATGTCTCGAATAATTCTGTTCCCGCGTCCGACTTGCCTGCGCTGATCGCCGATGTGCATGCCGCATTGGGCCGCGTCGTCGGTGGTGTCGCTCCGGTCGTGCCGGTCGAGGCGCCCAAGCCCGCCATTCCGGTGAAGAAGTCGATCACGGCCGACTATCTGATCTGTCTCGAGGACGGCAAGAAGTTCAAGTCGCTCAAGCGTCACCTGCGCACGCAGTACAACATGTCGCCTGAGCAGTACCGCGAGAAGTGGGGCCTGCCGCCGGACTATCCGATGGTTGCGCCCAACTATGCCGAGGCGCGCTCGCAGCTCGCCAAGAAGATGGGCCTGGGCCAGCAGCGCCGCAAGCGCCGTTGAGCCGACGCCTCAGGGCGGATCGGGACGAATTCGAAAGGCCGCTGGCATTCCGGCGGCCTTTTTCATGCCGATGCATAACCGCCCCACGTCGTTGGAGCACCGCTTTGGGGGAATCGGGCTCCTGCCATGATCTGGCGGGGATAAAGCGATGGCGCCGTACGGCTGCCTTGATATAGGAATATTTTCATGCATCCTAGATGCCGACACCGCCGAACTCGGCGACAGGCAATAGGAACATATCATGAACATGCTCGAGCCGGAAACGATCGACCCTGTCCGCCATGCGGCGCTGGCGCGGCTCGCCGAAGTGGCCGTGGCGGCGGTCACGCGGGTGCCGGCCGCGAAGCTGCGCCACCCGCGGCGTGGCCGGAGGCCGATCGCGCTGGCGCGGCAGACGGCAATGTATCTCGCCCATGTCGCCTTCGGACTGACCTTCACCCGCGTCGGCATCTGCTTCGGGCGCGACCGGACGACCGTTCGTCATGCCTGCGCCCTGATCGAGGATCGCCGCGACGATCCGGCGCTGGAGTTCGCCCTGTCGGCGCTGGAGGCCGGCTTGCTTGCATTGTCGAGATCGCTGGCTGCCGCGACCCGGCCGCAGGTCCAGTCATGAGCCGGGCAGGGGAGAAGCACGGCGAGACCGGCGCCGCGGTTCGCCGATTGCTGCATCATCTCGCCCAGCCGGGGGCTTTTGGCTGCATCTCGCCGCTCGGTTGCGGGCGGATCGCACTCTACCGGAGCACCAATGGCACCAGTCTCGGCGCCGGCTACGTGCCGTCCGAGGCGGCGGAAGCCCTCCTTGCCGACGGACGCGCGATCTGGGCTGGCGAGGGCAGCGCCCGGCGCCTGCTCGCCGCCGAGCCCTCGGGCGGCGCCGCACGGGTGCTCGCGGAGGCTGTCGTCCATATCGACGGCCACGAGCAGACGGTGATGCTGGATGAGCGCGAAAGTCCGTTGCTCTGGCTGCATTGCCGGCCAGGCAAGGACGGTAAGGCGCAGATCTCGGCCGAGGAGTTCGCCGCCGGCGAGCGCTTCCGCGCCGATCTGACGTTCGCCCAGATGATGCCGCGCACGACGATGAACTGGGACGCCTCGCTCGCGCCGGGCACGCGCGGATCCGGCGCCGGCGACCCGGCATGCGCGTCGGATGTGGCCCTTGCCGCCCGCCAGCGCGTCAGTACGGCTTGCGATCGGCTCGGGCCGGACCTGTCGGGCCTCGCCATCGATGTCTGCGGCTTCCTCAAGGGGCTCGATCGCGTCGAACGCGAGCGCGGCTGGCCGGCGCGCTCGGCCAAGGTCGTGCTGCGCCTGGCGCTCAAGGCACTGGCCGCGCATTACGGCATCGCGCCGCCGCCTCGCGGTCCATCGCGCGCAAATTCGGTCTGGCATGGCGAGAATGCCCGTCCGCATCTGATGCCGGAACGCGCCCCCTGAGGCGGCGGGGACGACCGGGGTCCGGACTTAAGCTGCGGTCGCGGCGCGCGCGTCGGATTTGATGCGCTCGATCATCGAGCGCACGCCGTTGGAGCGTTGCGGCGTGAGATGGGCGGCGAGCCCGAGCTTCTCATAGATCGCGAAGGCGTCCGTCGCCAGAATCTCGGAAGCGGTGCGCCCGGAATAGATCGCCAGCGCCAGCGCGACCAGCCCGCGCACGATATGGGCGTCGCTGTCGCCCCGAAAATGCAGCTGCGTCTCCGGGCCCGGCCCGCCTTCGAGGCGCCCTTCCAGCCAGACCTGGCTGGCGCAGCCGCGGACCTTGTTGACGTCGTTATGGGCGTCCTCCGGCAGCGGCTCGAGGCCCTTGCCGAGTTCGATCAGATAGCGATAGCGGTCGTCCCACTCGTCGAGCAGGTCGAAATTGGCGATGATCTCGTCGAGTGTCGCGCTCATGTCCCGTCCGCTGCCGGCAGCCTTGCGGCAGGCCGGCTCCCGCTCTGTCAGGCTTCAGGCCAGCGTCTTCGGCGCGTCCGACGGCGCCGTCAAGCGCGGGGCAGGGGTGCAGGCCTGTGATGTGTCAGCGCGTCGCTGTCGTGGGCCCGCGTTCGCGCGTCTCGCTCTTGCCGCCCAGACTGGCCGCCGTCAGCGCCATGACGCGCTGGCGCGTCTCGGGGTCGAGGCCGGCCAGGATCTGGGCCGCTTCGCGCGCCGCGGTAATGCTCGACATCGCGCTGTGCGGATCGATCTGCACTGCTGCCCTGGCGACGTTGCGAACCGTCGCGACGGTGCCGCCCGCATCCGATCTCTCACCATGCACAGGCGAGTTCAGCGCGATCACGCCGATCACTGCCAGGCTCCGCAGGATATACGCCATGCCGGTCCCCGTTGTCTCGAAGCTGACGCGGCTGGCGCCTCGCTTCGGAAAACGACCCTAGACCGCGATCCGGAAAAATCGCGTCATTCCAGACGGTCAAATGCGATTCAAAGGCGCTGGCCGATCTTCAGCTTCCGTTCACCCTGCTGGCAACATCGAGGTCTGACGGGGATGCTCTCCAAAGCAACCGCTAAGAGGCTGATTTATTGTCATAAAATTGAAAACGAAGCGGTCTCGGTGCCGATTTGCCGGCCGCAGCCTTAAGCCCCGCTTAAACCGGGCAGGGCGAGATTGCCGGCAAGCGGGCACACGGTCCGCGCAGCTAGGCGTTGCGTTGCTCATGAAGATGCAGGCGGTCAGGACACAGGTGGCGGCGATGGTGCACGCATCCGTGCTGCCCAATTCGCTCGAGCGCATGCGCCATGAGCGCTTCATCCTGACGCGCCTGCTGGTCGGCGCGGTCGCGCTCGGGCTCGCTCCGGCCTATCTCGCCTGGCGCGGGTCCCTCGGCGCGCTTGAGGCCGCGGTGATCGTGGCAGCCGCCCTGCCGCCGCTTGCTGCGGTCGTTTTGTCCCGCACCGGCCGCCTCGACATCGCCCATTGCATGTCGGCGGCGGCTCTCGCACTGTTTATCGGCGCCGTTTCCGGCATGACAGGCGGCTCCGCCTCGCCCTTGCTGCTCTGGCTCGCCGCCGTGCCGGCCGAAGCGATGTTCTTCGGCTCGCGGCATTATGTGGCGCGCGCCAGCGCGATCGCGGCGACCGCGCTCGCAGGCGTCATGCTGCTCGATCATCTCGATATCTTCGCCGGTCAGGCGTCCTGGGCCAATGGCATGATGCCGACCCTGGTCATGGTCGCGATCCTGCAGGCCATGGTCGTGGCTATCGGCTTCCTGCGGCGTCGCCGCGAGGAACTGCGCGAGCATCGCGCCTCCGACCAGCGTGCCCAGCTCCTGCTCGACCATGTCGGCGATCTCGTCACCTGGCACGATGCCAGCGGCGCCGTGGTCTTCGCCAATGATGCCGCCCGCTCGCTGGCCGGTGCCGAGCCGCGCGAACTGCATGGGCGCGGCCTGTTCGATCGGGTTCACGTCGCCGACCGACCGCTCTTCCTAAAGGCTCTGAGCGACGCCGCCCATGGTGCCGGCTCCGCGACCGCCTGCTTTCGCACCCTCTTCGTTCCGCCCGGTGATCAAGAGCAGCCGCACCCCGTCTCGCTCTGGCTGGAGATGAAGGCGCACCGGATCGAGACCGCCGGCCCCGGCGACAGCGCCGCCGTCGTCTGCGTGATGCGCGACATCACCGCCCGCCGGGCCTTGGAAGACGAGCGCGCCCGCGGCCATGCCGAGGCGGTGAAGGCTAGCGACGTCAAGGGCCGCTTCCTGGCAACCGTCAGCCATGAACTGCGCACCCCGCTGAACGCGATCATCGGTTTCTCCGAGATGCTCACCACGGACGGCCAGCTCAAGCTCGACGCCGAGAAGCGGCTCGAATACGCCCAGATCATCCACAGCTCGGGCCATCATCTGCTCGACGTCGTCAACACGTTGCTCGACATCTCCAAGATCGAGAGCGGCACCATGACGATCGAGCAGGAGCCGCTCGATCTCGCCGAGATGACCCGCGATTGCTGCGCGCTGATGGCGCTGCGGGCGCAGGCCGGGGAGATCGCGGTCGAGCGCGTCGTCGGGCCGGATATGCCCCCCCTGCTGGGCGACCGCCGCGCGCTGAAGCAGGTCATGATCAACCTGCTCTCCAATGCCATCAAGTTCACGCCGGCCGGCGGCCGCGTCGTGCTCGCCGTCGTGCGCGACGGCGACATGGTCGACCTGTCGGTCGCCGACACCGGCATCGGCATTTCCGCCAACGACCTGCCGCGCCTGGGCGACCCCTTTTTCCAGGCCAAGGGCTCCTATGACCGCGCCTATGAGGGGACGGGCCTCGGCCTCTCCGTCGTGCGCGGCCTCGTCGGGCTGCATGGCGGGCGCCTGACCATCGAGAGCGCGCCGGGTGTCGGAACGCGCGTCGCCGTCAGGCTGCCGCTCGGCGGGGTCGAGGATGCGTCCCAGCCCGTCAGCATCGCGACCTTCGCCCGCGCCCCGCGTCGGGGTTTCGAAACCAAAGCGCCTTTTCGTCTGACCGCCTGAGTACGAGCGAGCCCCATGTCCGCCACAATCGCCGCCCGCGCCCATTCCAGTGCCTCGCTCTCCGCCCCGGTCAGGCGCGCGGCTCTGCAGCCACGCCGCAAGACGAACTGGTTCGGCCGGATCGCCCGGCTGGCGGCGCGTCGACCTGGCCGCGCCTTCGTGCTGGTGGTCTTCGCCGGCATCTCCGCCGCGATCCTCGCCAATGCGCTGATCTTCCAGAAGGCGCGCCATCCCGCGCCGATGATCTCCGCCCCGTCGCAGACACCGCCCGCCCGCAATGCCGAGCGTCGCGCCGAGCAGCCCGTCACCGCGTCCGCCGCCTCGGGCACGGCGACTTCGGCCCCGCTGCCGCCGACTCGCCCCAACGACTTCTCGCAGCAGCCCCGCGACGCCGTGGTGCGCCCGCCGGCAGCCGTGACCAATGTGCCGCGCACGGCTGCCGCACCCGCCTCCGCGCCGGCCCCAGCCGCGCGCGCCGCGGCCCCGCGCGATCCGATCGCCGACCTGATCAACGGCGCCGACATCCGTCCGCCGGCCGAGGTTCGCGGCGTCGCCCAGGCGAAATCCGCCTCGCCGCGCCGCAGCGCGGAAAACTGAAACCGCGCGATGGCGCGTCTCACCAGCGAGTTCTGGGTGTCCGCCTATCTCAGGCAGGCCGCGCATGACGGGTTCGTCGCCGTGCTGAGACGGCGCGGCGCTGCCGAGGCCGGCGCGATCTTCGTCAAGCTCGACCGGCTCGACGGCACGGCGGCGCTTTACGGGCCCGCGCCGCAATCTATGGCGCAGGATGACGGCGTGCGCCGCTTCCAGCTCATTCTCGACAGCGATCCCGGCAGCGTCGAGGAGCGCGTCGAACGCGAGCGGCGCTTCGATTCCGACCTCTGGCTCGTCGAGATCGAGAACCGGCAGGGCGACCCAAGGCTCGATCTCATAGCGGAATAGGGCGTACTCGCCCTTGCGTCGCGATCAGCCCTGCTCGCGCCTCACGCCCAGCTTGCGCAGAATATCGGCTGTTGCGCTTTCCGGGCGTGCCGGGCCGATCCGCGCGGGCGTGCCGCTCGGATCCATCGCCGGCTGATACTGACCCTTGCGCGTCGCTGCCGGCATCGGCGTACCGCTGACCTGCATCACCAGCCGCAGCGCCACCGTGGGTCGCACCGAGCGCATCAGGGCGACCACGGCGAAGATCCGCTCGACCGAATGAGCCGCCTCGTCGCCGAGCCTGATCAGGAAGCGCGTCGCATCCTCGACGCTCGCGCCGGCCGCGGTCAGGGAAAGTGCGGCGAGGTCGCGCGAGTGGTCGGCCGCGATCGCGCGGGCGAGGGCCGGCCCGCCGCCAAGATGGCTCGCGAGAGCGCCGAAAGCCCCGTTCTGATCGTCCGCCGCCATTGCAAGCCAACCCATGAAGGCGTCGTGGGAGACCGGCTGGCGGCGCTCGGAGGGGCTGAGCGAGTCCTGCGCCGCCAGCGAATCGAGCATGGCGCGGCGCCGGTCGAGCCCTGCAAACAGGAAGAGCGGCGCCAGTTCGGCGCTGGAGATGTCGCGGCGGGCCAGCAGCGGATGGGCGTAACCGGCATCCTCGCGCGAGCGGGCGAGCAGCAGGTCGAGCGCGGTGCGGGGCAGGTTGATGGCGGTGTTGGCCATCAGAGCAAAGTCGATCGTCCGGTCGCCGCGCTCGGCCAGCATCAGAGTCGCGGTGGCGGTGAGATCGGCCCGCTCCCCCAGCGCGCCGGCCAGTGCCGAATCGTCATGGCCGGCGAGCGCTTCGAACTCGATCGGGTGCAGCGGCATGCCATGCCGCACCAACGCCACGAGTACGTCGCCGCCGCGCGCCCGCAACGCCTCAAGTACCGAAGGCGGCGCGTGGCGCCAGCCCGCGACCTTGCGGGCAAGAATGACGGCGGTTGCCTCGTCGACGCCGGGAACCAGCGCTGTCGCCATCTCGCCGAAGAGTGCCAAGTCGTCAGGCGCCGGATGTGGCGTCGACATCAGGAGGTCGGCCTTCACCCGCAGCGAGACCTGGCTGAGATCGAGCCCGCCATCGCGCGCAAGACGGGCGAGATGGGCGAGTTCGGCGGAGATTCGCGACGGCATGGGACACTCGGCTGTGATTCTTGGCGCCGGCCAAGAGTAATCCCCGAGGCTTTAAGGGAGCGTTAACCATGTCGGGGCCTGATGCTGATCGGAAGAGCGATCTCCCGCGACCCAAACCCAGGCGCCAAGACACGGAGGCGCATCATGGCCGTCGTCATCCCTCTTGCGCCACATCGGCGGGCGCAACCATCCGAAGCTTCGGCCGCCTCGCGGCAGGAGCCGGCAACGATACTGTTCTTCACCGGCGTTCGCTACGAGCGGCAGGCCGAACCCGCAACAGCCGAGCCGGCGGTGCGACGCAGGCCGCGCGCCCTGGCGGCGACGCCGGCCAGCGGTCCCAAGCGGCCGAAGAAGGCGACAAACGCCAGGCAGCCGGCGTGACGTTCGAAGCTGCCGATGGCCCACGCACCGCGCTCTGGCGGAGCGGCCGGCTGGCCGTGTTGCTGATCGGCCTATCGATTGGTGCCTGCGCCGGCCCCGGAGATCTCGGCCGTCCCCGGCCTGATGTCTTCAGCCAGTTGGTCGCGCCCCAGGTCGGCTTCTGGTCGGCGACGGCCCGCGGCGAGGCCGCCTCGCATTTCCGCATGACCGATGACGAAGAACAGCTGCGCGACCGCGCCTGGCGCTTCATCATGCCCGGCCATGAGCGCAGCACTTTCCAGGGCCGCGTCTCCGACCTAGCCCATTCCCGGATTCTGCCCGTACAGGTGCAGTCGAGCGCCGCATCGGACTACTTCAACGCGCTGACCTCGGGCTCCTTCGCCTCGCAGGTCTCGCGCTATTCACGCTTGGCCGAGGACGCCAATGCCGACCGCCTGCTGATCGGGCCGTTCCGCGCCAATGCGATGCGGGTGGTCTCGGCCGACAGGGTGCGGATGCGCACGGCCGAGGGCTCGCCCCATGTCGCGCCGGGGCAGATCGATCCGGCCTATGCGCGCGTCGTCGAGAATGAGGGCCTGATCCTCTGGGTCTGCGAGCGCGTCGGCTTCCGGCTCGAGAGCTACCGCTACGCGCTCGCCAATCTCGTCGTCGAAATGCCGTCGCGCGAGGCGATCCGCGCCGAACGTGCCATCATGGCGTTCGAGGCCGAGGCCGGGCCGCTCTGCAAAATGCCACTGATCGGCGTCTTCGGGGATCGCGGGGGCGAGGGCGCCAAGCCTCCGGTCGTCTACAAGGGCTGACGGTTCGGACGTCTCTGAGGCCTCAACGTCTCGGAAGGTTCAATCTGCCATGCCGCAGGCGACGCCGCTCGCCAGGGCCTCCGCGTCGGCACGATCCGAGGGCTGCGGCACCAGCACGCGCGCCACGATCAGCCCCTGATCGGTCTCGGAGACCACCCGCAACTCGCGCGCCGCCTCGCCCTCCTCGTCGCGTGCGATCCGCTCGTCGCGCTGTTCTTCGGTCATCACCACGAACTCGACGACGCCGCGGATCGCGGCGCGGTCGGTGATGGCGTAGATAACGCCGCCGCCGCGCCGGTGCAGCGTCAGGCCGAGTGGCAGCGTGCCGGCGCGGGCGACGACGCGCATCGGTCCGGCCGTGAGGTCGTAGCTGCAGACCGCCGTGACCGTCGCCGGGTCGGCCTCGCGGGGCAGGGGCAGGCCGCGCGCGTCGCTGGCGGAGATCAGCTCGGCCCGGCCGCCGGTTCCGAGCGCGCGGTAGGCGGTGTTGGCGTCGCTGGCCGAGAGCACGGGGATGAGCAGGATCGTCACGATATGGACGATGGCGGCGAGCACGAGCCCGGCGATGGTCGCCAGTAGCAGGCGGCCGGCGGCAGCGGTGATCCGCGCTGCCCAGGGCAGTCGCCGTGGGGCGAGCCGGGGATCAATAGCAGAGTCGGCGCGCGGGATTTGTGAGACGTCGTGACCGGTCGCGCTCATGAGCAGTCCGTCCGCTCGATGCGCGGCAGGCTCTCAGCCCGCGTCTCTGCGGCCTGGGTGGCAATCGGCGTGTCGTAGAGCCGCAGGCGGAACTGGAAGCGCCCGCTCGTCGGCAGCGGCAGCCAGTTGCCGGCCTGCGGCGTCGCCGCGGCGGCGATGCGCAGGACTCCCGCCTCGTCGCGCACGATTTCGGCATCGGTGAAGCCGCTGCGGTCGAGCGGCAGGCGGAACGGGCGCCCCTCCGCGTCGGTGATGGTGAGCGTCCAGCCGCGCGTCGTCGGCGTCGATCCGGTCAGAGCATAGCGGCAGCGCCCGTTGAGCGTCCGGCCCTGGTCGTCCTGCTCGGCGATCAGCTCCAACCCTTCGCCGGCGCCCAGCGGCAGATGCACGCCGCGCGCGAGATAGGCGCGCATATAGGGGTCGATGTCGCGGCCGCCGCTGCGGGGCCAGGTCTTCCAGGCGCCGATCTGGGCCATGCCAAGCAGCGGCCGGCCGGCGACAGCGAAATGGGCCGACGTCAGGCCGAGCCCCGCGCCGAGCGTGATCAGATAGGCGAGATGGAAGACGCGCACGACCCTGCTTTCAAAACCGGCCCTGCGATGGCGGCCGGTCGAGGGAGTTGAACCAGCCGGTGGGAGCGCGTCAACACTGTCGCCATGGTTCCGAGCCCGAGCCGAGACCCTACCGAATCCGTGTTTCGCTGCCCGTGGCGGAGACCTCGCGGATGCCGACCTGCATCCGTGGCCCGGCGGTGCGCGCCGGCTCGATCGCCTTGAACATCGCGCCGACCGCCGAGAGCACCTCGAAGGACTGGCGCGGCATATGGCCGGCTCCCGGCCCGGCCGCCGGAGCGATCGCGTTCGCCGGCGGGCTTGCCCTGGCGATGGTCGCGGCCTTCGGATCGGGCGGCGCGACGCCGGGGATCGGCTTCAGCTCCAGCCCCTGATGGGCGAACTGCATGATTTCCTTCCAGGTCATGGCCGGCAGCGAGCCGCCAGTCATGTTGGCCGTTTCGGAGGAATCGTCGTTGCCGAACCAGACCGCGCCGACGAGATTGCCGGAATAGCCGACATACCAGGCGTCCTTGTAGCCATTGGTCGTGCCCGTCTTGCCGGCGGTGACGACGCCGTCGAGCGCGGCGCGGCGGCCGGTGCCCTCGGTCGGCACCTTGGCGAGCATGAAGTTCATGTCTTGCGCGACCTGCGTGCTGAGCACCTGCCTGGGGGCGGGCTCGTCGCGATCGTGCCTGTAGATCGGCTCGCCCTGCGAGTTGTGGATCTCGATTGCCGCATAGGGCTTGGCCCGCTTGCCGCCATTGGCGAACACGGAATACCCCGCGGCCATGTCGATCACCGTGACCTCAGCGGCGCCGATCGGCAGCGAGACCGTATCGGTCAGTGGCGAGTTCAGGCCCATGGCGCGGCTGGTCTCGATGATCTTCATCCGGCCGATCCGGGCGGCCCGCGCCTCATGGGTCTCGCCTGTCGCCTTGCCGATGGCGATCGACATCTGCACCGGGATCGTATTGATCGACTTGGCCAGCGCGACCGTCAGCGGCATCGAGCCGGCATAGGAGCGGCCGTAATTGTTCGGGCACCAGTTGCCGATGCAGACCGGCCGGTCGGTGACGACCGTGTTGGGCTTGTAGAGTCCCGCCGCGAGCGCGGTCGCATAGACGAAGGGCTTGAACGACGAGCCCGGCTGCCGGAGGCTCGCGGTGGCGCGGTTGAACTGGCTGGCGCCATAGTCGCGCCCGCCGACAATGGCGCGCACCGCTCCGTCGGGGTCCATCACGACGGTCGCCGCCTGCTTGGCCCGGTAGCCCGGCCCGTGCTGGCGCAGGATCGACTCGATCGCTTCGTCGGCGCGATCCTGGATGGCGGGATCATGTGGCGTCTTCACGGTCAGCACCCGGTCGGCGCCGATCTTGCCGTCGTCGGCGAGGCCCTTCACCTGCTCGAAGGCCCAGTCGAGATAGTAGTCCGGGCTGGAGTCGCGCCGCCGGTCGACCGGCGTCGCCGGGTTGCGCTTGGCGCTGTCGACCTGGCCCGCCGTCATGAAGCCGGCATCGACCATGGCGTTGAGGACGTCGTTGGCGCGGGCGCGTGCGGCAGGCAGGTTGACATGGGGGGCGTATTTCGTTGGCGCCTTGAACAGGCCCGCCAGCATCGCGGCTTCCGCCAGCGAGACGTCCTTGACCGACTTGCCGAAATAATACTCCGCCGCCGCCGCGACCCCGAAGGTGCCGCCGCCCATATAGGCGCGGTCGAGATAGAGCTTCAGGATCTCGTTCTTGGTCAGCCGGTATTCGAGCCAGACCGCGAGGAAGGCTTCCTTGATCTTACGGTCGAGCGAGCGCTCATTGGTCAGGAACAGGTTCTTGGCGAGCTGCTGCGTCAGTGACGAGCCGCCCTGCACGACGCCCGAGGCCCGCGCATTCACGCTCACGGCGCGCAGCGTGCCGAAGATGTCGATGCCGAAATGGTCGTAGAAGCGCCGGTCCTCGGTCGCCAGCACGGCCTTGATCAGATGGTCCGGCATCTGCTCGAGCTTGAGCGAATCGTCATGCCGGGCGCCGCGATGGCCGAGCTCGGCGCCATAGCGATCGAGGAAGGTCACGGCGAAGACCTGGTTCTTCAAGGCCTCTTCGCGCCCCTCGTTGAAGGAGGGGATGGCCAGCGAGAGCATGAGGAATGCGCCGACGATACCGATATTCAGCCCCTCGCTGGCGAATTCGGCGGCGAGCCGCTGACCGCCGCTGACGGTGAGGCGGTCGGTGAAGCTGCGAATGCGTTCATAGGTGTCGCCAGCGCGCCGCGCCACGCTCCACAGCCCGGCACCGACCCATGCATCGACAGCCAGCGCAAAGCGCTTCAGTCGGGTCGTCCAGCCTGTCTTCCTGAACTCCATCGCGTCCTGCGATCCCGATGAGGGTCGCCGCCTCGACGAGACGGTGACATGGCCCTGCCGCGCTCTGGCCGTCTTGGTAACATAATCCGGCCCGGCGGCGGATTACATAGTGACTCTTCATCCCGGTGTCAGTGGCCGGGGTCCAATGGTGATCGACAGCAGGTTCCGGGCCAAGCGTTTCTGTCCCGTTCTGGCACGCTGAAGGCTGTTACGGTGCGAGGCGGCGCGCGGATGCGGGCCGGTCGCGATTCCAGTACGGGGCGCCCCACGCTTCCCTCGCAGCGTGCTGCGGCGCATAAGGCGGCATGACCGGCGACCGAAACCCAGACGAGCCCTTCTGGCTGACCACCTCGCTCGAGGCGATGAACCGCGAGCAATGGGAATCCCTCTGCGACGGTTGTGGCCGCTGCTGCCTCGTCAAGCTCCAGGACGAGGATACCGATGCGATCCTGGCGACCGATATCGGCTGCCGCCTGTTCGACGCGCAGACCTGCCGCTGCAAGGACTACGAAAACCGCTCGACCAAGGTGCCGGACTGCGTGACGCTGACGCCCCATGACGTGCGCACGCTGCCGTGGCTGCCGCCGACCTGTGCCTACCGCCTTGTCGCGGAGGGGCGCGATCTGCCCTGGTGGCACCCGCTGGTCTCGGGCGATCCCGAGACGGTGGTCGAGGCCGGCGTCGCGGTGCGCGGCCGCGTCTTCGCCAGCGAGGACGACGTGCCAGACGAAGACGTGCCCGACCGCATCGTCAACTGGCCGCTCCGCTGGCCGAAGAAGGCGAGAGCGCGCTGAGACGCTCTCGCCCGATCCCGGCAGGTCAGCCCTCAGAGAGCTCCAGCTCGGACGCACGCTGCCCTTCAAGCCAGTCCATGATCTCGTCCGGGAAGCCAAAGCTGCGGAAAGCATCCGCCGGCACGCCATGGTCGGCGAGCGCCACCGCACAGCCCAGATAGTCGCGCGGCGCCGGTTCGGCGATCTCGTCGGCTTGCGAGGCGAAGGACAGCGTGCCCAGCGCGTTGTCGCCATAGCCATGGCGCGTGCGCCAGTCCGCGCCCTGTTCCAGCAGCAGCCGCGCCATCGCGGCGTCGCCGGCGAAGATCGCGAGGTTCAGCGCCGTGGCCTGCCAGCCCTCCTTGACCTCTCGCGGCCAGCCGAGCGCCAGCATCGTCCTGACGCCCTCTGTCCGGCCGATGCTGGCGAGCTGGGGCATCGCCTTGAGCTCGGCTTCGCTGAGACGCGAGAGCATGTCCGGTGCAGTGCGCAGCATTGCTTTCGCCGTGGCCTCGTCGGCGCGCGCACACGCCGCGACGAACTCCTCCTCGGAGGTCAAGATGTCGGCGCTGCCGCGCTCGCGCAGCAGCGCCATCACGTCCTCCCGGCCTAGGCGGCTCGCGAAAGCGTAGACGCTCGTCCCGGCCCGGTCGCGTGCCAAAAGATCGGCGCCGGCCTCGACCAGTGCACGGATAGACGCGATCGAGCGTCCCCGCAGCATGGCGTGATGCAGCCAATGCGTCTCGACGGACCCTTCGCGCTTCGCCAGCAGCAATTGCAGCGCCTCGGGCCGATCGTAGTCGAGCGAGCGCGCCACGGCGTTGGTTCCGACGACGCGCGCGCCCGCGGCGAGCAGCAGCCGGGTGCAGGACAAATCCTTGCTCTCGACCGAATGATAGAGCGATTCATTGTCGTTCGGGTTCGCCCCCGCTTCGAGCAGCAGCGCGGTCATGCCGGCGTGATGCGTCCGTCCGGCCGCGCCATAGAGCACGGAGAGCGGATCATCCGGGAAGCGCGGATCGATCCAGCGGCCGTTCACATCGGCACCATGGCCGATCAGCAGGCGCGCGCTCGCAAGCAGTCTGTCCTCGTATCCGGGTTCGCGGATCAGTTGCGAGGAGGCGATGGCGGCAAGCGGCGGCATGGCCCAAGGCCCGCCGGGCCGGTTGGCGAAGTCCGGATCGGCCGCGAGCGCGCGCTCGATCCGTGCGACATCGCCGACGACGCAAGCCAACCAGGGATCGCCGGAGACCAGGCTGGGCTCCTCGCCCAGCATACGCAGCGCAAGCGCGCGCTCGCGCGCCTGGCCCTCGAAGACGAAGCCCAGCCAGCGCGATAGCCGCTCGACGACGGCGCTGCGGGCCCATTCGACATAGCGCTTGATCTCGGTCCAGGAGCGGAAGCCGTGCTCGCGCGCGATGACCGATTGGGCGTCGTGCAGCCGCAGCGGGTGTTGCGCGAGAGCGGCGAGCGACAGGTCGCGGGCCGCCGGCAATGTCGTGGCGAAGCGTTGCAGCGCCTCGCCTGTGCCTTCGCGGGCGGCGCGCAGCAGGCGCTTGGCCTGCTTGCGCAGATGGTCGAGATCAGGGGATGGGGGAAGATGTGACATGACGCCTCCAGTGCATGAGGCCGAAGACCCGCAATCGGCTGCACAGGGGCAGACGCGTCAGTTTATCGCTGTCGAGCAGGTTAGACCTTTTCCGCGGGTCCGGAGGCGTCTCGTCTCGCCTGCAACCACCATATTCGTGGCGGCCGCGCGCATCAAGTCGCTCCGCGGCCGCGATGCGAAGCCGCTTGCGCAATTGATTGTTCCTGCGCTTTTCGGCATGACCACGCCGGGCCCGTCGCTGGCATACCTGATGCTGGCGACGCTTCGCGGAAACTTTTGGATCGCCGTCGCGTTGCTGCGACCGGCTGTATGACGAGGGATATGTGATGGCTGGTGGGAAATGGGTCTACACCTTCGGCGACGGCAAGGCCGAGGGTGAGGCGAGCATGAAGAACCTGCTCGGCGGCAAGGGTGCGAACCTGGCCGAAATGAGCAATCTGGGTCTTCCGGTGCCGCCCGGCTTCACCATCACAACCGAGGTCTGCACCTGGTATTACGACAACGGCAAGCAATTCCCGCCCGAGCTCGAGGCGCAGGCCAAGGCGGCGCTGGCCGAGATGGCCGAGCTGACCGGCAAGGCCTTCGGCGACCCGGCCAATCCGCTTCTGGTCTCGGTGCGCTCGGGCGCCCGCGCTTCGATGCCGGGCATGATGGACACCGTCCTGAACCTCGGCCTGAACGACGTCACCGTCGAGGCGGTCGCCAAGGCCTCGGGCGACGCCCGCTTTGCCTGGGACAGCTACCGCCGCTTCGTCACGATGTATTCCAACGTCGTGCTCGACGTCGATCACGGCCATTTCGAGGAGGCGCTCGAGGACTACAAGGAGCGCAAGGGCTACCAGCTCGACACCGAGCTTTCGGCCGATGACTGGAAGGTGCTGGTCAGCAAATACAAGGACATCGTCAAGAAGGCGCTCGGCAGCGAGTTCCCGCAGGAGCCGCAAGCCCAGCTCTGGGGCGCCGTCGGCGCCGTCTTCTCCTCCTGGATGAATGCGCGCGCGATCAAGTATCGCGAACTCAACGGCATCCCGGCCGCCTGGGGCACGGCGGTCAACGTCCAGTCGATGGTGTTCGGCAATATGGGCGATACCTCAGCCACCGGCGTTGCCTTCACCCGCAATCCCTCGACCGGCGAGAACGCGCTCTATGGAGAATTCCTGATCAATGCCCAGGGCGAGGACGTCGTCGCCGGCATCCGCACGCCGCAGGACATCACCGAGATCGCCCGCAAGGAAGCCGGCTCAGACAAGCCCTCGATGGAACGCGAGATGCCGGAGGCCTATGCCGAGCTCGTGCGCATCTACGGCGTCCTCGAAAAGCACTATCGCGACATGCAGGACATGGAGTTCACCATCCAGGAGGGCAAGCTCTGGATGCTGCAGACGAGGTCCGGCAAGCGTACCGCCAAGGCAGCGCTCAGGATCGCGGTCGAACTCGCCAAGGAAGGCCTGATCACCGAAGAAGAGGCCGTCGGCCGCGTCGAGCCCGGCGCGCTCGACCAGTTGCTGCATCCGATGATCGATCCCAAGGCCGAGCGCCGCGTCCTGACGACCGGCCTGCCGGCCTCGCCGGGCGCCGCCGCAGGCGAGATCGTCTTCAATTCCGACGACGCGGAAGCTGCGAAGAAGGCCGGCCGCAAGGTTATTCTCGTGCGCGTCGAGACCTCGCCGGAGGACATCCACGGCATGCACGCCGCCGAAGGCATCCTGACCACGCGCGGCGGTATGACCTCGCATGCGGCCGTCGTGGCGCGCGGCATGGGCAAGCCCTGCGTCTCGGGCGCCGGCCAGATCCGCGTCGATTATGCCAAGGGCACAATGAGCGTCGGCCCGACCACGCTGAAGGCCGGCGATTTCATCACCATCGACGGCGCCGCCGGCCAGGTGATGATCGGCGAGATCAAGATGCAGCAGCCCGAGCTTTCGGGCGAGTTCGGCACGCTGATGGGCTGGGCCGACAAGGTTCGCCGCCTCAAGGTCCGCGCCAATGCCGAGACGCCGGAGGACGCCCGCACCGCGCGCGAATTCGGCGCCGAGGGCATCGGTCTTTGCCGCACCGAGCACATGTTCTTCGAGGAGGACCGCATCCAGTCGGTGCGCGAAATGATCCTCGCCAGCGACGACAAGGGCCGCCGCGCTGCGCTCGCCAGGCTCCTGCCGATGCAGCGCCAGGACTTCGTCCAGCTCTTTACGATCATGCAGGGCCTGCCGGTGACGATCCGGCTGCTCGATCCGCCGCTGCACGAGTTTCTGCCGCATAGCGAGGCCGAGATCGCCGCCGTCGCCAAGGCGCTGGGCGTGACGCCCGAGGCGCTGAAGCACCGCGCCACCGAGCTGCACGAGTTCAACCCGATGCTCGGCTTCCGCGGTTGCCGTCTGGCGATCGCGTATCCCGAGATCGCCGAGATGCAGGCTCGCGCCATCTTCGAGGCGGCGGTGATCGCGGCCCGGGAAACCGGCAAGCCGGTGATTCCCGAGGTCATGATCCCGCTGGTGATGGGCGTGCCGGAGTTCGACCTGGTCAAGGCCGGCATCGACGCGATGGCCAAGGCGGTGATGGCTGAGAGCGGCGTCGCTCTGACCTATCAGGTCGGGACCATGATCGAGTTGCCGCGAGCCTGCCTGCTGGCGGAGGAGATCGCCGGCACGGCCGAGTTCTTCTCCTTCGGCACCAACGACCTGACGCAGACCACGCTCGGCATCAGCCGCGACGACGCGGGCTCCTTCCTCGGCTCCTACACGGCCAAGGGCATCCTCGCTGCCGATCCCTTCGTCACCATCGATCAGGAGGGCGTTGGCGAACTCGTGAAGATCGCCGTCGAGCGCGGCCGCAAGGCCCGTCCCGACATCAAGCTCGGCATCTGCGGCGAGCATGGCGGCGATCCGGCCTCGATCGGCTTCTGCGAGAGCGTCGGGCTCGACTATGTCTCCTGCTCGCCCTTCCGCGTGCCGATCGCCAGGCTTGCGGCGGCGCAGGCCGCGCTCGGCGCGGTGCGGGCGAAGGAGGGCTGAGGAGGGGCGCCCTCAGGCGGCTGTCAGCACGGGAATATGCGAGACATCGACGTCTCGCTCGGCGTGCCAGGCGTCATAGGCTGCCTGCATCCGCAGCCATGACGCGGTGCTGCCCCCAAAGGCCTTCGCGATCCGGGCCGCCATGGCCGGCGATAGCGGCTTTTTCCCGTCGAGTACCGCATAGAGGTACTGGCGGGAGATGCCGAGCAAGCTGGCAATCTCGGTCTTGCTCTTCCCGACATCGGGAATGATATCGTCGAGAACGGCTCCGGGGTGAAGCGGCGCCCGCTCTGTCGGGTTACGATGGACGACGATGTCGGTCATGGGTTCAGCCCCTCGATCATCTAGTGATACTGCTCGAAATCGACACGATGGGCGTCTCCGTCCGAAAACTCGAAGGTGATGCGCCACGGCCCGTTGATGTGGACGGTATAGCGTGTGGGGTCGAACCCACGCAGGGCGTGGAAATCGTACCCGACGATATTCATGTCTTCCGGCTTTCCCGCGGCGTCCAGGCTCGTCAGTCGGGCAAGGATGCGACGCTGCATCTTGGCATCGATCTTCGCGGTTTTCCCGGTCTCCCACAGCACCGCTAATGCCTTGTTCCGGAAGCTCTTGATCATGAGAGAATGTAATCCGATCGGCAGAAATCGTCAACCGATAGGATGACAGTCAGCTACCGCTTCGCCACCGCCTGCGCGGCAACCGCCGCCGCCAAGCGCAGCCTGGCCTCATAGGTCTCCGGCGAGGGCGGCGTCCCCATTTTCGCGCCGATGGCGGCTCGGGCCAGCGTCTCGACGATTCCGATCGGCTCGAGCGATCCCAGTGAAATCTCGCCCGCCGCTGCGGCCTGCGTCAGCAGCGCCGTCGCGTTCACGGTGAAGATCCGCTCCAGCGCCTGCAATTCGCGCAGCGCGATGCTGGCCATCAGGGCCTTGAGTTCCTGCAGGTGCTCGCCATCGCCGAAGGCGGCGTAGCCAGTCGCGAAATGCGCCAGCATCAGCGCCGCGAGCTTTTCGGGAAAAGGCAGGGGCCGCGCCATCACTGCAGCGCAACGCGCGTCGATCTGCGCCCCGAAGCGCTCGATCATCGCCCGGAAGACGTCGTCCTTGCCTTTGAAATGCAGGTAGATCGTCGCCTTGGCGAGGCCCGCCTCGCGCGCGATGTCCTCCATCGAACTGCGCTTGAAGCCATAGCGCCCGAAACGCCGCAGCGCCGCATCGGCGATCTGCTCGATGCGGGTCCTGGCTTCATCCGGCGGAGCCGGGGAACATTCTCGTGAGGTGCTCATTCTCAGTCTTGACGAATTCCAGACTTTAAGCGACCATACCGATTAGACTGGATTTATCCAAATAGTCCATTCGGCGGCCGGGGCGGGCTGCCACTGCACGACGCTAGGCCGGAAAGGGTTCGCAAGTTAACCCCCGCGCCGGCGCGTCGTTCCGCTTTCAACACTGCATTTCATCCGCGAGGCAGCCATGGCTCACACGCTCACCATCAATGGACGCTCGCACAGCGTCGATGTCGACGACGACACGCCCCTGCTCTGGGCGATCAGGGACAATCTCGGCCTGACCGGCACCAAGTTCGGCTGCGGTGTCGCCCAATGCGGCGCCTGCACGGTCTGGATCGACGGCCAGCCCGTGCGCTCCTGCGTCACGCCGGTCTCGGCGGTCGAGGGCAAGGTCATCACCATCGAGGCGCTGGAGGGCAAGGAGGCCGCGGCGGTTCAGGCCGCCTGGGACAGCCTCGACGTGCCGCAATGCGGCTATTGCCAGTCCGGCCAGGTGATGAGCGCGGTCGCCCTGCTGAAGGAGAACCGCAAGCCCAGCGATCGCGACATCGATCTCGCCATGAACGGCAACATCTGTCGCTGCGCCACCTATGCCCGCATCCGCACGGCGATCCATGCCGCAGCCCGCACGCTGGAGGGTTGAGCATGACCGCCCACGATCTCACCCTCTCGCGCCGCTCGCTCCTCGCCGGTGCCGGCGGCCTCATCATCGCGTTGCATCTGCCCAAGGCCGCCCGCGCCCAGTCGGCAGGTTCCGCGACCTTCGCGCCCAACGCCTTCATCCGCGTCGCGCCCGACCACAGCGTTACCGTGCTGGTCAAGCATATCGAGTTCGGCCAGGGGCCTTTCACGGGCCTCGCCACGCTCGTTGCCGAAGAAATGGATGCCGATTGGGGCCAGATGCGTGCCGAGCATGCGCCGGCCGACGTCAAGCTCTACGCCAATCTCGCCTTCGGCGTGCAGGGCACGGGCGGCTCCACCGCCATCGCCAATTCCTTCGATCAGATCCGCAAAGCGGCCGCGACCGCCCGCGTCATGCTGGTGCAGGCCGCGGCGCAGGCCTGGAAGGTGCCGGCTGGCGAGATCACCATCGAGAAGGGCGTGCTGACCCACGCCTCGGGCAAGCAGGGCCGTTTCGGTGACTTCGCCGAAGCCGCCGCGAAACTGCCGGTGCCGGAGAACGCGCCGCTGAAGCAGCCGGCGCAGTTCAAGCTGATCGGCAAGGAGGGCGTGGTGAAGCGCCTTGACGGCGCCGACAAGGCCCGCGGCAAGACGAAGTTCACCATCGACATCAGCGCTCCGAACATGCTGACCGTCGTCGTCGCCCGCCCGCCGCGCTTCGGCGGCAAGGTCGCGAGCTTCGACGCAACTGATGCGCTCAAGGTCAAGGGCGTCGTCGACGTCAAGCAGATCGGCTCGGGCGTCGCCGTCTATGCGCAGGGCATGTGGCCGGCGATCAAGGGTCGCGAGGCTCTCAAGGTCGTCTGGGACGAGAGCGAGGCCGAGAAGCGCGGCAGCGCCGAACTCGTCGCCGAGTATCGCGCGCTCGCCCGCACGCCGGGGAAGGTCGCAGGAAGTCATGGTGATGCGGAGGCCGCGCTTGCCAAGGCCGAGCGGGTGATCGAGGCGGAATACGTCTTCCCCTATCTGGCGCATGCGCCGATGGAGCCGCTCGACGGCTATCTCGAATGGAATGCGCAAGGCGCGCTCGCCCGCTTCGGCAGCCAGTTCCAGACCACGGAACACCAGACTATCGCCCAGATCCTCGAACTGCCTCCGGAAAAGGTGCAGCTCGAGACCATGCTGGCCGGCGGCTCCTTCGGCAGGCGTGCTCAGGTCAGCCAGCATCTGGCGGCGGAGCTTGCCATGTGCGCCAAGGCGATCGGCCCCAACCGGCCGGTCAAGCTGGTCTGGACCCGCGAGGACGATCTGACCGGCGGCTATTACCGCCCGCTCTTCGTCCACCGCATGCGCGGCGCGGTGAAGGACGGCAAGATCGCCGGATGGAGCACCAGCATCGTCGGGCAGTCCTTCATCCTGGGCACCTTCTTCGAGCAGATGATCGCCAAGAACGGCCTGGATTCGACGATGTTCGAGGGCGCCAACGAACTGCCCTACGAGATCTCCGATTTCCACTGCGAGGTTCACGCCACCAAGGTCGGCGTTCCCACCTTGTGGTGGCGCTCGGTCGGCCACACCCACACTGCCTATGCGGTCGAGTGCTTCATGGATGAATTGCTCCAGGCCGCAGGCCAGGACCCGGTTGCCGGCCGCCTCGCCTTGATGGGCAAGGAGCCGCGTCTCGCCGGCGTGCTGAAGGCGGTCGCGGAACTGGCGAAATGGACCGGTCCCGACGCCGGCAACGGCCGGGCGCGCGGCGTAGGCGTCGCGGAGAGCTTCGGCACCTTCGTCGCGCAGATCGCCGAGGTCTCGGTGGGCGAGGGCGGTGAGCCGAAGGTCCACAAGGTCTGGTGCGCGGTCGATTGCGGCATCGCGGTCAACCCGGATGTCATCCGCGCCCAGATGGAGGGCGGCATCGGCTTCGGCCTCGGCCATGCCCTCTATGGCGAACTGACGCTCGACAAGGGCAAGCCGGTGCAGACCAATTTCGACAGCTACCGCTCGCTGCGCATCCACGAGATGCCGGAGGTCGAGGTCAAGATCATCGCCTCGACCGAGAAGCCAACCGGGGTCGGCGAGCCCGGCGTGCCGCCGATCGGCCCTGCCGTCGCCAATGCGCTGGCACGTCTCGGCCAGGGTCGCCCGCGTCGCTTGCCGATGGTCGGGGGGATCGCGTGATGCAAGGTCGGACACTTCTTGGTCAGACACTTCTTGCCGCCGTCGCCGGCCTCGGGCTCGTGGTTGGCGGTGCGGCCCTCACGGTCGCCCAGACCGCGACGCCGGCTGCCGGCACGCTGCAGCCGGTCGAGAGCTTCCAGTCGATCGGCCAGCGCGAGGCACGCTCGGCTGCGCTCTTCACCGAGATGGGCAAGGTCCTGCAGCATCCGCGCTGCGTGAACTGCCACCCCGCGACCGAGCGTCCGCGCCAGACCGACGCGCAGCGCCCGCACCAGCCGCTCGTCGTGCGCGGCAAGGACGGCCATGGCGCGCCGGGGATGGCCTGCTCGACCTGCCACGGCAAGGAGAACTTCGATCCGGCACGCGTGCCGGGCGATGGTCACTGGGCGCTCGCCCCGGCCTCGATGGCCTGGGAAGGCAAGACGCTGGGCCAGATATGCGAGCAGATGAAGGACCCCAACCGCAACGGCAGCCGCGACCTCGCCGCGCTGATCAAGCACATCTCCGAGGACACGCTGGTCGGCTGGGCCTGGCGCCCGGGGCCGGGCCGCCAGCCGGCGCCCGGCACGCAGGACCAGTTCGGCGCGCTCTTCAAGGCCTGGACCGAGACCGGCGCGGTCTGCCCGCGCTGAGACTCAGTCAGCAGATAAGACAGAGCGGCGGGCTCCAACGAGCCTGCCGCCCTTTGCATTCCGGCGCCACCGCTGGACCCGCATTGCGTTTTGTGCTAGCTCCACCCATGTAAGACGAGATGCGGCCGGGTTCTGGCCATCCTCCGCGCGGTTCACTCCGGTCGGCGGGCACGATTCAGATCCACCACACATCGACTACAAGACCATGGCAGGCGTCCGCGCGCCGCGCCGTGTCTTCATCACATACGCGGATCTGAAACGTGAGGACTACCTTCCATGGATAAGGGCACCGTCAAGTGGTTCAACACCACCAAGGGCTACGGCTTCATCACCCCTGAGAACGGCGGGCAGGACATCTTCGTCCACATCTCCGCCGTCGAGCGGGCCGGCCTGCGCGAGCTGGTCGAAGGTCAGGTCGTTTCCTACGAGCTGATCGCCGATCGCAAGACCGGCAAGTCCTCGGCCGGCAACCTCGCCGTCGCCTGAGACTAAAACGACCATCGACCGGGCAGGCGCGTCTTGCGCCCGCCCGGCTTCGAAAACGACACCACTATCGAATACACCTTCCGGCGCTGTGGCTTAGCGGTTCGCCGGCAGGACAGATCCAATATTCAAGGCCGGGCGCAATCCGGCGGCACAGCCGATACCCACATGTGCCCCTTGCGTCACGGCGTCCGGAAAGACCTGTTTTGACTCAATTCACCGACCTCGGCCTGGCCGAGCAGCTTCTCAAGGCGCTCGCCTCCGAAGGTTACACCACGCCCACGCCGATCCAGGCCCAGGCGATTCCCCAGATTCTCCAGGGCCGCGACCTTCTCGGCGCCGCCCAGACCGGCACCGGCAAGACCGCCGCCTTCGCGCTGCCGCTGATCCAGCGCCTGCTGACGCAGCCCCGCCGCATGGAGACGCGCTCGGTTCGTGCGCTGATCCTGTCGCCGACCCGTGAGCTGGCCGCCCAGATCGAGACCTCGATCCGCGCCTATGCCCAGTTCACCACGATCAAGTCGACCGTCGTCTTCGGCGGCGTGCCCGTCGGCAAGCAGATCCGCGCGCTCGGCCAGCATGTCGACATCCTCGTCGCCACGCCCGGCCGCCTGCTCGACCTCGTCGACCAGCGCGCCGTCTCGCTGCGCGAAATCGAATACCTCGTCCTCGACGAGGCCGACCAGATGCTCGATCTCGGCTTCGTCCATGCGCTGCGCCGGATCGCCACCCTGATCCCCAAGAAGCGCCAGACGCTGCTGTTCTCGGCGACGATGCCCAAGCCGATCCGCGAGATCGCCTCGGCCTATCTGACCGATCCCGTCGAGGTCTCGGTCGCGCCGGTCGCGACTACGGCCGAGAAGATCGACCAGCGGGTGATTTTTACCCAGCCCGGTGAGAAGCCGGCGCTGCTCGCCAAGACCCTGAGCGTTCCCGAGATGCAGCGCGCCATCGTCTTCACCCGCACCAAGCACGGCGCCGACAAGGTCGTCCGCCAGCTCGAGATCTCCGGCATCAAATCGGCCGCGATTCATGGCAACAAGAGCCAGGGCCAGCGCGAGCGGGCGCTCGGCGCCTTCCGTGACGGTGACCTGCGCATCCTCGTCGCCACCGACATCGCGGCCCGCGGCATCGATGTCGATGGCATCAGCCATGTCGTCCAGTTCGACCTGCCCAACGTCGCCGAGACCTATGTCCACCGCATCGGCCGCACCGCGCGCGCCGGCGCCTCGGGCATCGCCATCGCCTTCTGCACGCCGGAAGAGCGCGGCGACCTCGCCTCGATCGAGAAGCTGACCCGCGTCGCCATCACGCCCATGGGCGAGGTGCCGTACTGGGACGGCCGCACGCCGAAGAAGCCGCCGCAGAACCAGGGTCGCGGTGGACGCGGCCAGCAGGGCGGCGGTGGTCGCGACCAGGGCCGGCCGCAGGGCGAGCGCTCGGGTCGTCCCGCTGCCAAGCCTGCCCATGGCGGTGGCCAGCGTTCGGATGCCGCCCGCAATGATGCGCCGCGCAACGACCGGCCGCAGCGCAGCGAGGCTCAAAGCCCACGAAAAGACGGTGGGCCGGCCAAGGAAGGGCTTGGCGGCGTCGCGTTCTTGCAGCAAAGAACACAGCAACCACGCACCAACGGCGCCCGGCGGCGCGCGAACTGACGCGCAGCAGGCCAGAAGCGGAGAGAGGCGGTCAATGAGCCGTCTCCTCCAGCGCCAAACGGGCACACGAAGGACGACAGAATGGCTAAAGAAGAACTTCTCGAATTTGACGGCACGGTGGTCGAAGTGCTGCCGGACGGCAATTATCGGGTGAAGCTCGACAACGACCACGTGATCCTGGCCTATGCGGCCGGCAAGATGAAGAAGAACCGTATCCGTACCATCGCCGGCGACCGCGTCGTCGTGGAGATGTCGCCCTACGATCTCGATCGCGGCCGCATCAACTTCCGCCAGAAGACCGCCGGCCCCGCTCCGGGCGGCCCGCCGCGCAACCAGAACTTCCGTCGGCGCTGATCGGCACGATGCGGTTCACGCGCGTCGAGCTGGTTTTCGTCGCGTTCGGCGCAGCCCTCGGCGCGATCGTGTCAGCCGTCTTCAAGGCGGGCTGGATCGCACCCTCGGCCACCTTCCCGCCCTTCATCCTCGTGCTGCTCGGTCTGGGTCTCTCCGAGATCGCGGCCGGGCTGGCGCTGGGTCGTGCTCCCGGTAGCCTGATCGGCATGCCCGCTCGCATGCTCGCCTTCCTGATCGGCGTCGGCGTGCTCGCACTGCTGATGGGCGGGCTGGGGTAGGGCGGACTGCCTCGCTTCATCGCGGCGGCTTCGAGATCAGCTGCCCTTTTTCGAAAACCACCACCGTCATCCTGGACAAGCCGCGAAGCGGCGCAGATCCGGGATCCATCATACGACGCCGTCGTGCCTTATGATGGATCCCGGGACTTCGCTGCGCGAAGCCCAGGATGACGGTGGTGGTTTTTTCGTAGCCAAGACGCAGACCCGAATCCCCATAAAAAAACCCCGGCGCGAGCCGGGGTTTGAGTGGTCTTTTCCGTAGTCAAAGGGTCTGCACGTAAAAACTTGAGGTTAGAAAACTCAGTAGCCGGCCTTCTGCCATTGCTGCGAGCCGGGGCTCACCAGCACCTGGCGGTGGTAGGTTTTATAGACGGCCGGAATGGTCTGGCTGAGCACCTGCGTCGGCCGCACCATCACCTTGCGCTGCTTCTGCGTGTAGACCGCGGGAACCGTCTCGTATTCGACGGTGGCCGGCGAAACCTCGACGGTGCGCTGGCGGAAGCCGTATTGCGGCTGGTCGTAGACCCAGCAGCCGGTGGTGCGGCCATAGGCGTCGGTGGTGACCTCCCAGCGCTTGCCGCCGGGCGAAATCATCACCTTCTCGGAGATCGCGGAATACTGCGCCGGGACATGATGCGGGATCTGCCGTGCCGGCTGGATCATCACGTTCTCGGTGACGTAGTCGTACTGGGCCGGGACGACGCGGCGCTGCGTCTGCGACTTCCGCACCAGCTGCGTCTCGGCGATGGTGTCATAGACCGGCGGTGTCTGGACCAGATTGTAGCAGGCCGAACCCTGGCAGGGCGCTGGGCGGCACGACGAGCCGTAGCAGCCGCCGGCCTGGGCGGCCGTGGACGCCAGCAGCAGCGCGGCCGAGAAGGCCGAGGCCGTGAGAGCCGAAACGGTGAGAACCTTGCTGATCATGTAAGACAACCTGCCCCGCCAACCTTGTGCGACGCCATGCGCCGCTCGTTGACCGGAGAAAGCCGGGAAATAGTGATGAACGCAAGGTAAACGCCGAAACAAGGTAAAATTAACCAAGCCCAACGGCGCCTGTGGATTCATGCAGTTTGACGTTGCGTGAAGCGGAAGGCTCGCATTTGAGCGGGTTTTGCGGGGCTTTCGGCACGCCGCCCTATCCGATCCGCGCGTCATTCCGGACAAGCCGCGCAGCGGCGCCGCTCCGGAATCCATCTTAGAGCGCCGGAGTCATCCGATGGATCCCGGGGCAGGCCAGGGATGACGAGATAGTTCCTGCGCGTCCTTTACTTTGCGGAAGGCGCCATTTCATGCTGTCGGTGAACGACGTGCCCGAGATGCGCGAGCTGTTCGCCTAGGCGACGATCGAGACGGTCGAGACGGTCGAGCTGAGCTATCAGGCGGCCAGCACTGAGCCCTCGTTAAGATTTTCTTGCCATTGCACGGGGTATGGTTAACGGTCGGTTTACCGGGCTAGGAGACACTGCGATAGGTTACAAGAAGAGAGTGGGACATGCGCGCAGTTGTGATCGACCAGCTTTCGGGTCGACAGGTTCCCGCTGGTCCCGAAGAGATCGATGCCACCCAGCCTCTCATTTTCTATCTCACACAACGATTAGGCTGGAATCCCCGGCAGCTGATGGCTTGGCCGCAATGGCGTGTCCCGAAGAGCCCATCAGGCTCGCGCAACGGTGGCTATCCGGTCGATCTGGCGATATTTGACTCTGCCGAGCACGTCGGCGATCCGGATCACGTCCGCATTCTCTGCGAATGCAAAGCTCCCGACGTAGAAACCGGCATCACACAGCTGAAAACTTACCTAAACCTTGAACCAGAGGCGCGCGTCGGCGTCTGGTTCAATGGCGACAAGCACGTCGTCGTGTATAAGCTGCCGGGACGATTCCTGGTGTCCGACGTCGCCGTTATTCCACGGCCTTCGGACCCGTTGGCGCCCGCCGAGAACCAGCCTCCGCTTCAATTCAAAGATCTGCTGCCGCCGCCGAGCATCAGCGAGGTTTTCTCCCGCCTGCGGGATCGGATCGCGGCACAGGACTCCCATGTCAACCGGGACGAGTTCATCCTAAACGACTTGGCGAACTTGCTAATATGCAAAATCGCCGACGAGCAGCAGGGAGAGGTCGAGCCGGAACGCAACCTTCATTTCCAGCGGGCGGGGGACGCCGCCACGACGGGGCACGCCATCCGGCAGTTCTTCCTCGACGTAAAGCGTCGATACCCGTCGATCTTCACCGATGATTCCGACCGGCTGAACATCGACGACAACAGCCTTCAAGCCGTGGTGGAAACCCTGGAGCGCTATCGGCTCCTCGGGTTCGATCGTCACGCGGTCGGCACGGCATTCCAGATCCTCCGCGGGAGGGCGCTCAAGGGAGAAGAGGGCGCATACTTCACTCCCGCCCCACTGGTGGATTGCATTGTCCAGGTCCTCTCGCCGGATCATAAGACACGGCTCATCGACCCGGCTTGTGGCACGGGCGGCTTTCTCGCCGCGTCCCTCGATTACGTCTTCGAGAGCGTCGATTCTCGAGAGAATCTGACGGACGCTCGGAAGGAGATCGTAAAGCGCGACTGGGCGCAGGATCAACTGCACGCCGTTGACAAGGACGTAGTGTCGACCAAGCTGTGCAAGGCATACCTCACCTTACTGGGCGATGGCCGGGCCCATGTGTTCCGCGCCAACATGATCGATCGCAGGGATTGGTCGGCACGGACCGACGACCTCGCTCGCTCTGTGTCTTCCGGCCGGTTCGACATGGTCATGAGCAACCCGCCTTTCGGCAAGAACCTCACGGTCAGTGTCGACGTCGGCCGAGCGGAACGTCTCATCACATGTCGGAAGTGGCGGCAGTCGGGCGATGCCTGGGAGCCCACGGAGACCGTCGTCGAGCAGCAGCTCGGCATCGCGTTCTTCGAAAGGGGCATGGACTTGCTCAAGCCTGGCGGGCGAATGGCAATCGTTCTCCCCGAGACCTTCCTCTTCTCCAAGACGTTTCGTTGGTTCGTGGACTGGATGTGCCGAACAGTTACGGTGACGCACGTTATCGACGTGCCGATGGTGGCCTTCGAGGAGTTCTGCCGGGCGAAAACCTGCATCCTTTTCGTTCGGAAGGAACCACCGACGCCCGGTCATCAGGTCATCATGAGCTTCCCGAAATCGATCGGCCAGGACCGTCGGGGCAGGCCGATCTTCGCCTTGAACGACGAGGGCAAGCGGGTAGGCTTACTCGATAACGAGATGGCTGATGCTGCGGCTGAGCTCGTTGGACGTGAATATCGCGGGGAGGCCCGCACGACGCGTCCGACAAGAGGGGATAGCCGGCTGCACTTCCGCGTTCAACAAGAAGCTATCCGAAAGCGGGGCATCATGGTGCCGCGCTTCTGGTGGCGAAAGGATGCGGAGCAAGCCCTAAAAACTTGGAATCACGAGCACGCATCGACCCTGGTGACGCTGGGCGAGTTGGCCGATCAAGGCATCCTCGAAACCTTCGAAGGGCATGGATCGCCACCGGCCGACGCCCGCGCCACCGGCGATATTCCATACGTGAAGGTCACTGACCTCAAGAACTGGCGGATCAACGAGAACCCCACCAATTTCGTCCATGCGAAGGTTGCCGATAGCCTGCGTCGCAACGGGGTCAAGCTCCAGTATGCGGATCTGATAACCCCCGCGCGCGCCTCGTCGAACATCGGCCAGTTCAGCCTGGTACTGCCCTGGCAGACGAACGTCTTGGTAACGAAGGAAGTGCTTGTGCTCCGGGTCGCGCCGGCCAACGTGTACGGGCTGACGCCCTCGTTGCTGCTAGCGCTCATGTCGCTCAAGGTCGTGCAGGAGCAGTACAAGACCTTGGTTTTGATGCAGACCAATCGGGAGCATCTAGGCGACCATTGGCGGGAAATCCAAATCCCGCTGCCGCAATCTGAGGCGGAGCGCGAGACCATAAGCGGCGCGGTCGCCGCCTACTTCGACGGCATCGTGAAGGCACGCGAGTCATTGGCCATGCTCAATTCAACTATCGACCCGTCTCTTTTCGGAACGCGGCCCTAAGCGAGGTGAGCTGCGCTGGAGGTTATGGCGACAGCGGATCCCACCTCGTCGAACGCGACCGTTCCCCAAACGGTTTCTGTTGCCATTTGATTATCCGCTCGTTGCCATCTGAAAGTTCACGCTACACAAAAAGCGAAATGCGGGCGGACCCACCCCTCACGTCTGCCCAGGCCGCAGCTTGTAAAAAACGTGCTGGCCGATCGTGTCCATCTTCTTGAGCTTCTTGGCCCAGTACGGCCGGACATATTGCGCGTGGTAATGGGTGGAGGCGCCGACTTCGGGCATGTAGGTCGTGCCTTCATAGACCTCGCGGGCGATGCGGACCGCGTCGCGCCAGGGGGCCGGCTCGGTGATGCGCAGCGACTTGCCCTCGCAGGTGAAGGTGAACTGGCAGGCGAGGTAGCGGTGGCTGTTCTGGTAGACCACGCCGCAGACGCTGTCGGGATAAAGCCCGCTCTTGACCCGGTTGAGCACGACCTGGGCCACCGCGGCGCGGCCCTCGTCGGTTTCCGAGCGCGCCTCGAAATAGACCGCCTCGGCCAGGCAGCGCTGCTGGCGGGCCATGTCGGCGGGCACGATCAGCCCGGTATAGATCTCGCGGGCGCCGGTTTCGGCCCCGCTGGCCCGGCGCTCGGGCGAGGTCGGCGCGCGCGCGAGCAGGCCGGGCCGTTCCGGCGCGGCAGGCGGGATCAGCGCCGGCACCAGCGTCGTGACATTGTAGGAGACGGCCGGCGTCGACGAGGCCTGCGCGGTGGCGGAGGTGACGCTGGGCGTCGCGCCGTCGATCGTGCGCGGCACCGCGCCATAGGGGTTGGCCTGTTTCAGCGCATCGGGCGAGGCGTCAGAGAGGGCCGGGTCGGTTAGGCCCTGGTCGTTGGCATAGGGCTCGAAGCCGATCTGCGGCCCGCTGATGCCTTCCGCCTCGCGCTGGGCGTCGAGCGAAAAACCGCCCGAGATCAGGCCGGGCTGGGTGTCGCCGAAGACGACGCGTTCGAGCTCGCGCGGGGCTTTCGCCGAAATGCTCGGCCGCAGCCGCGGCAGGGCGTCGCCCTTGGCGGTGCGGTCGACTTCGGGGAAGCCTGCGGCGCTGCGCTTCATCTCCTCGCGCGGCTGGCGCGGATCGATCACCACGCGCCGCTCGGGATCGTCGAAGGAGAGATGCGCCTGCCGGATCGCCGAGGACAGCGACAGGCCGGGCAAACGGAAGGCGCTCGCCGCGATCAGCATCGAGGGGCCTTCCTCGAGCTCCGAGGCCGGGCCGGGTTCGCTGCGTGACAGCGATGTCGAGGGCAGGGTGTCGATGCCGAAATTCTGGCCGGCCGAGGCGGTGAACGAGACCAGCATCCCGGCCGCGAGCGCCCAGGGCGCAACCGTCGCCAGGGCCCATTTCAGCCCGGCCGACCGATTGCGTCCCGTACGCCTGCGCAAACGCAAATGACTCAAAACCGCTCACCCGTCCCGAACACGAGGGCGGCGACCGCGCGCAACGACGCGCATTCGCCTGGTTCCGTTATCACCCCGGTAGGGTTGAGCGGCGGTTAACGGCGGTGTTCCACTCTCAGCCCTTATCCTGAGGAGCCGCGTAAGCGGCGTCTCGAAGGATGCTCCAGCTGGTTCCGGAGCCTCCTCGCGCATCCTTCGAGACGCCATTCCCGCCGGAGTGGCTCCTCAGGATGAGGGGTGAGGGAAATCTCTTGCTCCCATGTCGACCCGCGCTCCTCCCATGCAAGGGCGTGATGCGCCATGCCACGAATTCGCGTTGTCCGAGCGGCGATATCGGCGGTAACGTGCAGGCACACATCCCATTGCATGGCTTCGGAGATTCATCATGAGTGTCACGCCGAGTGCCGCCCCGGGGCGCAGCTATGCTCCCGAGATCATCGTCGCGGCGGGCTGCCTGATCGCGCTGATCACCTTCGGGCCGCGCGCCAGCGCCGGCCTGTTCCAGATCCCGATGACCGTTCAGTTCGGCTGGGGTCGCGACACCTTCGGCCTGGCGCTCGCCATCCAGAACCTGCTCTGGGGCTTGGGGGCGCCCTTCGCTGGCGCCGTCGCCGACCGGTTCGGCACGGTGAAGGTGCTCTGCTTCGGCGCGCTGCTCTATGCGGCGGGCCTCGTTACGATGGCCTATGCGACGACACCGCTGCAGCTCCATCTCGGCGCCGGCGTGATGATCGGCTTCGGACTCTCGGCCTGCTCGTTCAACCTCGTGCTCGCCGCCTTCGGCAAGCTCCTGCCCGAATCCTGGCGGCCGATGGCGTTTGGCGCCGGCACCGCGGCGGGCTCCTTCGGCCAGTTCCTCTATCCGCCGATCGGCAACATCCTGATCGAGCAGATCGGCTGGAATCAGGCGCTGATCATGTTCGCGCTGACCCTGCTGCCGATCCTGCCGATCTCGATCTTCCTGTCGACGCGCAAGCTCGGCGGCGCGGTCCAGGCCTCCGCTGCAAACCTGCCGAACCAGTCGATCCCGCAGGCGCTGGCAGAGGCCTTCAAGCACAAGAGCTATGTCTTCCTGGTGCTGGGCTTCTTCACCTGCGGCTTCCAGCTCGCCTTCATCACCGTGCACATGCCGGCTTATCTCAAGGATATGGGCCTGCCGGCCTGGGTCGGCGGCTGGACGCTGGCGGTGATCGGGCTGGCGAACGCGGTCGGCTCGCTCTCCTCGGGCTGGCTCTCGACGCGGATGCCCAAGCGCCATCTGCTGGCCTGGATTTATCTCGGCCGCTCGCTGGCCATCGCCGCCTTCATCATGCTGCCGCCGAGCCCCGCGACTGCGATCTGCTTCGGCATTGTCATCGGCCTGTTCTGGCTCTCGACCGTGCCGCCGACCTCATCGCTGGTGATGCTGATGTTCGGCACGAAATACATGGCGATGCTCTATGGCTTCGCCTTCTTCTCGCATCAGGTCGGCGGATTTCTTGGGGTCTGGCTCGGCGGCATCCTCTACGAAGCCTCGGGCTCCTACATCATCGTCTGGTGGCTCTCGGTCGCGCTCGGCATTGCGTCCGCGCTGATCAACCTGCCGATCGTCGAGAAGCCGGTAGGCCGGCCGCTGGCGCAGCCGGCCTGAGCCGGGCCTGACGAAAGACGCAGGCCGCCGCGGGCTTGCCGCGCGGTCGCGGCTGCGTATCTCCTGCGGGCGAGACCGTTCAGGAGGAGATGCCGATGTCCAGCTTCAAGGCCCTTGTCGCGACCAAGGGCGAGACCGGCCCCAACCTCGCCTTCACGGAGTTCGCCGAGAGCGACCTGATGGAGGGCGACGTTACCGTCCGCGTCACGCACTCCACGGTGAACTACAAGGACGGCCTCGCGCTGACCGGGCGGGCCCCGGTGATCAGGCGCTGGCCGATGATCCCCGGTGTCGATTTCGCCGGCCGTGTCGAGACATCGGAGCATCCCGAGTTCAAGCCGGGCGATCTTGTCGTCCTCAATGGCTGGGGCACGGGCGAGACGCATCTTGGCGCCTATGCCCAGAAGAGCCGTGTCAGGGGCGACTGGCTCGTGCCGCTGCCCGCCGGCATGAACCCCGACGAGGCCATGGCGATCGGGACCGCCGGCTACACCGCGATGCTTTGCGTGCTGGCGCTGGAGCGGCACGGGCTGAAGCCGGCAGACGGCCCCGTCGTGGTCACCGGCGCGGCCGGTGGCGTCGGCTCCGTCGCGGTCTCGCTGTTGGCCAAGGCCGGCTGGCATGTGATCGCCTCGACCGGGCGGCCGGAAGAGGCGGAGTATCTCAAGGGTCTCGGCGCGGCCGAGATCATCGACCGCAATGAACTCTCGGCGCCCGGCCGGCCGCTCGCCAAGGAGCGCTGGATCGCTGGTGTCGACGCGGTGGGGTCGCATACGCTCGCCAACCTGCTCTCGATGACGAAATATGGCGGTGCCGTTGCCGCTTGCGGCCTGGCACAGGGCATGGATCTGCCGGCCTCGGTCGCGCCCTTCATCCTGCGCGGGGTAGCGCTGCTCGGCGTCGATTCCGTGATGTGCCCGAAACCGCGCCGCCTCGAAGCATGGGCGCGGCTGGCGAGCGATCTCGACCGGAACAGCCTCGCGCTCATGACGACGACGATCCCGCTCGCGGATGTGATCGAGACGGGCAGGGCGATCGTTGATGGGAAGGTCAGGGGGCGTGTGGTGGTGGAGATCGGCTAGGGGGCTGCGGCGGAGCCTCGACCGGCCCGCTTTGTGTCAGCGTGGCGCAGCCGCCCGCCGCAGACGGTCATTGATCGCCTCGCCAAGCCCGTGCATCGGAATCGGCGCGATGGCGATCATGGCCGGGCCCAGCGCATCGAGCGCGCGCAGGTGGCCGAAGAGGTTCGCCGCGGCCTCGGTGAGGTCGCCGCGAGGGCTCAGATTGAGGGCATGGCCAGTTGTGGCCAGACCGTCAGGCTCGGGGCCGAAGCCAAGCCACGCTTCTCCAGACCGGGGCGCCTGCGCCTCCAACCGAACACCGGCCGACGGCGCGTAGTGCGAGGCCAGCAGCCCGGGCGAGATCGGCGCCATGCCGGCTTCGCCCGCCAGTACCAGTGGCCGCCCGATCACGCCCTCGATCGCGCTGCGCGACACGCCGCCCGGCCGCAGCAGGCGCGGCGCGCCATCCAGACAGGCGACGATGGTGGATTCGACACCGACCTCGGTCGGCCCGCCATCAAGCACTGCCTCGATCCGGCCGTCGAGATCTTCAAGCACATGCGCGGCGCTGGTCGCGCTGACGCGGCCGGAGCGGTTAGCGGAGGGCGCGGCTATCGGCCGTCCCGCCGCTTGCAGCACCGCATGGGCGATCGGATGCGAGGGCACCCGCAGCGCCACCGAAGCCAGACCGGCGCGGGCGAGTTCGCTGACCTCGCAGCCCGACGAGACCGGCACCACCAGCGTCAGCGGCCCCGGCCAGAACGCCTTGGCTAGCGCCAATGCATTGGCATCGAACAGGCCTTGCCGGCGGGCGGCTGCGAGATCAGGCAGATGCGCGATCAGGGGGTTGAAGCTCGGCCGCTCCTTCGCGCCATAGATGCCGGCGACAGCCTCGCCGGAGGTCGCGTCGGCGGCAAGCCCGTAGACGGTCTCGGTTGGCAGCGCGACGAGCCGGCCCTGCCGTAGCAGTTCAGCGGCGCGGGCAATGCCCTGCGCATCGGCGCTGAGGCGCTCCGTCACGCGGCTGAATCCCTGATCCTGCTCCAAGCGGCACCCATCGTCAGGCGTTCCGCCCGATTGACCGAAGATTGTTTACAACTAAACTATATCCGGCGCCCGACCAAACTTGCCGTCATGCGCGCGTGGCATCGGGGATAGTTCCTCGCTACCATCGCGGCAACGCCAAAAGCGGGGCCGGTCGGTACCGGCTGATCGAGAACAAGGCATGGCCGGCTGCTCGCATGCGGCACGGGCCGGCGTCGAGGGAGAACGACCATGAGCTATCGCGCCCCTGTCGAGGACATCCTCGCCACGATGCGCCATGTCGCGGGCCTGGACCGGCTGATCGCCGACGGCCTCGCGCCGGAACTCGACGGCGACATGACGCAGGCCGTTCTCGACGAAGCCGCGAAGTTCGCTGGCGACATCCTCGCCCCGCTCAACCGCATCGGCGACAAGCACGGCTCGACGCTGAAGGATGGCGCGGTGACCACGCCGCCGGGCTGGAAGGAGGCCTATACCGCTTGGGCGCAAGCCGGCTGGAACGCGCTGCCGGCGCCGGAAGAGCATGGCGGGCAGGGGTTGCCGGCGCTGCTGCAATCGGCCTGCACCGAGATGTGGAACTCCGCTGCGTTTGCCTTCGCGCTCGGGCCGCTGCTGACGGTCGGCGCCATCGAGGCGCTGCATGCCCATGGCTCGGAGCACCTCAAGGAAACCTATCTGGCAAAGCTCGTCTCGGGCGAGTGGATGGGCACGATGAACCTGACCGAGCCGCAGGCCGGCTCCGACCTCAACGCCCTGCGCAGCAAGGCCGAGCCGGCGGGAGACGGCACCTATCGCATCACCGGCCAGAAAATCTTCATCACCTATGGCGAGCACGACCTGACCGAGAACATCGTCCATCTGGTCCTGGCGCGCCTGCCCGATGCGCCGGCCGGCACGCGCGGCATCTCGCTGTTCCTCGTGCCGAAATATCTGGTCAATGCCGATGGCTCGCTCGGCGAGCACAATGATCTCCGCTGCTCCGGCATCGAGCACAAGCTCGGCATCCATGCCTCGCCGACCTGCTCGATGGCGTTCGGCGACAAGGGCGGCGCCATCGGCTGGCTGATCGGCGAGGAGAATCGCGGGCTGGCCTGCATGTTCACGATGATGAACAATGCCCGCCTCAACGTCGCGCTCCAAGGCGTCGCCATCGCCGAGCGCGCCTATCAGCAGGCATTGGGTTTTGCCCGGGAGCGCCGGCAGGGCGTGGCGCTCGATGCACCCAAGGGCGCCCCGATGAGCCCGATCATCGTCCATCCCGACATTCGCCGCATGCTGATGGAGATGCGCGCCAAGACGCAAGCGGCGCGCGCCATCGCCTATCAGGTCGCCGAGGCGCTCGACCGCTCCCGCCGCGAGCCCGACGAGGCCAGACGCAAGGCCGCCAGCGAGCGCACCGCGATCCTCACCCCCGTCGCCAAGGCCTATGCCACCGATATCGGTGTCGAGGTCGCCTCGACCGGCATCCAGATCCATGGCGGCATGGGCTATATCGAGGAGACCGGAGTGTCCCAGCATCTGCGCGATGCCCGCATCGCCACGATCTATGAGGGCACCAACGGTATCCAGGCGATCGACCTCGTGTTGCGCAAGCTGCCGCTCTCGGGCGGCAAGGTCGTCGCGGCTCTGATCGCCGAGATGCGTGGCGTCGTCGCGCAGGTCGAGACCGCCAACACGCCGGGCTTTGGCCACAGCGCGACCCGTCTACGTGCCGCCGTCGATGCGCTGGAGCGCGCGACGCAATGGATGCTGGCGACGATGGGCGAGCGGCAGGGCGACGCGCTGGCCGGCGCGACGCCCTATCTCAAGCTCTTCGCGCTGGCCCAGGGGGGCACCAGTCTCGCCCGCAAGGCGCTGGCGACGCGCTCCGAGGATCACGCATCAGGCGATCTCGCCACCGCCCGTTTCTTCGCCGAGATCCTCGCCACCGAGGCACCGGCGCTGGAACTGGCCGTGACGGAAGGTGCCGGAGCGGTCGAGGACGCGGCCGCGGTCTTCGCGGCGTGAGCGAACCGGACCGTCCGCTCTCCGAACGTCCGCTTGCAGGCCGGGTCTGCCTCGTCGCGGGCGCCTCGCGCGGCCTCGGACGTGGCATCGCCCGGGCACTGGGGGAGGCCGGCGCGACCGTCATCGTCACCGGCCGCTCGAGCGAGGCCGGCGCTCACACCGACAATCGGCCTGAGACCTTCGAGGACACCGCCCGCGAGGTCGAGGCGGCCGGCGGCAAGGGGCACCCCTATCGATGCGACCATACCGACGAGCGCGAGGTCGATGGGCTGGTGTCATGGTGCCTGCGCCGCTTCGGCCGGCTGGATTGCGTCGTCGATGCCGTCTGGGGCGGCAATGAGGGCTATGACGGCGTGCGCTATCCCGATGGTTCGGCCTTCGGCGCGCCGTTCTGGCGCAGGCCCGTGGCGCGGCTCGGCCAGAGCTTCGAGAGCGGCGTCTATGCCCAGTTGCTGCTGGCACGGGCGGTCGCGCCCGCCATGGTCCAGATGCGCAAGGGCCTGATCGTGACGGTGAGCTTCGATACGCAAGCCGGCTATCTCGGCGATGTCTTCTACGACCTCGCCAAGGCGGCGATGAACCGGCTGACGCTGGCGATGGCGGCGGAACTGAAACCCTTCGGCGTCACGGCGCTCGGGCTGTCGCCGGGCCATGTCCTGACCGAGCGGGTTCGCGATGCCGGCATGGCGGCTGAGACCACCGAGACGCCGCTTTATGCCGGGCGCGCGGTCGCGGCGCTCCTGGCCGATGCTGAGGTTTCGCGACATGCCGGACAGGTGCTGCATGTCGCCGACCTTGCCCGCGATTACCGCTTCACCGACCGCGACGGCAGCCAGCCGGAGCGCTTCACCATCCCGTCCCGATGATCGGGGCCGCGCGGCCGGTCATTCGTTTGACATCGCGCTGGGATCGGAGTTCCTGCGGCGCGGACGATCCGCCAGACTGCGACAGAGGCCTCCATGCTGCTGATCCACGGAATCTGCCCCGATACGGGCGACAGGCTCATTCACCGGACCTTGAAGGTCGAAGAGGAGATTCCGGCCGGTTCTGTCTGGATCGACCTGCTGAATCCGACTGCGGGTGAGGACAAGAAGATCGAGACCCATCTGGGCATTTCGATCCCGACGCGCGAGGAGATGCACGATCTCGAACCGTCGGAGATCATCTACACCGAGAACGGCGCGCATTACATGACCGCGCGTGTCATCTGCCAGTCCGACACCAACGTCCCCAAGCTTGCCGACGTCACCTTCATCCTGACCGAGAGCGCACTTGTCACGGTGCGTTACGACGAGCCAGGCGCTTTCTCCATCTTTCTCAACCGCGTCGGCAAACCCGGCGGCTGCGGCATGCAGCCGGCCGCCGTGATCGAAGGCCTGATCGAAGCGATTGTCGATCGTGCCGCGGAGGTTCTGCGTGGCGTCGCCGACCAGATCGATGGCGTCTCGCGACGCGTCTTCGAGGGCAAGAGCGCCGATGTCGAGCAGAACAGCGCCTATCAGGCCGTCATCCGCAAGATCGGACAATATGAGCACATCATCTCGAACGTGCGCGAGAGCATGGTCTCGGTCGAGCGGGTGCTATTGTTCCTCTCCGCCAATTTCAAACGCCCGGCCAAGGCGGCCAGCGGCTTCGTGCCGGAATGGCGCACCTCGGTTCGCGACGTGCAGGCGCTGGAAGAGCATGCGACCTTCATCTCCAGCAAGTTGTCGTTCATGCTGCAGGCCACGCTGGGCCTCGTCGGTCTCGAGCAGAACAAGATCATCAAGCTGTTTTCGGTCGTCGCGGTGGTGCTGATGCCGCCGACCCTGATCGCCTCGATCTACGGCATGAATTTCGAGAAGATGCCGGAGCTGAAATGGGAATTCGGCTATCCGATGTCGCTGGGGATGATGGTTGTCGCCGCTATTCTGCCCTACCTGTTTTTCAGGTGGAAGAAGTGGCTGTGACGGGAGCCGCCTGAGAAGGCGGTTGCTCCCGTCTCTCAGCCGGCCCCCAGCGTAAGGACATGCCGTGATGGCCCATGACGAGATCACCGAAGCCGCGATGCGGGCCGGGAGAGCAAGCTTCGAGGCGACAACCGGCCGGGTGCCGGAGAATTTCACCCTTCTGGCCGAGCATGCGCCCGGCGCCTTCGCGGGCTATGGCCTGATCCGGGCTTCGATCATGCGCGACCGGGATGCGGGCGGGGCGCTCGATCTCAAGACGAAGGAGTTGATCTTCGCCCTGCTCGACACGTTGATCGGCCAGAAGACCGGGGCCAGGAACCACGCCGCCAATGCGGTGAGGCTTGGCCTGACGCTGCCCGAACTCGCCGAGGGCCTGGTCCAGGTCATCATGGCCGGCGGGATCACGACCTGGAACGAGACCGGCGCCGACGTCATGCGCCACTGCGTTGAGCTGCAATCGGGACAAGCCGGCTAGCCGGAGAAAATGCCGATAAGGTCTGGCCGAACGGGAGCGGTGGCTTTCGCCTGGCAGACGCGCAAGGCAACGGACGCTTGCAGGCCTGCCTATGAACTCTTTTTGCCACCCCGTTCGATCAGAACGGCCTGTTGCCAACGGCTTGGCGCCTTGTCGGTGCGGTGAATGCAGCCTGCCCAACAGCACGGCCGCTTCATACCTTCCAGAATTTCCTCGCAGGTTCGCTTGATGCGGCGTTCGCGCGTCTTGGGCTGCTTGGCATCATCGACCCAGCAGATGAACTCGTTCCGGCCGAGCGGCGTCAGGCTTTTCCACAGCGCGACGATCCTTGGGTCCGATCGTATCGCCGCCTGAAAATCTTCAGCGGCCTCATGGACAGTCCCGTGCGGAAAAGCGCTCACCACGAACTCCCAGGCAATGCAGCGACAGGCCGGCCCCATAACGTCGGGTAGGACGGCGGCGTTCGATCCTGCTCGCCGGATCGCTGAATGTCGCCGACCGGTAAAATCCGGATATGGCCACGTCAAGCGCTCAATCCGCCCGCGCCACCGCGTCCCCCAGCCGCACCATCCCGCCCGAGACCACCCGCGCCGTGATCCCACCATGGCCGCGCACGGCGTTGTAGCCGCCGGCGCCGAGGATTTCTTCCATCCGCGAGCAGGGATGGCACTCGCCGGTCGCCTCCAGCACAACGTCGCCCAGCATGAAGCGCCGGCCCTTCAGCGCCGCGAGATTGATGCCCGCCACCACGATGTTGCGCCGAAGCTGGTCAGGCGTGACGGCGTCGGGCCCGAGATGGGCGGCGATCGCGGAGAGATGCTCGGCCTGGATCAGCGTGACGTGGCGGGCGCCGCCCGTGCGGCTGCTGTAGTGGTCGCCGACCAGGCCCTGCTCGACATCAAGCGTCGCAGCCTCGACCACCTGCATCGGCGCCCGCCGCACCGGGCGCAACCCGATCCAGACGACGCGCCCCGGCCGCATCGGCGCATCCAGCAGGCGCGCCAGCGGCGAGGCGGGGTCGAGCGGCACGGGGCCTTCAGCCCATCACCCGCGCCACCACGTCCTTCAGCGCCGAGCTGTCGCGCTCCAACCAGCCTGGCACCGGCAGGCCCTTCGAGCGCAGGAACTCGGGGTTGAACAGCTTCGACTGGTAGCGCGTGCCGTAGTCGCACAGGATCGTCACGATGGTGTGGCCCGGCCCCATCTGCTGCGCCAGCCGGATCGCGCCGGCGACATTGATGCCTGAGGAGCCGCCGAGGCACAGGCCCTCATGCTCGAGCAGGTCGAAGACGATCTGCACCGCTTCCGCATCGGGGATCTGGAAGGAGACGTCGATCGGCGCATCGACCAGATTGGCGGTGATCCGGCCCTGGCCGATGCCCTCGGTGATCGAGGAGCCTTCCGATTTCAACACGCCGGTGGTGTAGAAGGAATGCAGCGCCGCGCCCATCGGGTCGGCGAGGCCGATCGTGACCTTCGGGTCGAAGCCCTTGAGCGCGATGCCGACGCCGGCGAGCGTGCCGCCGCTCCCCACCGCGCAGATGAAGCCGTCGACCTTGCCGTCCGTCTGCGCCCAGATCTCGGGGCCGGTCGTCTCGATATGCCCCTGGCGGTTGGCGGTGTTGTCGAACTGGTTGGCCCAGACCGCGCCATTGGGCTCGGTCTTCGCCAGTTCCTCGGCGAGGCGGCCTGAGACCTTCACATAGTTGTTGGGGTTGGCGTAGCCGACGGCCGGCACCTCGACCAGCGTTGCGCCGGCCAGCCGCAGCATGTCCTTCTTCTCCTGGCTCTGCGTCTCCGGGATCACGATGACCGAGCGATAGCCCAGCGCATTGCCGACCAGCGCGATGCCGATGCCGGTATTGCCGGCGGTGCCCTCGACGATCACACCGCCCGGCCGCAACTGCCCGCGCCGTTCGGCATCGCGGATAATCGCGAGCGCGGCGCGGTCCTTGACCGACTGGCCGGGGTTCATGAACTCGGCCTTGCCGAGGATGGTGCAGCCGGTCGCCTGCGAGGCGCGCTTGAGCTTGATGAGCGGCGTATTGCCGATGGCCTCGATGACGCCGTCGCGGGTGGTCATGCCGAAATTTCCCTGTTTGCCTGCAACCTGATAGGCGAAACGCGAAAGCAGGTCATCAGCAACTCGCCATCCGCCACGACGTCGGATGATGTGCCGTTCACGATGGCCCCTGCGGAGACACTTCGACAACGATGACGCTCGCCATGAACGAAATCCTGACGGTGGCCCGGCTCGGCCAGCGCGGCGACGGCATCGCCGAGGCGCCGGGCGGCGACGTTTTCGTGCCCTATGCGCTGCCGGGCGAGACCGTGCGGGTGGTGCGCGACGGCGATCGCGGGCAACTCGTCGAGATCATCGCTCCCGCCGATTCGCGCATCGCGGCGATCTGCCCGCTCTTCACCCGCTGCGGCGGCTGCGCGGCGCAGCACATGTCGGAAGGCCTCTATCGCGAATGGAAGCGCCGGCAGGTCGTGACCGCCCTGTCGCGTGCCGGTGTCGAAGCGCCCGTCGCCGAGATCGTCGATGCCCATGGCGCCGGGCGTCGCCGCGTCACCTTCCATGCGAGGCGTGAAGGCCTCGGCATGCTGGTCGGCTTCATGGCCGCCCGCAGCCATGATCTTGTCGCTGTCCCGGCCTGCCCGGTGCTGGCGCCGGGCCTTGCGCGCGCGCCGGCAGCGGCGCAGCTTCTCGCTAACCGGCTCGGTGGCTCGAACAAGCCGCTCGACATCCAGCTCACGGCCTCCGAAGCCGGGCTCGACGTCGATATCCGCGGCCATGGCCCGGCCGGCGACAAGCTCAGGCTGTCCCTGACCGAGGCCGCCGAACGCCTCGATCTGGCGCGGCTCTCCATGCATGGCGAGATCATCGTCGAGCGCAGGCCGCCGCAGCAGCGCATGGGCAAGGCGATGGTCGCGCCCGCGCCCGGCGGCTTCCTGCAGGCGACGAGCGAGGGCGAGGAGACGATCGCTGGCCTCGTCGTGGCGGCGCTGCCCAAGGCCAAACGTGTGGCCGATCTCTTCGCGGGTTGCGGCCCCTTCTCGTTCCGGCTGGCCGAGCGCGCGCAGGTCTATGCCGTCGAGAGCGACAAGGCAGCGGTGCTCGCCCTGACGCGCGGTGCCGCGATGACGCAAGGCCTGAAGCCGATCGCGACCGAGACCCGCGATCTCTTCCGCCGCCCGCTGCTGGAGCATGACCTCAACGCTTTCGATGCCGTGGTGCTCGATCCGCCGCGCGCCGGCGCGGAGGCGCAGGCGCGTCGCCTGGCAGCCTCGAAGACCGGCACGATCGCTTATGTCTCCTGCGATGTCGGCAGCTTTGCTCGGGACGCCGCGATCCTGATCGCGGGCGGTTATGCGCTGGAGGGCGTCACGCCCGTCGACCAGTTCCGCTATTCCGCTCATATCGAACTCGTCGGTGTGTTCCGGCGGTCGAAGAAGACATAAGATCCGGAGGCATCCTTGAGCGCATCCATCCTGGACGACATGGCCGCAATCGTCGGCGCGAAGAACATCGTCACCGATGCCGACGCGATGGTGCCCTATCTCAAGGAATGGCGGGACCTGTTCCGCGGCAAGGCGCAGGCGATCGTCCGGCCGGGCTCGACCGCCGAAGTCGCCGAATTGCTCAAGCTCGCGGCCAGGACCGGCACGCGGCTGGTGCCGCAGGGCGGCAATACCGGGCTCGTCGGCGGCCAGATTCCGATCGCCGAGGGCCGCGAGATCATCCTGTCGCTCCAGCGCATGGACAAGATCCGCGCCGTCGATGCCGACAGCGACACGATGACCGTCGAGGCCGGGCTGACGCTGCAGAAGGCGCAAGCGGCGGCGGAAGGGGCAGGGCGCCTCTTTCCGCTCTCGCTTGCCTCGGAAGGCTCGTGCACCATCGGTGGCAACCTCTCGACCAATGCCGGCGGCACCGCGGTTCTGGCCTATGGCAATGCCCGCGAGCTCTGCATGGGGCTGGAGGTCGTACTGGCCGACGGACGGATCTGGAACGGCCTGCGCCAGCTCCGCAAGGACAACACCGGCTACGATCTGAAGAACCTCTTCATCGGCGCCGAAGGCACGCTCGGCATCATCACCGCCGCCGTTCTGAAGCTCTTCCCGCTGCCCGCCGCCCGCGCCACCGCCTTCCTCGCCGTGCCTTCGCCCGAGGCGGCGCTGGCCCTGCTCAACACCGCCAAGGCGGGCGCCGGCGGCACGCTGACCACCTTCGAGCTGATGCCCCGCATCGGCGTCGATTTCGTCCTGCGTCATGCCTCGGGCGCGCGCGATCCTCTCTCGGAGCCATCGCCCTGGTACGTGCTGATGGAGGTCTCGGCCCAGTCCGCCACCGGGCTCGACGAGGCGGTCGAAGCCTTCCTCGGCGAGGCGATGGAGCAGGGGCTCGTGACGGATGCCGCGCTGGCGGGATCGCTGACCCAGCGCGCCGATTTCTGGAAGCTGCGCGAGATGCTCTCCGAGGTGCAGACTTATGAGGGCGGCTCGATCAAGCACGACGTCTCGGTGCCGCTGCATGCCGTGCCGGAGTTTCTGGCACGCGCGACGGCAGCCGTCGAGGCAATGGTGCCGGGCTGCCGGGTGGTTCCCTTCGGCCATCTCGGCGACGGCAACATCCACTACAACGTCAGCCAGCCGGTCGGCGCCGACAAGGCCGGCTTCATCGCCGGCTGGAGCGCGATGAACCAGGCGGTGCATGCCATCGTCAGCGAGATGCACGGCTCGATCTCGGCCGAGCACGGCATCGGCCGCCTCAAGCGCGACCTCCTGCCTGGCGTCAAGGACCCGGTCGAACTGGCCCTGATGAAGACGCTGAAGGCAACACTCGACCCGCAGGGCATCCTTAATCCCGGTGCCGTTCTGGCGATGTAAGTTCTAACAGTTCGGGCCGGAAACGGCGCGTCGGCTGGAACTGAACTCGGTCGCTTAGAACAGGCTGCCCTGGGCATCATTCTTGGCGCGCGTCGCGCGGGCAGGCGGGTTCGACGCTGCCTTGGCCGCCTCCGCCTTTGCGCGGTCGAAGGCCTCCTGCACCTCCGGCCCGTCATTGGCGACCTTGTTCACGGCGTTGTCGATCGCGACCATCTCCAGCAGGTCGTCCGGCGGCGGCCTGAGCAGATGCGCGGTGTCCTTCGCCTCCGCCATCGGGTCGAGCCAGCTGTCGAAATCCCGGGGCGCGATGATCACCGGGCAGCGTTCATGGATCGCCGCCATCAGCCCGTTGGCCGGTCCGTTGACCAGCGCGACCGTGTCGATCTCCGAGCCGTCGGGCGAATGCCACGTCTCCCACAGCGCGGCAAAGGCGAACAGGCCGCGATCGGGCCGGCGGAACATGTAGGTCCTGCTCTCGGCCTGGCGGCCCTGGCCGAGACGATGCCATTCATAGAAGGCATCGGCCGGCATCAGGCAGCGGCGCCGCGTCAGCGCCGCCCGGAACGACGGCTTCGTGGCGGCGCTTTCGGAGCGGATGTTGATGACGAGGGGAAAATCGTTGGGGTCCTTGACCCAGCCGGGAATGAAGCCCCAGCGCATCAGCATGAACTGCCTGTTGCCCTCATGCAGCCGCACGACCGGGACCGGCTGCGTCGGCGGGATGTTGTAGCGCGGCGGAAAATTAGGCTGCTCGCGATAGGCAAACAGAGACCGCATCGCCTCGGGGGGCAGGGTAATGGCGTAGCGACCGCACATGGATCGCAGATGTGGCAATGGCTTGCGTCCGGATCAACACTTTATTTGGGTTTGCCCAAGCATAGTCGCGCCAGTTTGGGGATTATGATGAGCGTTCCCGCGATCAAGGGGCTGGCTGGATCGACGGACGCTCGGATGGAGACGTCCCAGCAGCCGCGTCTCTCGACGGACTTCCTCAATCGTTACGCCGAAGCCTTGATGCTGATCGAGATGGCGGCGGTTGACGACGGCATCGTCGACGACCTGAAGGCCTGGCGCAGCATCACCTATCGCGAGCATTTCGAGGTGTCGGGGCTGCGCTGTGCACCCGCCGCGCTCGCCGCCTATGACAGCGTGGCGCCGGCCCGGCGGGCGGGTTTCGAGGAGCTCTGCCGGGCGATGGCACGGCTGATTTCCACGGCAACCGCGCTGCTGGCCGACAGGCGCGAGGGTCTCGATGCCGCGACCATCGTCGATGTCGCCAGTGAAGCCCTGCGCCGGCAGATCGGCCGCGCGACGCAGTTCATCAACGCGAATGGCGCCATGGACATCGGCAGCATCGAAAGCCGCGCGCTCCAGGCCGAGATCGACGCGCTGCTGGTGCGCTGATCAGCCGAGGCGCCGCCCGCCGATCAGGAACTCGCGGTTGCCGTCGCCGCCTTCGATCGGCGAGGGCACCGGCCCATCCACCGCGAAGCCAAGCCCGGCCATGAGTTCGGCAATGCCCGCGCAGACGATCTCATGCACCGCTGCGTCCCGCACGATGCCCTTCTTCAGGGCGGCGCGACCGGCCTCGAATTGCGGCTTGATCAGCGCCGCGATCTGAGCGGTCGGCGCCAGCAGCCCTGCGACCGCCGGCAGCACCAGCCGCAGCGAGATGAAGCTGACATCGATCGCGGCCAGCGACGGCGTCTGCGGCAGCGCGGCCGGCGTCAGCGTGCGGATGTCCTGAGCCTCCAGGCTCAGCACGCGTTTATCGCTCCGCAGCGAAGCATGGAGCTGGTCGCGCCCGACATCGACGGAAACCACGAAGGCCGCGCCGCGCTTCAGCAGAAGGTCCGTGAAGCCGCCGGTCGAGGCACCGACATCGAGGCAGGCGCGGCCTGCCGGGTCGAACCCGAAGACGTCGAGCGCTTCCGCCAGCTTCAAACCGCCGCGCGAGACGTAAGGATGCGGCGCCTGCGCCGTCACCACGGCAGTCCCCGCCACCATCTCGGAGGCCTTGCGGACCACGCGGCCGTCGGCCGTGACGAGGCCGGCTGCGATCGCGGCTTGCGCGCGTGCCCGGCTCTCGAACAGGCCGCGCTCGACGAGCAACTGGTCGGCCCGGCTCTTCATGAGGCTACCCGAGCTGTCTCAGGCCCGCTTGATCGCGGCGGGTACGCCGAGCGCGCCCTCGACGGTGCGCACGATGCCGGCGGCGTCGAGCCCGGCCTTGGCGTACATCGCCTCGGGCTTGTCATGATCCTGGAAGATGTCGGGCAGGGTCAGTGTCCTGACTTTCAGCCCGCCATCGAGCAGGCTGCTGCGGGCAAGCAGATGCAGCACATGGCTGCCGAAGCCGCCGACCGAGCCTTCCTCGACCGTGACCAGGATCTCATGCTCGCGCGCCAGCCTCAGGATCAATGCCTCGTCCAGCGGCTTGGCGAAGCGGGCATCGGCGACCGTCGTCGACAGGCCGCGCTGGCCGAGCAGTTCGGCCGCCGCCAGGCACTCCGCCAGCCGGGTGCCGAGCGACAACAGCGCGACGCGCGTGCCCTCTCTGACGACACGGCCGCGGCCGATCTCCAGCGGCACGCCGAAATCGGGGATCTCGACGCCGACGCCTTCGCCGCGCGGATAGCGGAAGGCGATCGGCCCCTCGTCGAAGGCTGCCGCTGTCGCGACCATATGGGTCAGCTCGGCCTCGTCGGCAGCTGCCATCACCACCATGTCGGGCAGGCAGGCGAGATAGGCCACGTCGAAGGCGCCCGCATGCGTCGCGCCGTCGGCACCGACCAGCCCGGCCCGGTCGAGCGCGAAGCGCACAGGCAGCTTCTGGATCGCGACGTCGTGGACGACCTGATCGTAGGCACGCTGCATGAAGGTCGAATAGATCGCGCAGAACGGCTTGTAGCCCTCCGTCGCCAAGCCCGCCGCGAAGGTCACGGCATGCTGCTCGGCGATGCCGACATCGAAGGTGCGGGCCGGAAACTCCTTGCCGAAGGCATCGATCCCGGTGCCCGAGGGCATGGCGGCGGTGACGGCGACGATCCTGCTGTCGTTGCGTGCTTCCTTGATCAGGGCGCTGCCGAAGACCGACGTATAGCTCGGCGCATTCGCCGGCGCCTTGGCCTGCAGGCCGGTGACGGGGTCGAACCGGACGACGGCGTGGTATTTGTCGGGCGTGGCTTCGGCCGGGGCATAACCCTTGCCCTTCTGCGTCACGACATGGACGAGGATCGGGCCGGTGCCGGCGTCGCGGACGTTGCGCAGCACGGGCAGCAGATGGTCGAGATTATGCCCGTCGATCGGGCCGACATAGTAGAAGCCAAGCTCCTCGAACAGCGTCCCGCCGGTCCAGAAGGCGCGGGCATATTCTTCCGTCCGCTTGGCCTTGTCGTGGAAGAAGCGCGGCAGCCGCTCGGCGAGGTGCTTGGCGATCTCGCGGATCGAGCGGTAAGTCCGCCCCGAGACCAGCCGCGCCAGATAGGCCGACATCGCACCGACCGGCGGGGCGATCGACATGTCGTTGTCGTTCAGGATGACGACGAGGCGTGAGCCGAGCGCACCGGCATTGTTCATCGCCTCATAGGCCATGCCGGCCGACATCGCGCCGTCGCCGATCACGGCGATGACGTTGTTGCTGCCGCCAGCGAGGTCACGCGCCACCGCCATGCCGAGCCCGGCCGAGATCGAGGTCGAGGAATGCGCGGCGCCGAAGGGATCGTATTCGCTCTCGGAGCGGCGGGTGAAGCCGGAGAGCCCGCCGGGCTGGCGCAGCGTGCGGATGCGCTCGCGCCGGCCGGTGAGGATTTTGTGCGGGTAGGCCTGATGGCCGACATCCCAGATAAGCCGGTCGCGCGGCGTGTCGAAGACATGGTGCAGGGCGACCGTCAGCTCGACGACGCCGAGCCCCGCGCCGAGATGTCCGCCCGTGACTGAGACCGCATCGATCGTCTCGAGACGCAATTCGTCGGCAACCTGACGCAGGTCGCTGTCGGGCAGCTTGCGGAGATCCTCGGGCGTGTGGACGCGGTCGAGCATCGGCGTGGGTGGGCGCTTCGTCACAGGCCCGGTCTATCGCATCCCGACCGGGCGGCACAAGGGCGGCCGGTGCAACGCAAAGTCGCGCTACCGACGACAAGCGGTCATGCGCCTGCGCTAATCGGTCTGACGGCTGGCCCGTAACTTGCTGCGAATCGGACGCGGGCCTGCAACAGTCGCGTCGAGGGGGAAGTTGTCATGGTCGATCGTTCGCATCACTGTCGTTCCGGGGGCGCCCGCCTGCGCTCGGCTCTGGCAGCCTTCACTGTGGCGGGACTTGCCCTGGCGGGCGCGGCGGAGCCGGTCCGCGCGCAGGGCACGCTGCGTCTGGCGATGACGGCGTCCGATATTCCAACGACGACCGGTCTGCCCAATAACGGCTTCGAGGGCATGCGTTTCCTCGGCTACCCGGTCTTCGAGAGCCTGGTGCTGTGGGATCTGACCACGACCGATCGGCTGGCGCCGCTGCGGCCGGGCCTCGCGGAACGCTGGGAGCAGGTCCCCGAGGATCCGAAGACCTGGCGCTTTCATTTGCGCCGCGGAGTCACCTTCCATGACGGCACGACGTTCAACGCCGATGCCGTGATCTGGAATCTCGAACGCTATTTCAATAAGGAGGCGCCTCAGTTCGAGCCGCCTGCCGCCGGCATCGTGCGCGCAAGGGCGCCGATCATGACCGGCTATCGCAAGATCGACGACATGACCGTGGCGATCACCACCACCAGCCCGGCCTCGTATTTTCCCTATATGACCGCCTTGATCCTGCTGTCCTCGCCGGCGTCCTTCGAGAAGGCCGGGCGCGACTGGGGCAAGGTCGGGATGCAGGGTTCGGCCGGCACCGGGCCGTTCCGGATCGCCAGCGTCGCCCCGCGCGAACGTGTCGAGCTCGTCCGTCATGACGGCTACTGGGACGCGACGAAGAAGGCCAAGCTCGACAAGGTCATTCTCCAGCCCATCCCCGAAGCCAATGCTCGCCTCGCGGCGCTGCGCTCCGGCCAGGTCGACTGGATTGAGGTCCCGCCCGCCGACGGCATTCCCTCGCTCAAACAGGCTGGCTTTTCGATCGCGACCGGGTCCTACCCGCATGTCTGGCCGTGGTTCTACAATATCGGCGCGACGAACAGCCCCTTCCGGGATGTGCGGGTCCGACAGGCACTGAACTATTGCGTCGATCGCGACTCCATCGTTGCCCTGCTCAACGGCACGGCGGAGCCCGCCATCGGCTGGCTCAAGGCCAGCGATCCCGATTTCGGCAAGCCGGCGAACCGCTACCGCTTCGATCCCGCCAGGGGCAAGGCGTTGCTGGCGGAGGCCGGTTTCACCGCCCAGAAGCCGCTCTCGTTCAAGGTGATGATCTCCACCTCCGGCTCCGGCCAGATGTCGCCGCTGCCGATGAACGAATTCATGCAGGCCAATCTCAAGGAGGCCTGCGGCGTCACGGTCGAGTTCGTCGTCACCGAATGGCAGGTTCTGCTGAACAACATGCGCGCTCTGCCCGATGCGCCCGCGTTGAACGGCGCGATGTCGCTGAACATCAGCTCGCCCTCGTCCGATCCCAGCGTCATGGCCCGCTACTTCGCCGCCGCCGGGGCGCCGCCCAACGGCTTCAATTTCGCGCAGTGGAAGGACGATGCTTTCGAGGCCGCTTTCGTCAGGCTTGCCGAGGCGAGCGATCCCAAGGTCGTGGCGGAGGCGACGGCGGTCGCCCATGAGCGGCTCGTGGACAACCCGCCCTGGCTCTACATCGTCCATGATCTCAACCCGCGCGCCATGTCCCCGAAGGTTAAGGGCTTCATCTCGCCCCAATCCTGGTTCGTTGATCTGACGCTCGTCAGCATGCAGTGAACGCCATGAATGACGCCTCCACCCACGTCACCGATCCCGCGCTGCTGCCGGCCCATGTCCTGGCCCGCGAGATCGCGGCAAGACGGCTCTCCCCGGTCGAGGCCGTCGATGCGCTGCTCGCGCGCATCGAGCGTTTCGAGCCGAAGCTGCGATCCTTCGTGTCGGTCTATGGCGCGGATGCGCGGCTAGCGGCAGAAGGAGCCGACAAGGCGATCCGCTCCGGACATGCCGTCGGACCGCTCCACGGCGTGCCGGTCGCGCTGAAGGATCTGGTCGAGTTGGAAGGTCGCATCACCACGGGCGGCTCGGCTAACTGGCGCGAGCGCCGCTCCACCCTGACCGCGACGATCGCGCAACGAATGATCGCGCAGGGCATGATCGTGCTCGGCAAGACCCACACCGTCGAGTTCGCCTTTGGCGGCTGGGGCACCAACCAGCATATGGGCACGCCCTGGAATCCCTGGGACCCGGTCCATGCGCGCACGCCCGGCGGCTCGAGCAGTGGCTCGGGCGTCGCGGTCGCGGCCCGACTCGCGCCCTGGGCGATCGGCACCGACACCGGCGGCTCGGTGCGCCTTCCGGCCTCGTTCTGCGGCCTGACCGGGCTGAAAGTCACGATCGGCCGCGTTTCCGTCCATGGCGTCCTGCCGCTCTCGACCTCGCTCGACACGCCCGGCCCGATGGCGCGCGATGTCATGGATGTGGCGCTGCTCTACAACGTCCTGCAGGGGCCCGATCCGCTCGATCCCAACACGCGCGGCATCCTGCCGGTCGATCCGATGCCGACCCTGACGCGCGGCGTGCGCGGCTTGCGGCTGGCCCGCATGCCGCACAGCGAGCGCGCCGGTTGTTCGCCCGAGATGCTGGAGGCCTATGACCGCTCGCTCGAGACACTCGGCGGCCTTGGCGCCGAGATTGTCGAGATCGCCTTGCCCTTTGCCTTCTCCGATTTCCTCAACGCGCAGGCCATCCTGGAGGCGGAGGCCTATTTCAACGACGGCGCCCTGGCGGAGGATGCCGGCGCGCTGCTCGACGATGCGGTCAGGGCACGCGTGCTCGCCGGCGGCCGGGTCCAGGCGCAAGCTTATCTCGCGACCAAGCGCCAGCAGGCCGAATGGAAGCGCCAGATGGCTACGGCCATGGCCGGCATCGACGCGCTGCTGACGCCGAGCACGACGACGGCGGCGATCCGGCTCGACGAGGTCGACCAGGCCGTAATGCCCTCGCGCTTCACCCGCTTCGGCAACTTCCTTGAGATGTGTGCGCTCTCGCTGCCCAATGGCTTCACCGCTGGGGGACTGCCGCTCTCGCTGCAGATCTGCTGCCAGGGCTATGAGGAGGCGACGGCGCTGCGCATCGGCTACGCCCTGCAGCAGGCGACCGATTACCATCTCAAGGTTCCGCCTATGGTGGCGTGAGCACAGCGCGTCCGAGCCCGCATCCATTGCGGTCTGGCAAGCCAGAAATCGGGTGGGCTGTTCGCCAGTGGAATGAGACAGCTTGGACCTCCGCAACGCAGGGCCAGGCCATGTCGCCATCGATCCCGATCGCTCTCCTTCTCGCCGGCGTCGCGGCTCAGTTCGCCGACAAGCTTGCGCTGGACACCCTGACGCTGGCGGCAACGCAGGCCGGCGCCAGCCCGCGCCTCGTCGGCCTGCTGGTCGCGGCGCAGTCGGCCGCCTGGCTCCTGGTCTCGCTGCCGGCCGGCGTCTACGCCGACCGCGTCGCGCCGCGATCGCTGGTGGTCCTGGGCAGCCTGCTGATGATGGCGGGCTCGCTCACTGGCACGGCGCTGCTCAGCACCGGTGAGGTCGGCTGGCTGCTGGCGCTCTCGACCTTCATCGCTGCATCGGGCCCGGTCGTGATCGCGCTCTCGATCTTCGTGCTGCTGCCGCGCATGGTCGCGGTCGCCAACCTCCCGCGCGCCAATGGCCGGCTCGAACTCGGCCGCGCCTGCTTCAGCCTGGCGGCGCCGCTGATCGCCGGCTGGGCTGTGGCGCATGGCGTCAGCGCGCTCGGCCTCGGCCTCTGCGCGCTGCTGGGCGCGCTCGTCCTGATCGCGGCCCTGAAGCTGCCGGGCGAACGCCCCCCAGTGCAGCCGCGCCTGCCGTTGCACCGCGCCATCGCGGAAGGCGGCGCCTTCGTTGCGCGTCATCCCTATCTCAGGCCGATCGCGCTCTGCGCCATTGGCTGGAACGTCGCCTTCTTCGCCTTCCTCGCGATCGTCACCCCCTATGCCGCGCGCATCCTGCTGCTGGCGCCGGAGACGATCGGCTTTGCCTCCTCGGCCTATGGCGTCGGGCTAGTGGCGGGCGCGCTCAGCGGCGCGAGCCTGATCGCAAGGCTGCCGACGGGCCTGCTGCTCGTCTTTGGCCCGGCCTCGTCCTTTGCCGGTGCCGCCCTGCTGGCGCTGGCGCCGGCCTCGCTCGGTTGGCCGGTGCTGGCGTTCGCCTTCTGCCTGTTCGGCTTCGGCCCGATCCTCTGGTTCATCACCCAGACGAGCCTGCGCCAGGCCGTGACGCCGCAAGCCCTGCTCGGCCGTGTCAGCGCCACGCTCACCACCGCGATGTACGGCATGCGCCCGGTCGGCGCGCTGGCTGGAGGGCTCGCGGGCGAATGGTTCGGCCTCGCCACCGCGATCTGGCTCCCGGTCGCGCTCTTCGGGCTCTCGACGCTGGCGATCCTGGCGTCGTCGATGCCGGGGCTGAAGGCGCTGCCGGAGGCCCAGCTCAGCCCAACGTGATCGGCGGTCGCGCCAGCATCAGCCAGATGATCGCAAGCACAGCGGCGAAGGCCGGAAAGCCGCAGGCAAACCAGATTCCGTAAAGCCGGTGATAGGCGGCCGGCAGCGTCGAACGCGAGGTGGCGGCCTCCCGCGCCAGATCGCGCAGGCGCTTTTGAATCCAGACGACCGGTAGCCAGAACAGGCCCGCCACGACATACAGTGCCAGCGACAGGACGATCCAGCCTTCCGACAGAGGCCAGCCGATTTCGCGCGCGAGCAACGCTCCCGTGATGGGCTGCAGCAGCACGGCGAGCATGGTGAAAAGCCAATCGGCGATTACAACCGTGCCGGCAACATGCGCTATCAGCACCGGCTCGCGCGTGCGGTTGGCCATGACCATGAAGAAGGCGATGCCGGCCCCGGTGCCAAGCAGAACCGTCGCCCCGATGACGTGCAGCCAGCGCAGGGCGATCAGCCAGTCCATCAGCGCTCGTCCGACAAGGCGAGCGCCGCAAGCGCCAACGCAATTGCAGGCAGAATCTTGACCAGCGGTCCGAGCGGATCGGCCCAGAGGTCAGGTTTCAGGAGCGTCCCGCCGGCGAGGTAGAGGAGCGAGACCGCAATCGAAGCCAGCGCTGCGCTTCGAAACCAGCGACGGACGAGAAAACCGATGCCGATGGCCAGATCAACCAGCGATCCCGCGACGATGGCCGCCACTCCGGCCGGGCCGGGTAGAGTTCCGGGAATCATGGCCGCGGCCGTTCGCCATTGCCACAGGCCGATCAGGCCAGACAGCAGCCAAAAGGCCACCAGCGTCACGACGAGTGCCGGGAAGACCAGTTGCGCCTTGGCGAAGACGCGCTCCTGTCGCGTTGAGGGCATGGCTGTCAGCGTCTCGTCCAGGCTCAGCAAGCTCCGGCCGGTTGCGCGCTCAAAGGCCGCGCCGTCACCTCGCACATGCGCGGCGAGAACGCTAAGCGCGGTGCTGCGCAAAGGCGAGCGCCAACCGAACCGGCCGGCAAGATCGGCAAACGCGGCGACACCAAAGCCGATCCATTCTGGCAAAGCCAGAACCCACCGAGCAGGGGGCAGGCCGAGCCAGGCACGAAAGCGGCGGACGATGGCCCGCAGCGTGTGGACTTCGGGCGCGACCAGATCAAATGACGATCGCTTGGGCATGTTCCCGGCGATCGCCATGACGACCACGTCCGCGACGTCACGGGATGCGACCGTCTGAATTTCACGATCGGCAAGCACCAGAATTTCGGCGAAAGGCAGGCCGGCCAGCATTCGCAGTAGCGCGGTGCCGCCATAGGCATTGGGGCCGATCACGAGCCCGGGCTTCAACACGGTCCAGTCGAGTGCGCTGCACATCAGCGCGCGGTCTGCGAGGCCCTTTGTCCGCAGGAAGGCGGTCTGCGCGTCAGGCGCTGCGCCGGGAGCCGAAATCTGGACAAAATGGCGCAGGGATTGCGCTTCGCAGGCTGCAATCAGCGCCTCGATCGCATTCTGCTGGGCGGCAACGACGTTGTCGCGCGCCCCATCCTGCAAGGCGCCTGAGGCATTCACCACCGCCTCAATCCCAGCGAGATGCGGTGCCCACGCTTCCGCTGTCGTCAGATCCGCGAGATCGGCGGCGATCCAGCCGATCATCGGCAGCAGGCGTCGGCCGAACGCGACATCGCGGCCAAGCCCGACGACCTCATGGCCGGCGGCACCGAGCGCGCGTGCGACTTCACTGCCGATAAAGCCATAGCCCCCCAGAACCAGGATGCGCATCGTGTGGCCGATGTCCTCGCTCAGCCCTCGGGCAGCGGAATGAACTCGGCCTCGTCGCCGGGCACGGTGTCGAAGCGGCCGGCCTTCCATTCGGCCTTGGCCTGGTCGATGCGCTCCTTCGAGGAGGAGACGAAGTTCCACCAGATGTGGCGCGGCCCGTCCATCGGCTCGCCGCCGACGATCATCAGCCGGCTCTGGTCGATGCCGAGGATCGAGATGCGATCGCCCGGCTTGAAGATCAGGAGCTGCCCCGCACCGAATTCGTCGCCGGCGATGTCGATCTTGCCGGAGACGATATAGATCGCCCGCTCGTCATAATCGGGGTCGAGCGGCAGGATCGCGCCCGGCGACAGCACGGCCTCGGCATAGAGCGCGTCCCACGGGAACTTGACCGGCGAGGTCTGGCCATAGGCCGACCCCATGATCAGGCTGATGCGCTTTCCGCCTTCGACGATGCGCGGCAGTTCCGGCGCGGCGTGATGGACGAATTCCGGCGCGGTTTCCTCATGCGATTTCGGCAGAGCGAGCCAGGCCTGGATGCCGAACAGCTTCGGCGGCTTCTGGCGCTCTTCCAGCCCGGTGCGCTCGGAATGGACGATGCCGCGCCCCGCCGTCATCAGGTTGACCGCGCCCGGCCGGATCGCGAGTTCTGTGCCCAGCGAATCGCGGTGCATGATCTCGCCGTCGAACAGATAGGTCACCGTCGAGAGCCCGATATGCGGATGCGGGCGGACATCGATGCCCTGTCCGAGCAGGAACTCCGCTGGACCCATCTGGTCGAAGAAGATGAAGGGGCCGACCATCTTGCGCCCGATCGAGGGCAGTGCCCGCCTGACCGAGAAACCGCCGAGATCATGCGCGCGGGGCACGATCACCTGCTCGATCGCCTGGCAGGAGCGGGCATCGCCCAGAATGGGGTCTTCGGCGGGGAGTTGGGACATGGACTGCGCTCCTGTGTTGGAGGAAGCCTGACGGGAATGCGCGTCAGCGGCAAGACCCCGCCCGGCGTCCGGGAGGGCAGGCGGTCTGTGCGCCCGCGCTTACTTGTCGACGTCCAGCGGGGTCGTTCCTGTCGGCTTGCCGTCGGCACCGAGCGTGATCTTCTCGATGCGGGCCTCGGCCTGCTTCAGCAGCGCGTCGCAGCGCGCCTTCAGGGCCTCGCCGCGGGTGTAGATCGCGATCGATTCCTCAAGGGCTACGTCGCCGCGCTCCAGCCGGGCGACGATGTCCTCGAGCTGCTTCAGTGCCGCCTCGAAGGGCAGGGCGACGACGTCGTCATTGGTTTCGCTCACAGCGTGATTCCCGTTTGCGGGATGCTTATCGGCCGGAGCGGCGGTGCCCGCAACCCCGGAACCGGAACAAGGCCCACGCTGCTGACAGCCGTCAGACCGGCAGCGCCGAGCTCTTCTTGATGCTGCGCAGCGTTAGGGTCGACTGGACGCGAGTGACGCCCGGAAGCTGCGTGATGATGTCGGTGTGGATGCGCTCGAAATCGGCGCTGTCGCGATAGATCACCCGCATCAGATAGTCATGCGCCCCGGCCAGCAGATGGCATTCGAGGATCTCGGGCAGGTTCAGTACCGCCTGCTCGAAGCCTTCCAGCGAGGCGCGGCCCTGCTGGTCGAGCGTGACGAAGACAAAGGCGGTGCCGGGAAAGCCCGCGATCTTGTCGTCCAGGATCATCGCATAGCCGCGGATCAGCCCGCTCTCCTCGAGCTGGCGGACGCGGCGCAGGCAGGCCGAGGGCGAGAGATGCACCTTCTCGGCCAGGTCCGAATTCGTGATGCGGCCATCGGCCTGCAGGATGCGCAGGATGGCACGGTCGCGTGAATCGAGTTCGATGGTCATGATGCCGATATCCCCTGCGCGATGCATTGTCGCAAATTCCGCTCAGCGCAAGCAATGATCTGCATCGATTTTGGGATATGCCGCTGATATCAGCGGCAACGCGGTCAAAAGCTGCACGAAGCTGTCTGGTTCGTCCGGCTGTTTGCGGCTTGTCAGGCCAGGCGCAGCGCAAACGGTGTCCCCTCGAAGGCCTCGGCGCCGCGCCCGATCTGTTCGATCGCCGTGCTCATGCGGCCATCTCGGCCCAGGATGCCATCTGCAATCGCCACGAGGCGTGCATTGGGCGTCGCCGATGGCGAGACCAGGCGCAGGTCGCGCGCGATCTCCTCTTCGTCGCGTTCGGGCCCCAGCGCACAGGCGGCTATATAGGCAGCGGCCGTCGAGCGGCTGATGCCGGCCCAGCAATGGATCACCAGCGGCGCGGCGCGGTCCCATTCCCTGACGAAGGCGAGGAAGCGTTCGACATGCTCTTCCGCCGGCACGACATGGCCATCCATCGGGGCGCTGATGTCGGACATGCCGAGAAAGAGATGGCGGCTCTCGATGATGCCTGCCGGACGCTCGACCACCGTGTTGACGTTGATCAATGTTACCAGATGGCTGGCGCCGACCGCAGCCACGGTCTCATGCAGCTTCGACAGGGACGAGACATGCAAGGTCGGCATCGAAGGTGTCCTGCTGGGCGGCCATTCGACGTGCTGATGATCCCCGCCTCCTCACGCTGTTAAGCCACCCGAACCACGCCGTCATCCTGGGCGACCGCAGGTCGTCCCGGGATCCATCGGAGAGTTCAATTCCCTATGATGGATCCCGGAGCTGCGCGGCTTCGCCGCTTGTCCAGGATGACGGCGCGGTTCCAACTTGAATCGCCGCGCTCTAGACGCGGCGCAAGGATGCTCCCGTCGATCCGCGAGGCTTGCGATGAATCTCTGGTTCCGCCTGATCTGGCTGCTGCTGACCAGCCCGTTCGGGCCGCGGCTCAAGGCGCTGGGCGATCCGTCGCTGCTGGGCTTCCGCGTCTGGCCGCATGACCTCGACACCAGCCTGCACATGAACAATGGCCGCTACTGGTCGCTGATGGATCTCGGGCGCACCGATCTGATGCTGCGGACGGGCCTGTGGCGGGCCGTACTGCGGCATCGCTGGATCCCGGTGGTCAATGCCGGCATGATCCGTTTCCGCCGCGAATTGCGCCCGTTGCAGCCGTTCCGGATCGAGACCGCGATCCTGTGCTGGACCGAATCCTGGCTCGTCATCCAGCATCGCATACTGAGCCGCGCCAGCGACGGCTCGGAGATCGTCGCAGCCCATGCACTCGTGCGCGCCGCGCTCTATGACCGCACTGGGCGCGCCTATGTGCCCGTCGCAAGGCTGATGGCCGAGATCGGGACGCTGGAGGAAAGCCCGCAGCCGGGTCCCGAAGTCGAGGCCTTCCTCGCCTCGGAAGCCGCGATGCGGGAGAGCGGGACCGTCCGGCCCTGAGCAGCGCTACTCGGCTGCGACCCGGGTCGCGCGCCATTGCGCCAGCAGGGCGCGCAGCGCGCCGGGTTTGAGCGGCTTGTTGAGCAGGTGGACGTCGAGCGCAGCCGCCGCCTCGCGCACATTCGGCGAACGGTCGGCCGTCAGCAGGATCGCCGGCGTCGGCGCGCGCGCGCGCTCCCGCAGCGTGCTGATGGCGGTCAGGCCGTTGCCATGGTCGAGATGGTAGTCGGCGATGACCACGTCGGGCTCGCGCCGCTTCACCAGCACCAGCGCCTCGTCGAGCCCGGCTGCCGTCGCGACGGTGCAGCCCCAGCCCTCGAGCAGGCGCTTCATCCCATCGAGGATCGCCGGCTCGTTGTCGATGACGAGGAGCTTGAGCCCGGCGAGCTGTCCGGCCGGAATCTGGCGCGGCGTGGCGCTCGTGCTCATCTCGGGCAAGGGCGAGGCGCGCGGCACCAGCACCGCGAAGCGGCTGCCCCGGCCGGGCACCGAATCCAGCGTCAGCTTGTGGTCGAGCGTGCGCGCGATGCGCTGGACGATCGAGAGCCCGAGCCCGAGCCCGCGCGCCACCCTGGCGCCCTGGTCGAGCCGCTGGAATTCGCGGAACACGGTCTTCTGCTTGCCCTGGGGAATGCCGAGCCCGGTGTCGAGCACCTCGACGGATATCTGCGGGCCGCGCCGGCGGAAGCCGATCAGCACCTTGCCGCTCGGCGTGTACTTGATCGCGTTCGAAACGAGGTTCTGCAGCAGCCGGCGCAGCAGCCTGCGGTCTGAGCGCAGCGCCAGGCTGGTCGGCATGAATACCAGCTTGAGGCCCTTTTCCTGGGCGCTCGGCTCGAATTCGCGCTGGAGCTGGCGGATCAGCTCGTCGAGCCGGAAGGAGGTCAGCTCGGGCTTCAGCGCCCCGCCGTCGAGGCGCGAGATCTCGAGCAGCGCGGTCAGGATCTCCTCGACCGCGTCCAGCGAGGCGTCGATGTTCTCGGCGAGGTCGGGGCTGCCGGCGGTCCGATCGCGCTCGACCAGCGAGGTCGCATAGAGCCGCGCCGCGTTCAGCGGTTGCAGGATGTCGTGGCTGGCGGCGGCGAGGAAGCGCGTCTTCGAGGCATTGGCCTCCTCCGCCTCCGCCTTGGCGCGCTGGAGCTCGGCATTGACGCGCAGGATCTCCTCGGTGCGCTCGACGACGCGCCGCTCCAGGCTCTCATTGGTGCGCTCCAGCTCCTCCTGCGCCTCGACGCTTTCGGTGATGTCGGTATAGGTCGTGACGAAGCCGCCATCAGGCAGCGGGTTGGTGCGGATCTCGATGACCTTCTTCGAAGGATGGAGCTTGAGCCGCACCGGCTCGCGGTCGCGCACGAAGCTTTGCAGGCGCGCCGCCATCAACTCGTCCTGCTGGCCATCGCCATAGGCGCCGCGCGCCGCGTTGTAGCGCACGATTTCGTCGAGGCCCGTGCCGAAGCGCACCATCCCGGGCGGCAGGTCGTAAAGCTGGATGAAGGCCTGGTTCCAGGCCAGCAGCCGCAGGTCGCGGTCGAGCACGGTGATGCCCTGCCCGGCATGGTCGAGCCCGTGCTGGAGGATGTCGCGGTTGTATTGCAGCGCCGCCGAGGCGTCGTCGAGCAGCTTGAAGGCGGCCTCGGTGGTGAGGTTGCGCCGTCGCAGCAGGAGCGACAGCACGAGCCGCGAGGACGCCGCGCCGATCGCCGAGGAGAGCAGGTGCTCGCCGAAGCGCAGCAGGTGGATGTCGGCGTCGCGCGTCGGGGTCGGCGCCTCGCCGCGGCTGCTGGCGAAGCCCTCGAAGGCGCGCTGCGTCCGCTCCTGGCCAAGATAGCGCCCGATCGTCGATTGCAGCTCGGCTTCGGTGACGCTGGAGCGCCAGAGCGAGAAGGACTGCGCCATCGTCGCCCGGTCGGATTCGACGAAGGCATTGGCCTGGAGACGCTCCATCGCGGTGGCCGGGCGCAGCAGCGAGAAGCCGATATAGGCCAGGATGTTGAGCCCGAGGCTCCAGACCACGCCATGGGGCAGGGCCGGCAGGTCGAGCCCAAACAGCGCCTCCGGCCGCAGCGCTGCCTTGCCCAACGGTCCGAGCGCGACAATCTCGCTCCAGTAGCTGCCCGGATGCGCCAGGCTCGGCATCAGCAGCGTATAGGCCCAGGTCGCGATGCCGATGATCAGCCCAGCCGCCGCCCCCAGTGCCGTGCCACGGCGCCAGACGAGCCCGCCGAAGAAGGCCGGCGCGATCTGGGCCGTCGCGGCAAAGGACAAAAGCCCGATCGCCACCAGCGCCTGTTCGCCCGCGGCGCGATAATAGGCATAGCCGAGCAGGATCACGCCGAGGATCGCGATGCGCCGGATGATCACCACCTGCGAGCCGAGATCGCCGCCCATGGTGCCGTAGCCCGCCCCTTGCGCTTCGAGCTGGGCCTTCGAGCCGGCGGGATCGCTCAGGCCACGGCGTCCGCGCAGCAGGAGCGGCATCACGAGGTGGTTCGAGATCATGATCGCGAGCGCGACCGAGGCGACGATCACCATCGCGGTCGCGGCCGAAAGCCCGCCGACGAAGACCAGCAGCGCGAGCAGTCCGGCGTCGCGCTGCAGCGGCAGCAGCAGCACCGTCATGTCGCGGTCGACGCCTGCCCCCGGCATCAGCAATTCGCCGGCGATGGCGAGCGGCAGCACGAACAGGTTGATCAGGATGAGGTAGATCGGGAACATCCAGGCGGCGCGGCGGACGTCGCGCGCATCCCGGTTCTCGACGATCGTCATGTGGAACTGCCGCGCCAGCAGCAGCGCAGCGCAGGCCGAGAGCAGCGTCAGCGTCAGGAAGGTCGGCCAGTTCGAGGTCCGCTCCCAGATCGGCGTCATGCCGTCTGGAAGCTTCGCTGCCTGTTCGAGGAGGTCGCCCGCGCCGTCATAGAGCCCGTAAACGACGAAGACGCCGAGCACGAGGAAGGCCACCAGCTTGACCAGCGACTCGACCGCGATGGCGAGCACGAGGCCGTCCTGATGCTCGGTCGCATCGATATGCCTTGTGCCGAAGGCGCAGGCGAAGCCGGCCAGCACCAGCGCGACCAGGAAGGCGAGATCGGTGAGGACCGGCCCGTCCGGTGTCGCAGGGCGCCCTCCGGTCGCGGTCAGCAGCACGGAGAGCGAACTCGCCACCGCCTTGAGCTGCAGGGCGATGTAGGGCAGGGCGCCGATCACGGCGACAAGGCAGACCAGCGCCGCGACGCGCTCGCTCTTGCCGTAGCGGGCCCCGACGAAATCCGCGATCGAGGTGATGTTCTGCGATTTCGCAATGCTGACGATGCGGCCGACGAAGCGGTGGCCGAAGCCGATCACCAGGATCGGCCCGACATAGATGCCGAGGAAGTCGAGCCCTGCCCGGCTGGCAAAGCCGACCGAGCCGTAGAAGGTCCAGGAGGTGCAGTAGACCCCGAGCGCCAGCGCATAGATCGTCGCACGCGCCCGCCCGCTGACAAGCCGGTGGCCCGACGTGTCGGCGGCATGGGCGACTGCAAACAGCGCGCACAGATAGGCCAGCGCCACCAGGACGACGGACCATGCCGGAATCATGCTGCCTCCATCGTCGGGCGCCGCGCTGGCCGGACCCTAGATCAGGAGCTTAGCCGGTGGGAACTGGTTTCCACATCCGACATTCTTCTCTAGCGTCTGGCATTGCGACGCGGCGTGGCCGGACCGGGTTCAGGGCGCCAGACTGGAGAAGGGACCAAGCATGATCGAGGAATTCAAGAAATTCGCGCTGAAGGGCAATGTCGTCGATCTCGCGATCGGCGTGATCATCGGCGCGGCCTTCGGCAAGATCGTCGATTCACTCGTCAACGACATCATCATGCCGTTCATCGGCGCGCTCGGCGGCGTCGATTTCTCGAATTATTTCATCGGTCTCAACAGCGGCATCACCGCCACGAGCCTGGCCGAGGCCAGGAAGCAGGGCGCCGTGCTGGCCTATGGCAACTTCATCACCATCGCGGTGAACTTCATGATCATCGCCTTCGTCCTGTTCCTAGTCGTCAAGGCGATCAACCGGCTGCAGAAGTCGCAAAAGGAAGAGCCGAAGGCTCCAGCCCCGCCGGCCGAGGACGTGGTTCTGCTCGGCGAAATCCGCGACCTGCTCAAGCAGAAGACGGTGTGACGCTGCCTGATCGGTCACGCTGATTCATCACCGTGACCGATCGACCCGATCTCGCGATTTCATGCGTGCCGGCGCCGTCATCGGCTAAAGCTGGCGGGTCACAGTCGCGAGGTTGCCGCCATGTCCACCGTCACGCTTCCAGGCTCCGGCCTGATCTCCGATCTGCGCCCGGAGGCCTGCAATGCCCCCGAGAGCGGCATCGTCGAGGTCGTCAACCACGGCCGGCTTAAGGAGGGGCTGATCCCGCTCTGGGTCGGCGAGGGCGATCTGCCGACGCCCGATTTCATCGCGCGCGCCGCCAACAAGTCGCTGGCCGACGGCGAGACCTTCTACACCTGGCAGCGCGGCATTCCCGATCTGCGCGAGGCGCTCGCACGCTATCACACCGCGCTCTACGGCCAGCCCTTCGCGATGGACCGCTTCTTTATAACCGGCTCGGGCATGCAGGCGGTCCAGATCGTCGTGCGCATGATCACCGGCCCGGGCGACGAGGTCGTGATCCCGACGCCGGCCTGGCCGAATGTCGCGGCCGCCATCGGCATCGGCGGCGCGATTCCGGTCAATGTTCCCATGGACTACGTTCATGGCCGCTTCTCGCTCGATCTCGACCGGCTGGCCGCCGCGATCACGCCGAAGACGCGCGCGATCGCGATCAACTCGCCCGCCAACCCCACCGGCTGGACGGCGACCAAGGATGAACTGGCCGCGATCCTGGCGCTGGCGCGCAAGCATGGAATCTGGATCATCGCCGACGAAATCTATGCCCGCTTCGTCTATGACGGGTCGGCCCGCGCCGCCTCCTTCCACGACGTCATGGACGAGAATGACCGCGTCCTCTTCGTCCAGACCTTCTCGAAGAACTGGGCCATGACCGGCTGGCGCGTCGGCTGGATCGAGGCGCCGCCGGCCTTCGGTCAGATCATCGAGAACCTGATCCAGTATTCGACCTCGGGTTCGCCGGTCTTCGTCCAGCGCGCCGCCATCGCCGCGCTCGAACAGGGCGAGCCCTTCGTCGCCGAGCAGATCGCGCGCGCGACCGAAGGGCGCAGGATCATCGCCGAGGGGCTGAAGGCGACCAACCGGGTGACGCTGGCCCCGCCGGACGGCGCCTTCTACCAGTTCTTCTCGGTCGATGGCCGCGAGGATTCGCGCGCGCTCGCCATCGAACTCGTCGACACCGCCAATGTCGGCCTCGCGCCCGGCACCGCCTTCGGCGCGGGCGGCGAGACGGGCTTGCGGCTTTGCTTTGCCCGCAAATCGTCTGATCTCGTCGAAGTCGTGGCACGGCTGCAGCGGGCGCTCGCGGCGGGCTGAGGCGCTTCGATCGGGCGCGCGCCTGCTCTGCATGCAAGGCAGGCGCGCGTGCTTGCGACGCGACGGAAATTGACCGCCCGACGCAGGCCGATCATGAACGCCGCAGGCGACGCATGACGGCGGCGCGCAGCGCGGACGCCATGGCACGCTCACCGATCCACTCGACGCGACTGACGACGCTGCGGCGCGAGATGGCCGTGATCGCCCTTGCGGGCTGTGGCGGAGCGGCACTCTCCCTGTTCGATGTCCCCGCTGCCTGGCTGTCGGGGTCGATGCTGCTGGTTGCGGTCGTCGGCGTGCTCCGGCCGCTGCCCGACCTGCGCAAGCCATGGTTCGACGCCACGATGCTGGTTTCAGGAGCGCTAATCGGCTCTGCAGCGACACCAGAGGCCGTGGCCGCCGCTGCGCGCTATCCAGGCTCGCTCGCCATGCTGTTCCTTGCGCTCATCGCGATCATGCTCGCGAGCGGCGCCTATCTCCGGTATGTGGCGCGCTGGTCCTGGATCGACTCGCTGCTGGCTGCCGCCCCCGGCGCCTTATCGGCCGTCATTGCGGTGGCGCAGGCCAAGGGCGCCAACATCGGCAAGATCGCCGTCATCCAGCTTTTCCGCATCCTCGTGCTGGTCGCGTTCCTGCCGAGCATCATGCAGATGGCCGGCCAGGGCATCGTCGGCCTGCCGCCGGTGTCGCATGTCGTCGGCGCGGGCGATCTTTTGCTGCTGCTCGCCTGCGGTCTCGCTGCCGGCCTTCTGTTCGAGCGCATGGGCGTCACCGCGCCGATCATCCTCGGCTCGACCCTGGCCAGCGCTGCCCTCCATGGCAGCGGCTACATCCAAGGCACGCTGCCCGGCTCGATCCAGATCGCCGTGCTGATCCTGCTCGGGGCCGTGATGGGCGGTCGCGTCTCGACGGTGAAGCGGCATGAGCTTGCCGCGCTGTTCCCGCTTGCGATCGGCAGCTTCGTCGTCGCGCTCGTGGTCGCTTTTGCCTTCGCCTGGCCGGCCGCCTGGCTCGCGGACGTGCCCTATGCGACGGCGATGGCGGCGTTTGCGCCGGGCGGGCTGGAGGCGATGGCGATGCTCGCCTTCGCCATGGGGCTCGACCCGCTCTATGTCGGAGCCCACCACCTTGCGCGGTTCGTGGTCCTGGGGGTGGCGATGCCGTTCATCGTGGCCCGGTTGAAGCCCGAACCGCCGAAGCCCTGAGGCTCCGGCGGCGATCGGTTCAGTCGACGCCGACCGTGGTCAGGTCCTGGAACCAGTGCTGCGCCAGCACGAACTTGGTCACCTTGGGTGAGAGCGCATGCGGGTTGGTGTCATGCACCACCCAGCCGAGCACGGCGTCGTCGACGATCAGGCTGTGCGCCTTGGCCAGAAGCTCGTCCTGCTTGGCGACGTCGAAGCTCTTGGCCGCCTCGTCGAGCAGGGCGTCCACCGCCGGGCTCGACCACGTCCCCCAGTTCACGCCGACCGGCGCGACCTGGTTGGAGTGGAAGAAGCGGATGATGGCGTAGAGCGGGTCCGAGGTGACATAGGCGATGTTGTTGGAGGTGACGTCGGCGTTCATCTCGTCCTTCGCGCCCTTGCGCCAGCGCGTGTAGAGCACTTCGAGCTCGACGACCTTGAACTCGATCTCGATGCCGACATCCCTAAGGTTCTGCTGGATGAACTCGTTCATCGGCAGCGACTGCATCTGGCCGGACCCGCCCTGCGCGATGACGAAGGTGGTCTTCAGCGGCTTCTGCTTCGAGTAGCCGGCCTCGGCCAGCAGCTTCCTGGCGGCTTCAGGATCGTATTTGATCTGGAAGGAGGGCTTGCCGAACCACGGGCTGGTCGGATCGACCTGGCCTGAGGCCGGGCGCGCCAGACCGTTCAGCAGCGCGACGATGCCCTCGCGATCGATGGCAAGGTTGAGCGCCTTGCGCAGCCGCACATCCTGCCAGGGCGAGCCCGGCGCTACGGAGAGATGGTAGTTCCAGACATGGGGCGTGACGTTCTCGACAATCCGCATCTTCGCCGATTTGAGCTGCGGCACGGTGTCGGGCGCGGGCGTCTCGATCATGTCGACCTGGCCGGTGATCAGCGCGTTGGTGCGCGCCAGCACCTCGGGCATCGGCAGCAGGATCAGCCGATCGACCTTGGCGAGGCGCTTCTTGTCCCAGTACTCGGCGTTCTTGACGAGTTCCGCCCGCTCGCGCGGCACGAACTTGTCGAGCTTGAACGGGCCGGTGCCCGAGGGCGTCATCGCGAACTTGTCCCAGTCCTTGCCGACCTTCTCGTATTGGGCCGGCGAGGACACCAGGAACCAGAGCATCTGGTAGGGGAAGAAGGAATCGATCGCCTTGGTGGTGATCTCGACGGTCCTGGCATCGACGACGCGGTAGCTCGCGACGGAGGGCAGCCGCGGCTTGACCTGGGCGGCCTGTCGTCGGTCGTAATGGGCCGCCTTCTCGTCCAGCACCTTGTCGAGGTTCCAGACCACGGCGGCGGCATCAAGCGTCGAGCCGTCATGGAACTTCACGCCGGCGCGCAGCGTGAACAGCCACTTCTTCTGGTCGGTGGCATCGACCTTCCATTCGCTGGCGAGTCCCGGCACGAGCTTGCCCGGCCGATCTGCCACGTCCATCTCCCAGGCGACGAGCGGGTCGTAGAGCGTGTAGCCGGTGAATTTGTAGGCGCCGGCGCCACGATCAGGCTGGCCCGAGGTCAGCGGGATGTCCGCCAGCGAGATGCCGTAGCGCACGACGGTCTCCGCCTGCGCCGCCGTGGCGAGGGAAAAGGCGAGTGCGGCCGAAATAGCCAGACGTTTGAACATGCATGCAGCTCCGAGGGGCAAGATGCATGCAGTTGAGCAAGGGCTGTGCCACGGGTGACGGCGCTACGCACACGTCATTGCGAGCTTTTGTCGCTCAGCGATCCCCGGGCCGCACGGCGCCGTTCGTGCTCGTGATCACCGCATAGAGCGAACTCGTGCCGCAGATGAACAGCCGGTTGAGCTTCGGCCCGCCCCAGCAGACATTGGCCACGACCTCGGGGATCGCGACCTTTCCGATCAGCGTGCCGTCGGGATGATAGATGTGCACGCCATCGGCGGCGCTCGTCCAGATGCGGCCTTCGACATCGAGCCGGAAACCATCGAACAGCCCGGCCGTGCAGGTCGCGAAGACGGTCGAGCCGCCAAGCCCGCTGCCGTCCGCCGTGACCTCGCAGGCGCGGATATGGCGCGGGCCGTTGACCGGATCGTGGCTCGCGCCGGTGTCGGCGATGTAGAGGATGCGCTCGTCCGGCGAGAAGGCCAGCCCGTTCGGCTTGACGAAGTCGTCGGCCACGATCGTCACCGCGCCCGTCTCGCCATCAATGCGGTAGACATGGCAGGCCTCGATCTCGCTTGGGCTTTTGTTGCCCTCGTAGTCGCTGAGGATGCCGTAGTCGGGATCGGTAAACCAGATCGATCCGTCCGACTTCACCACGAGATCGTTGGGCGAATTCAGCCGCTTGCCCTGCCAATGGCTGGCGAGCACGGTGATGCGTCCATCATGCTCGGTGCGCGTCACCTGCCGGGCCCCATGCTCGCAGGTGACGAGCCGGCCCTGTCGATCGACCGTGTTGCCGTTGGAGTTCCGCGCCGGCTGGCGGAAGACGCCGACCTGGCCGGTCAGCGCATCGAAGCGCAGCATCCGGTCATTGGGGATGTCGGACCAGACCAGCGTGTTATGCGCCGGAAACCAGGCCGGCCCCTCGGCCCAGCGCGACCCGCTCCACAGCCGCTCGACCCGGGCGGAGCCGGGAATCACGCGGTGGAAGCGCGGGTCCAGAACGGTCGAGCCTGTGCCTTCGATGACGCCGAACATCAATCTGGTCTCCGAATTTCAGTCGCAGGGTCGGGCGCGGCAGCGCGCTTCACAGTTCCAGCCCAGCATCCCAATACGGCGTCTGCCCGTAGAGATCACCGAGATAATCCACGAAGGTGCGGACCTTCTGCTCCATGTGCCGGCGACTCGGATAGACGGCATGGACCGCGACCCTGCGGCCGACCGAATAATCCGGCAGGACCCGGCGCAGCGTCCCCGCCTTGAGCTCCGGCCCGACATCCCAGGTCGAGCGCAGCGCGATGCCGAGCCCGGCAAGCAGCGCCTCGCGCACCACCTCGCTCGAATTCGTCCGCAGCGGGCCGCTGACGCGCACCGTGACCGGGCCGCCCGGTCCCTCCAGCCGCCAGTTGTCGGCATTATGCGTGATCAGCGTATGCCGGGACAGATCCTCGATGCGCGTCGGTTCGCCGAAGGCCGCGAGATAGCCCGGCGCGGCGCAGAGCACGCGGTGATTCGGCGCGAGCCGCTTCGCCACCAGGCTCGAATCTCTGAGATCGGCGATGCGGATCGCCAGGTCGAAGCCCTCGCCGACGATGTCGATGAAGGCGTCGCTCAGCACGAGATCGACCGTCACCAGCGGATGGGCGTCTAGGAAGGGCTTGAGATGCGGCGCGATGTGGAGGCGCCCGAACGAGGTAGGGGCCGAGACGCGCAGCGTGCCGCGTGCCTGGCCGGCGCCGCTCGCGACCCAGGCTTCGGCATCCTCGATCGAGGACAGGATCGAGACCACGCGCTCATAGAAGCCCTGTCCAGCCTCGGTCAGCGAGAGCTGCCGCGTCGTTCGCTGCAGGAGCCTGACGCCCAGCCGCTCCTCGAGCCGGCGGATGCGCTTGGAAATGACGGCCGGCGACAGGTTGAGCTGCCGGCCCGCTGCCGACATGCTGCGCGCGGTCACCACATGAGCGAAGACGTCGAGATCTCCGAAGCGATCCATATGAAGCGTCGTCCCGCTGTTATCTTTTCTGAATTGGAAACAATCATGCGCGTTGGTCGCACTGCAAGCAGTTTCGATTTCGTCTAGGGTCGAGACCGCCGCCGAGGAACCGCGCCCATGTCCGCCATTGCCTTTCCCGTACCCGATCAGAGCATCCTCGCGCGACGGGACGCGATCATTGCCGGCCTGGCCCGCCTGGTTCCGCCCGAAGCCCTGATCACCTCGGCCGATGAGCGCCGTCCCTACGAGACCGACGCGCTGACCGCCTATCGCCGCCTGCCGCTGGCCGTCGTGCTGCCCCAGACGACGCAGGAGGTCGCGGCGGTTCTGAAGTTCTGCGGCGAGCAGGGCGTGCCAGTCGTGCCGCGCGGCGCCGGAACCTCGCTCGCCGGCGGCGCGATCCCGCAGGAGGATGCCGTCGTCATCGGCGTCTCCAAGATGAATCGCATCCTCGAGATCGACTATGCCAATCGCACTGCCAGGGTGCAGGCCGGCGTCACCAATCTCGCGGTGACCGGCGAGGTCTCGGCGGAAGGGTTCTTCTACGCGCCTGATCCGTCCTCGCAGCTCGCCTGCTCGATCGGCGGCAATATCGGCATGAACTCCGGCGGCGCGCATTGTCTGAAATACGGCGTCACCACCAACAACGTGCTCGGCGTCACCTTGGTCATGCTCGACGGCTCGATCGTCGAGATCGGCGGCGCCCATCTCGATGCGCCCGGCCTCGACATCCTCGGCCTGATCGTCGGCTCCGAAGGCCAGCTCGGCATCGTCACCGAGGCGACGGTTCGCATCCTGCGCTCGCCTGAAGGCGCGCGCCCCGTGCTGTTCGGCTTCCCGACCAGTGAGCAGGCGGGCGAGGCGGTCGCGGCGATCATCGGCGCCGGCATCATCCCCGTGGCGATGGAGTTCATGGACAAGCCCGCCATCGATATCTGCGAGGCCTTCGCCAAGGCCGGCTACCCGATGGATGTCGAGGCGCTGCTGATCATTGAGGTCGAGGGCTCGGATGTCGAGATGGATGCACAGCTCGCCCGCATCGTCGCCATCGCCAGGGAGCACGGCGTCAAGACGGTGAAGGAGAGCAAGTCCGCGATGGAGGCCGCCGCGATCTGGAAGGGCCGCAAATCCGCCTTCGGCGCCACCGGGCGCATCGCCGACTACATCTGCATGGACGGCACGATTCCCACGGGCCAGTTGCCCTATGTGCTGCGCCGCATGGACGAGATCGTGAAGGGCTATGGCCTGCGCGTCGCCAACGTCTTCCACGCCGGCGACGGCAATCTGCACCCGCTGATCCTCTACAACTGCAACGACCCCGTCGAGGCGCAGAAGGCGGAGGATGCAGGCATGGACATTCTCAAGCTCTGCGTCGAGGTCGGCGGCTGCCTCACCGGCGAACACGGCGTCGGCATCGAGAAGCGCGACCTGATGACCTTCCAGTTCAACCCCGAAGACCTGAACCAGCAGATGCGGGTGAGGGCGGTGTTCGACCAGGCCTGGCTGCTGAACCCAGCGAAAGTGTTCCCGCTCGAAGGGCGGGTGGCGGCGTGACCCTCCACATCCCCGCCACCGAGGCGCAGGCCTGCGCCATCGTGAAATCCGTGATCGAGAGCGGCACGCCTTTGTCGATCATCGGCGGCAACACTCGCGCCGGCCTCGGCCGCCCGACGCAGACGCAGAGCACGCTTTCGAGCGCCGGACTGAACGGCATCACGCTCTATGAACCCTCCGAGATGGTGATCGGCGCGCGCGCCGGCACGCCGCTCGCCGAGGTGCAGACGACGCTCGCCGATCGCGGCCAGATGCTGCCCTTCGAGCCGATGGACCATCGCGCCTTGCTCGGCAGCGAGGGCGAGCCGACCATCGGCGCGGTCGCCGCCGGCAACATCTCCGGCCCGCGCCGGATCAATGCCGGGGCGGCGCGCGATTCTCTCATCGGCATCAGGCTGGTGAACGGGCGTGGCGAGGCGATCAAGTCGGGCGGGCGGGTGATGAAGAACGTCACCGGGCTCGACCTGGTGAAGCTCGTCGCGGGCAGCCATGGCACGCTCGGCTTCCTGACCGAGGTGATCTTCCGCGTGCTGCCGACGCCCGAGCGCATCATCACGCTGGTCTGGCGCGGTCTGTCGGACGAGGCGGCGGTCGCACTGCTCTGCACGGCGCTGGGTTCGCCCTTCGAGCCCTTCGCCGCCGCGCATCTGCCCGAAGGCATCGGCGCCGACCAGGCCCGTACGCTGCTGCGGCTGGAGAATTTTTCCGCTTCGATCGACTATCGCAGCCGCGAGCTTGCGACCTTGCTGGGCGTCCATGGAGCGCCCGAGATGATCGAGGGCGAGGCTTCGCTCGAACTTTGGCGCGAGGTGCGCGACGCGCGCTTCTTCGCCGGCACCGACGAGGCCGTGTGGCGGCTGTCGGTTGCGCCCACCCATGGCCCGAAGGCGACGGCGGCAATCGCCGCGCGCGCGCCCGGCGCGCGCTGGTTCTATGACTGGGGGGGCGGGCTGGTCTGGCTCGCGGTGCCGGCGGGCGAGGCCGCGGCCGCGACCGAAATCCGCGCCGCGCTGAAGCCGCTCGGCGGCCATGCGACTCTGGTGCGCGCACCCGCCGCGATCCGCGCCGCCGTGCCGGTGTTCGAGCCGCTGGCGGAGCCGCTGATGCGGGTGAGCACGGGGATCAAGACGAGTTTCGATCCCGCCGGGATTTTCGAGCCGGGCCGGATCTATGCGGGGGTTTGAGATGGGCGCGGGGAACCCTTCTCCCGTGTGGGAGAAGGGCAGGGATGAGGGCCGGACGGTGCCGGATGAACCAGCGGCGGTCCCTCATCCGACGCTCCGCGCCACCTTCTCCCATCCGGGAGAAGGGAGAGCCGTAGCGGGTGACGGGACGATCAGAGCGTAATCATGCAGACCAACTTCACCCCCGCCCATCTCGCCTCGGACCCCAGGCTGCCGGCCTCGGAGAAGATCCTGCGCACCTGCGTGCATTGCGGCTTCTGCACCGCGACCTGCCCGACCTATCTGCTGCTCGGCGACGAGCTCGATTCCCCGCGCGGGCGCATCTACCTGATCAAGGACATGCTGGAGAACGGCAAGCCGGCGACGCAAGAGGTGGTCAAGCATGTCGACCGCTGCCTCTCCTGCCTCTCCTGCATGACGACCTGCCCCTCGGGCGTGAACTACATGCACCTCGTCGACCATGCCCGCGCGCATATCGAGGAGACCTATGAGCGCTCCTGGCACGACCGGGCGCTGCGGCGCATCCTCTCGGCGATCCTGCCCTATCCCGGCCGTTTCCGGGTCGCCATGCTCGGCGCGATGCTGGCCAAGCCCTTGGGACCGGCGCTCGGCGCGCTGCCGCTGATAGGCGAGCGGCTGAAGGCGATGCTGGCGCTGGCACCGGCCCGGCTGCCCTCGCGCTCGACCATGGAGGGGCCGCAGACATTCGCCCCCGCCGCTGCGCCACGGGGCAAGCGCGTTGCCATCCTGTCCGGCTGCGCCCAGCCAGTGCTCGACCCCGCGATCAACGAGGCGACGATCCGGCTTCTGACCCGCCATGGCGTCGAGGTCGTGCTGCCGAAGGGCGAGGGCTGCTGCGGCGCGCTCGTCCACCACATGGGCCGCGAGCCTGACGCGCTTTCCTTCGCCCGCGTCAATATCGACGCCTGGATGGCCGAGTTCGAGGGCGCGGGGCTGGATGCGATCCTGATCACGGCGTCGGGCTGTGGCACGACGATCAAGGATTATGGCTTCATGTTCCGCAACGAGCCGGCCTATGCGGCGAAGGCGGAGCGGGTCTCGGGCCTTGCGAAGGACGTCACCGAGTTCCTCGAAACGATCGAGCTTGCGCCCGTCCGGGATGTCGCGATGCCGATCGCCTACCATTCCGCCTGCTCGATGCAGCATGGCCAGCAGTTGAAGGACGGGCCCAAGCGGCTGCTTTCCGCTGCCGGCTTCAAAGTGAAGGAGGTGCCGGAGGGCCATATCTGCTGCGGCTCGGCCGGCGTCTACAACATCCTCCAGCCGGAGATCGCCGGGCGCCTGCGCGAGCGCAAGATCGGCAATATCGAGAAGACGAAGCCCGTGCTGGTCGCGACCGGCAATATCGGCTGCATGACCCAGCTCGCCAAGGGCTTCGCCGACAAGGGCGCCACCACCCCGGTCGTCCACACCGCCGAACTGCTCGACTGGGCGACCGGCGGCCCGCTGCCGGAGAAGCTGGCGCGGGCAGGGATTGCGGATGCGCCGCTAAGGGCGCCGGCGCTGATCGCAGCGGAGTAGCGCGATCGTCATCCCGGACGTAGCGAAGCGGAGATCCGGGATCCATGCCTGAGCATGTATCGGAGAGGTTCCGGCATGGATCCCGGGTCAAGCCCGGGATGACGCGGCGTTTCAGAGCGCAGCCAAGGCGATCTCAACTCCCATAAACCAGCCGCCGCAGCTTCTGCTGGGCCTCGACCATCGAGCGCTGTTTCGAGGACATCGCCGTCATCGCGGCCTGCACCTTGGCCCGCAGCGCGGCGTTGCTGATCTCGATCTGCGAGCCGCTGAGCTTGATCGCCGGGCGGTTCGTCTCGATCAGTTCGGCCATCGCCAGAACCGCGCCGAAAGCCTCGTCCGTCGGCGGGAAGATCTCGCGGAAGGTCGCGACCGGCTGCGTCACCAGCTTGTCGTAGGTCGCGGCATAGACGCTGGCGAGATCGTCCGGCTGCTTCAGCGCCGCCCGCTCGGCATCGGCCGCTGCCGCCGCCTGGTCGAGCGCTTCCTTCATCTTGACGAAGCCGGCGCGCACCGCCGCGATATCGACCTTGCGCGTCACCACCTCCTCGATCGAGCGCGGCATGCCCTTGGCCATCGCCTCCTGCATCGGGTTGGCGACGGAATTGTTCATCCGCTCGTGGAAGCGCGTGATCACAGCATAATGGCCGGCATAATCGCCGAAGGGCTTCAGCTTCTCGGCATTGGGCTGCGGCACGCGCGCGCCCTGCTTCGGCAGCACGTCGGTCTGGAGGAAGGCGATGAAGGCCTTGCGCTGGTCGGCCTCGCTCGGGCTGCAGGCGGCGAGCAGCAACCCGGCCATCAGGCAAGTCAAAAGGGTTACAAGCCGACCCGCCATGGTGCCCTCCTTGTCGATGATGCGTGTCATGCTAACCGAAGGTTGCGGCCGGGCCTATCGCCGAACGCGCCTCTGTCGCTCGCCACTTCACTTGCCCCCTTCGCGTCAGCGGGCTAACCCCTCGGCCAGACCATTTCGGCGCCTCGCGGCAGCCTGCACGACCAGAGAAGCGAAGATCCCATGTCGAAGCCCGACAAGCTCAAGGCCCGCCAGCCGCGCGGTTTCGTCGATCGCGGCCCGGCCGATGTCGCCGCCACCGAGCGCATGCTCGCCGTCATCCGCGACAGCTTCTCGCGCTATGGCTTCGATCCCGTCGAGACCCCCTTCGTCGAGTTCTCCGATGCGCTCGGAAAATTCCTGCCCGATCAGGACCGCCCGAACGAGGGCGTCTTCTCCTTCCAGGATGATGACGAGCAGTGGCTCTCGCTGCGCTACGACCTGACCGCGCCGCTCGCCCGCTATGTCGCGGAGAATTTCGACGCGCTGCCAAAGCCCTATCGCAGCTATCGCGCCGGCTACGTCTTCCGCAACGAGAAGCCGGGGCCGGGCCGCTTCCGCCAGTTCATGCAGTTCGATGCCGACATCGTCGGCGCAGGCAGCGTCGCAGCCGATGCCGAGATCTGCATGCTTGCGGCCGACACGATGGAGGCGCTCGGCATCAAGCGCGGCGACTATGTCGTCAAGGTCAACAACCGCAAGGTATTGGATGGTGTGATGGAGGCGATCGGCCTCGGCGGCGAGAACAATGCCGGGCGCCGGCTGACCGTGCTGCGCGCGATCGACAAGCTCGACAAGTTCGGTCCGGAGGGCGTGCGGCTGCTGCTGGGCGAGGGGCGTAAGGACGAGAGCGGGGATTTTACCAAGGGTGCGGGGCTGAGCGGGGAGCAGTCAAATGTCCTCCTCGCCTTTTTAGAGATCGATTTGGTCCATAATCCGAGTGCCGCGCTGATGCCGCGGGAAAACCCTAAGCTGGCCGGTATGAAAGGGGGAATCCTCATGCGTATTCCGGCTGCCGTTGACCGTAGCCCTGAATACGCAGAATCCGTTACTCAAAGTGATCTGATAAGGGCGGGAGTGTCTGAACTCGATACGATTAGGCTGCTGGTTGAGGCCGCCGGATATGGAGAGGATCGGATCGTAACTGATTTTTCGATTGTCCGCGGCCTCGAATACTATACCGGCCCGGTCTACGAGGTCGAACTGACCTTCCCGGTCACCAATGAGGATGGTCAGGTCGTGCGCTTCGGCTCGGTCGCGGGTGGCGGGCGTTATGACGGGCTGGTCGGCCGCTTCCGGCCCGAGCCCGTGCCGGCGACCGGCTTTTCGATCGGCGTGTCCCGGCTCTATTCGGCGCTGAAGGCGGTGAAGTCGCCCATCGTCGATGCGAAGAGCGAACTGCCCCTCGTCGTCGTCACGGCGATGGACAACAAGTCGCCGGAGTTCATGCCAGGCTATCAGGCGATGGTCTCGGAGTTACGCAAGGCCAGCGATGCCAACGGCAAGCCGCTGGTCCGCGCCGATCTCTATCTCGGCTCCTCGGGCTTCAACGCCCAGATGAAATATGCCGACCGGCGCGGCGCGATCTGCGCGGTGATCCAGGGCTCCTCCGAGCGCGAGGCCGGCACGGTCATCATCAAGGACTTGATCATGGGCGCCGAACTCGCCGCGGCCGGGCGCGAGCTCAAGGATTCCGCCGAGCACAAGGCCAGGCAGGCGGAGGCGCAGTTTGCCGTGCCGATGGCGGAGTTGGTCGAGGGTGTGAAGCGGGTGCTCGCGCGGCATTCGTCGTAGCGCGCGGGGAACCCCTCTCCTGTAAGGAGAGGGGCAGGGGTGAGGTGTCGGCTCCTGGACCAGTTTTGCACGGTTTCGACCGCAGCCGCGGTGAGGTTTCAGCCCAAATGTCCAAGGGCCGACCCCTCACCCTGCCCTCTCCCTACGGGAGAGGGTTCCCCGCGCCGCCCGAGCATGACGCCGGTGGCTACGATTCCCGTTCACCCAATTCCCTCAAATCAGTCGAAAATTGCAGCCGTCGCTGCTAGGACAGCCGCGCCAACAGGATTGAACCGCCGTGCCCGCTATCGCAGCCAGCATCGAGACCGTGATCGCGCTGTTTGCGCGCGAGGGTTATGCCCGCGCCGAGCCGGCGATCCTGCAGCCGGCGGACGTCTTCCTCGATCTGTCGGGCGAGGATATCCGCCGGCGCATCTTCATGACGCAGGACGCCGAGGGCCGCGACTGGTGCCTGCGGCCGGAATACACCATCCCCGTCGCGCTTGATCACATCGCCTCAGGTCAAACCGAGCCCGCAGCCTACGCCTATGCCGGCCCGGTCTTCCGCATGCGGAGCGGAGAGGCCGGCGAATTCGCTCAGGCCGGGCTGGAATCCTTCGGCCGCGACGATTTCGCCGCGACCGACGCCGAGATCATGGCGCTGACCGTCGAGGCGGTGGCCGCGCTCGGCCTCTCGCGGCCGAAGATCGTGATGGGCGACGTTGCGCTGCTGGGCGCGCTGCTCGACGGGCTTGTCGTTCCCGCAGGTGCTCGCCGCCGTCTGATGCGCGCCGTCGTGCAGGGCAAGGGCACGCAAGCCGTCGATGCGCTCGATCCCCCGGTGGCGGAGGGCGACGCCGCCCATGCCGGCTTGCTCAAGGCGCTGGAGGGGCAGGACCCCAAGGCGGCGAAAGCCTTCGTCGAGGATGTGCTGTCGATCGCGGGCATCTCCACCGTCGGCGGCCGCAGCGCGGGCGATATCGCCGAGCGCTTCCTGGCCCGCGCCGCCGAGCGCGAGAACCCGGTCAATGCCGAGGCCAAGGCGCTGCTGGCGCAGGTGCTGACGATCTCAGGCGATCCCGATGCGGCCTCGGCCGCGCTGCGTGCGCTGGCCGAGCAGGCCTCGCTCGATCTCGGGCGCCAGCTCGATGCCTTCGACGAGCGCACCGGCTTCCTCGCCGTGCGCGGCGTCGATGTCGCAGGCATAGCCTTCCAGGCCGCCTTCGCCCGCAATCTCGACTACTACACCGGCTTCATCTTCGAGCTTCACGACGATGCCCGCAGCGACGGCAAGCCCGTCGCTGGCGGCGGACGCTACGACCAGGTGCTCGGCCGCCTCGGCGCGGCTGCGCCGATCCCGGCGGTCGGCGCCTCGATCTGGCTCGAGCGGCTGGCGGGAGACGCAGCATGAGTGACGCCCCTCTCGTGAATGATGCTCCGCTCGTCCTGGCCGTGCCGTCCAAGGGCCGGCTGCAGGAAAACGCTACCGCCTTTTTCGGCCGCGCCGGCCTGAAATTCGTCAAGTCGCGCGGCGAGCGCGACTATCGCGGCTCGATCGCCGGCGTCGAGGGGGCGGAGGTCGCGTTCCTGTCCGCTTCGGAGATCGTCTCGCAGCTCGCTTCGGGCGCCGTCCATCTCGGCATTACCGGCGAGGATCTCGTGCGTGAGCAGGTCGCCGGCGCCGATGCCGCCGTCGCGATGCTGACGCCGCTCGGCTTCGGCCACGCCAATGTCGTCGTCGCCGTGCCGCAGGCCTGGATCGACGTGCGCACGATGGCCGATCTCGACGACGTCGCCTCGACGATGCGCATCCGACAGGGCCGCAAGCTCCGCGTCGCCACGAAATACGTCAATTTGACCCGGCGCTACTTCGCCAGCCACGGCCTCGCCGATTACCGCATCGTCGAGAGCCTCGGAGCGACAGAGGGCGCGCCGGCCGCCGGCACGGCCGAGATCGTCGTCGACATCACCACGACCGGCGCGACGCTCGCCGCCAATGCGCTCAAGATCCTCGACGACGGCGTGATGCTGGCGTCCGAAGCCAATCTCGTCGCCTCCGTCCGCGCGCCCTGGGGCGAGCGGGCGAGGGCGGCGGCCAATGCCATCCTGTCGCGGATCGCGGCCGAAGAAGAGGCGCGCTCGGTCAGGGAAGTCAGGGCGCGGCTCGATGCGGCCTCGGACACGCTGGGGGATCTCGGCGCTCTGTTTGGCGCCAGGCTGCCTTTGGGCGCAAGCGCGCCGGGCGGCGTCGTGACGATCCATTGTCCGGAGAAGGCGGTGTTTTCGCTGGTCGATCATCTGGCCAAGGCGGGGGCCGACGACATCACCGTCAGCGCGCCGGCCTATGTCTTCCGCAAGGCCAATCCGCTGATCGAGCGGCTCCAGTCGCGCATCTGACGACAAGCCTGCCCCAACGACGGGCTGCATTCGACATCCCCGACAAGAACGAGGCCGCTGCTGGGGGCAGCGGCCTCGCCTGTCGCAGACAGCCCCGGGGGGATGGGGCCGGCCACTGGACCTCGTGTTTCCGACGTATTTGATGCCTACGACTCCGCGCGGGATCCGGATGCAGGTGCGGGCAAAATCTCCGTGCCGGCATCTCGACGATCGGCCTGAAATCATATGCTGCGTCGCTTGCCGGTTGATTGCGGGACGATACGTCGCTACGCGCTTTCACAGGGGCCGGCCGATGCGCTAGGGTCCTATATGCGACTTCAGGTTAGACGACCGGGTAAGACGACAATGATTCAACGCCTTGGCTATGCCGCCGTGCTCACCATTCTGGCTGCGCCCATGCTGATGCCGACCGATGCGCTGGCGCAGCGCCGCGGGCAGATGCCATCCCGCGAGGAACTGGGGACGCCGCAATCGGCACCGATCCAGCAGCAGCAGGAGAAGAACTTCCCGCTCGGCGCCGCCTGGACCGCGGTCTCGCTGAACGGCAAGCCGATCGCCGACCGGCGCGCGACGCTGCTGGTCGACCAGAACCTGCGCGGCACGGGCTTTGGCGGGTGCAACACCTTCTCGGCCTCGGCCTACCCGCTGCGGCAGCAATCCTTCGCGGTCGGCCCGCTCGCCTTGACCAAGCGCACCTGCGACAAGGGCCTGTCGGACTTCGAGCGGAGCTACCTGACGGCGCTGCGCGCCACCCAGAAATGGGACCTGATCGACGGCAAGCTCGTGCTCAAGGGCGGCGCCGGCGAACTGCGCTTCGACCGCGCGCTCTGAAAAGTTAGAAGCGGGCTTCGGCCCCCTTCGGCGCTTCGCTATTGCAAGAAGTAGCTGATCCAGGGCGACTGCGCGTCCTCTCGGCCGAAGCTCGTATTGGGCTTCTCCTGTCGAAATATCTCCCGCAAGGATTCGTCGCGGACCACGATGTGATTCAGTCCGACCGGACGAAAATTTTTGGGGAATTCGTCCCCGTCGCCATGGTCGTCCTGGCCGCAATCGACCTGAATTTCCCCGTCATCGAAAAAGACGACATGGCAGACGGGCCTCGTATTCTCGAAGATGTGGTTGCAGACGAAGCATCTTCTCTCGGCCACCGCTTCGCTCCTGAGCCTCACGCCTTCGCCAGCATCCGCGGCGTGAAGGTGCCGTCCTCGTTGGGCTCCATCGTCACCACCGCGTCGTGCATCTCGCGCAGCGTGCTGCGATGGCCGATCGAGACGATTCGTGTCTCCGGCAGGGCCGTGTCGAGAGCGGCGTAGAGCTCCCCTTCCAGCTTCTCGTCGAGCGAGGCCGTGGCCTCGTCCAGGAACAGCCAGTCCGGCTTGGCGAGCAGCGCGCGCGCCACCGCCAGCCGCTGCTGCTCGCCGCCCGACAGGCGCTGGCCCCAGAGATCGACCTCGTCGAGCCGGTCGCGCAGATGGCCGAGCCTGACCTTGTCCATCGCGTCCTGGATGGCCGCATCGGCGTAGGCATCGGCCTCTGAGGGATACGCCAGCGCCGCACGAAGCGTGCCCTGCGGCAGATAGGGCCGCTGCGGCAGCAGCATAATCTCGGCGTTGGCGGGAATGCCGACCTTGCCTTCGCCGAAGGGCCAGATGCCGGCAATCGCGCGAAACAGGGTCGACTTGCCCGAGCCGGAAGGCCCGACCACCAGCGTGCGCCTGACCGCGCCTAGATCGAGATCGTCCACCCGCACGATCGGCGCCCCATTGGGCAGCGTCAGTGTCGCTCCGCCGACATGGACGTTGCGGTCGGGCGCGGGGGTGCGGTGGATGGTTTTGTCGCCGACGCCAGCCGCCTGGGCTTGCGCGATCGCGGTCTCGAAGGAGGTCAGGCGGTTGATGGCAGCGACATATTGGGCGATCGCTTGATAGCTACTGATGAAGAACGACATCGCCGTCTGTACGCGGTCAAAGGCCGATGCGACCTGTGTCATGATACCGAGCGTAATCTTGTTGGAAAAATAGTGCGGCGCCAGCAAGATGTAAGGCACGACGACGTTTGCTTGCCCGAAGGAATACGTGAAGGTGCTTAACTTGAGCCGTGCCCAAACCAGCCGATAGAAATTCGATACGATGTCGCCAAAGCGGTCGCTGAGATGACGCTGTTCTGAGGCTTCGCCGCGCATTAAGGCGATCTGTTCGGAATACTCGCGCAAGCGGGCCAGTGAGAAGCGAAAATTCGCTTCGCGGCGCTCTTGTTCGAACTCTAGCGAGATTAGTGGTTTGCCGATCATATGCGCAATCCAAGTCGCTGCGATGGAATAGAATAGGGCCATCCAGAAGATGAAGCCGGGAATGCTGATGTCGGTGCCCGGCACCATGCTCGCCACTGGGATCGACCAGAGGATGATCGAGAAGGAGACCAGCGTCGAAATTTGTGTCAGCAAAGGCAGCGCAAAATTATAGGTGTTGTTGACGAAGGCCCGGGTGTCCTCTGCAATGCGCTGGTCGGGATTGTCCGCAGCTCCCGCCAGCGCCACACGATAGTGGTTGCCGTTGTGCAGCCATGCAGCGCTGAACTTCTCAGCCATCCATCGGCGCCAGCGGATTTTCAATGTGTAGTCGGCCAAGAGCTCGATCAGGTTGGAGACCACCGAGATCGCGGCCCAGACGCTGAAAACATAGATCAACTGGTACCAGAAGCTCGCCGCGTCCTTCTCCTGAATCGCGTTGTAGAAATCGCGGTTGAAGAATGACAGACGCAGCGAGATGCCGACCTGGATCTGGTTCAATACGACCAGGAAAACGAGCAGCAACACGCCCAGCCGCCCGGTAGCGATGCTGAAAGGCCCGGCCGGCCACAACTGAGCCTTGGTCGATTCCGGAGCCTCGAAATAAGGCGAGGCCAGCCGCGCGATACGTTGGATGCTGGGAACGAACGAGATCGCGTAAACCACGAGGCCGAAGACTGCGATTGTGATCGCCAAGCTGGGCGGTGGTGCGAGCGCTTGGAGGCTCACGGGCCAGTAACCGAGTTGAGCCAGTACCGAGCCCGCGCCGGTCAGAACATACTCGACCGCGAAAATGGTCGAGAAGATTCTGAGGAAAGTGGCGATTGTCTGCGCGCGCCAGGTCGCGAAAGCCAGCAGCAAACCGACCACGCCCATGCCGATGGTGCTGGCGGAACCGCTCTGCTGTCCGACGACGAGCGCCACGACGGCAAGCGCGGCGACGGCAAAACTCAACGGGCGCATCGGCGATATCCTGGCTGGGCTGATCGGCGGCGGACGCCGCGATTCGAACCATGGTCCAGTGCAACGCAACAGACAAGAAAGCTCGGCTCAAGGCGAACCGCGCCGGTTCAGCGCATTGTGAAGAGCCGATCGATGAAGGCCAAGGCGCCGTTCAACTCGCCAGCTTGCGCGTCTGCATCAGCCGGTCGGTCTTGTCGTCGATCAGGGTGATCAGGCATTGCGTCGCGCTTTCGCCGCTGGATGCGGGAAAGTGACGGATTCCGGCGATGCGCTTGCCGTTCCCCGGTGTTGCGATGGTCTGGACTGTCTCCCGGGTTCCGGTCTCGGCGATCGGCGTCAGCCTGGCGGTACCGTCGATCTTCTCGGCCGTGTCGTCCTCGAAGACCTCCTGCGCGGTCCGCCCCATGATCGCTTCGCGGGACATGCCGAACAGGACTTCCGCGGCGCGATTGACGAAAAGATAGCGCTTGGTGCCCATGTCCTGAGCCAGGATGGCCTCGTCGATGTTTTCGACCACAGCGCCGAACAGCCGCTCGATGCGTTCCAGCATGCGCTCGAGCTGGTGCTGCTTGGTGAAGTCCTCATGGGTTGCCACCCAGCCGCCATCCGCCGTCGGCTGTTCGAAAACCCGAATCCAGCGCCCATCCTTCAGGTTGACATGGCTTGTCGATGGCTTGCCCAGGCCGATGCGGGTGAGGATCGTTTTAACATATGCCGACGGGTCGCCAGAAAAAAGGCCGGCTTCGGCGCGGTGAGCCAGGATGTCGCGTAGGCTGCATCGTGTATCCATGATATTGGTCGGAAGTTTATACATTTTTCTGTAAGATTCATTCATCAGAATGACGTTAGCGTGTGCGTCTAGCATCACTAGGCCTTGTGCCATATTATCAATGGCAGAAATAAAATGAGCTTCGTTGCTCTTGAATATTTCACGCTCACGTGCCGTCTTGATTTCGTTCTTCAGAAGGTCCTCGTTATGCCGGATGACCTTCTGAAGCTGCTGTACCGCATCCGCCAGTTTCCCGATCTCGTCATCTCTTGCGATGTGCGGGATCGTCATCACGACCATGCCGGAGGCAATGCGGTCTGTTGCGGCCGTGATGTCGAGCAGCGGGGCGATCACCGAGGCCTTGAGCAGGAACGCGGTCACGCAGGTGATGGCGACGGCGCCAATGCCCAGGATGACCAGCAGGAGCTTCGTGAGCTGCATCCGCTCGCCCATCCGGGCGATGACATTAGCGCGCTTGAAGTAGACCGTTCCCAGGGCTGCGAGGTCTTCGTTGAGTGCGCTGCGCACCGAGCGATTGGCTTCGTTGTCGCCCCATTCCCGACCAGCCTCCTGGCTGATGGTCGTGGCGCGACGCACCAACTCCGCACGAAACCGAATGAATTCGGAGACGCGGGTCTTGAAAGCCTCGAACAGCTCGAGATCGTCGGCGCGAACGATGCGCTGCCATTGGTCCATGACATCCGCCAGCTCACGGTTCCGTCGCAGCAGCGCGGAACTGTAACGCTGCACGGTCGCCGCATCGCTCGACATGTAGATGCCGCGCGATTCCATGACGACCGCAAAGATCAGTCCATTGGCCTTTTCAATGTTGATGGCCGCCTGAGAAGAAGTGTCGAGCTGATCCTGATACGCGGATTGTTGCTGAACGGAGTAAACCGAAACTGCAGTCAGGGTTAAGATCAGGAAAAGAAGCCCGGCGAACGCAGCATAGAAATTGATCCGTACGCTACCTCTGAGAGGGCGGTCTGACGATTTATGTTTGAAATTCGACATCATCCGCGCCTGAAATTGCCTGTAAAAGCAAGCCTAGGCCGAGATGATTGAGGTTTGATTTCGCATTCGAATATTCTTTGACGGTTGACCAGGCTAGCGGCGCCGTCCTTGCCGCCGCTGAATGACCTGTGCCGGATGCTGGCGATTTGGCCGCATCGGCAGGGCAGCGGAGCGGTAGCAATGACCACCCGGGAAGCCTGACGAAAAAAGGCCCGGCTTGCGCCGGGCCTCCATAGTCTTCGCAGAAAGCGAAGGTGGCTTGGATCAGAAGTCCATACCGCCCATGCCGCCGCCGCCGCCCATCGGCATCGGCGAGTCCTTCTTCGGCAGCTCTGCAATCATCGCCTCGGTGGTGATGAGCAGGCCGGCGATCGAAGCCGCGTCCTGGATGGCCGTGCGCACGACCTTGGTCGGGTCGATAATGCCGGCCTTGACCAGATCGCCGTACACGCCGGTCTGGGCGTTGTAGCCGAAGGCGTATTCCTTGGACTCCAGCAGCTTGCCGACCACGACCGCGCCGTCATCGCCGGCGTTGTCGACGATCTGCTTGGCCGGGGCCATGATCGCCTTGCGGACGATCTCGACGCCGGTCTTCTGGTCGTCATTGGCGGTCTTGATCGCCTTGACGGTCGACAGAGCGCGCAGCAGCGCAACGCCGCCGCCCGGAAGGATGCCTTCTTCGACCGCAGCGCGGGTCGCGTTCAGGGCGTCGTCGACGCGATCCTTCTTCTCCTTGACCTCGACCTCGGTCGCGCCGCCGACGCGGATGACCGCGACGCCGCCGGCGAGCTTGGCCAGACGCTCCTGGAGCTTCTCACGATCGTAGTCCGACGAGGTCTCTTCGATCTGCGCCTTGATCTGCGAGACGCGGGCCTCGATGTCCTTCTTCTTGCCGGCGCCGTCGATGATCGTGGTGTTCTCCTTCTCGATGCGCACCTTCTTGGCGCGTCCGAGCATGGCGAGCGTCACGGTCTCGAGCTTGATGCCGAGGTCTTCCGAGATCATCTGGCCTGCGGTCAGGATCGAGATATCCTCGAGCATGGCCTTGCGGCGATCACCGAAGCCCGGAGCCTTGACGGCCGCGACCTTCAGGCCGCCACGGAGCTTGTTGACGACGAGCGTGGCCAGGGCCTCGCCCTCGACGTCCTCGGCGATGATGAGCAGCGGCTTGCCGGTCTGCACCACGGCCTCGAGGATCGGCAGCATCGCCTGGAGCGAGGACAGCTTCTTCTCGAAGATCAGGATGTAGGGGTCTTCCAGCTCGGCGACCATCTTCTCGGAGTTGGTGATGAAGTAGGGCGAGAGATAGCCACGGTCGAACTGCATGCCCTCGACGACGTCGAGCTCGGTCTCGGCGGTCTTGGCTTCCTCGACAGTGATGACACCCTCGTTGCCGACCTTCTGCATGGCGGTCGCGATCATCTTGCCGACCGACTCGTCGCCATTGGCCGAGATGGTGCCGACCTGCGCGACTTCCGCGTTGGACGTGACCTTCTTGGAGTTCTTCTTGAGGTCGGCGACGATGGCCTCGACGGCCAGATCGATGCCGCGCTTCAGGTCCATCGGGTTCATGCCGGCGGCAACCGACTTCAGGCCTTCGCGCATGATGGCTGCGGCGAGGACAGTCGCGGTCGTGGTGCCGTCGCCGGCATGGTCGTTCTGCTTCGAGGCCACTTCGCGCACCATCTGGGCGCCCATGTTCTCGAACTTGTCGGCGAGCTCGATCTCCTTGGCGACGGTGACGCCGTCCTTGGTGATGCGCGGAGCGCCGAACGACTTGTCGATCACGACGTTGCGGCCCTTGGGGCCGAGCGTCACCTTGACGGCGTTGGCGAGGATTTCGACGCCGCGCAGCATCCGGTCGCGCGCATCGGTGGAGAACTTGACGTCTTTGGCTGCCATGAGAGCAACTCCTTATGAATTGACGGGAAGAGCGGTCTCAGGCGTTCAGCCGATGACGCCCATGATGTCGGATTCCTTCATGATCAGGAGATCCTGGCCGTCGATCTTGACCTCGGTGCCGGACCACTTGCCGAAGAGGACGCGATCGCCCTTCTTGACGTCGAGCGCGACAAGCTTGCCGGCCTCGTCACGGGCGCCGGGGCCCACGGACACGACTTCGCCCTCTTGGGGCTTTTCCTTGGCGGTATCGGGGATGATGATGCCACCCTTGGTCTTCTCTTCGCCATCAAGGCGACGGACCACAACGCGGTCATGCAGCGGACGGAACTTCATGGTTCTGTCTTCCTCTTACATATAATTCGGTGCGGGCTGAGAGCCCGCGATGGGCATCTGTTAGCAGTCTCAATCTGCGAGTGCCAACGGATGGCGCGGAGATAGGCGCGTGCCAGCGGAGAGTCAAGAAATCATCCCGGAGAAAGGTGAATGCGTCGGGTCGCCGGGCCTGCTGGCAACGGGCTTCGAACACGCTAGCATGGCGGAATGACGACAGATGCGCCCGAACCCGCCTCGACCGGCCCCGCTCTCGAAGACATCGCCCGGGCATGCGTCGCGCTTCATGTGCGGATGACGGCGCGGGCCGTGACGCGGGCCTATGACGAGGCGATGCGCCCGAGCGGACTCAAGATCACCCAGTTCGTCCTGCTCTCGGCGCTGAGCACCGGCGCCTGGCGCTCCGTCACCGAACTCGCCGAGCGTTTCGCGCTGGAGCGCACCTCGCTGACGCGCAACCTGCAACTGCTGGTGGCGTCCGGGCTAATCGAGCCGGTCGAGTGCAAGGGGCGCGCCTCGATCCATGCCGTCACGGACAAGGGGCGGGCCGCGATCGAGACCGCGATCCCGCATTGGCGACAGGCGCAGGAGCGGATCGAGGGTGGGCTCGGCAAGGACAACTGGTCCGAGACGCGCGACCGGCTGAAAGCACTGCGTCGCGTCGCCCGCGGCACGGTCTGACGGCAGCTTGACCACGGCAGCATCCAACCCCTAACGTGCATCTACACGTTAGGGGTGAGGGCAGGTGATGGCGCGGGACGTTGGAGTGGTATCGCGGGAGACCCTGCTGGCCGGCAGCGGCCTCGATTTCCTGCGCAGCATGGTCGAGGGACGCCATCCCGGCCCGCCCTTTGCCGAGGCGATGGACTTCGATCTGGTCGAGGTCGAGGAGGGCAGGGTGGTCTTCGTCGGCAGGCCCTCGGCGCGCTTCTTCAACCCGCTCGGGACGATCCATGGCGGCTGGACCGCGACGATCCTCGATTCCGCCATGGCCTGCGCGACCCATGCGACGCTGAAAGCCGGCGAGGGCTACACGACGCTGGAGATGAAGGTGAACTATGTCCGGCCGGTCATGCCCGACAGCGGCACGGTACGCTGCGAGGGCAAGCTGATCCATCGCGGCGGCACGGTCGCGACCAGCGAGGGACGGCTGGTCGATGAGCGCGGCAAGCTGCTCGCGCACGGCACCGAGACCTGCATGATCTTTCCGGCGAAGGCGGCGGGCTGAAGCGTTTTTGAGCGAAGTGGATACCGGTTCGCTTGAAGAAAACGCGACAAAATAAAACGCCCTAACGCCGGCTGATCGCCACCGCTCCCGCCACGATCAGCAGCGCGCCGGCATAGGTCGTGATCAGCGGCACCTCGCCGAACGCGAAATAGCCGAGCAGGCTCGCCCAGATCAGCGCGGTGTATTCCAGCGGGGCGAGCCGCGAGGCCTCGGCCCGGGCGAAGGCCGAGGTCAGCGTCAGATGGCCGGCGACACCGAGCGCGCCCGCCGCGAGATAGACCAGCAGGTCGTGCGCCGTCATCGGCACGAAGGCGAGCGCGGCGGGAATGGCGAGGCAGAGCGCCGGCCCGCAGTTCTGGAAGGCGACGATAACAGCCGGATGCTCCTTCATCGCGATCCGCCGCAGCAGGATCAGGTTGAAGGCATAGGCGACGGCCGAGAACAGCGCGGCGGCGACGCCGAGGCCGGCGCCCGTGACATGGCCCTGCAGGCGCGGCCAGACCATCACCAGCATGCCGGCGACGCCGAAGCCCAGCGCCTGCAGGATCCGGCTGTCCAGCTTCTCCTTGAGAAGCAGACCGCCGAGCAGGGCGACGAAGACCGGCGCCAGGAAGGACAGCGTCAGCGTCTCGGCCAGGGGCAGCACGGACATCGAATAGAAGAAGCTGCCGGCGGTCAGGACCACGATGGGCACGCGAACGGTGTTGCCGATCAGGCTCGCGCGCGTCGGCGCGGGCGGCCGGACGAAGGCGAGCACGACGAGCGCGCAGAGGCCGCCCATGGCAAAGCGCATGAACAGCGTCAGGATGAACGGATGCGTCTGCATCTGCGCCTTCACCACCGCATCCATGACGGTGAGGAGCGCGATGCCGAGCAGGGCACGCAGCATAGGGCCTGCGCTCATGACCGCGTCGGCAGGCGCAGGCGGAAAGGATATTCCCAGGTTGCGGAGACGTCGGCGAGGTAGCGCTCGCCTGGCCAGCGCTGGAAGCCGAGCTTCTCGTAGAAGCGGTGGGCGCGGGCGAAGCGCGAATCCGACCAGAGCATCATCTCGCCGAAGCCGCCTTCGTGCGCAAAGCGCAGTGCCTCGTCGAACAGGGCCTGCGCCAGCCCGGTGCCGCGGAAGGCCGGGGCTGCATAGACCTTGGTGATCTCGACGGCGTTCTGCTCGGGCACGGGCGTGGCGCCAAGCGAGGCGGCGATGCCGCCGCCGGGCGCATCCGCGATCCAGAGCCTGCCGCCCTTGGCGGCGAAATAACTGGCGGGCCGCCGCAGTTCGGGAAACTCGTCCCATGCGAACAGGCAGTTCGGATATTCGGCGAAGCTCGCCGCAATCAAGCTCGCGAGCGGCTCTGAATCGTCGTCACGGGCTGGGCGCAGGGGAGGCGGCAGGCTGGTCATGGCGGATCGATTAGGGGCAATTCAGGTATCGCGATAGGGGGCTGCCGCGATCCTCCCCTATGCCGTCAGCGCAGCAGAGCAAGTGCAGCATCGACCGTCAGCTTCAGCGCGGCGACGGCGAGCAGCCCGTAGCACCAGACGAACAGCGTCTTCTGGTCGAGGCGCCGATGCACGACATGGCCGAGCCAGATACCCACCGGCACGGCCGGCGCCAGCGCCAGCGCGCCCCACAGCGCTCCGGGGTTCTTCAACCCGAGCATGAAATAGGGCGGCAGCTTCATCCAGTTGCCCAGCGTGAACAGCGCGATCGTGGTCCCCACCAGGACGCTCTTCGGCAGCCCGCGTCTGAGCAGGTACATCGCCACCGGCGGCCCGCCGGCATGGGCGACGAAGGTGGTGAAGCCCGAGACCGTGCCGGCCAACAAGGCGAGCTTGCCCGAGACGGGCCGCGCACCTGGCGCCGCGAGCCGGCCTTTGAGGAACCATTGCAGCGTGAAGGCGAGCGTCGTCACGCCGATCACGAGGGTGACGATGCGCGGGTCGATCCTGATGAAAACGAGGTAGCCGATGCCGATGCCGGCCGCGAGGCCCGGCACCAGCCAGGCGAGGTCGGGCTTCGACCAGCTCTCGCGGCCGAAGCTGCTCAGCGCCATGATGTCCATCAGCGAGACCAGCATCGCGATCATGATCGCTGCATCGAGCGGCTCGACGACCATAGCCAGCAGCGGGATGCCGAGGATCGCGAGGCCGCCGCCAAAGGCGCTCTTGCCGATGGCGATGACGAGCGTCGTCGCCCAGCCGACGAGATAGAACAGCGGCTCGCTGGGCATGGAGCGGGAGCTTCCCCTTGGAAAACGCCGGAGGGCTATCTATGCCCAACAGGCGCAAGGTTCCCACCGCTAGCCCTGAGTCGCCAAGCCCCAACGTAGGGCCGGCCCGCGAAGACTACGAAGCCTGCTGCGCCTGATCGGCGCACAGGGCTCGTGCAAGCGACACGGCGGCATCGAAGCTGAGCTGCGATCGATCGATCTTGCCGGGAAAGCCATGCGCGGCGAAGATCGGGTCCTGCTCGGCGCTGCGTCGGTAGCCGCCCATCGTCCAGTTGTGGAATGCGCGGCTCTCAGTCGGGTGGATCGCGATGACGGACACGTCGCGATGGCGTTCGTCCTTCGCGATCCGTGCCATCGTCGCCTCGACATTCTCGCGCGGGCCTTCCAGCACCTGGACGAAACTGTCGCCGTCGAACATCAGATAGCCTGTGACGTCGGACGTCTGGTTGTTCTTGCGCGACTGGGAGAGGATGGCGCGAAGCGCGGAGAGTTCGTTGTCGACCCGCCCCGCCCGATAGATCGAGGAATACACTAGGCGATAAAGCGGCGTCGAAGGCATCGGCTGTTCCTCGCAGGAGAGACGTCGTGGGCCCAACGCGTTCCGTGCCCGTTCGGTTCACGCCATTGATCGCCTCATCAAGCTGCGCTTGGAAAACACGGGCGCGCCCGTTACGGCAGGGAATGGTGCGGACGCGGCGGCCGAGTCGGATGGCTCCCCGTCGACACATCGATCCGGCATCGATGAACGCGACGGACATGATTGAGACGGAATGACGGTCCTGCTGCCCTTCGTCGTCAATGCCGGGCTGAACTTCGTTCTCGGTCTCCTGATCGCGTTTTTTCTCGGCCCGGAGGAATTCGGGCGCTACGCTATCGGCGCGGCCATCATCGTGCTGGTCAACACGGCGATGCTCGACTGGATCAAGCTCTCCGCCATGCGGTTCTATTCGCTGTCGACGCGGGAGACCCAGCCCGAGATCCGCGCGACGCTGGACTGTCTCATCGCCGGCATCAGCATGAGCCTCTGCGCACTATTGCTGGCCGCGATCATGGCCGGCATCGATTTTCGCATGCCGGCCATGATGCTGGCCGCATCCGTCCTCGCCGGCGTCGGCGCGGGCTTGTTCGACTATCATGGCGCGATCGCGCGAGCCCGTTTCCTCGATGCGGCCTACGCGCGGCTGGTCATCGTCAAGAATGTTCTGGCGCTGGTCCTGATGGTCGGCGGTGCCTGGTGGACGCGCGATCCGACGGTGGTCCTGCTCGGCGGGCTGCTCAGTGCTGCCGTCGCACTGATCTCGGTGCGCAAAACCTTGGCCGACGCGCCCTTGTCGTTCTCGGCGGCGCGCCGCGACCTCGCCTGGACCTTCGCGAAATATGCTCTGCCGCTCGTCGCCGGCAATGCGATCTATTCCCTGATCCCGCTGCTCAACCGCTCGCTGATGGCGGGCGCCCATGGCTTCGCCGAGGCCGGCTATTTCTCGCTCGCCTCCGATATGGGCCTGCGCCTGTTCGGCACGCTTGGCGCGACGCTCGAGATCGTGCTGCTGCGGGCTGTGATCCGCCTCGACGAAACGCGCGGGCGGCGCGCGGCGCAGAAGCGCATCGCAGCCAACATCGTGATCGTGCTGGGTGTGGCGCTGCCGACAGTCGTCGGGTTCTGGCTCGCCTTGCCTGCCTTCGACCGGATGCTGGTACCGCCGAGTTTCCAGGGCCGCTTCTCGGCCTATATGGCGCCGCTGCTGCCGGGCTTCGTGGCGATCACGATCTTCCAGGCCGCGCTTTATCCGGCCTTTCTGATCGAGAAGCGCACGCTCGTGACGACGCTTGCGGCTGTCATCGGCCTTGGCGTAAATCTCGCCATCGTGGTGACCTTCGCGGCGTCGGGCCCAATCGTCTACGCCTTGGCGCAGACGGCAGCCTTTCTGGCCGTGCTCGCGATCACCGCCACAATGGCCCTGCGTTCGCTGCCGGTGCTGCCGCCGCTGCGCGACTGCGGCGCCATTCTGCTCGCGGTCGCTGTCATGGCCGCCGCGATCTGGCCGCTGCGGGACCGGTTTGCTCCCGCAATCGAGCTCGCCTTGCAAGTCGTCATCGGGGCGCTGGTCTATGGCGCAATCATCCTCATCTGCGACGTCGCGCGCTGGCGCACGCTGTCGCAGCTCTGGTGGGCCACGCGGCGTGCAGCGCGGCGCTGACCACGCCGGCAACCGGCAGAAGCGGACCGGCAACGCTTCCTTCACCTTGTCCCTTTCCCCTCCACTAAGGTTAATTCGTTGAATTGGCTGGTTTAGCGGTACTGTTGACCAGCAAGAGTCAACGATTCACCATTCCTTTTAAGACGCGCCGGCAGGCTCCCAGCAGTCGATGTCGAGAGAGTTGCGTCATGCGTCCAGTCCTCTTCGTTCCATTGTTGGTCCTGTCGGGAGCGCTCGCCGTTCCGGGATCGGCGCAAGCGCAGAGCTATGGCAATCCGCTACCCGCGGATCCCAGATATGCAGACCCTATGACGACCGCCTCGACGGCGCGGGCCAATTATGGCGGCGGCTTTATCGAAATGCTGATGACCGGCCGCGATCCGTCGCCGCAGACGCGGGGCGGGGCGGTCTACAACCGGCCGGGTTACTCGGCCTATGGCCAGGGCGGCCGCGCGGCCGCCGGCTACGAGGCCGATCCGTTCCAGCCGCCGGACCGGCAGCCCGCACCCGGCCGCCGCGTCGCGGCCTATGGCCAGCCGATCGAGATGGAGCGCCCGATCGAGCGCGTCATCGATCCGCGCTTCCACAAGCAGGAGGTCGCCTATGACGGTCCGCACAAGCCGGGCACGATCATCATCGACACGCCCCAGCGTTTCCTGTTCCTGGTCCAGCCGGGCGGCCGTGCGCTGCGTTACGGCATCGGCGTCGGCCGTCCCGGCTTCTCCTGGGCCGGCATGAAGAGCGTCAGCCGCAAGGCGGAATGGCCGACCTGGACGCCGCCGCCCGAGATGCTGAAGCGCCGGCCCGATTTGCCGCGTTTCATGCCCGGCGGCCCGGAGAACCCGATGGGCGCGCGCGCCATGTATCTGGGATCGTCGCTCTACCGCATCCACGGCACCAACGAGCCGCACACCATCGGGCAGGCGGTGTCCTCCGGCTGCATCCGCATGACCAATGACGACGTCACGGACCTGTACGGGCGCGTTCGCGTCGGCGCCAAGGTGCTGGTGATCTGACCCGCTGCGCCATGCCGCAGGCCTGACAAGAAAAAAACCCGCCCGGCATGTGCCGGGCGGGTTCGTCATTTGAGGCTAGGGCGGATCGCGTCAGGCCCAGTTGTCGTCGTCGCCGCCGCCGTCGAAGCCGCTGGAGCCGTCGTCATAGCCGGCATCGACGGGTTCCTCATGGGCGGCCTGCTGGTGGTTGCCCGCATTGGAGGAGCCGTCGTCATAGCCGGCCGATTGCGTGTCCGTGCCAGCGCCGTAATTGGACGAGCCGTCATTGTAACCGGCATTGCTCGCAGCCGCGCCGGTGTTGCCGCCGACGCTGTCGGCAAGGTTGGAGCCGGCCGCGCCTTCCGCGGCCTTGGCTGCGCCGCCGGCGCCGCTGAAGGCGTTGGTCAGCACGCTGCCGAGCATCATGCCGCCGGCGACACCGGCCGCAGTGGTCAGCGCGCTCGCCATGAAGCCGCCGCCACGTCCGGGAGCCTGCTGCTGCGCCGGCTGGTTCGACCAGGGGCCGGGCTGCTGGGGAGCGGGGCCGGGCTGTCCGCCGGGTGCTGCCTGCATGGTGCCGGGCTGCTGGTTGTTCCAGGCGGGGGAGGGAGCATCCGGTCCACGCTGCGGAAAGGACGGAACCGAGCGCGGCCGCGCCGGCTGCGCGCCGCCACCGAAGATGCCGGACAGGAAGCCGCCGGACTGAGCGGGAGCCTCGGCCTGCTTGGTCTGCAGCTCGCTCATCTGCGCCTGCAGATCCTCGACCTGCGCCTGCAGGTTGGTCAGCGCCTGTTCCTGGACATAGACGGACTGCGCCATCGCGTAGGGCGCATAGGGCTGCTCGCGCAGGCGCTCCGCGATGTAGCGTTCAGCCTCGGGGTCGCGGGGCTGGTTGGCCGCCTGCTTCAGGCGGTCGAAAATCCCGGCGATCACGTCGCGTTCTTGCGGCGTCATCGTCATCTCCTCTCATGTCGGGCGGCGCGGATGCGCCGCCGCTCAAGAGGTGGTGTGTGCGTGTGACGGTATCAAGGCGGCAAACGCCGTTCTCTGCCGCAAGGTCAGCGGGCTTTCAGGCGTTGCCGACATTGCTGTAGTCGAAGCCGCGGCGGCGCATGTCGTCCGAGCGGTAGATGTTGCGCAGGTCGACGACGATCGGCGTGCGCAGGCCGGTCTTGACGCGGTCGAGGTCGAGCGCGCGGAAAGCGTCCCACTCGGTCACGATCACCAGCGCATCGGCGCCCTCGATGCAGGAATACGGGTCGGCCGCGAAGCTGACGCCGCTGAGCAGAGCCTTGGCTGGCTCCATGCTCTCGGGATCATAGGCGACGACGTCTGCGCCCGCGTCCTGCAGCACGGCGATGATCGACAGCGAGGGCGCCTCGCGCATGTCGTCGGTGTTGGGCTTGAAGGCGAGGCCGAGAACGGCGATGCGCTTGCCGCGGACGCTGCCACCGCAGGCTGCGATGACCTTGCGCGCCATGGCGCGCTTGCGCTGGTCGTTGACGGCGACGACCGTCTCGACGATGCGCAACGGGCTGCCGAGGTCCTGCGCCGTCTTCATCAGCGCGAGCGTGTCCTTTGGGAAGCAGGAGCCGCCGAAGCCGGGGCCCGCATGCAGGAACTTGCCGCCGATACGGTTGTCGAGGCCGATGCCGCGCGCCACCTCCTGGACATTGGCGCCGACCGCCTCGCAGAGATCTGCCATCTCGTTGATGAAGGTGATCTTCATGGCGAGATAGGCGTTGGCGGCGTATTTGATCACCTCCGACGTCCGGCGCTGGGTGAACAGCAGCGGCGCCGCGTTGAGGTAAAGCGGCCGGTAGAGCTCTTCCATGACGCCGCGGGCGCGCTCGTCCTCGGTGCCGATGACGATCCTGTCGGGGCGCTTGAAGTCGCCGATGGCGGCGCCCTCGCGCAGGAATTCCGGGTTCGAGACCACGGCGAAATCGGCGTCGGGCCTGGTCTCGCGCATGATCCGCTCGACCTCGTCGCCGGTGCCGACCGGCACGGTCGATTTGGTCACGATGACGGTGAAGCCGTCGATCTCGGCGACGACGTCGCGCGCCGCCTGATAGACATAGGAGAGGTCGGCATGGCCGTCGCCGCGCCGCGTCGGCGTTCCCACCGCGATAAAGACGGCATCGGCACTGCTGACCGGTCCGGCGAGTTCGGTGGTGAAGCTGAGGCGACCTTCGCGCACGTTCTTGGCGACGAGATCGTCGAGACCGGGCTCGAAGATCGGGATCTCGCCCCGGTTCAGCGCATCGATCTTCGACGCATCGGTATCGACGCAGGTCACGACATGGCCGAAATCGGCGAAACAGGCACCCGAGACCAGGCCGACATAGCCTGAACCGATCATCGTCACGCGCATCGAATGCACTCTCCCCGCTGGCTGGGCGCGATCCCGTCACGCGCAGCAAGTGCACGCGCAGCAAGTGCGGCGGAGACGCCCAACATTATCCGCCTACACCAAATTGCTGCACCTGCACAACAGAGCGTGCGACGCGACGTGCAGCGTGGTGAAGACCGCGGGTGTCAGGCGGATGACGCAGGGTCTGCCCAAACGTCAGATGCTGCCGTCGGAGGTGAATTCGTCGAAGACCTCGCCGGGTTCCGGCGTCAGCAACTGACGGCGGTTCAGGACCACGACTGTCGTGCCCGTGGGGACACGGCTGTGCAGGTCGATGATGTCCTGGTTGAACATCCGGATGCAGCCGCTGGAGACGGACTGGCCGATCGACCAGGGCTCCGTGGTGCCGTGAATCCGGTACATCGTGTCGCGGTCGCCCTGGTAGAGATACAGCGCGCGGGCGCCGAGCGGGTTCTCCAGACCGGACTTCATGCCGCCCGCCCAGGGGCCGTTCTTCTCCGGATCGCGCGCGATCATCGCAGCGGTCGGCGTCCAGCGCGGCCAGGCCGCCTTGCGGCCGACCGTGGCGCGCCCGCGCCATGACATGCCCTGCTTGCCGACGCCGATGCCGTAGCGGATGGCGCGGCCGTTCTCGCGGACGAGATAAAGAAACTTGTTGTCGGTATCGACGATGATGGTGCCAGGCTGCTCGCGCGTCGGGTAGGCCACCTCACGGCGCAGGAAGCGCGGATCGACCTCGGACAGGTCGGTCGCAGGAAGCGGAAACTGTTCGTCGGGGCGTTCGCCATACATCATCAGATATTCGGCGCTGACGTTGAAGCCGGGCGTATGCGCCACTTCGAAGGGCTGCTGCTGCCCGCCGACGCAGGCCGCCAGAAGCAACGGCATCAGCAGCGCCGACAGACGCTTCAAGGGGCGCTCGAACATAGGGAAGGAGAAGCGAGTGGCGGGCGAAGCAACGGGCATGAAGTTTGGCTCTGCTTTATTGGTCTTGCGGATGCGGCTGAACAACGGCGGAAAGGCATCGGCGTTCCACTGGTCACGCCGCATGACGTTCAAGGCGCACGGCGTGGCCGTGGGGTGAACGCGATGTGGCGGAAATGTGGCGGGCGGCATCTGTGGCGGATGGGCAACAAAGATGGCGGCAGGGCCGGCGTCGATGGGCGGGGCGGGTCCCGCAGGATCTGTTGACTGCCCTCCATCTCGCGCCAGCCATCCGGACAGGTCGCCCTAGGTTAAGTCATTCTTCACGCGTTTGGTTAAGTCTAATTCTAATCTGCGTGGATGCCGCAGCGGTCGAGTAACTCTCCGCTGATCAAGACTACGAAGAGATTGAACTGGCCTATGCCTATATTGCGCTTCATCGAGCACAATCGCCTTCTCATAAGATTCTAAATCCCGGCACCGTCAGGCCATGGTCGAATATCTGAGGAAAGAGTTCGACATGTGGGCCGGCGCCGCTTTCAAACTGGGCCGTCCATGAAAAAGCTCCTCTCCATTCGTCTTCCGATCGCGACCCGCCTCGCCATCGTCGGTGTCTTTTTCGTCGGCGTTGCCGTCGCGGCATCCGTTCTGGTGTCGCTTCAGGCCGCAGAGAAAGCGATGCGGGAACGAGCCCAGGTCAGCCTGTCGGTCAATATCAACCTCCTGCGTGATCTGCTGATGACCAAGGGCGAGCCCAGGCTTGAGGGCGACAAGCTGTTCTTCGGTAACGAACTGGTGAACGGCAATTTCGCCGCGGTCGACAAGGTCAAGACGCTGGCCGGCAGCACTGCCACGGTTTTCATGGGTGACGTCCGCGTCGCAACCAATGTGCAGAAGCCCGATGGATCGCGCGCCGTTGGCACGAAGCTCGCTGCGGGCGCAGCCCATGATGCGGTCTTCAAGCAGCGCGCCACCTATTCCGGAGCGGCCGACATTCTCGGCACGCCCTATTTCACGATCTACGAGCCGATCATTCAGAAGTCCGACAACAGCGTCATCGGCGTGCTCTATGTCGGCATCAAGCAGCAGGATTTCCTGGCGGTCATCAGCGAGATGATCACCGGCAACGTCATCGCCGGCCTGGTGATCGCGGTTGTCGGCGGAGCAGCGCTGTTCATGCTGGTGCGCCGCATGATGAAGCCGCTCGGCAGCCTCAAGGGCGCGATGGAGCGGCTCGCTGCCGGCGATCTCGTCTCGGCCGTTCCGCGCTTCCGCACCGGCGAGTTTGCCGACATGGCCGGCGCCGTGGACGTGCTGCGCAGCGCTGCGATCGAGAAGGAGAGGCTGGAGGCCGAAGCTGCTTCCCAGGCCAGCCTGATGGACGAGACGCGCCGGTCGACGGAAGAAGAGCGTCAGATGGCCGGCCAGCAGCGCTTGCAGCAGGCGAGGGAGCTGGAGAAGGTGGTCGAGGCGATCGCGACCGGCCTCGCCGAGCTGTCGCATGGCAATCTGACCCACCGCATCGAAGCTGATATGCCCGCCGATTACGTGACGCTGCGCGACGATTTCAACGCGACCGTCGACCGTCTCTCCTCGACGGTGCGGACGATCCAGGTGACCTCGGCCGATGTCGGTCTCGCCGCCCGCGAGATCAATATGGGCGCCGACGATCTCTCGAAGCGCACCGAGGAGCAGGCATCGAGCCTGGAGGAGACCGCAGCCACCACCGAGCAGCTCGCAGCCTCGGTGAAGGCCTCCGCCCAGGCCTCGAAGGACGCAGCCGCGATCGCCAATGACGCGATGCAGGCGGCCCAGTCGGGCGGGACCATCGCCGGCCAGGCGGTCGACGCGATGGCGCGCATCGAGAGCGCCTCGCAGAAGATCTCCGACATCATCCGGGTGATCGACGACATCGCCTTCCAGACCAACCTGCTGGCCTTGAACGCGGCGGTGGAAGCGGCCCGGGCGGGCGATGCCGGCAAGGGCTTCGCC